>JASLDW010000089.1 GCA_030151365.1 Lysobacter sp. | reverse complement strand
GAGTTCATTCGCGATTACTTGAAGTTCCCGGCCCAGTACGCTTCCACCTGCTGCACCAGTTCCGGCGGCAGCGGCACGTAGTCGAGCGCCTTGGCCTGGTCCTGGCCGTGCTCGAACGCCCACTTGAAGAAGTCGAGCGCGGCCTTGCGGTCGGCGGGATTCTTCGGCGCCTTCTGCATCAGGATGAAGTTGGTCGCGGTGATCGGCCACGCCTGCGCACCCGGCGCATTGGTGATCACCAGGTTGAAGTCCTTGGCGTTCTTCCAGTCGGCGCTGGTCGCGGCGGCGGCGAACGTTTCCGCGCTCGGCTGCACCCAGTTGCCGGCGGCGTTCTGCAGTTGCACGTGCGCCATCTTGTTCTGCAGCGCGTAGGACAGCTCGACGTAGCCGAGCGAGCCCTTGAGCTGCTTCACGTAGGCCGACACGCCTTCGTTGCCCTTGCCGCCGATGCCGCCCGCCCAGTTGACGGTGGTGCCTTCACCGATCTTCGTCTTCCACTCCGCATTGACCTTGGAGAGGTAGTTGGTGAAGTTGAAGGTGGTGCCGGAACCGTCGGAACGATGCACCAGGTTGATCTTGACCGCGGGCAGCGCCACGCCTTCGTTGACCTTGGCGATCGCCGGGTCGTTCCATAGGGTGATCTTGCCGAGGAAGATGTCGCCCAGCAGGGCGCCGGTCAGCTTGAGCTTGCCGGCATCGACGCCGTCGAGGTTGACCACCGGCACCACGCCGCCGATCGCGTCGGGGAACTGCGCGAGGCCGGAAGCCGCGAGTTCTTCCGGCGGCAGCGGCTTGTCGGACGAACCGAAGGCCACGGTGCCGGCCTTGATCTGGGCGATGCCGCCACCGGAACCGATCGACTGGTAATTGATGCGGCCACCATTGACCTTGGCGTAATCGGCGGCCCACTTCGACATCAGCGGATAGACGAAGCTGGCGCCCGCGCCGGTGACGCCGGCCTGGACCTGGGCGGCCGAATTCGCGGCGCCATTGGCCGCCCCGTTGGCGCCAGTGGCTGGCGCATTGGGCTTGCAGGCGGCCACGGCCACGAGGGCGGTGGCGAGAAGGGTCAGGCGCAGGACGGGGCGCATCGGAGACTCCGGTGGGGTCGGGTCCGGATATGAAACCGCCGGATTGTGACAATGCGGTGACTGCGGTCAGTCGACTGTCATGAAAGGCATGAAAAAGGCGCGGACCTTGCGGACCGCGCCCCGGGGTTCAAGCAGGCTATGGCAGGCCTTACTTGATGTTCTGCGCCCAGTAGGCTTCGATCTTCTTGGCCAGCGAATCCGGCAGCGGCACGTAGGCCAGCGACTCGGCCTGCGACTGGCCGTTCTCCAGCGCCCACTTGAAGAAATCGATCGCGGTCTTGGACTGCGGCGCGCGCTTGGGCTTCTTGTACATGATCACCCAGGTGGTGGCGGTGATCGGCCACGCCTCGCCACCCTTGGCATTGGTCATGATGACGTTGAAGTCCGGGGCCGAGTTCCAGTCGGCGGTGTCGGCGGCGGCCGAGAAGGTCGAGGCGCGCGGCTGCACCCAGTTGCCGGCGGCGTTCTTCATGCGGGTGAAGGACAGCTTGTTCTGCAGCGCGTAGGCGTATTCGACGTAGCCGATGCCGCCGTTGACCTGCTTCACGTAGGCGGCGACGCCTTCGTTGCCCTTGCCGCCGATGCCGGTCGGCCAGTTGACGGTGGTGCCTTCGCCGACCTTGCCCTTCCAGTCGGCATCGACCTTGGACAGGTAATTGGTGAAGTTGAACGAGGTGCCCGAACCATCCGAGCGATGGACGACGGTGATCTTCATGTCGGGCAGTTCGAGGCCGCTGTTGAGGGCGACGATCGCCGGATCGTTCCACTTGGTGATCTTGCCCATGAAGATGTCGGCGAGCACGGCGCCGTCCAGCTTCATCGCGCCGGCCTTGACGCCCGGGATGTGCACGACCGGCACGATGCCGCCGACCACGACCGGGAACTGGGCGAAACCGAACTGGCGCAGCTCGGCCGCGGTGAGCGGTTTGTCGGACGCGCCGAAATCGACGGTGCCAGCCTTGATCTGGGCGATGCCGCCGCCGGAACCGATCGACTGGTAGTTGATCTTGTTGTTGGTGGACTGCGCGTAAGCGGCCGACCACTTCGACAGGACCGGATAGACGAAGCTGGAACCGGCGCCGGTGACGTCGGTGGCCTGGGCCGAGAAGGCGCAGGTGGCGATGGCCAGGCCGGCGGCCAGGCGGACTTGCGAGGTGAACTTCACGTGGTGCTCCCTTGGGAATTGGAACTGGATGAGTGCGGCCGGAGTTGCCGGGATCGAACGACGCGATTTCATGATGGAAAGATGACAGCCGCGCGTCGCGAATATTTCATCCGAATGACAACGTGACGCCGCATGCATATCGAGTGCATGACGACATGAAAAAACATCCATTCCGTTTCTGACTCAAATTTGTCACAACGATGACGGATTCTTAACACCGCTCGCCGAACCGGCGCATCGCCGCGGCGCACGCCATTCGCCAATCTCCCCAATGAGGAAGCTGTCCATGCGTACCAACCTGCTCGCGGCGATGATCGCCGTCAGTCTCTTCGGCGCGGCCACCGCGGCCCATGCCGATCCCGATCCGCGCACGAAGCATTCGAGCAAGCGCCATGTGGTGAAGAAGAAGGCCGCCGCACCGGTCGCCGCCGAAACCGCCGCTCCGGCCACCTCGTCCGATCGCGCCGAAATCGACGCGCTGAAGGCCCAGCTCGCCGCGATGCAGGAAAAGATCGCGAACCTGGAAGAGCGCAGCGACGCCCAGTCGACGGTCAACGAGCAGCAGGCCAAGACCAACGAAGACGTCGCCAAGAGCACGGCCAAGACCGACAAGCTCGAGAAGCTCGTCAACGACACCAGCGTCACCGGCACGGTCTTCGCCGACCTGACCAACCAGGCCGTCAAGGACCACGGCGTCAAGAACCTCGCCGGCAAGGGCAACGCCTCCGGCCTCGGCTTCGACGTCAAGCGCGCCTACATCGGCGTCAACCACAAGTTCAACGACACCTACTCGGCGAACATCACCACCGACTTCCAGTACAGCAGCGCCGTCGGCGCCACCGAGCTGTACATCAAGAAGGCCTACGTGCAGGGCAAGTACAGCGACGCCTTCACCGTGCGCCTGGGCGCGGCCGACCTGCCGTGGGTGCCTTACGCCGAAAGCAACTATGGCTATCGCTATGTCGAGAACACCCTGGCCGACCGCCTGAAGACGGGGACCTCGGCGGATTGGGGCCTGCACGTGTTCGGCACCTTCAACAACAGCATGTTCAACTACGCCGTGTCGGCGGTGAACGGCGGCGGCTACAAGAATCCGAGCCGCAGCAAGGGCGTCGATCTTGAAGCGCGCGTCGGCGTGACGCCGATCGAAGGCCTGAACATCGGCATCGGCGGTTACCACGGCAAGCTCGGAAAGGAAGCCTATCCGTCCAGCACGCCGGCCGAACACAGCGCCAACCGCCTGGATGGCCTGGTGTCCTACGGCAACAGCCACTTCCGCATCGGTGGCGAGTACTTCGCGGCCAACAACTGGAATCGCGTGCTGCTGGGCAGCGCGGTGCCGCCGTCGACCGTCGGTGGCTACGGCCTGCCGGTCTACAACCCGACCGTGCCGTCCAACCTCAAGACCTACGTCGGCGACCGCGCCCGCGGTTGGTCGCTGTTCGGCAACGTCAACTTCACCGACAAGGTCTCGCTGTTCGGTCGCTACGACCAGTCCGACGTCAGCCGCTGGCTCGATCCGGGCTTGAAGGACAAGTACTACAACCTCGGCGTCGATTACCTGCTGGCCAAGGGCGTGAAGGTGGCCGCGGTGTACAAGCACGAGGACATCAAGGACGGCCAGAAGACCGATGCCAAGGCCGACGAGTTCGGCATCTTCACCGAGATCAAGTGGTAATCGATCCGGCTTGACGGACGGGGAGGGAAAACGGCGGCCATGTGCCGCCGTTTTCCTTTGCGCTCAACCCGGCGTCTTGTCCTTGAACTTGCAGAGATCGCGGATCGGGCATTGCGGGCACTTCGGCGTGCGCGCGACGCAGGTGTAGCGCCCGTGCAGGATCAACCAGTGGTGCGCATGCGCCATGAATTCCCCGGGCACGCGCTTCAGCAATCCCAGCTCCACCGCGAGCGGCGTCTTGCCTGGCGCCATGCCGGTGCGATTGGCGACGCGGAAGATGTGGGTATCCACGGCCATGGTCGGTTCGCCGAAGACCACGTTCATCACCACGTTGGCGGTCTTGCGACCGACCCCGGGCAGCGCTTCCAGCGCATCGCGATCGGCAGGCACCTTGCCGCCATGCTGCTCGATCAACAACCGCGACAGCGCGACCACGTTGGCGGCCTTGGCGTTGTACAGGCCGAGCGTGGCGATATGCGATTTCACCCCGTCCACGCCCAGCGCGACCATTTTCTCCGGCGTCGGGGCGGCCTTGAACAGCGTGCGCGTCGCGCGGTTGACGCCGGCATCGGTGCTTTGCGCGGACAGCACCACGGCCACCAGCAGCTGGAACGGCGTCTTGTAAAGCAGCTCGGTCTTCGGTTCGGGGTCGAGTTGCCGCCAGCGTTCGAACGCCTCGCGGATCTCGGCGCGCGTCATCTGTGCCATCAGTGTTGCCCCTTCGCGCGTGCGAGTGCTTTCGCCAATGCGTTCGCCGCGGCAGTCGGCAATGCGGGTTTCACCTCGTCATTCCCGTGTGATGCATGCGTGCGTCGCGCCTCGCGCTTGCGCGCGCGTTCGTCCAGGCGTCGTTGTCGCGCGCGATAGCGTTCACGCGCATCCCAGGCGAAACGCAGTTTCGCGGCGGCGGCAAGGATGCGTTCGCGATCGTCGCCCGATACGTCGGCATGGTCGAGAACATCGCCGGAGGCGACCGCCATCAATCCCGAATCCAGTGCAGCGTCGATGTCGCCACGCTGCAGCGCGACGATGACTTCGTGCAGGCGTGCATGTTCCACGGAGTCAGCGCCCCTTGAACTCCGCGGCGCGCTTTTCCAGGAAGGCCGAGGTGCCTTCGCGCATGTCGTCGGTGGAGAACACCAGGCCGAATTGCGCGGATTCGTATTCGAGACCTTCTTCCAATCCGCAGTCCTGGCCGATGTTCACGCAGTCGAGCATGCCGCGCAGCGCCAGCGGCGCCGCCTTCGCCAGTTGTTGCGCCAGCTTCATCGTCTCGGCTTCGAGTTCGGCGGCCGGCACCACGCGGTTGACGATGCCGAGTTGCAACGCGCGCTCGGCGGTGATCGGCGCGCCGGTCAGGCACAGTTCCAGCGTCGCCGCGCGACCCGCCAGTCGCAACAGGCGCTGGCTGCCGCCGAAGCCGGGGATCAGGCCGAGATTGATTTCCGGCTGCCCGACCTTGGCGCTGTCGGCGGCGATGCGCAGGTGACAGCTCATCGCCAGCTCGAGGCCGCCGCCCAGGGCGAAGCCATTCACCATCGCGATCACCGGCTTGGGCGCGCGCTCGATCCGTCGCATCATCCGCGTCCCGCGCAGGGAGAAGTCGCGGCCCTCGGTCGGGGTCAGGCCATTCATTTCGGAGATGTCGGCGCCGGCCACGAAGGCCTTGGCGCCCGATCCGGTCAGCACGATCACCCGCACCGCGGGGTCGGCGATGGCCTCGGCAAACGCCGTGTCCAGCGCGGAAATCGTGGCGGAATTCAGCGCATTGAGCTTGTCGGGGCGGTCGATCCGGATCAGGCGAACCGAATCCTGGTCGGCGATCAGGAGGGGGGAAGTGGTCATGGGGCGGGGTCTTCAGGACTGAATGGGAACTTTCCGGCCGTTCGCGCTGTCCATCCACAGTCGCGGTTCAGGCCGTAGGCGATTATGCTACCCCGCGCTTCCTGACGTCCGTCGGGACGCCAGACCATACTAGGAGTGTTGTTTCGATGAAGATGCGTACCCTGGCCGCCGTTCTTGCGGCCTTGACGATGACGGCCGGGGCAGCCAGCGCCCAGGACATGACCAGCGAAAAGGGCAAGCTCAGCTATATCTTCGGATACCAGCTTGGCGGCCAGCTGCAGCAGGTCCAGGAGACTGGCGAGCAGATCGACATCAACTCGGCCATCAAGGGCGTCCAGGATGCTTACGCCAAGAAGGATCCCGCCCTGGCCGAGGCCCAGGCCAAGCCGGTGATGGAAGCCTTCCAGCGCCGCCAGCAGGCGCGTGCGCAGCAGGCCAAGGCCGAGTACGACAAGGCCGCCGCCGCCAACCTGACCAAGAGCAACCAGTTCCTGGCCGCCAACAAGGCGAAGCCGGGCGTCAAGACGCTGCCGTCGGGCGTCCAGTACAAGGTCGTCACCGCCGGCACCGGCGCGCGCCCGGCGCTGGGCAGCACCATTTCCGTCGCCTTCGCCGGCCCGTTCTTCATGGGCGAGCGTCCGGCCGACGCCAAGCTGGAAGACGCACCGGCGATGAAGCTGAGCGAAGTGCAGGTCGAAGGCCTGCGCGAAGCCATCACCCAGATGCCGGCCGGTTCGCAGTGGGAAATCACCCTGCCGCCGGGCAAGGCCTTCGGCGCCGATCCGCGCACTGGCATGCCGCCGAATGCCGCCGTGCAGTTCGACGTCAAGCTCAACAGCGTCAAGTAATCGACGTTGCAACACCTGGAAACGCCGGCCGAGTGCCGGCGTTTCCGTTTGTGCATGCCGGATGGGGGAGAATGGCGGGATGAATGCAGCGTTGCCCCAGCCGATCCTGTCTCCTTGCGTGAACGTCTGCGAGATGGGCGACGATGCCCTGTGCGAAGGCTGCCTGCGCACCCTCGACGAGATCGCCGCCTGGGGCGTGATGTCGCCGCAGATGCGCTTGCATGTCATCGATGTGCTGATCCCGGCGCGTGCGGCGGACCGGGCATGACTTTCGACGCGGGCAACGATGCGTTGTTGCGCCGGTTGCGCCGTGTATTGCACCCGCTCGACGCCTTGCCGATGGGCGAGGGTGCCAATGCGCCGCTGATGCGCGCATGGTTCGGCATCGAGACGTTTCGCGAGGCGGCGGTGCTGATCGGGCTGGTGCCGCGCGACGACAGTTGGAACGTGTTGCTGACCCTGCGCAATGGCGGCTTGCGCCACCACGGCGGCCAGGTCGCGTTTCCCGGCGGTGCGCGCGACCCCGGCGATGCCGACGCGATCGCCGTGGCCTTGCGCGAAACCCGCGAGGAGCTCGACATCCCGGCGATGCTGGTGCATCCGCTGGGCACGCTCGATCCGCTGGCGACGGTCAGCGGATTCCGGGTGACGCCGATCGTTGCCTGGCTCGATCCGGCCTATGTCTCCCGTCCCGATCCGCAGGAAGTCGCCGAGGCCTTCGAAGTCCCGTTCGATGCATTGCGCGATCCATCCAACCTCGGGCAGGTGGAGATGACGATGGGCGATGCCGTTCGCCATGTCCTCGAATACCGACTGCCGCAATCGGTGTCGCCGCATCGCATCTGGGGCGCCAGCGCGATGATGCTGGACGACCTGCGGCAACGACTGGAGTGAAGCCGATGTTCAGTACCTTGATCGATTGCGAAACCCTGCTGCAGCATCTCGCCGATCCTTCGTGGGTCGTGCTCGATGCGCGCGTGAACCTGGCGGATCGGGCCGCTGGCGAGGCGATGTATCGCGCGGGTCATTTGCCCGGCGCGCGTTACGCCGATCTCGAGCGCGATTTGTCCGACATGCGCGTGCAGGGCGAGGGGCGCCATCCGTGGCCGCGCGACGACGATTTCACGCATACGTTGGGCGCGTGGGGCATCACCCCGGAGACGCAGGTCGTGGTCTACGACGCCGACCAGGGCATGTTCGCAGCGCGTGCATGGTGGATGTTGCGCACGCTGGGCCATCGGGCGGTCGCGGTGCTCGATGGCGGATTCGCGCGCTGGAATGCGCTGGGCTATCCGGTGACGACGGAATTGCCGGAGGTTCGCGCGGTGGCGCCTTATCCGGCGATGTTCGATCGTTCGCTGTTGTTCTCGCACGACGATGTCATCGCCCATCTGGCGCATGGCGGCTTGCTGGTGGATGCGCGCGCGGCCGAACGCTTCCGTGGTGATGTCGAACCGCTGGATCGCAAGGCGGGTCACGTGCCCGGCGCGGTGAATCGCCCGTTCGCGCGCAATCTCGCGGCGGATGGCCGCTTCAAGTCGCCGCGGGAGTTGTTCGTCGAGTTCGGCGAATTGCTGTCGGGGCGCACGCCATCCGACATGGTATCGATGTGCGGGTCCGGCGTCACCGCCGCCCACAACCTGCTGGCGATGGCGCATGCCGGGCTGGTTGGCGCCAAGCTCCATACCGGTTCGTGGAGCGGCTGGATCAGCGACGATGCGCGCCCGGTCGCGACCGGCGGCGACTGACGACGGAGTTTTACTTCCCGAGTTTCGCCATCAGCGCCTTGAGCGCGGTTTGCGCGTCCGGGTGTTCCCAGAGATCGAGCATCGCGTCGAGATCGACGTGTTGCGGTGACAGCGCTTCGGCGAGGTCGGCGCGCGCGATCGCGCGCGTGCGCAACATCGGCGTGCGCGGCAAACCCCGCAGGCCGGACAGCCAGGCGTGCGCGGCAGCGACGACTTCGCCGTGCGCGGCGAGTTCGTCCACCAGTCCGATCGCCAGTGCCGTCTCGGCATCGACCATCGCCCCGCGCATCAACAGTTGTTCCGCGCGATGGCGACCGACGGCGCGGCGCAACAGGCGCTGGATGCCTTCCGGCACGGCGATCCCGACCTGGGTTTCGTTGAGGCCGATCTGGAACGGTCCGCGCGCCATGACGCGATGGTCACAGCACAGCGCCAGCACGCAACCGCCCGCCGGCGAATGACCGGTGATGGCGGCGACCACCGGAATCGGGCATTCGGCGATCGCGCGCGCGGCGGCGAAGAACGATTCCCAGGCGGCATGCAAGGCGCCGCGATCCTTGCCGAGCGACATCAGGTGCGGTACGTCGAGTCCGGCCGAGAACACTTTCTCGCCACCGGCCAGCACGATGCCGTCGCAACCGTCGGCGACGGCCCGCACGAAGGCCGTGACCAGCGTTTCGCACAATTCCGGATTCAGCGCGTTGACCGGCGCGCGCTTGAACGTGATGGTGCGGAGAGTGGCAGTGTCGTGGTGCTCGAGCATGGAAGCGATCCGTACAGGTCAGGCACGTATCATAGGCGGATGAAGAGCCGCCGCCTGATCCTTGCCGCCATCCTCGCCTGTGCCGCGTTGCCCGTGTCCGCGCGCGACAAGCCCGATGCCTGTGTCCCGGTGGTGCGCGATGCCTGGATCCGGCTGGTGCCGGGCGGCATGCCGATGCATGCGGGCTTCGCGCGCATCGACAATCCGTGCGAGGCCGCGGTCACGGTGACTGCCGTCGCCAGCGATGCCTATGGCAGCGCGAGCCTGCACGAAACAACCCTGGTGAACGGCATCAGCCGGATGCGCGCATTGCCAAAGCTCGTGCTGCCGGCGCATGGCAGCGTCGAATTGAAGCCAGGTGGCCTGCACCTGATGCTGATGGATCCGAAGAAACCGTTGAAGGCCGGCGACCGTATCGTGCTGCGCTTCGATGCCGGCAACAACCGCAGCGTCCGTGGCGATTTCGTGGTGCGCGCCGGCAACTGAGCCGGCGCCTGCGACTTGCACTTACAGCGTGTAATCCAGTTCGTAGTGGTGCACGCCGGCGTCGACGCGGATCGTCATCCTGCCGCGGATGCCTTCGAATCCCTCGCTGCCCGATCCCGGCACGATGTCGACCTCGAGCGAGGCATCGCCGCCATCCATGATCCCGCGATGGCAGGTCATGAAGCTGCCGTTGCGGCCATCGAGGGTGCCGGCGATGCGTTCGATCGCGACGTAGGCGGCCGATCCCGTCGCGGGATTGCCGGCGGACATCATCTGGACCACGCTGGTGGCCTCGAGCGCGCCGCTGAACTGCTTGTCGAAGCGGAAGCTGCCGGTCTGCGCGCCATCGCCGAGATCGAGCCCCGGTTCCATTTTCATCTGCAGGGCGAAGGTTCCGGTGGCGATCGGCATGGCGGGGTCCGCGGCTGGGGGAAGGGCGGACTATAGCGGCGAATTCGCTAAGGGCCCATCGCAGCCCCGATAATGCGCGCATGAGTGATTCCCTGCAGGACTGGCTGGCGCGCTTGCAGCGCCAACATCCCACCGCCATCGAGCTTGGCCTTGAACGCGTCGGCGCGGTCGCCGCGCGCATGCAGCTGGAAAAACCGGCGCCTTGCGTGATCACCATCGGCGGCACCAACGGCAAGGGATCGACCGTCGCCTTCATCGAAGCGATCGCGCGTGCCGCGGGCCTGCGCGTCGGCGCCTATACCTCGCCGCACCTGCTGCGCTACAACGAGCGCGTGCGCATCGATGGCGTCGATGCTTCCGATGCCGGCCTGGTGGCCGCATTCGAGGCGGTCGAGGCCGCGCGCGGCGACATCTCCCTGACCTATTTCGAAGCCGGCACGCTGGCGGCGTTGTGGCTGTTCGCACGGGCGGGACTCGATCTCGCCATCCTCGAAGTGGGCCTTGGCGGGCGCCTTGACGCGGTGAACATCGTCGATCCCGACGTCGCCGTGATCACCACCGTCGATCTCGACCACATGGACTGGCTGGGCGAGGACCGCGAGGACATCGGCGTCGAGAAGGCCGGCATCGCGCGTGCCTGGAAACCGCTGGTGCTGGGCGACGACGAGCCGCCCTCCAGCGTGCTGCGACGCGCATACGCGATCGGCGCGTCGGCGCTGCGGATGGGCTGCGATTTCTTCGTCGATCGCGACGACGATGGCTGGCGGTGGCGCGAACCGGGCTTCATCCTCGACCTGCCGTTGCCCGAGCTGGTCGCGCCGGTGCAACTGCGCAATGCCGCGGTCGCGATCGCCGCGTTGAGGGCATCGCCGCTGGAAATCCCCGGCAGCGCGTGGGCGCAGGGAATTGCCTCGGCGCGCGTGCCGGGTCGGTTGCAGCGGCTGGAGTGCGACGGGATCGAATACCGGCTCGATGTCGGCCATAACCCGCAGGCCGCGAAAGCCCTGGCCGAATGGTTGCGCGACCAGCCGAAGCGGGGACAGGTCCACGCGGTTTACGCCGCGCTGGCCGACAAGGACGTGGAAGGCGTGACGTCGGCGCTGGCGCCGGAGATCGATCGCTGGCACCTGGCCGCGCTGGATGTCGAAAATCGGGCGCAGGACGCGGATGTCCTGGCGACGCGGGCAAATCTGCCCGCTGCAACGCGCCATGCCGATGTCGCGGCGGCCTTGAGTCACGTGCAATCGCTCGCGAAGGCCGGCGACCGCGTGCTGGTCTTCGGCTCTTTCCATACCGTCGAAGCCGCCTTGCACGCGCTGCGTTCAGCCGGCTGCCGGGAAGTGGATGGGGCGGCACCGGTATAATTGGCGAAAACTCGCTGCGAGCCCGCGCACCGAATGGATCGTCCCGTGAAACAGCGCCTCTGGGGCGCCGCCGTCCTGATCGCCTTGGCGGTCATCTTCCTGCCCATGCTGGTCAAGGGGCCTGCGCCCGACAGTGGCGTGTCCGACGTGCCGCTGGATTCGCCGAAGGCGCCCGACGCGACGGTGAAGACGCAGGAGTTGCCGCTCGATGTGCCCGGGGCCGTCGGTGCCAATGGCGCGACCGGCATGCCGACGGCACAGGCCAATGTCGACACTCAGGCGACCGCGGCCGCATCGACGACTGCCGCTGCACAATCCGGCACGCCTGCGACGACGGACGCCAAGCCGTCGCCGGCGACCGCCGCCGGCGATTACGCCGTCAGTTTCGGCAGCTATGGCAGCAGCAGCGATGCCGACCGCGTGGTGCAGGCGGTGACCGGAATCAAACTGCATGGCTACAGCGAGAAGGTGTCGCTGGCGGGCCGCGACGCCTGGCGCGTGCGCATCGGGCCGTATCCGACCCGCGAGGCGGCCGAAGTCGCGCGCGTGCAGGCGGTACAGCTGAATCCGCAGGTGAAGGCGCAGGTGATCGCGCTTGACGCCAATGCGACGCAGGCGCCAGCGCCGACGGCTTCGACGTCGACGGCTGCCCCGGCCCCGACCATCGCCACCGCGCCGATCGCCAGCAGCAAGCCGGCAGACAAGCCGGTGGAAGCGCCAAAGCCGGCAGCGCCGGTCGCCAAGCCCGACAAGACGCCCACGGCGGCTGCGAAGCCGGCCAAGCCCGTGCAAACGACGGAGCCCAAGCCGGCGGTTGCACAGCACCAGGACACGCCGGCGCCGCCGAAACCCGATCAACCCAAGCCCGAGCCGAAACCCGCCGACAAGCCGGCTGCTTCCGGCACAGGATTCGCGGTGCAGCTTGGCGCGTTCGCCAATGCCGCCGATGCCACCGCGTTGCGCGACAAGGCGCGCGCCGCCGGATTCAGCGCCACCACCGATACCGTCAAGACCGACAAGGGCGTGCTGACGCGCGTGCGCCTCGGCCCGGTGGTCGGTCACGATGCCGCGAACGCGTTGAAAGCGCGGGCGCAGGCCACACTTGGCGTGAGCGGAATCGTCCGTCCCAGCCCCTGAGGAAAAGAAAATGTGCGGAATCATGGGCATCGTCGGGACGCAGGACGTCGCCGGCCAGCTGTATGACGGCTTGACGGTGCTGCAGCATCGCGGCCAGGACGCGGCCGGCATCGCCACCAGCAATGGCAACGTGCTGCGCGTCGACAAGGGCAAGGGCCTGGTCAGTGATGTCTTCGACGCCGCGTCGATGTCGGAATTGCGCGGCCGCATGGGCATCGCCCATTGCCGTTATCCGACGGCCGGCAGCGAAGGCAGCGACGAGGCGCAACCGTTCTACGTCAACGCGCCCTACGGCATCGCGCTGGCGCACAACGGCAACCTGATCAACACCGAAGCCCTGCGTCGCGAAGTGATCGAACAGGATCGCCGCGGCCTCAACACCTCGTCCGACTCCGAAGTGCTGCTCAACGTCTTCGCGCACGAGCTCGACGCGCAGGACGGGGTGTCGCCGGAGTCGGCGTTCCGCGCGGTGGAAGGCGTGATGCGCCGGGTCAAGGGCGGCTACGCCGTGGTCTGCATGGTGATGGAGCTGGGCCTGGTCGCCTTCCGCGATCCCAATGCGATCCGTCCGCTGGTGATCGGCAAGCGCGAATCCGCGAGCGGCAGCGAATATGCGGTGGCGTCGGAATCGGTGGCGCTCGACCTCACCGGCTTCGAGCGCGTGCGCGATGTGGCGCCAGGCGAAACGGTGGTGATCACCCAGGACGGCAAGTTGCATGCGCGGATCACCGCCAAGGACGTGCAGGCGCGTCCGTGCGTGTTCGAGTACGTGTATTTCGCGCGTCCCGATTCGATGATGGACAACATCTCGGTGCACAAGGCGCGCATGCGCATGGGCGTGTCGCTGGGCGAGAAGATCTTGCGCGAACGCCCCGACCACGACATCGACGTGGTGATCCCGATTCCCGACACCAGCCGCGACGCCGCGCTGGAAATCGCCCACGTGCTCGGCGTGAAGTACCGCGAAGGCTTCATCAAGAACCGCTACGTCGGCCGCACCTTCATCATGCCGGGGCAGGGCGAGCGCCAGAAGTCGGTGCGCCGCAAGCTCAACCCGATCCCGCTGGAATTCAAGGATCGCGTGGTGCTGCTGGTCGACGATTCCATCGTGCGCGGCACCACCTCGCAACAGATCGTGCAGATGGCGCGCGATGCCGGCGCCAAGAAGGTCTATCTCGCCTCCGCCGCGCCGCCGGTGCGCTATCCGAACATCTACGGCATCGACATGCCGAACCCGGAGGAACTGATCGCGCACGGTCGCAGCGAGAAGGAAGTCGAGGAACTGATCGGCTGCGACTGGCTGGTCTACCAGGACCTCGAGGACCTCGAGAGCGCGGTGGCCGGTCCCAAGAATGCCGGCATGCACTTCGACACCTCGTGTTTCAGCGGCGAATACGTCACCGGCGTCGCCGATGGCTATTTCGAGGCCCTGCAGGCGCAGCGTTCCGACGAGGCCAAGGCCAAGCGCCGGGCCTGAAGCTCGCGCGATGGCCGATCTCCACGCCGCAGCGAAGGCAGTCCTCGACTGCGGCGACATCGCCGGCAAGCCGACCGCTGCGCGTGCGCTGGCGGCAGCCTTCCGAAGCGGCGAACTGGCGGCGAATGACCCATCGCCGCCACCGCAAACCATCGCCATGCCCGGGCGTCCGACCACCCCGAAGCTGGTGCATCCGCGCGATCTCCCGCGTCGCGGTTTCGGTTCGACCAAAGGGCGCGCGGCCTTCATCCATGCCGTCGCCCACATCGAATTCAACGCGATCGACCTCGCCTGCGACGCGATTTATCGCTTCCGCGGCATGCCCGCGGGGTATTACGCCGACTGGGTGCAAGTTGCCGACGACGAAGCCCGCCACTTCATGATGCTGCGCGAACGCCTGCGGGCGTTCGGCCACGACTACGGCGATTTCGACGCCCACAATGGCCTGTGGGAGATGGCGGAGAAGACCGCGCACGACGGCCTCGCGCGGATGGCGCTGGTGCCGCGCGTGCTGGAAGCGCGCGGCCTCGACGTGACGCCGGGAATGATCGTGAAGCTGCGTTCGCTCGGTGATGATGCGACTGCCGATATCCTCGAAATCATCCTGCGCGAGGAAGTCGCGCACGTCGCCGCGGGATCGCGCTGGTATCGCTGGCATTGCGAGCGCGCGGGCGTGGAGCCGCGATCGCGCTTCCGCGAATTGCTGAAGGAATACGCCAGCGGCGTGCTGCACAAGCCGTTCAACATCGAGGCGCGGACGCAGGCTGGCTTCGACGCCGAAGAGCTGGAAAGCCTGTTGGCGGCTGCGGACTGAGGCGATTATTTCGCCAGCGGCAATATGTCGAGGCGCACGCCGTCGCCATCAACATGCAGCACCGAACCCTGCTCGTACCAGTCGCCAAGCACGATCCTGGTATTGCCGTTTCCTTCGTCGTGGATCGCCGGGCGATGGGTGTGGCCGTGGATCATGCGGCGGACGCCGTAGCGCTTGAACCATTCCTGCACGGTGGCCGGCGCCACGTCGCCGATGGTTTCGGCCATGCCGCTCGAGACCAGTTCGCCGTAGCGCACCTTGCTCGCCGCGCGCGCCTGCGCCGCGAAGGCGAGGCGTGCTTCCAGCGGTTGCGCGAGGAACTGGGCCTGCCAGCGCGGATCGCGGGTCTGGGCGCGGAACTGCTGGTAGGCGCTGTCGTCGGTGCACAACAGGTCGCCGTGCAGCAGCAACGTCGGTTCGCCATGGAGGTCGATCACCGCGGGATCGGGCAGGATCGCCATGCCGGCGCGACGGGCGTAATCCTCGCCGACGAGGAAATCGCGGTTGCCTCGGATGAAGGACACCGGGACACCGCTGGCGTGCAGCTCCCGCAGTTTGGTCGCGACAAAGGTGCCGGCCGGAGAGGGATCGTCGTCGCCGACCCAGGCTTCGAACAGATCGCCGAGGATGTAGAGCGCATCGGCGCCGCGGGCCTCGCCATCGATGAATTCGCCGAACAGCGCGGTGATGCCGGGGCGCTCCGGATCGAGGTGGAGGTCGGAGATGAACAGCGTCGTCATGGGGGGATTTTATTCCTCCTTGAATCCAAATCGGCTTTTCCCCGCATCCAAGTCCCCAAAGCCAATCCGAAAGGGGAAATCCATGTTCGATGCCGATCCAGTTTTGACCGCGGGCCGCACGCCATCCGTTCCGCGGGCGCTCGCCCAGGCATTGCTGCTTCTATCCGCCATCCCCGCGATGGCATCCGCCGGGAACGCGACGCTGCCGGACACCCCGGCAGGCAGGCTTGGCGGTCAGCTGGTCCGGCATGTCAACGGCGATGGCGCGGCCGGCATCCGGAAATGGGCGCCCACGATCCTGTCGACCGAAATCCCGCCCGCTGACCGCGAGGCATTCATCGCGTTGCTGGCCTCGTCCGCTCGCGACAGCGGCGGACTGGATGTGGTCGATGCACGTTCCGATCCGCGCCAACCGGGCATGTTGCAAGTGGCGGTGAAGGCGCGTCGCAACGCGCGACAGGGGCTGCTGGTGCTGACCGCCGATGCGGCGCATCCCGATCGTCTCGCGCAGGCCGATCTCGTGGCCATGGACGACCCCGGCCTCTATGCGCACTGGCCCAAGGAAGCGCCAACGCATGGGGCATTGACGCAACTGATTCGCACCACGCTCGATCAACTGGTGCGCAGCAACGATTTCTCGGGTTGCGTGACGGTGTCGGACGGCGCGAAAACGATCTTCGACGAATGCCGCGGCCTCGCCGAACGCCGTTTCGATGTTCCGGTGGACCACCAGACGAAATTCCACATCGGTTCGATGGACAAGATGTTCACGGCGGTCGCCATTGCGCAGCTTGTGGAGGCCTGAAAATTGTCGTGGAGCGACACGCTGGCGTTGCGGGTGCCGGAATATCCGGACCAGGCGACGGCGAAGAAGATCACCGTGTGGCAACTCCTGCATCACACCGCGGGGCTCGGGGATTTCCTTGTTCCCGAACTCTTCGAGCACCGGGAGGAATTCGTCGATCCCGCGGACTATCTCGGCCTGATCGCCCGCCAGCCCAAGGCGAGCGAACCTGGCGGACAGTGGAGCTACAGCAATGCGGGTTACATGTTGCTGGGCCGCATCATCGAGCGTGTTTCCGGCCAGACGTATCCCGACTACATGCAGCGCCACGTGTTCGCGCCCGCAGGCATGGATGCCACCGGTTTCGACAGCCTGGACGATGTCGTGCCCAGGCTCGCCGTCGGCTATTACCGCGAAGGACCGTTCTCCGACGCCTGGAAAGCGGACTGGTTCAAGACCCTCTATCGTGGCGGCCCGGCGGGCGGCGGGTATTCCACCAATGCCGACCTGCTGCGGTTTTCCGCGGCATTGCGCACGGGCAAACTGGTCACGCCTGCAACCCTCGCGAAAATGTTCGACGATGAAGTGCCTGCGGGCCCCGGGGGATATGCCGCCGGATTCGGCGATCGCGTCTCCCGTGGCCGTCACATACGCGGCCATGCGGGCGGCATCGAGGGGACGGATGCCAATTTGGCGATCGTCTGGGAAACCGGGGCAACCGTCGCATTGACCAGCAACCAAGGGCCGGGGCAGTCCTGGTTCTTCGCCGAGCGCATCGCCGACCTGCTTGCTGCCGAAGGCGCGGGGCACTGAGCGCGAAGGGCGGCAACCGATCGAACATCGACAACTGAAACCGCAAGGAGAGAGACAATGGATCCGATCATGCTGATTCCCCTGGTCGTGATGGGCGCGCCCGTCCTGATCGTCCTGATCGTGTTGCGCTATCGCCATCGACAGACGCAGGCACGCTACCGCGCGCTGCTTGAACTCGCCGACAAGGGCGTGGAGCTGCCGACGCAACTCCTGATCCAGCCCGGCATCGACTATTCCGAACGTCGCCGTGCGCTGGTGCTCATCAGCAGCGGCCTCGGGTTGATGCTGATGCTGTTCGCCTTGCCCGGCGAACTGGCCGATGGCCACAGCCTGCACAGCCTTTGGGGTCTCGGCCTGCTGCCGCTGATGACGGGCTTGGGCTATCTCGCCAGCTGGTGGTTGAACCGCCGCGACGAGACACATGGCTGATCGCGAAGCGGAGTCGGGCATCGACAAGGCCCTGGTCGCCAGGGTCTTGCTGGGCAACGACCAGCGCGCTTTCGAACAGCTGGTGCGACGCCACCAGGGCATGGTGCGCGCGCAATTGCGCCGATTGCTGCGCGGCGATGCCGCCACGGCGGACGACTTGGCCCAGGAAACGTTCCTGCTGGCCTGGAAGAAACTGGGGCAATTCCGTGGCGATGCGCGGTTCTCCACCTGGCTCTATCGCATCGCCTACAGTTGTTTCCTGCAGGCATGCCGTCGATCTTCGTGGACCGGGAATCGAACGCAGGAAGATGCCGTGGACGAGCTGCAGGCTCCGGTGGACGCGACCGACCTGAAACTCGATCTCGCACGTGCAATGCGCCATCTTTCCGATGCGGAGCAGGTGGTACTCCTGCATTGCGTTCAGCTTGGCCTGAGCCACGAGGAAGCCGCCTATGTCCTGGGCATGCCATTGGGGACGGTGAAAACGCATGTCTTGCGCGGGAAAACCAAGCTCAGGCAACAGATGACGGCATGGCAGGGCACGAAACATCCTGGAGAAACATCATGAATCACGAGAACGACGACAGCCTCGACAAGCTCTTGCGCGATGCCTTCGACGGGCCAGTCGCCGACGGCGGTTTCAGCGAGCGCGTCATGCAGGTTCTTCCCCCACGCCGTCGTGCGGCGTCTTGGGTATCGGCGGCAGGCGTGTGCGCGGGAGCGATCGCCTGTTGGCTGGCGCTCGGCACGGCGCCCGTGCTGCGCGCGGGCTGGCAGGACTGGCTCCATCGCGATGCGTCGCCTGCGGCCATCATCCTTTTCCTGGTCGTGGTGGTGATGTCCTTGCTGGGGCTGGGCTGGGGATTGGCCGAAGTCGAGGATCGGGAAGGGCTGGGTGCGTCGCGCTAAAATGCGCGGGTTTGGTTAGTACTCACACCCATGACCGTCCGCACCCGCTTCGCTCCCAGTCCCACCGGCTACCTCCACATCGGCGGCGCGCGCACCGCGTTGTACTGCTGGCTGGCCTCGCGCCATTCCGATGGCCAGTTCGTCCTGCGCATCGAGGACACCGATCGCGAGCGCAGCACCCAGGCCGCGATCGACGCCATCCTCGAGGCGATGGACTGGCTGGGACTGGGCTACGACGAAGGTCCGGTCTACCAGACCGACCGTCTCGCGCGCTATCGCGAAGTGGCCGAACAGATGGTCGCCGCCGGCACCGCCTATTACGCCTACGAGACCAAGGAAGAACTCGAGGCGATGCGCGAGGCGGCGATGGCCGCGGGCGAGAAGCCGCGCTACAGCGGCCGCTATCGCGACGAGCAGGCGGAATATCGCGACGATCCCAACCGCGTGATCCGTTTCCGCAATCCGCGCGAAGGCAGCGTGGTGTTCGAGGATCTGGTGAAGGGACGCATCGAGTGGCAGAACAGCGAACTCGACGACCTGGTGATCTTCCGCAGCGACGGCTATCCGACCTACAACTTCGCGGTGGTGGTCGACGATCTCGACATGGGCATCACCGATGTCGTGCGCGGCGACGATCACGTCAACAACACGCCGCGCCAGATCAACATCTATCGCGCGCTGGGCCATGAACCGCCGCGTTTCGCCCACCTGCCGATGATCCTCGACGAGCAGGGCGCCAAGCTCAGCAAGCGCACCGGCGCCGCCGACGTGATGCAGTACCGCGATGCCGGCTACCTGCCGCACGCGCTGCTCAACTATCTCGCACGCCTCGGCTGGTCGCATGGCGACCAGGAAATCTTCTCGATCGCCGAACTCATCGCGCTGTTCGAGTTGAAGGACGTCAACGCCAAGGCCGCGCGCCTCGACATGGCCAAGCTCGGCTGGCTCAACCAGCAATACCTGAAGAACGACGATCCCGACGCCGTCGCCAAGCATCTGGTCTGGCACCTGCAGCAGACGGGCTACGATCTCGCCAACGGACCGAAGCCGGCCGACATCGTCATCGCGCTGCGCGAACGCGTGCAGACGCTGAAGGAAATGGCCGAGAAGTCTGCGGTGTGGTTCGGACCGCTGGAACACTACGACGAAGCCGCGGTCGCCAAGCACCTCAAGCCGGAAGCGCGCCCGGCGCTGGAGGAATCGCGCCGTCGTCTCGCTGCATTGCCGGAATGGACCGCCGCTTCCGTCGCCGAAGCGCTGCACCAGGTCGCCGAGGCCTGCGGCGTCGGCATGGGCAAGGTCGCCCAGCCGCTGCGCGTCGCGGTGACCGGCACGCAGGTCAGCCCGGACATCAGCCACACCGTCTATCTGTGCGGCCAGGCCGAAGCGCTGACCCGCATCGACGCCGCGCTGGGGAAAATCGGGCCGGGTTGAGTCACACCGGTGGCGGCCCCATCATTGACCCATGGGCCGCCACGACCACGACTGCACCGATCCCTCGCATCACGTCGATGATGCCGGCAGCTTCATCGCTGCCGTCCAGCATGCCTGCAGCCAGCGCGGACTGCGGCTGACACCGATCCGCGAGCGCGTGCTGTCGCTGATCGCCGATGCCGGCCAGCCGATCAAGGCCTACGACCTGCTCGACAAGGTCCGCGATGGCGACGGTCCCGGCGCCGCGGCGCCGCCGACCATCTATCGCGCGCTCGATTTCCTGCTCGCCAACGGCTTCATCCACAAGCTGGAATCGGTCAACGCCTTCGTCGCCTGCCACCACCCGAATTCGGCGCAGCACTCGGTGCCGTTCCTGATCTGCAGCCGCTGCCACAGCGCAGTGGAACTGGAGGATCGCGCCATCGTCGATCTCCTCGACAGCAAGGCCCGCGAGCTGGGATTCAGCCCGCAGGCGCAAACGCTGGAAGTGCATGGCCTGTGCGCGGCCTGCAGCGGTCAGAAATAGGCGCGCACGCCGATACTGAAACCGCGACCGGGCAACACCACTTCGTCCTTGAGGAACGAGGTGTGCACGCGCTGGACCTGGTTGGTGAGATTGCGGCCGTCGGCGAAGATCTCCCAGCTCAGGCCACCGTCGTCGACGTGATATGCCGTATGCGCATCGACCGAGGTGTAGCCGGGCGTCGCGGTTTCGCCAATCGCCACGCGGTTCTGGGCGTTCACCCGCACCGCGCCCAGCGATGCACGCCACGCGCCCTGTTCGAAACGCAATTGCGCGCCGAGACGCGACGGCGCGATGCGCGGCAGGTTGTCGCCATTGGCCAGCGTCGCCCGCACGGTGTCGCCGTAAAGACGCAGGTCCCAGCGATAGTTCTGGTCCGGGGTGAGATGCCAGGTGGCGTCGGCTTCGGCGCCGCGGAAACGCGCGTTGGCCTGCGTCCACTGGCGCACGGGGAGATCGCGTTCGCCGCCGTCCCAGAACCATGTTTCGCCAGTGTCGGCGAGGTAGATGAAACCGTTGACGCGATTGGCGTAGACGTTGCCGGAGATGTCGAAGCGTCGCGAGAAATACTTCAGGCCGAGATCGACCTGGTTGGAGGCTTCGCGGCGCAACACGGGGCTGCCGCGCTCGAACGCCAGCGTGGCGATGTGCGGACCGTTGGCGAACAGTTCCTCCTCGGCCGGCGCGCGTTCGGCGTGGTCGAGGTTGAGGTTGAGGCGCCAGCCCTGGGCGAATTTCCAGCTCGCACCCATCGATGCGCTCAACGGATGGAATTTCGCCGACAGGCCATCGCTGGTGCGCGAACGCACGTCGTCGCCGCGGACACCGAGTTCGACATCGACTGGTTTCCAGCTGCGCTTGGTCACCGCGAACACGCCGATTGCATGCGTGGTGGTGGGGGAGATGAAGGCTTCCTCGCCGATCGCACGGAAACTGCTGTCGCCGGCCTGCACGCCAACCGCGCTCTTCCATCCGGCGAGATCGAACGATCCCTCGACCCGGCCCTCGTTGGCCTTCTTGAAGAAGGTGGTGCCAGGCGCGCCGTCCTCGAATTCGACATGGTTGTAGTCGGTGTGCGCGAACGAGAATTTCAGGCCGCCACCGTCCCACAGCTTCGGCAGGCCGCCGCGCAATTCGTAGCGCTCCTGGCGCATCTGCAGGTGCACGCCACTGCCCAGCACGCCGGGCTCGCCCGGTTCGCCGGGATTGCCGTAGTTGTCGAGATAACGCGAGGCATTGATGCCGACGAAGCCCCAGTCGCCCAACCACGATGCACCCAGCGATCCGGTGCCGGTGCGCACGTAGGAATTGGCCTGGGTGCCGTGCGGGATCGCGTAATCGCCGTCATCGCGACGCACGCCATCGGCATGCAGGGCGAAATTCCTGTTGCCGCCATCGAGGCGGAACATCCCGGTATTGCCGTGGCTGACGCTGTCGTAGCGCAGTTCGGTGCGTCCTTCGATGCCGTTGTCGATCGGTGCTTCGGGAATGCGGCCATCGACCACGTTGACCGCGCCGCCGATCGCGCCCGATCCGAACAGCAGGGTGGAGGGACCCTTCAACACTTCGATCTGGTCGGCGAGGAAGGGCTCCACCGCCGGCGAGTGGTCCTGGCTGACGGTCGAGACGTCCTGCGTCGCCATGCCGTTCGACATCACCGCCACCCGGGGGCCGTCCATGCCGCGGATCACCGGGCGGCCGACGCCGGCACCGAAGTTGGAACTCTGCACGCCGGGAATGGTGCTGATGGTGTCGCCGAGATTGCCGGCGCGCGCCTCGTCCAGCTTCTCGCCGGCCAGCACGGAAACCGGCTTGGCCAACGGATTGCCGATCGGGCTGGCGGTCACCTCGACCCGACCGAGGTCGTCGGCATGGGGATCGTTCTTGTCGTGGTGACGCGGGTCGGCCGGGTTCTGCGGATTGTTCTGGTCGGCGGGACCGGGACTTGCCACCGGGGCGGCCTGTTGGGCCATGAGCAATGGGTTGGCTAGGGCAAGGGCCAAGGCGAGGACGAGGTGGCGGCGGCGCAGCGGGAATCCTGTCATGGGAGTACCATTCATGGGGTGATTTGAAATGTTATATAGTTTCAATAGTGAATGTTATATAGTTGCGTGAATGAACGCCACCAATGCCAGAAGTCATGATGCCGCGCACGGCTGGATCGACCGCATCGGTGCGACCGGTTCGTTCCTGTGCGCGATCCACTGTCTGGCGGCGCCGCTGGTGCTGGCGTTGATCCCGACGCTGGGCGCGGCGGCCTGGTTCGGCGATCGCATCGAAATCGGCTTCGTCCTCTTCGTTTCGGTGGTGGGGCTGCTCAGCACGCTGTCGTCGTGGCGCCGCCACCGCCGGCACCACATCCCGGCGACCATGGCGCTGGGCATCCTCGTGCTGTGGGCCGGAATCCTGGTCCCGCGCCTCCACCACCTGCTGATCTGGCACGTGCTGGCGATGGGAATGGGCGGCCTGCTGGTCGCCTCGGCCCACCTGGCCAACCTGCGCGCCAGCCGCCGCCACGACGCCGGTCTGTGCTGCGCGGCCGAAGCGCGCTAAAATCACCGGTCATTCCACACACGCCGCGGGCACGTCGAGTCTCCGGGCACCACAGAACGGGAGAAACACGATGGGCAAGGGCGACCGCAAGACCGCCAAGGGCAAGCGTTACAGCAGCAGCTACGGCAATGCCCGCAGCGCGAAGGCCGTCACCAAGGCAGCCGGCACCGCCGCCGCGCCGGTGAAGAAGGCCGCCGCCAAGAAGGTGGTCGCGAAGAAGGCAGCGAAGTCGGCCTGAGTCCGGCGACACGCTGCAATGACGAAGCCCCGCGAATGCGGGGCTTCGTTTTTGCGGATCAACGCTTGGCGCCGTTCTCCACCGCCGTCCAAACCCGCAGCAGGTTGCCGCCGAGGATCTTGCGGATGTCGGCGTCGCGGATGCCGCGCGCCTGCAATCCCGCGACCAGGTTCGGGTAGTCGGCGACGCTCCGCAGCTGCGTCGGCAGGTTGCCGTCGACGCCATCGAAATCGGAGCCGATGCCGACGTGGTCGGCGCCGAGCAGCTTCACCGCATAGACGACCTGGTCGATCACGGCGGAAATATCGGTCTTGGGCGAGGGATGCTCGCGATCCCAGCGCGCACCGAATTCGGCTTCGTCTTCGGTCGGTTTGCCGGCGGCCTTGGCGGCGAGGTTGCGCTGACGCAAGTCCTCGCGGGCGCGGAAACTTGCCTGCATGTCGGCGGCGGCCTTGGGATTGACGAAGCCGGTGCCGAACGTCAGTTGCACCACGCCGCCTTTCGCCGCGATCGCCTTGGCGATGTCGTCGCTGGCGTTGCGCTCGAAGCCGGGCGTGAAATGGCGCATGCCGGAATGGCTGGCGATCACCGGGACGCGACTCAGCCTGATTGCTTCCATCGCCGACTCGTCGGACAGATGCGAGACATCGATCATGATGCCGAGGCGATTCATCTCCTTCACCACGTCGCGCCCGAAGGGGCTGAGGCCGTGCCACTTGCGTTCGACGCCATAGGAAGAATCGGCGATGCGATTGGCGGCGCTGTGGGCGAGGGTGATGTAGCGCACGCCGCGGTCGTAGAAGAATTGCAGGCGGCGAAGATCACTGCCGATCGGTGCGCCGTTTTCCATGCCGAACGGCAGCAGCACGACGCCGGGCTTGCGTCGGGCGACATCGCGCGGCGAGCGCAGCAGTGCGAATTTGCCGGGATGGCGTTGCACCAGCGCCTCGATCGAATCGATCATCGCGTTGGCGACCTGGTAGGCCTTGTCCTCGGCGTCCTGCTTGGGCGAGGTATAGATCGACATGAAGGCGACCTTGAGCCCGCCTTGTTGCGCCTTCGGCCAGTCGAATTCGCGATCGGTGCGCTGGCCGAGATCGCGCCAACCGTCCTGCAGCATCTCGGGGCCGTCGATATGGGTATCGACGATGATGGCGTCGTGCGCCAGCTTGCGTGCAGCGGGCGTCCCCTGCGCCAAAGCGAGTGTCGGCAATGCGGCGAGGAGGGCGGCGGCAAGCAGGGAACGCAGGGGTTTCATGGTGCGATCTCCATCAAGGTCGGGACGAATGGTCAGGCGACGCGTTTGCCGTTGGAATACACGGACCGCGCAAGGCGTCCGCCCAGCCAGTAGCAGAGTTCCGCCGGTTGCGCGACGTTCCACAGCACGAAATCGGCGTGTTGTCCGACGCGCAATATGCCGCGATCGGCCAGCGCGAGCGCGCGCGCCGCGTGTGTGGTCGCGCCGCGCAGGGCTTCCTCGGGCGTCAGGCGGAAATGCATGGTGGCCAGCTGCATCGCCTGGCGCAGCGAACGCAACGGCGAGGTGCCGGGATTGCAGTCGGTGGCGACGGCCATCGGTACGCCGTACCGACGCAGCAGCTCGAGTGGGGGCAATTTGGTTTCACGCAACACATGGAACGCGCCGGGCAGCAGCACCGCGACGGTGCCGGATTCCGCCATCGCGCGCACGCCGGCTTCCGATGTGTGTTCGATGTGGTCGGCGGAGAGTCCACCGAATTCCGCGGCCAGCGCTGCGCCGCCGAGATCGCTCAACTGGTCGGCATGGAGTTTCGCCGGCAAACCCAGCGCGCGCGCGGCCTCGAACACGCGCCGTGTCTGCGCGGGCGAGAAACCGATGCCTTCGCAGAAGGCGTCGACGGCATCGACCAGTCCTTCCGCATGCAGGCGCGGCAGCCAGTCGATCACGGCGGCGATGTAATCGTCCGCGCGTCCGGCGTATTCCGGCGGCAATGCATGGGCGGCGAGATAGGTGGTGCGCACGGTGATGCCGGTGCGCTCGCCGAGTGCGCGCGCGACCCGCAGCATCTTGCGTTCGTTGTCGAAGTCGAGGCCGTAGCCGGACTTGATCTCGAGCGTGGTCACGCCGTCGGCGATCAGGTCGAGCACGCGCGGCTCGGAGGTTTCCAGCAATTCTTCCTCGCTGGCGGCACGTACCGCACGCACGCTGGAGAGGATGCCGCCGCCGGCGCGGGCGATCTCTTCGTAGCTCGCGCCCTGCAGGCGCAGCTCGAATTCGCCGGCACGGTCGCCGGCGAAGACGACGTGGGTATGGCAGTCGACCAGTCCCGGGGTGACCAGTCCCGTCGCCTCGATCGGCGTGGCGATGGTGGAGAGTTCCACGGGTAGTGCTGCGCGCGATCCGGCGTAGGCAATGCGGCCGTCGCGCCAGGCCAGTGCGCCGTTCTCGACCAGGCCGTAGCCGGAATCATCATCCAGCGTGGCGAGGGTTGGCCCGATCAGGAGTCCGTTATCGGATGAATCAGTCATGCGTAGTCTTCGTTGAAGCCACGGGTGATTGCAGCAGCAGGCGCAGTGCCAGCGCCTTGTAGACCGGCATCCGGCAGACCAGCATCGACGTCGTGCGCGCGATCAACGCCACCGCGAGGATCGGCAACAACATGTCGCTGCTGTCGGTCATCTCCATGGTGATGATGGCCGAAGTCAGCGGCGCCTGGGTCACGCCCGACAGGTAGCCGCACATGCCGAGCAGCACCACCGCCGATGCCGGTGCCGCGGGGAACAGTGGCGCCAGGTTCTGGCCGAGTCCCGCGCCGGCGGCAAGTGCCGGTGAAAACAGGCCGCCCGGAATGCCGGCGAGATAGGACACCAGGTTGGCGAACAACTTGGCGATGCCGAAGCCGCCGCCGGGAAGGTCCTGTTGCAGCAACGCGCCACGCGCTTGCGCATAGCCGGTACCGAAGATGCCGTCGCCCAGGAAATATCCGAGCAATGACAGGGCGATGCCGCAGGCAATTGCGAGCAGGACCGGATGACGACTGCGCAGTGTACCGAGCACCGGAGTGTCGGGTGCGGTCAATGCGAGCAGGGCGCGACTGAATAGACCGCCGGCGAGCCCGCACAGGATTGCGCAGGCCGGCACTGCCAGCCAGCCGCTGCCGAAGGCGATCCGTGTGGAAACGTGGCCGAAGTAGACGTAATCGCCCAGTAGACCGAGCGAAACCACGCCGCCGATGATGACGGCCGTCAGCAGCGTACCCGAGAAGCGATGCTCGAAGGCGCCACCGAGTTCCTCGATGGCGAACACGACGCCCGCCAACGGTGTGTTGAATGCCGCGGCGATTCCCGCCGCGCCGCCGGCCAGCAGGAAGCGCGCGCCCTGTTGCGGATCATCGAAACCGAAGCGCCGGCCGATCCAGTGCATCAGCCCGGCACCGATGTGGACAGTCGGGCCTTCGCGCCCGATCGACGCGCCACCCAGCAAACCGGCGAGTGTGAGCCCCAACTTGGCGAAGGCGATCCTCGGGGAGAGTTGCGCTTCGCGCCATTCGACCGGTTGCTCGAGTGCGGCGATGACCTGGGGGATGCCGCTGCCGCGCGTGGCCTGCATGCCGCGCGCGGTAATCCATGACAGAAAACCGAACATCAGGGGCGGCAGGGCCAGTGATGCCAGTGGCCAATGGCGATGCAGCCACATGAAACCGCGGAAGGCGGCGTCGCTGCCCTTGGCGAACAGGATCGACGCCAGTGCGACCACGACGGCGCCACACCACAGCGCCATGCGCCGACGCCAGCTCTCGGACGAAGCGAGCAGGATGGGGGCGTGCGGCTGCGGATCCATATCGGGCATTCTCGCACGTGCGCGCGGGCATCCGGCACAATGCCGGGATGCCGAACGCAGCCCTCATGCAACGCACGTCCGCCGGCTGGCAGATGCCAGGCATCGCCAATCTCCACTCGCATGCCTTCCAGCGCGCGATGGCCGGACTGGGCGAACGCCAGACCCATCCCGAGGATTCGTTCTGGACCTGGCGCGAAACCATGTACGCGCTGGCGTCGCGCTTCGATCCCGAATCGCTGCATGCGGTGGCATCGCAGTTGTATGTGGAGATGCTGGAAGCCGGCTACACCACGGTCTGTGAATTCCACTATCTCCATCATCAGCCCGATGGCCGTTCCTATGGCGATCCCGCGGCGATGTCGCGCGCGCTGATCGAAGCCGCACGCGAGACCGGTATCCGCCTGACCTTGCTGCCGGTCCTGTACATGACCGGTGGTTTCGATGGACGACCGTTGTCGGAACGCCAGCGCCGTTTCGGGCATGACGTCGATGCCTATATGCGCCTGATCGACATCTTGCGCAAGGACGAGGACGAATCGTTGCGCGTCGGCTGCGCCTTGCATAGCCTGCGTGCGGTGCCGGCGGCAGCGATGCACGACGTCATCGTCGGGTTGCCGAATGATGCGCGCATCCACATCCATATCGCCGAACAGATGGCAGAAGTGGAGGAATGCGTCGCCGTGCGCGGACAACGTCCGGTGCGCTGGCTGTTCGATCATGCCCACGTCGATGCGCGCTGGACGCTGGTGCATGCGACCCATCTCGATGCCGGCGAGATCGACGCGCTGGCGAAGTCGGGCGCGACCGCGGCGATCTGCACCACCACCGAAGCCAACCTTGGCGACGGGTTCTTCCCGTTCCGCGACTACCTTGACCATGGCGGACGCTGGGGCATCGGCTCCGATTCGCATATCTCGGTGTCGCCGATCGAGGAGCTGCGCTGGCTGGAATACGGCCAGCGCCTGCAACGCCAGCGCCGCAACATCGCCATCGGCCCGGCGTCGCCCAGTGTCGGCGAAACCCTGCTGGCCGGCGTCGCCGCCAGCGCCGCGCAGGCGACCGGTTTCGCACAACAGGATCGGGTGGTGCTGGATGCGGAGGCGCCGATCCTGGCTGCTGCCACCGACACCGATGTGGCTGATCGCTGGGTGTTCTCGGGCAATCGACCCGCGGTGAAGAGGGTCGAAGTGGCGGGACGCGAGGTGGTCACCGAGGGGCGGCACGTCGCCCGCGAAGCCATCGAGGCCCGTTACCGCCAGGCACTGGGCCGGTTGTTGCAGGGGTAACCATGGTTGCGGTGCACCACAAGGGGTGCGAGAATCGCCGGATGCGCACTTGCACCGACGCCATCTATTTGTCTGCCGCCGCCATGGCCAGCGGCATGACGTCGCGCGCGCGCCGACCGTACGAGCACTGACTCCGGCCGGTTCGAATCGCTGCGTCAGCAGCCAAGTGAAGCCCGGCCCCGCGCCGGGCTTTTTCGTTTCTTCCCCGTCATTTTCTTCCCGTTGAATATTCCGATGAAGCATTTCCTCAATACCCAGGACTGGACCCGCGCCGAGCTTGACGCCGTGCTAGCCGATGCCGCCAGCTACAAGCAGCACAAGTTCGGCGATGCGCTGAAAGGCAAGGGCGTGGCGCTGGTGTTCTTCAATTCGTCGCTGCGCACCCGCACCAGTTTCGAACTGGGCACGTTCCAGTTGGGCGGCCATGCGGTGGTGCTGCAGCCGGGCAAGGACGCGTGGCCGATCGAATTCGACTTCGGCACGGTGATGGACGGCGAGGCCGAGGAACACATCGCCGAAGTGGCCAAGGTGCTGTCGCGCTATGTCGACCTGATCGGCGTGCGCGCCTTCCCGAAGTTCGTCGATTGGTCGATCGATCGCCAGGATCGCGTGCTCAACGGCTTCGCCAAGTATTCGACGGTGCCGGTGATCAACATGGAGACGATCACCCATCCCTGCCAGGAACTGGCGCATGCGCTGGCGTTGCAGGAACATTTCGGCACGACCGATCTGCGCGGCAAGAAATACGTGCTGACCTGGACCTACCACCCGAAGGCGCTCAACACCGCGGTCGCCAACTCGGCGCTGACGATCGCCACGCGTATGGGCATGGACGTGACCCTGCTGTGCCCGACCGAGGAGTACCTGCTCGACGAGCGCTACATGGGCTGGGCGGCGCAGAACGTCGCCGAGAGCGGCGGTTCGCTCACCGTCAGTCATGACATCGACAGCGCCTACCGCGATGCCGACGTCGTCTACGCCAAGAGCTGGGGCGCGCTGCCGTATTTCGGCAACTGGGAACGCGAAAAGCCGATCCGCGACCAGTTCAAGCACTTCATCGTCGACGAACGCAAGATGGGCTTGACCAACAACGGCGTGTTCTCGCACTGCCTGCCGTTGCGCCGCAACGTCAAGGCGACCGACGGCGTGATGGATTCGCCCAACTGCATCGCCATCGACGAAGCCGAGAACCGCCTGCACGTGCAGAAGGCGGTGATGGCTGCGTTGGCGAAGCAATAACCTTTTTCATATTCCGAGAATTTCCAGATGAGCGTTTCCGACTCCAAAGACATCGTCCTCGCCTTTTCCGGCGGACTCGACACCAGCTTCTGCGTGCCCTACCTGAAGGAACACGGCTGGAACGTGCATACCGTGTTCGCGGATACCGGCGGCGTCGATGCCGAGGAACGTGCCTTCATCGAGGCGCGCGCGGCGGAACTCGGCGTGGCCTCGCACGTCACCGTCGACGGCGGCCCCGCGATCTGGGACGGTTTCGTCAAGCCGTTCGTGTGGGCGGGCGAGGGCTACCAGGGCCAGTATCCGTTGCTGGTGTCCGACCGCTATCTGATCGTCGACGCTGCGCTGGCGCGCGCGCATGCGCTTGGCACCAACGCGATTGCGCATGGTTGCACCGGCATGGGCAACGACCAGGTGCGTTTCGACCTGGCGGTGAAGGCCAGCGGCGATTACCGCATCGTCGCGCCGATCCGCGAAATCCAGAAGGAACATACCCAGACCCGCGCCTACGAGCAGAAGTATCTGGAGGAACGTGGCTTCGGCGTGCGCGCCAAGCAGCAGCAATACACCATCAACGAGAACCTGCTGGGCGTGACCCTGTCCGGTGGCGAGATCGATGCCTGGAAGGCGCCGGGCGAGGGCGCGCGTGGCTGGTGCAAGCCGCGCAACGAATGGCCGACCCAGTCGCTGCGGGTGACGCTGAAGTTCATCGAAGGCGAGGCTGTTGCCATCGACGGTGTCGCAATGCATGGCGCGCAGCTGCTGGCAAAGCTCAACGCGCTGTTCGCGCCCTATGGCGTAGGCCGCGGCATGTACACCGGCGACACCACGATCGGCTTGAAGGGCCGCATCGTCTATGAAGCGCCCGGCCTGATCTCGTTGCTGACCGCCCATCGCGCGCTGGAAGAAGCGGTGCTGAGCAAGCAGCAGAACCGCTTCAAGCCCGAGATCGCCCGCAAGTGGGTGGAGCTGGTCTACGAAGGTTTCTATTCCGATCCGCTCAAGACCGATCTCGAGGCCTTCCTCAAGTCGAGCCAGCGCAAGGTCAACGGCGAGGTGGTGCTGGAAACCTCCGGTGCGCGCGTCGACGCGGTGGAGGTGCGTTCGCCGCACATCCTCCATGCCAAGGGCGCGACCTATGCGCAGTCGGCCGACTGGGGCGTTGAAGAAGCCGAAGGCTTCATCAAGCTGTTCGGCATGAGCAGCACGCTGTGGGCGGAAGTGAACCACGACGGCAATGTCTGACCTGTTCGCCGCCACCCTGAAGCATCTCGCCGCGCTGGTGTCGTTCGACACCCGCAATCCGCCGCGGGCGATCGCCATCGAGGACAGCATCTTCGGTTACCTGCGCGCGCAGTTGCCGGATTTCGATGTCGAGGTGATCGATCATGGCGCCGGTGCGGTGTCGTTCTTCGCAGTACGCGGCAAGCCGAAGTTCCTGTTCAACGTGCACCTCGACACCGTGCCGGATTCGCCGCACTGGAGCGCCGATCCGCACGTGCTGCGGGTGACGGAGGATCGCGCCATCGGTCTCGGCGCCTGCGACATCAAGGGCGCGGCGGCCGGTCTGGTGGCTGCGGCCAATGTGACCTCGGGCGACGCCGCCTTCCTCTTCACCACCGACGAGGAAGCCAACGACCCGCGCTGCATCGCCGCGTTCCTGCAGCGTGATCATGGCTTCCGCGATGTCGTCGTCGCGGAGCCGACCAAGGGTGCGGCGGTGCTGGCGCACCGCGGCATCAGTGCGGTACGGATACAGTTCCACGGCACGGCGGGGCATGCCTCCGGCACACAGGCCATGCAGGCGAGCGCCTTGCACCAGGCGATCCGCTGGGGATCGCAGGCGCTGGAGTTCGTGCAATCGCACGATGCCCAAGAGTTCGGCGGCTTGCGCGGTCTGCGCTTCAACATCGGTCGCGTCGAAGGCGGCATCAAGGCCAACGTGATCGCGCCCGAGGCGGAGCTGCGTTTCGGTTTCCGTCCGCTGCCGTCGCAGGACATGGACGCGCTGCACGCGCACTTCCGCGGATTTGCCGCCGATGGCGTTGATTACGAGGAAACCTTCCGCGGTCCGTCGCTGCCGGCTGGCGCGGCGGACGCCGTGGAGGCGCGTCGCCATGACGCCCAGGCCTTCGCCGAATCGCTGCGACTGCCGGTCGGTCCCGCCGTCGATTTCTGGACCGAAGCCTCGCTGTTCTCGCAGGCCGGCATGAACGCGATTGTTTATGGGCCAGGCGACATCGCCCAGGCGCATGCCGCCGACGAATGGGTGTCGCTGCAACAGCTGTCCGATGTTGTTTCCAACTACCACCGATTGATGGAGAACTGAAATGAACGCGCTTGCCCTGCCTTCGACCGTCCTGCGGGGCGATCGGGGGACTCTTCCGGAAACATGCTGATCTGCGACTGCTCACGATGACCGATCTGCGCACCACCATCGTCCGCCTGTTGTCCAGCATGGGCAGCACCAAGGAAATCCAGCAATACCTCAAGCGCTTCTCGCAACTCGACGCGGCGCGCTTCGCCGTGGTCAAGGTCGGCGGCGCGGTATTGCGTGACGACCTCGAGGCACTCACGTCGTCATTGGCATTCCTGCAGCAGGTCGGCCTGACGCCGATCGTGGTGCACGGCGCCGGTCCGCAGCTCGATGCCGAGATGCAGGCCGCCGGCATCGAGAAGGTCACCGTCGACGGCCTGCGCTACACCGATGCGCCGGTGCTGACGGTCGTGCGCCGGGTGATGCGCCAGGAGAACCTCAAGCTGGTCGAGGCACTGCAGGCCGAAGGCGTGCGTGCGACCTCGATCCAGTCGGGCATCTTCGAGACGGAATTCCTCGACCAGGCGCGTTACGGACTGGTCGGCAAGGTCGTGCGCGTCGATACCGACGGCATCCTCGCCGCGATCAAGGTCGGATCGATCCCGGTGATCGCCTCGCTGGGCGAAACCGCCGACGGCCAGATCGTCAACGTCAACGCCGACTGGGCCGCGAATGAACTGATCAAGACGCTGCAGCCGTACAAGATCGTGTTCCTGACGGGAACCGGCGGCCTGCTCGACGGCAACGATCGCGTCATCGATTCGATCAACCTGTCGACCGAGTACGAGCATCTGCTGGCGCAGCCGTGGATCCACGGCGGCATGCGGGTCAAGATCGAACAGATCAAGGACCTGCTCGACGCGTTGCCGTTGTCGTCGTCGGTATCGATCACGCGGCCTTCCGAACTGGCGAAGGAGCTGTTCACCCACAAGGGCTCGGGCACACTGGTCCGTCGTGGCGAACGCGTGCTGCAGGCGAAGCGTTGGGACGAACTCGACCTGCCGCGCCTGCGAGAGCTGATCGATTCGGCGTTCGGGCGCAAGTTGCTGCCGGATTATTTCGAGCGCACCAAGCTGCTGCGCGCCTACGTCAGCGAAAACTATCGCGCTGCGGTGATCCTCACCGACGATGGCGGTCGCCCCTACCTCGACAAGTTCGCTGTGCTCGATGACGCGCAGGGCGAGGGCCTCGGTCGCGCGGTGTGGCAGCAGATGCGCGCGGAAACGCCATCGCTGTACTGGCGCTCGCGTCGCCACAATCCGATCAACGCCTTCTACGATTCCGAAGCCGACGGCAGCCTGAAGAACGGCATCTGGAAGTGCTACTGGTACGGCGTCGACGATTTCACCACCATCCGCGAGTGCGTGGAGCAGGCGATGGCGCGTCCGGCGACGCTGGAAGAACCGGCATGAGAGATTCCGGGAAAAGAAGGAAAATCGGCCTGGTCGGTGCGCGTGGGCACGTCGGCGAGGAATTGATTCGCCTGGTCGCCAAGCACCCGCATTTCGAGCTCGGGTTCGTGTCCTCGCGTGAACGCGACGGCCAGCGCGTGGCCGATCATGTCGTCGGGTTCGATGGCGACCTGCACTATCGCAATCTCTCGCACGAAGCCTTGCCGGGAGAGGACGTCGATGCCTACGTGCTGGCGCTACCCAACGGCAAGGCCGCGCAATGCGTCGCCGAGATCGCCAAGCGCGGCGACGATCCGGTCATCATCGATCTCTCGGCCGACTATCGTTTCGACGATGGCTGGTACTACGGTCTGCCGGAACTGACGCGCGACAGCTATGCGGGCCAGCGCCGCATCAGCAATCCCGGTTGCTACGCCACGGCGATGCAACTGGCCATCGCACCCCTGCGCGATCATCTGGTCGGGCCGGTGCAGTGCTTCGGCGTGTCCGGCTATTCCGGCGCCGGCACCACGCCCAGCGACAAGAACGACCCTGTCAAGCTGCACGACAACCTGATGCCGTATGCGTTGACCGGTCACCTGCACGAACGCGAGGTGACGCGCCACTGTGCGGCGGTCGAGTTCATGCCGCATGTCGCGCCGCATTTCCGCGGACTGACCATCACGGCCAACCTGCATCTGGATCGCGCCTTCACCCGCGACGAGATGCTGGCGCTCTATCGCGATCGCTATGGCCGCGAAGTGCTGGTCGATGTCTTCGACGAAGCGCCGTGGGTGAGCCGGATCGCGCACGCGCACGGCGTCCATGTCGGCGGGTTCACGTCAGGCGATGATGGCCGGCGCTGGGTGGTGGTGTCCACGCTCGACAACCTGCTCAAGGGCGCGGCGACACAGGCCCTGCAGAATCTCAATCTCGCCTTCGGCTTTGACGAGCTTGAAGGCATTCCCCACGAGGCCCGGGCATGAGCGATCTCCTCTGGCAGAAATCGGGCGTCAAGGTCGACGCCGACATCCAGGGTTTCCTGGCCGGCGACGATGTGATCCTCGATCGCGAATTCATGCTGTACGACATCGAGGCCAGTCGCGCCCATGCCCAGGGGCTGCAGCGGATCGGCGTGCTGACGGCGGAAGAAACCAATGCGATCGATGCCGAGCTGCAGCAGCTCGCCAACGATTTCGCAGCTGGCGATTTCGTGCTCGACGAGCGCTACGAGGACATGCATTCGGCGATCGAGGCGCGCCTGATCGAACGCCTCGGCGAGACCGGCAAGAAGATCCACACCGGGCGCAGCCGCAACGACCAGGTGCTGGTGGCGACGCGGCTGTGGTTGCGCGATCGCCTGCGCCAGGTCCATGCCTTGTGCATCGAGGTCGCGACCATCGCGCTGGAGCGCGCGCGTGGCGAAAAGATTCCGTTGGCCGGCTATACCCACCTGCAGCGCGCCATGGTGTCGTCGACCGCGATGTGGTGGAGCGCCTGGGCGGAAGGTTTCATCGATGATGCCCAGCGCGCCGCGGATACCTATCGACTGGTCGATACCAATCCGTTGGGGAGTGCGGCCGGCTATGGCGTGAATCTCGCGCTCGACCGCGACCACGTCACCGAAGCCCTGCATTTCGGTCGCCTGCAGGTGTCGCCGATCGGCGCGCAGCTGTCGCGCGGCAAGTTCGAACTCGCGGCGCTGGAAGCGCTGGGCAGCGCGATGCTCGACCTGCGTCGCCTCGCATGGGATCTCAGCCTGTTCACCACGGGGGAATTCGCCTTCGTCCAGTTGCCGCCGCAGTACACCACCGGCAGCTCGCTGATGCCGAACAAGCGCAATCCCGACGTGATCGAACTGATGCGCGCGAGTTATGCCAGCGTCGCCGCGGCCAAGTCGGAGATCGAACACCTGCTGTCGCTGCCGTCCGGCTATCACCGCGACCTGCAGTTCAGCAAGGGCGCGATCTTCCACGGCTTCGGGCGCGGGCTGAAGGCGTTGACGCTGTTGCCCGGCCTGCTGCGCGAACTGCGCTGGAACGAGGCGAACATGGCGCAGGCGCTGGAGCCGTCGATGTACGCCACCGATCTCGCGATCGAACTGGCGCGCGATGGCCTGCCGTTCCGCGATGCCTATCGCGAAGCCGCGAATCCCGAGCGTTGGGCTGAGCGCGATCCGCAAGCCAGCCTCGATGCGCGCGTTTCACCGGGCGGGCACGGCGATCTGCGCCTCGACACCTTGCAGGCGCGACTGGACGCGCTGCGCTAAAGCAGCGAGGCGGGCAGGGCGCCTTCCAGGCGCAGCAGGAATTCCTTGGTCGGCAGTCCGCCGCCGAAGCCGGTGAGCGTGCCGTCGCTGCCGATCACGCGATGGCAGGGAATGACGATCGGAATCGGGTTGCGGCCGTTCGCCGCGCCAACCGCACGCACCGCCGTGGGTTGGTCGATGCGACGGGCGAGATCGCCATAGGTCCAGGTATCGCCGAAGGGAATCTCGCGCAACGCCTGCCACACTGCCAACTGGAAGGGCGTGCCGCGCGGGGCCAGCGGAACATCGAACGTCGTGCGCTTTCCGGCGAAATAGTCGTCGAGCTGGCGCCGTGCTTCATCGATCAGCGGATGCGAGGCTTCGACCCAGCCATCGTCGCGTTTCACCGGATGGCGGTTGCGCGGGAATTCGATCGCGCGCAGGCCGTCGTCGCCGGCGGCGACCAGCAACTGGCCGATCGGGCTGTCGACATGCATCCAGTGGACCGTCGTCTTCATTTCATTGCGCCTGCGGTTGCAGCACGGAGTCGAACGTGCGCGGATCGCCGTCATTGGGGCGCGGTTTGAGTCCGAGCAGGCGCATCAGCAACGGATAGACATCGACGTTGTCGAATACCGGCAGCGTTGCCCCATGTGCGAACGCAGGGCCACGCGCGACGAACGTTGCGCGCATCGATGGCAGCGCCGGATCGTAGCCGTGCGAGCCGCGGTCGCCTTCGCTGGCACGTTTGTCGGCGCCCGAGCGCGCGATCATGTCCCAGCCTTCGTCCATCTGGCAGACGATCGGCGGAATGCGCGGGTTTGAACCGTAATGCCAGCGTGCCGGCAGATCGGCCTTCTTCCAGCACTGGAAATGATCGTGCCGGCCGAGCAGCTTGCGTTCGGAGACCGCTTCGAAACCGGGGTTCGGCGCGAACTCGGGCACCTGTCCGAGCGAAACCGCCCTGGCTTCCGCCTTCGTCACCACATCCTCCACGATCACCACCTGTCCCTTCGGGACCTTGGCGAAGCCATGATCCGACACCAGGACGATATTGGTGCGATCGAGTTGTCCGCGTGCGCGCAATGCATCGATGATGCGGCCGATCGCGGCATCGGTTTCATGCAGCGCGTTGATCGCTTCGGGCGAGCCGGGGCCGCTGTCGTGCTCGGCCTCGTCCACCTCGTCGAAATACACGGTGACGAAGGCCGGGCGCATCGCCGCCGGTTCATCCAGCCAGGCATTGACGATGTCCGCGCGCGCGTTGGCGCTGAATGACTTGTCGTACGGACGCCACTGCGACGGACGCACGCCGGCGATCGCGGCCTGGCTGCCGGGCCAGAACATCGTCGCCGAATGGAGTCCCGCGTTCTCCACGCTCACCCACACCGGTTCGCCGCCCCACCAGCGTCCGTTGCCGACTGCAGCTCCATCCGACACCTTGAAATCACCCAGCGTCGCATCCGCCATGGTGTTCTGGATGATGCCGTGGTGGTCGGGGCGCAGGCCGGTGACGAGGGTGTAGTGGTTGGGAAAGGTCAGCGACGGGTACGACGGGCGCATGCCGTCGATCGCGCGGACGCCATCGGCTGCGAGTCGCGATACGTTCGGCATCAGTTCCGGGGTGACGTCGCGCGTGCGCAGTCCATCGACCGAAATCAGCAGCAAGGGTGGCCGCGGCGGCGTGTGCGGGACATTGGCGCAACCCGCCGGCAACAGGCAGGCAAGCAACAAAAAACGCAAGAAGTTCGACGGTTGGACTTGCGGATGCATGGGGAAACCGGATTGCCCTAACATCGGCATTCTCGCATCCAGGAGTGAGCTGATGGTGTCCGTTTTGTTGATGGTGGCGCTGCAGGCGACGCCGCCGGCGGTTCCCGCGGTCAGTGCGATCGCCTGTCCGGCCTGGGAGCGCGAGCTGTCGTTCGCCGACAGCGTGCGTCGCCATGATGCGACGGCCTTCGCCGGGCATGTCGATCCCGACGCGGTATTCAGCGTGACCGGCAAGTCGCCGCTGCACGGACGCGCCAGCATCGTCGAGCGTTGGGCGGGACTCGTTTCCGGCAAGGCAGGGCGACTCGACTGGTATCCCGACCACGTGGTTGCCGCCAATTCCGGCGATATCGCCTGGTCGAGCGGGCCGGCGCTGTTCGAAGTGTCCGACGGCAAGGGCGGCACGACGACGATGCTGAGCCGCTTCAATTCCGTCTGGCGCAAGAACGCCGACGGCGAATGGCGGGTGGTGTTCGATTCCGGCAGCGAACCGGTCAAGGCCAGCCCTGAGCAGATTCAGGCCTTCCAGGCGCATCGCGCCCGTTCCTGCGACATGGATTGAGGAGAGGTCATGAGTGATCGTTTGCAGCGGCTGGCCGCATTCGCGATGCTGGCCGTTGCGGCCGCGTCACCCGCGGACGTGCTGGCGCAGGACGAGAAGATCGCGACGACGGTCGAGAAGTGGGATCGCTACGCCTTGGGCAACCATCGTTATGCGGTGGACGTCGCCACGGCTGCGCCGGCGGTGCAGGTGACGATCCCGTGGCGGCTGCGCGATCGCGCGATCGGCGAGCATCGCATCATCGTCACCGATTCCGCCGGCCATCCCATCGCCAATGTGCTGCGTCGCCATGTCGACCAGCTCTCGGCGACGCTGGCGTTCGAACCGACGCAGGGCGCGGGTCGCTACTTCGTCTATTTCCAGCCGTTCCAGCAGACCGGCAGTCGCAACTATCCGAAGCTGAACTATCAGGCCTGGCAGGACACCGCGGCATCGGCATGGACGGCGCGCATCGGCGCGGCATCGCCGACGAAACTCGATGCGTTGCCGCGCGCGAAGGTCGCCGGCTACGAAGCGGTCGATCCGTTCGATGCCTATACCGAGATGGAACGCGTCGCGTCGCCGGCGGAAACCGCCCGGATATTGCAGGGTGCGCAACAGTTGCCGTTCCTGCTGTTCGGCGAGGATCGCGCGCATCCGGTGAGGATGTTCGACCAGCTGCCGCAGCGCTGGGCGATGCGCGGTGCCGGAAAACCCTTGCGCCTGTCGGCATCGCGCGGCGAATTCCTCAGTTTCCAGCTTGGACTGTGGACGCCGAAGCGCGCCCTGAACGATGTGCGCATCGCGCTCGATTCGCTGCAGGGTACCAATGGTGCGCGCATCGATGCCTCGACGCTGCATCGCTTCGTGCTCGGTGGCATCGATTACACCGGGCAGCGGTTCGCGCAGCGGCACGGTGTCGCGCAGGGCAGGGTCGATCCGCTATGGCTGGGTCTCGACATTCCCGCCGATGCCAAGCCGGGCCATTACAAGGGCGTTGCGACGGTGACCACCGATGCCGGCAGCCAGCGTTTGCCGATCGAAGTCGAGGTGTCCGCCACCAAGGCCGTCGCGCATGGCGATGACCAGCCGCAGAATCTCACCCGCCTGCGCTGGCTCGATTCGACGCTCTACCAGGACGACAGCATCGTGGCGCCGTACACGCCGGTGCAGGTGCAGGGCGATGTGCTGGCCATCCTCGGTCGCCACGTCCGCATTGGCAATGATGGTTTGCCGACCGCCATCGACAGTGAATTCACGCCGCGCATGACGTCGATCGGCAAGACGCCGCGGGCCTTGCTGGCCGCGCCAATGCGATTGGTCGTGGACGACGGCAAGGCCAATGTCGCGACTGCCGCGTCGGCGCCCAGGGTCGAAACGCTCGGCCCGGCACGCGTGCGCTGGAACGCGCGTTCCACCGTCGGTTCCCTGCAACAGGAGGTGCAGGGCGAGCTGGAAGCCGACGGCAGCCTGCATTACCGCATCGCGCTGAAGGCGACGCAGGCGACCTCGCTGCGCGACATCCGCCTGGAGATTCCCTTCGCCGCAGATGCCGCGCGCTACATGATCGGCCTTGGTCGTCCCGGCGACGAAACCGCCGACCGCTTCGACTGGAAGTGGGATGTGCAGAAGAACCAGGACGGCGCCTGGGTCGGCGACATCAACGCCGGCATGGAATTCCGCCTGCGCGACGAGCGCTACGAACGTCCGCTCAACACCAACTTCTACCACGACAAGCCGCTGAAAATGCCGCTGTCCTGGGACAACGGCGGCAAGGGCGGCATCCGCATGGCGCGCGACGGCGACCGCTACGACGTGGTGGCCTTCAGCGGGCCGCGCACGATGCAGGCGGGCGACACATTGCGCTACGACATCGAGCTGCGGATCACGCCGTTCAAGACCATCGATCCGCCGCGTCATTTCTCGCAGCGCTACTTCCACAAGTACGCGCCGCTGGACGACATCACCGGCGTCGGCGCCACCGTGGTCAACATCCACCACGCCACGCCGATCAATCCGTGGATCAACTATCCCTTCCTCGAACCGGGGAAGATGAAGGCCTACATCGACGCCGCCCACGCGCGCGGCGTCAAGGTCAAGATCTACAACACGATCCGCGAATTGTCCGATCGCGCACCGGAAGTGCCGGCGCTGGAAAGCCTTGGTCACGAAATCATCAGTCCCGGCAAGGGCGGCGGCTGGTCGTGGCTGCAGGAACACCTCGATGGCGACTACATCGCGGCCTGGCACGTGCCGGAAATCCGCGACGCGGCGATCATCAATTCCGGCGCCAGCCGCTGGAACAACTACTACATCGAAGGGATGGACTGGCTGGCGCGCAACGTCGGCATCGATGGTTTGTATCTCGATGATGTCGCCTTCGATCGTGTGACCATGAAGCGCGTGCGCAAGGCACTGGCGGCGCATCGCCCCGATCCGCTGATCGACCTCCATTCCGCCAACCAGTACAACGAGCGCGACGGCTGGAACTCCAGCGCGCTGCTCTACATGGAGCAGATGCCGTATCTCGATCGCCTGTGGTTCGGCGAATACTTCGACTACCAGAAGACGTCGCCGGCGTACTGGCTCACCGAGATCTCCGGCATTCCGTATGGCCTGATGGGCGAGATGCTGCAGGATGGCGGCAATCCCTGGCGCGGCATGGTGTTCGGCATGACCAACCGCATGCCGTGGACCGGCGGCGATCCGCGCAACCTGTGGAAGGCCTGGGATGCGTTCGGCATCGAGCAGTCGGAAATGATCGGCTGGTGGGCGCCCGATGTGCCGGTGAAAACGGGTCGCAAGGATGTGCTGGCGACGGTCTATCAGCGCCAGGGCAAGGCGATGATTGCGATCGCGTCATGGTCGCCACGGGCGACGTCGCTGCCGTTGCAGATCGACTGGAAGGGGCTGGGCATCGATCCGGCCAAGGCAACGATCACGGCATCGGCGATCGAAGGCTTCCAGCCCGCGCGCACGTTCAGGCGCGACGAAGCGATTCCGCTGGAACCGGGCAAGGGCTGGCTTCTGGTCGTGCAGTAATCGCCGACCAACGATCACGCCCGCGGCAACGGGCGTGATCGCACTACGTCACTTCATCGGCTTGCGGAACTTGTAGGCGAACTGGTCGGTGTGGCCGCGGATGCTCTTGTCGAACACGTTCAGCGAGTGATCGTCGGCGGCGTTGCGCAGCACGTTGCTCTCGTCGACGAACATGAATCCCGCGGCTTCGACCTGCTGCTTCACGGTGGCCGGATCGATGCGATGCAGCGTTTCGGTCGCGCCCATGCCGACGCCGGCTGCCGTCGCGTGGTCGATCACGATGAAGACGCCGCCGGGCTTGAGCGCCGCGAACGCCGCCTTGTCCAGTGCAGCGGGATCGGTCGGGCCCATGAACTTGTCCGGATAGTCGTGGTAGTTCTGCGAGGTGAAGATCACGTCGACCGGCTGCGGCGCGCTGAGCGCATCGGCGGGCTGGAACAGCACTTCGACATTCTTGAGGGTGTCCGGCAGCTTCACCGTGGCGTCGGCGTATTTTCGCATCGGTTCCGGCACCACTGCATAGACATGGCCCTTGTCGCCGACCACAGTGCTGAAGATGCGGGTGAAGTAGCCGCCGCCGGGCGCGATTTCCAGCACCTTGTCGCCGGGCTTGACGCCGGCGAACGCGGCGATCTCGGCGCCGTGGCGGCGCGCGTCGTCCTTGGTATCCGCGGCGCGCACGGGATCGGCGATGGCGGCCTTGACGTAGGCGGGCACCTTGTCGGCGGGCGCATTCTTCGCGGTGGCGAGGCAGACGGTGGTGGCGAGGGCGAGGCCGGATAGCAAGGGAAGCAGGGTCTTCTTCATGGCGGGGCTCCGGGGTGGGACCGACACCATACGCCGGACGCCCGCGGCGCTCCACTGCCGGCAGTCACGCCCCGGGGGACAGCCGGCGGGAGTGCGATAATCGAAAATTCCCCGCACCATGCACCCGCAGGAGTTCCGCGATGGCAGATTCGGCACGCCCGTCCCGACACGATCCCACCCGGCAGATCCGCGCTCCGCGCGGCAGCCAGCTCAACTGCAGGTCGTGGCTGACCGAAGCGCCGTACCGCATGTTGCAGAACAACCTCGACGCCGAGGTCGCGGAGCGCCCGCAGGACCTGGTCGTCTACGGCGGCATCGGTCGCGCCGCGCGCGACTGGGCGTGCTACGACAAGATCCTCGCCACCCTGAAGACGCTTGGCGACGACGAAACGCTGCTGGTGCAGTCGGGCAAGCCGGTCGGCGTGTTCCCCAGCCATCCCGATGCGCCGCGCGTGCTGATCGCCAACTCCAACCTCGTTCCGCATTGGGCGACCTGGGAGCACTTCAACGAACTCGATCGCAAGGGCCTGATGATGTACGGCCAGATGACCGCGGGGTCGTGGATCTACATCGGCTCGCAGGGCATCGTCCAGGGCACCTACGAAACCTTCGTCGAGATGGGGCGCCAGCACTACGGCGGCGATCTCGCCGGCAAGTGGATCCTCACCGCGGGCCTCGGCGGAATGGGTGGCGCGCAGCCGCTGGCGGCGTCGCTGGCCGGTGCGTCCTCGCTCAACATCGAATGCCGCCAGTCGAGCATCGACTTCCGCCTACGCACGCGCTACGTCGACGAGCAGGCCACCGATATCGACGACGCGCTCGCCCGCATCGAGAAGTACACCAAGGCCGGCGTCGCGAAATCGATCGCGCTGCTGGGTAATGCCGCCGAGATCCTGCCGGAACTGGTTAGGCGCGGTGTGCGCCCGGATTGCGTCACCGACCAGACGTCGGCGCACGATCCGGTGCACGGCTACCTGCCGCTGGGCTGGACGGTCGAGCAGTGGGAAGCCGAACAGAAGGCGAATCCCGACAAAGTCCGCGACGCCGCCAAGAAATCGATGCGCACGCACGTCGAGGCGATGCTGGCCTTCCATGCGCAGGGCATCCCGACCGTCGACTACGGCAACAACATCCGCCAGATGGCCTTCGACGAAGGGTTGAAAAACGCCTTCGATTTCCCCGGTTTCGTGCCGGCCTACGTGCGCCCGCTGTTCTGTCGTGGCGTCGGTCCGTTCCGTTGGGTCGCACTGAGCGGCGATCCCGAAGACATCTACAAGACCGATGCCAAGGTGAAGGAAATCATCGCCGACGATCCGCACCTGCACCGCTGGCTCGACATGGCGCGCGAACGCATCAGCTTCCAGGGCCTGCCGGCGCGCATCTGCTGGGTCGGATTGGGGCTGCGCCACAAGCTTGGTCTCGCCTTCAACGAAATGGTCCGCAACGGAGAGTTGAAAGCGCCGGTGGTGATCGGTCGCGACCATCTCGATTCCGGCAGCGTCGCTTCGCCCAATCGCGAAACCGAATCGATGAAGGATGGCAGCGACGCCGTGTCCGACTGGCCGCTGCTCAACGCGATGTTGAATGTCGCCGGCGGCGCGACCTGGGTGTCGCTGCACCACGGCGGCGGCGTCGGCATGGGTTATTCGCAGCATTCCGGCGTCGTGATCGTCTGCGACGGCAGCGAAGCCGCCGACAAGCGCATCGCCCGCGTGTTGTGGAACGATCCCGGCACCGGAGTGATGCGCCATGCCGATGCCGGCTACGAGATCGCGCAGCAGTGCGCGAAGGAGCAGGGGCTGAAGTTGCCGATGGCGGATTGAGCGGCCGCATGATCGACATCGCCATCCTTACACCGGATCCGGCGGAAGTCGCGTATCCGGACCTGTGGCCGAAAGTGCTGGCGCGCCTTCAACGTGCGCTGGACGCCGCCGGAATCCGCGGGGTTCCGACGCCGTGGACGCAGCATGTCGATGACGCTTCCGCATTGCGTGGGTACGCCTGCGTGTTGCCGCTGCTCGTCTGGGGCTATCACCAGGACCATTCGCGCTGGTTGCAGGCCTGCGCGACCTGGGAAGGTGAAGGCGTGACGATGTCCAACCCGGCGCGCGTGCTGGCCTGGAATTCCGACAAGCGCTATCTGCTGGAACTCGCCAAGCGCGGCATCGCGATCCCGCGGTCGGTCTGCAGCGACGAGATTACGGCGGAAGTGCTCGATCGCGCGTTCGCGGAAACCGGCGCCGACGAATTGATCGTCAAGCCCGTGGTCTCCGGTGGTGCATGGAAGACGCAACGCCTGAAGCGCGGCGACGATTTCGTCGCATCATCCGGTGTGTCGATGCTGGTCCAACCCTATCTCCCGACCATCGAAACGGAAGGCGAAACCTCTCTGCTGTATTTCGGCGGACGCCTCAGTCACGTGGTCAACAAGCGCCCACCCGCGGGCGAGTTCCGCGTGCAGGAAGAGTTCGGCGGTCTGTACACGCTGTTGTCGGAGCCGCCTGCCGGTGCATTGGCATTGGCGGAGCAGGTGCTGGCGGCGATCGCCGAGCCGCTGCTCTATGCGCGCATCGACGTGGTGCCGGATGCGGATAGGGGCTGGTTGCTGATGGAAGCCGAATTGATCGAGCCCGATTTTTACCTGGGCGTGGACCCGGCGCAGGGCGCGGGTTTTGCGCGGGCGCTGCGGGAAGAGCTCACGCCTTCAACTTGTACCCCGTCCTGAATATCCACCACACCACCAGCAGGCACAACAACAGGAAGCCCAGCGTCGCGCCGACGCTGATCGCCACGTTCACGTCGGACAGCCCGTAGAAGCTCCAGCGGAACCCGCTGATCAGGTACACCACCGGATTGAACAGCGCGATTTTCTGCCACAGCGGCGGCAGCATGCTGATCGAATAGAACGCACCGCCGAGGAAAGTCAGCGGCGTCACGATCATCAGCGGGATCACCTGCAGTTTCTGGAAATCGTCCGCCCACAGGCCGATGATGAATCCGAACAGGCTGAAGCTCACCGCGGTCAGCAGCAGGAAGCACAGCATCCATAGCGGATGGGCGATGTGGTATGGCACGAACAGCCGCGCGGTCACGAGGATCAGCACGCCCAGCATGATCGACTTGGTGGCCGCGGCGCCGACGTAACCGATCACGATTTCCAGCGGCGAGACCGGCGCGGACAGCAGTTCGTAGATGGTGCCGGCCCATTTCGGCATGTAGATGCCGAACGAGGCGTTGGAAATGCTTTCGTTGAGCAGCGACAGCATCAACAGGCCGGGGATGATGAAGGCGCCGTAGCTGACGCCGTCGACAGCGCCCATGCGCGAACCGATCGCTGCGCCGAACACCACGAAATACAGGGATGTCGAGAGCACCGGCGAGGCGATGCTCTGGGTGATGGTGCGGAAGGTGCGCGCCATTTCGAAGCGGTAGATGGCCTTGATGCCGTGGATGTTCATGCGCGCGCCTCCTTGCCGCCATCGCGCGGATCGGCGTGCACCAGGCTGACGAAGATGTCCTCCAGCGAGCTTTCGCTGGAATGCAGGTCCTTGAAGCCGATGCCAAGGTCGCCGAGACGCCGCAACAGCGTGGCGATGCCGCTGTGTTCGGCCTGGGCGTCGAAGGTGTAGACCAGCGCGTTGCCGTCGTCGGCCAGTTCCAGCGGTTCGCCGGCCAGTTCCTCCGGAATGCGTTGCAGCTGCGCTTGCAACTGCAGGGTCAGCTGTTTCTTGCCGAGCTTGCGCATCAGCACCTGCTTGTCCTCGACGACCACCAGCTCGCCCTTGCGGATCACGCCGATGCGGTCGGCCATTTCCTCGGCTTCCTCGATGTAGTGCGTGGTCAGGATGATGGTGACGCCGCTTTCGCGCAGCTCGCGCACCATCTGCCACATGTCGCGACGCAGCTCGACGTCGACGCCGGCGGTGGGTTCGTCGAGGAACAGGATGCGCGGTTCGTGCGACAACGCCTTGGCGATCAGCACGCGTCGCTTCATGCCGCCGGAGAGCGCCATGATCTTGCTGTCGCGTTTTTCCCATAGCGACAACGCGCGCAACACCTTTTCCAGATGGGCCGGATCGGGTGGGCGGCCGAACAGTCCGCGGCTGAAGCGCACCGTCGCCCACACGCTCTCGAAGGCATCGGTGGACAGTTCCTGCGGCACCAGTCCGATCTTCATGCGCGCGGTGCGCGATTCGCGGACGATGTCGTGGCCGTCGGCAAGCACGGTTCCGGAACTGGCGTTGACGATGCCGCAGATGATGTTGATCAGGGTGGTCTTGCCGGCGCCGTTCGGGCCGAGCAGGGCGAAGATCTCGCCGCGGCGGATGTCGAGACTCACGTCCCTGAGCGCCTGGTAGCCGGAGGCGTAGGTCTTGCTGAGATTGCGCACCGAAACGATGGGAAGCGTGTCGCTCGACATCAGGCGGAACCCGGGCTCATGGCAGTAGGACGCATCGTACTGCCTTGCAGTCCCTACAGGGGATTCACCCGGAATCTGCGGCCCTTGATCTTGCCGGCGCGCAATTGTTCCAGCGCATGCTTCGCCTTGTTGCGCGCGATCGCGACATAGCTGCGGGTCGGGAAGACGTCGATCTTGCCGATCGCGTCCTTGGGCAGGCCGGCGTCGCCGGTCAATGCGCCGACGATGTCGCCCGGGCGCAGCTTGTCGGTGCGGCCGGCGTCGATGCGCAGCGTGGTCATCGTCGCCTGCGGCACCTCGCGCGGCTTGCCCGCAAGCGGCGCGACCTTCTCGTAGCGGATCGCCACACCCTGGAGTTCCTCGATCAGCGTGGCGCGTCCGCGTTCCTGCGTTGAAACGAGGCTCAACGCCAATCCGTTCTTTCCCGCGCGACCGGTGCGACCAATGCGGTGGAGATATGTATCCACATCGGTGGGCAGTTCGTAGTTCACCACCACGCCGATGTCGTCGATGTCGAGTCCGCGCGCGGCGACGTCGCTGGCGACCAGCACGTTGCAGCTGCGATTGGCGAAGCGCAGCAGGACCTCGTCGCGGTCGCGCTGTTCCATGTCGCCGTGGAGGGCGAGTGCGCTGAAGCCGTAATGCGCCAGTGAGCCGACCACTTCCTCGGTATCGCGGCGCATGTTGCAGAACACCACGGTGGATTCCGGCCGGAACTGCAGCAGCAATGCCGCCAGTTGCGGCGCGCGGCGCGCGGGTTCGGCTTCGAAGAAATGCGTTTCGATGGAAGCCGGTTGCGCGCCGCCATCGACGCTGACTTCCAGCGGGTCGCGCAGCATCGCCTTGCCAGCGTGCGGATCGATTCAGGGAACGTCGCCGAGAACAGCAGGGTGTGTCGGTCCTTCGGCGTGCGCTTCACCAGTGCACGGATCGGTTCGTCGAAACCCATGTCGAGCATGCGATCGGCTTCATCGAGGACCAACATGCGGATCTTGCGCAGGTCGAGCGCGTCCTTCTGCACCAGCTCCAGTACGCGACCGGGCGTACCCACCACCACATGCGGTGCATGCGCCAGCGACGCCAGTTGCGGGCCGAGCGGAATGCCGCCGCACAGGACCGACAGTTTCAGGTTGGCGATGCCGGTGGCGAGCTTGCGCAGGTTCTTGCCGACCTGGTCGGCGAGTTCGCGGGTCGGGCACAGCACCAGTGCCTGGGTCTGCACGGTGCCGGCATCGATGCCCTGCAGCAGGCCGAGCCCGAACGCGGCGGTCTTGCCGCTGCCGGTCGGCGCCTGCGCGATCAGGTCGCGGCCATCGAGGATGGCGGGAAGGGCCTGCGCCTGGATCGGCGTCAACGCGGTGTAGTCGAGTGCGTCGAGGCCCGGTCGCAGGGACGGATCGAGCGCGAGGTCGGCGAAGGAGACGGGCGTGGCCATCGCCCATGATCGCAGGTGCGGCGCGGCAGGCCAAATTGTGCCCGGATCGCGGGTAATCTGGACGCATGAACACATTCATTGCCTTGTTGCGTGCGGTCAACGTCGGCGGCACCGGAAAACTGCCGATGGAAGACCTGCGCGCGTTGTGCGCGAAGGCGGGTTTCCGCGATGCGCGGACCTACATCGCCAGCGGCAACGTAGTGTTGCGCAGCACCAAGACCGAGGCACAGGTGAAGAAGGCGCTGGAAGCGGCGCTGCACGGGTACGCCGGAAAGCCGGTGGGCGTGCTGGTGCGATCTGCCGCGGAAATGCGCGAAGTGTTGCAGGCCAATCCGTTCGCGGATTCGCCATCCAATCGGGTGGTGGCGATCTTCCTCGACGATGCCCCGCTGGCCGACGCGTTGACGCACGCCAGAAACCAACGCAATGAACGCATGGCGCTGGGGCGGCGCGAAATCTACGTCGACTACACCGATGCCGACGGCATGCGCGATTCGAAATTGCAGATCCCGGCAGCGAAGGCGGGGACGGCGCGCAACATGAACACGGTGGCGAAACTGGCGGAAATGGCCGGCGAACAGTCATGGATTAGCAGGTAACATCGCCCGGATCGTCCGGAGGCCGCATGCAAGCCACGCAATCGCCTGAAATCCCCGTGTCGCATTCGCTCTGGCGCGAACTGCGCGATGCCATCCGCGGCACCGAAGCCGATTACACCAAGATCCCGCTGCGTCGCGCGGTGTTGCTGCTCGCCGTGCCGATGGTGCTCGAACTGGTGCTGGAATCGACCTTCGCGGTGGTCGACATCTATTTCGTCGCCACGCTGGGGCCGTCGGCGGTGGCCACGGTCGGCCTCACCGAAAGCTATCTGTTCCTGCTCTACGCGGTGGCGATGGGACTGGCGATGGCGGTGACGGCGGTGATCGCCCGGCGCATCGGCGAAGGAAAAAAGGAAGAGGCGGCGGTCTCCGCGGTGCAGGCGATCTTCATCGCCTTGCTGGTCGCGTTGCCGGTGGCGATCGTCGGCATCGTGTTCGCGAAGGACCTGCTGCGGCTGATGGGCGCCGATGCCTGGGCGCTGGCGCATGGTTATCGCTATACCCAGTGGATGCTCGGCGGCAACCTGGTGATCCTGCTGTTGTTCGTCATCAACGCGGTGTTCCGCGGCGCCGGCGATGCCGCGATCTCGATGCGCGTGCTGTGGCTGGCCAACGGACTCAACATCCTGCTGTGCCCGCTGCTGATCCTCGGCTGGGGGCCGGTGCCGGCGCTCGGCATCGAAGGCGCGGCGATGGCGACCAACATCGGGCGCGGCTGCGGCGTGCTGTTCCAGTTGTGGATGCTGCTGCGCGGTGGCAAGCACATCCGCGTGCTGGCCTCGCAGATCCGCGTGCATGGCACGGTGCTGTGGAACATCGTGCGCACGTCATTGGGAGGGATCGGCCAGATGATCGTGGCGATGACCGCCTGGATCTTCCTGATGCGCATCCTTGCCGACATCGGCAGCGCGGCGGTTGCAGGCGCGACCATCGCCATTCGCCTGATGATGTTCACGATGACGCCGGCCTGGGGCATGTCGAACGCGGCGGCGACGCTGGTCGGGCAGAACCTAGGCGCCAACGAGCCGGCGCGCGCGGAAGCGGCGGTCTGGCACATCGGCTGGTACAACATGGCCTATCTGCTGGTGATCGCCGCCTGCTTCTTCCTGTTCCCGCGGCAACTCGTGGGCTTCTTCAGCCACGATCCCGCGGTCATCAAGGTCGGCGCGGAATGGCTGCGCATCCTCTCGTATTCGCTCTACGTCTACGGCTGGTGGATGGTCAGCGTGCAGGCGTTCAATGGCGCCGGCGATACCGTGACCCCGACGCGGATCAACCTGGTGTTTTTCTGGCTGATCCAGATTCCGCTGGCGTGGCTGTTGGCCCTGCACTTCGACTGGAAGGAAACCGGCGTGTTCTGGGCAGCGTTCGTCTCGGAAACCTCGGTCGGCCTGTTCACGCTGTGGCTGTTCAGTCGCGGCAGCTGGAAGACGGCGAAGGTGTGATGTCGCATCGATGCGTCATCACTCCTGTTCGAACTGCTTGAGTTCCTCGACCTGCGCCAACGCCTTGCGCAGGCTGCCGCCGGTCAGCATGTCGTCCATCCTGCGGGCGAAGTCCGGGCGGCGCGGGCTTCGCGCCCAGCGATGGAACCACCAGGTGGCAAGCAATCCGGCGGCGCTGATGCCCAAGCCGATCCATACCAGTGAGGGCGCCTGTGCATAGAGATTGCCGCCTTTCAGGCCGACCAGGGTCATCAGGATCGGCACCCACAGGAACCACCACGGCAGTCCGACCGCCATGCCGCTGCGCACATACCACGCACGCATGCGCAACAGGCGTTTCTGGATTTCGACGACGGGCGCGGTGTTGTCGATGTCATGGATCATGTTCAGCGTGACCGCGGCGGAAATGCTCGTCGCCAGGCCGTAAGCGTGGACGACGATGCCGGCGAGGATGACCGGGAGCGCGTCCGGACCCTGCCGCCACAACAGTGTCGCCAACAACACGAAGGGAAGACCGAACAGGATCTGGGCAAACTGCCCCCAGTACAGCGGTCGCAGCCGGCGTTGCGTTTTCTCGCGCGTGCGTTCGCGCAACTCGTGCAGGCGGATCGCGTTGTCCAGTTGCAGGCGGCGATCGATCGATTGCCAGGTGGTCTTGAAGTCGTCGAGTTCCATGATAGTGTGTCCCGGTGGTGGCGGCGATCAGAATTCGTCGCGGATGCGCTGTTTCAGGCGCCCGATCTTGGTGGAGACGTTGGCTTCGCTGATGCCGAGGATGTCGGCGATCTCGCGCTGTGGCCGTTCGTCGAGATAGAGGATCAGCAGGGCGCGATCGAGCGGCTTCTGCGCGCGGATGAAGCGCTGCAGCAGCTCGATCTGCTGTTCGGCCTCGTGGTCGATCACGTTGTGGTCGGCGATGTCGTGTTCGTCGTCAAGTGGGACCAGATGGCGGCGACGACGGCCATCGCCACGGCCGAAACCGATCGCGACGTTCAACGCAATGCGGTACATCCAGGTCGAGAAGCTGCGCGCCGGATCGTATTGCGGCCACGCCCGCCACAGCTGCATGGCGATGTCCTGGATCAGGTCGGCGCGGTCTTCCGGCAGGCGCGTCCACGAATTCGCGACCTTGAACAGGATGCCGCGATGGCGTTCCAGCAGGGCGCCGAACGCCTCGCGGGTTTCCAGGTCGATCGCCGGCATTCGCATCGCTTCGTCCATTCCTCTGCCACGGTTGGGGGGCCGCGACGGGCGCCCGTTATCGTAGTGATTCGCGGCGAGCGACGGTTTCTCACATTCCCGGCGTGTCGATCCCCAGTCGCGACAGCAGGGCCATGGCCGCGGCCGGGTTGCGCTCCTTGGCGGCACTGATGAAGTAGAGGAAGACGTCGCGCGGTTGCGCCGGCGCGGCCACCGGTGATACATGCGGCAGTTCCGAGGGATCCCCGCCGTCGGCCCAGCGCCGCGCGAGTCCCGCCAGTGCGTCGAGTTCCTCCGCGGGATAGCCGGTCTCGATCCAGGCGCGGCTACGCATCAGGCGCGCGTAGACGAAATCGCCGGTGATGTCGGCGATCTGCGGCAGGTCGGGAGAATCGGTGTGGACGATGGCCATGCCGCGGGCGCGGGCGAGGGCGACATAGTCGGCATCGACGAAGGCGGCGTCGCGGACGTCGAGGACATGGCGCAGGCGCTGGCCATCCAGCGCGTTCGGGATCAGCCCGAGGAACGCGGTGAAATCGTCTCGGTCGACCTGGGCGTTGCGATCAAGCTGCCACACCACCGGACCCAGGCGATCGCGCAGATGCGCGAGGTCGCCGAGGAATGCCTCGATCTGGCCGCCGGTGGACGCGAGCCTGCGCGACTGGGTGATCCGCTTCGGCGCCTTGGCGCTGAAGATGAAACCGTCGGGCACGGCATCGCGCCAGCGCGCATACGTCTCGGGCTTCTGCGCCGCGTAGTAGGTGCTGTTGATTTCGATACTGGTGACATGGCGGCTGGCATATTCCAGTTCCCGCCGTTGCTGCCACCCCTTGGGATAGAAGCGGCCGCGCCACGGCTCGTATACCCAGCCGCCGATGCCAATCCGTATGGCTTCAGTCGTCCTGTTCATGATCGCGATTGGGCGCGTATCCAGGAATATGTGCAAGTGCCGATTGCCAGAACTGTGGGATCGGCTACGCTTGTGCCAACGGACTGGTACGGGGCTCCCACTATGCATCTGCTTTCCCGCAGCCTTCTGGCTGTGACGCTGGTCGCGATGTGCGCTGTCGCGAATGCCGCCCCGCAGGCGGCGGATTCTCCCGCAAGCGCATCCGCGGCGATCGATCCGGGGCGCCTGGCCGCCTTCGATGCCTATGTCGATGCCGTGCGCAAGCAATTCGACGTGCCGGGCATCGCCGTGGCGATCGTGCAGGACGGCAAGGTGGTGATGGAGAAGGGTTACGGCCTGCGCAGCATCGACGACGGCAAGCCGGTCGACGCCCACACCATGTTCGCCATCGCCTCGAACACCAAGGCCTTCACCGCGGCCTCGCTGCAGATGCTGGCCGAGGACGGCAAGCTCGACATGAACGACAAGGTGATCGACCACCTGCCGTGGTTCCGCATGTCCGATCCCTACATCACCAACGACATGCGCATCCGCGACCTGCTCGCGCATCGCAGTGGCCTGAGCCTCGGTGCCGGCGATCTCCTCTACTGGCCGACGTCGACCTACACCACGCGCGAAGTCGCCGAGCGCCTGCGCAACGTGCCGATCACCGGCCAGTTCCGTGCCCAGTACGCCTACGACAACATCCTGTTCGCGGTTGCCCAGCTGGTGATCGAGGATGCCAGCGGCATGCCGTACAAGCAGTTCCTGCAGACGCGCTTCTTCACTCCGCTGGGCATGACAGAGACCCGCTACAACAGCGACGACCTCAAGCCGGGCGACAACGTCGCCGCCGGCCACGCCAAATTCAATTTCAAGGAATTGAAAACGGTCGGGGTCACCACCTGGCGCAACGCCTCGGGCGCGGGCGGCCTCTATTCCAGCGTGCACGATTTGACGCGGTGGATGAACGCACAACTCGCCGGTGGCCGGATCCCCGGCAGCGACAAGCGCCTTTTCAGCGAGAAGAGCCAGCGCCAGATGTGGTCGGTGCTGACGCCGATTCCGGTCGGCAAACCGTCGGTGCCGGAGTTGCAGCCGCTGGTGCCGAATTTCAGCGGTTACGGCGAAGGCTGGTTCCTGAGCGATTACGCCGGCAACCGCCTGGTCTGGCATACCGGCGGCTGGCCGGGCATGGTCTCGCGCCTCACGCTGGTGCCGGATCGCAAGCTCGGCGTCGTGGTGCTGACCAACCAGGAAGTCGGTGCTGCCTTCAATGCCGTGACCTACAAGGCGCTCGACATCCTGCTCGACCGTTCCGATTACGACTGGCTGGGCGCATACGCCAAGGCGGTCGCCAAGGCCGCGGGTGATTCCGATGACAGCTGGAAGAAGCACCAGGCCGCGCGTGACGCCAAGTCGAAACCGTCGCTGCCGCTGTCGGGTTATGCCGGTACCTTCCGCGATCCCTGGTACGGCGACGTGGTGGTGCAGCAGGGCGCCAAGGGCCTGGAGATGCGCTTCGCGAAGACCGCGGAACTGGTCGGCGACATGGAGCCGTGGCAGCACGACAGCTTCATCGTGCATTGGCGCGAGCGTGCGTTGAACGCCGATGCCTTCGTCAACTATGCACTGGACGCCGACGGCAAGGTGCGTGAGGTGCGGATGGAACCGGTGTCGCCGCTCACCGATTTCAGCTTCGATTTCCAGGACCTGCGCCTGACGCCGGCCAAGTAACCGGACGCGCGTTGACGCATGAGGATCGAGGAACGCCGGATCGACGTCGACCAGTTGCAGCCTGGCATGTACGTGTGCCGGCTCGACCGGCCGTGGGACGGCACGCCGTTCCCGCTGCAGGGCTTCCTGGTGCGCAACGACGACGACATGCGCGAAATCGAACGCTGGAGCAGCGTGGTCTACATCGATGTCGAACTGTGCGAACCTGCGTTGCGCCGTCGCTTGTTGACGCTGACGCCACGCACGGATCGCGTCGTCACCCGCGCCGAGCGCGAGCAGGACGAACGGGCGTTCCAGCAGCGTTTCGAGCGCGAAGTGCGCGTCGCCGACAAGGCATTCACCACCTTCACCCAGCAGGCATCGGTGTTGCTGGATGCCTTGCGCAGCCGCGACACCCTCGACCAGCGCAGCGTCGACGCCGCCGTCATCCCGGTGGTCGCCGCGGTCACGCGCAACCAGGACGCCTATTTCTGGCTGATGGCGCTGAAGCGCCACTCCGATTACGCCTATCGCCACGCCACCAACTGTTGCGCGCTGGCGATCGCCTTCGGGCGCGCGCTGTCGTATCCGGAAAGCGGGCTGCTGTCGCTCGCGCGAGGCGGCCTGCTGATGGATATTGGCATGGCCAGCGTGCCGGCCAACGTGGTCGATCGCCCGGGCATGCTGCATGCCTCTCAGGCGATGGAAATGCGCAACCACGTCGAGGAGGGTTGCCGGCGTTTCGACGCCGCGGGGTTCAACGATCCGGAAGCGCGCGACATGCTCGCCTGCCACCACGAATTCTTCGACGGCAGCGGCTATCCGCGGCGGCTCGCCGGAACCGCCATCCCATTGAGCGGGCGCATCGCCGCGATCGTCGATGCCTTCGACGCGATGTCCAGCGATCGCCCCTATCGCGCGGCGATGACGCGCGACGCGGCGTTGCGCGAGTTGTACCGCGGCCGCGACCGCCAGTTCCAGGGCGAACTGGTGGAGGAGTTCGTGCGTTGCCTGGGCGTGTACCCGGTCGGCACCCTGGTGGAATTGAGCAGCGGCGAAATCGGGATCGTCGTCGCCCAGAACAATGCGCACCGGTTGCGCCCGCGCCTGATGCTGCTGACCCTGCCGGACAAGACGCAGCGCGATCCCTTCGTGCCGCTCAACCTGCTTGGCAACGAAGTGGACGAGAACGGCGAACGCCTTGCCATCGTCCGCAGCGTGCACGGCAACACCTACGGACTGGACCCAACGGAGTTGTTCCTGTGAGTGGGTATCGCCGCGTGCTTGCCGAGATGGAGACGGCGATGCGGCAGGCCGAACCTTTTGCCTTGCTGGTGGTGCGCTTGCGGCGCCTGCGCGAAACCGAACTTTCGTTCGGCCATGCCATCGGCGAGCAGCTGCAGCGCGAAACCGAAATGCTCATCCGCGACGCCTTGCGTCCCGGCGACATGTTGTTCCACATCGGCGAAAGCGATTTCGCGATCCTGTTGCCCGCGGTGCGCGGGGAGTCGCACGCCGAACTCGCCGCGGCCAAGGTCGCGCGCCTGTTCGACCATCCGGTCCAGCTCGATCGCCATTCGGTGCTGGCGCGCATCACTGTCGGTGGCGTGGTCTCGTCTCCGCAGGAACGCACGCCGGAAGAGATGCTGATGGCGGCCGACCACGCCTGCGCGTGGGCGATCCATTCCCGCCACGGTTACGAGATGGCGCGTGGCCAGGAATTGCGCCCGCCGGTCGGCCACAGCGTGTTGGCCGAAGCGCTGCGGATGAACGCGTTGCAACTCCACCTGCAGCCGATCCAGGAAATCGCGACGGGCAGGACCGTCGCCTACGAAGCCCTGGCGCGCTGGACGCTGGCGGACGGGCGCTCGGTGTCGCCCGCGGATTTCGTGCCGATGGCGGAGCAGAGCGGCCTGATCGGCGAATTGACGGTGTGGAGCCTGCACGCGGCGATGCGCCACCTGGCGACGTGGAGCAAGGTTGCGCCCGATGTCGTGTGCGCGGTGAACGTATCGCCGCTGTTCGCCGCCGACGCCGGCTTCCGCAGCCTGGTCGAGCGCGCGCTGTCGATCTGGAGCGTGCGGCCCGAGCAGCTGATGCTGGAAATCACCGAAACCGCCTTCGCCAACAACATCGAGGCGGTGATCGATTCCATGATCGGGTTGAAGGACAAGGGCATCGGCATCGGCATCGACGATTTCGGCAGCGGCTACGCCACTTTCTCCTACCTGAAGGATTTCCCGGTCTCCGAGCTCAAGATCGATCGCATGTTCATCACCGATCTCTCGCGCGACGCGCGCCTGCGCCAGCTGGTGGCGTCGATGATCGACATGTCGCACCGCCTCGGCATCCATTGCGTGGCCGAAGGCGTGGAGGACCAAGCGACCCTCGACGTGCTGACGGAGCTCGGCTGCGACCAGGTGCAGGGTTACATCATCGGGCGCCCGGCACCGGCGGACGACGTGGTGGCAGCGATGATCGCCGGTCGCAAGCGGTCCTGAAGCCCGCGTTCGCGCGGCGTTGCCGTCTTCGCGGCACAATGGCGGCATGATCTTCCGCTGGTTCGAATCCCTCGTCGATCCCTTCGCGCCCGGCCACGACGGCACGCCGCCCTCGTCGATCTGGCGCTTCTACTGGCATTACCTCCGCCAGGTGCGCGGCGTGCTGGCCGCGATCTGCGTGGTCGGCTTCTTCGTCGCGCTGGTCGAGGTCTCGCTGTTCGATTTCGTCGGCAAGCTGGTCGACATGGCCAAGGACATGGCGGCTCCGGATTTCTTCCGCGTGCACGGCCACGAACTGCTGTGGATGGCCTTCGTCACCGTCGTCGCGCGCCCCGTGCTGCTCGGCATCCACGACATGCTGGTCAACCAGTCGCTGGTGCCGTCGTTCACCGCGCGCATCCGCTGGCAGCAGCATCGCTACGTCAATCGCCAGAGCATGGCGTTCTTCCACAACGACTTCGCCGGGCGCATCGCCAACCGCATCATGCAGACCGGCGCGTCGCTGCGCGAATCGGCGGCGCAGATCGTCGATGCGCTGTGGTACGTCGTCATCTATACCCTGACCGCGCTCTACCTGTTCGCCAAGGCCGATCCCCGGCTCACCGTGCCGCTGGTGCTGTGGCTGTTCGGCTACGTTGCCTTGCTGTGGTATTTCGTGCCCAAGACCAAGGCGCGTTCGCTGGCGGCGTCCACCGCGAAGTCGAAGTTCATGGGCCGCGTGGTCGACGGCTACACCAACGCGGCGACGCTCAAGCTGTTCCCGCACGCAGGGCTCGAGGACGAATACGTCCGCGAGTCGGTGCAGGAGAACGTCGACAAGGTGCGGGCGATGACGCGCCTGACCACGGCGATGGACGTGGCGATCACCACGCTCAACGGCCTGATGATCGCCGGCACCGGCGCGCTCGGCTTGTGGCTGTGGTCGCAGGGCAGGGTGAGCGCGGGCGCGATCGCGCTGTCGACCGGCTTGGCGATCCGCATCAGCAACATGTCGGGCTGGATCATGTGGGTGGTCAACGGCATCTTCGAGGCGATCGGTACCGTGCAGGACGGCATGCTCACCGTCGCCCAGCCGTTGACGGTGGTCGATGCACCGGAAGCGAAACCGCTCGTCGTGACGCACGGCGAAGTCCGTTTCGAGGACGTCCATTTCCATTACGGCAAGGCCGGCGGCGTGATGGCGGGCCTCGATCTGCGCATCGCGCCGGGCGAGAAGGTCGGACTGGTGGGCCCGTCGGGCGCCGGCAAGACCACGCTGGTGAACCTGTTGCTGCGCCTCTACGACCTCGAATCCGGTCGCATCCTGATCGATGGCCAGGACATCGCGCACGTCACCCAGGCCAGCCTGCGCGGGCAGATCGGCATGGTGACGCAGGACACTTCGCTGCTGCACCGCTCGATCCGCGACAACCTGCTGTACGGGCGTCCTGCGGCGACGCCGGAACAACTCGCGGCGGCCGTGCATGGCGCGCGCGCCGACCAGTTCATCCCGGAACTGGTCGACAGCGATGGCCGCGGCGGCTACGACGCCCATGTCGGCGAACGCGGGGTGAAACTTTCGGGCGGCCAGCGCCAGCGCATCGCCATCGCGCGCGTGCTGTTGAAGGACGCGCCGATCCTGGTGCTGGACGAAGCGACGTCCGCGCTCGATTCCGATGTCGAGGCGGCGATCCAGGACAGCCTCGATGACTTGATGCAGGGCAAGACGGTCATCGCGATCGCGCACCGGCTGTCGACCATCGCGCGGATGGATCGCCTGGTGGTGATGGACAAGGGCCGCATCGTCGAGTCAGGGACCCACGCGCAGCTCATCGCGCAGGGCGGCCTCTATGCCCGCCTGTGGCAGCGCCAGACGGGCGGTTTCGTCGCGCTGGACGACGACAGCGATTAAACGGCCTGGACCGCCTGGTTGCCGTGCGGGCGGGTGGGGCGACCCTGCCAGTCGAGCAGACGCTCGAGGTGCGCGAACACGTCGCCGCGGCCGAATGGCTTGCGCAGGAAGGCATCGGCGCCGATGCGTTGCGCATAGTACTGCTCGGTCGCCTGTTCGTTGCCTGACATCATGATCACCGGGATGTCGCGGGTGCCGGGGTCGCGGCGCAGGGTCCGCAGCACGCTGAAACCGTCCATCCCCGGCATCACGATGTCCAGCAGGATGGCGTCGGGGCGTTGGGTATCGATGCTGACCATCGCCTCCTCGCCGGAGGCTGCGGTCGTGACCTGCACGCCGGCCTGCTTCAGCATGCGCCCGAGCACCGAGAGCACGGTGCCGGAATCATCGACGATCAGCAGCCGCGTGCCCTCGCAGGGATTGCGCCGCGGATGGCGACGGCGCTCCTCGCCGGCATAGCCGTCGGCCGGCCGAGCGGTTGCGGCGGCAGGTGCGGTGGCTTCCCCGGGCACCTTGGTCGGTACCGGCCAACGCAGGAAATCGATCCAGCCCATGAATCCCCCAACTCGGCGTCCGATGCCGAAAAGTCGATTGTAGCGAGGGATCCAGGTCCGTGCGCGATTCAGCGCGAGGCCGGCGCGGACAGTCGTGCCAGGCCGATCAGGCGCGCCGCGCGCAGGCCGCCCAGCACCAGCGTGCCCAACTGCAGCACCAGCATCGCCACCGGGACATTGCCCTTGATCAGATCGACGACGATGAGGGGCGATACCAGTGCTGCCAATCCCATCGTCACCACATAGACGAGTCCCACCGAGAACGGGCGACGCAGCATCAGGCCGATGCCGCGCAGCGCCGCGCGCCATGCCGCACGCAGCTGGCCGTCGGCGGCGAATTGCGCGCGCGTCACATCCAGTGCGCATTGGGCGATGGCGAACGCCACGATCATCACGGCCGTTCCCGCGTATTGCAGGTGCTTGGCCTGGCTGGTCAGGATGGCGGCATCGGCCGATTTGTCGATCATGCCGGACACGACGCTGGCGAGGCCGAGCAACGCGCCGAGCGGGATCGCCAGCACCAGCCAGGCGCGGAACTGGCGCCAGTATTCGCGCAGGCCGCCGTGCATCAGCTCGCCGAAGCCGAGCGGCCGTCCTTCGCGAAGGCTCGCCACCAGCATGCCCGAGAGCAGGGGCGACAGCAGCAGGGCGAACGCCACGGCGACGCCGACGTGCACGCCCAACGTCTGGCCGCCGCCGTTCCTCAGCATCGACATGATGCCGTCGGCAAGCAGCGGTATGTTGTTGCCGGCATCGATATCCGCCGCCTGCGGGCTGTGCCCGAAGGTATCGGCGATCATCGCGCGCAATGGCACGCTCGCCGCGATCGCCGGAATCAGCGCGGCCAGCAGCCACAGCAGCAACATGCGCCAGTGACGTGGTGCGCTCGCCAGTCCGCCGAGCAGGGCGCGGAACCCGTTGATGCGGCCGCTCACAGCAGCTGCCCCTGCGCGATCGCCAGCTGCAGCCAGCCCATCGCGCGCGTCGCCAACGACATCCGGTGCGGTTCGACGGTACGACCGTTGTCGATCTGCGAGACATCCATGCCGTGCAGGCCCTGCGGATCCAGCTCGGCCTTCACCACCTTTGCAGGGCCGCTCCACTGGTAGCGGAACCAGCGCTGGTCCCCGTCGAAGTTCACCATCTTGACGCTCCCGTCGTCGAACGTGACTTTCAGTTGTTGCGGCACCGCCGCGCCGTCGCGGCGCACCACCACGGTGGACTCGAACGGATACGGGCCGCCGTCCTTGGCATCCGGATGCTGCTTCTTCCATGCGGCGCGGGTATCCTCGATCGACTTGTCGACCTCGGCCTGCGTCATCACCGTGCGTTTGCCGTCGACCAGGCGATAGCCGTTGCCCGGGGTTTGCTCGCGGACGTCGATGCTGGCGACGCGGTCGTCGATCTTGCGGGCGTTGAACACCGCGATGTCGAACGAACGATTCACCACGTCCGGGCGACCGCTGCCTTCGGCCAGCGCATCGCGGAAATCGACGAGCGTCGGATGGCGGAACTTCCAGCGTTCGTAGTAGAACTTCATCGCGCGGCCCATCGATTCGTGGCCGATCTGCGCCTCGATGTCGTTGAGCATCGTCGCGGTGCGCGAATACACCGTGTTGTAGCTGCCGGGCAGGCGATCCCAGGAGTTCTCGCCGACCGGATCCTTCGGATCATCCAGTCCGGCTGTGAGGCGTTCGAGCGCGCGCAACGGCATGACCGTCGCCAGGCCGAAGCGCTTGCTGAAGCTCGATGCCAGCGACAGCGCCTGGTGGCGATCGCTGAGCATGCGGTCGTCCCAGTACTGGTTGACGCCTTCGTCGAGCGCCGGCTCCTCGAATTCGTTGGACGCGAGGATGCCGTAGAAATAACCGTGGCCGAATTCGTGGATGGTGACGAAGTCGATCAGGTATTGGCCGGTCGTGCCCGGAGAGAAGTCCTTGGCGTGGTCGGCGGTGAAGAAGGTCGGGTATTCCATGCCGCCGGCTTCGTCGGCGTTGTGCGGCGGCACCACCGCGGTGACCGTGCGATAGGGGTATGGCCCCAGCGTGTCGGAGAAATAGGTCAGCGAATCGAGGGTCGCCTTCAGTACCGGCTGGGCGTCCATCGCGTATTCGCGTGGCACCAACACCCGCACCTTCACCGGCGGGCTGCCGGGATGCGTCCATGTCGCTTCCAGCGGCGTCGCCGTCTTGTTGTCGGCGGTCCAGGCGAAGTCGTGGACGTCGTCCTGGGTGTAGCGATACGACACCAGGTTGCCGTTCTCGACCGGCGTGCCCTGGAGTTCGCCGGTGGCGCCGACGGTGTATCCCTTCGGCACGTGCAACGTCACGTCGAAGCTGCCGAAGTCGGCGTAGAACTCGCTGTTCATGTGGAACTCGTGGGCATTCCAGCGCGTTGCGGTCGCACCGCGTTCGCCCGGCAGTTCCAGCACGCCGATCTTCGGGAACCACTGGCCGACCAGGTGGAAGGTGTCGAAGTAGCCGGTACGCGCGACCACGCGCGGCAGCTGGTCGAAGAAGGCGATGTCGAAGGTGGTGCTGGCGCCGGCGGCGACCGGTTGCGGCAGATCGACGCGGACCACGGTGTGGTCGGTCTCGGGGCCGTTGTCGGGATGGACGTAGCTCCAGCGCGCGACCTGTTCGCCCTGCTTGATCGAATCGAGGCGGATGTAGCCCCAATCGTTGTCGCCGGTGGCGACTTCGCTGCGGAACTTGAAGCCGCGGTTGCGTTCGCTGAAGAAGGTGCTGCCGTTGCTTTCGAAGCCGTTGAGGTAGAGGTGCAGGTAGACGCTGCACACCGGCTGGTTGCTGCGGTTGCGCCAGGTCAGCTGTTCGCGGCCGGCGACAGTGTGCTTGACCGGATCTAGGGTCGCGTCGATGGCGTACTTGACCACGCGATCGGACAACGTCGCGGCATCGGCCTTGCGCGGACCGCCCCAGGCATCGGGCGAACTCGCCGCGGTCGGCGCCGCGGCATCGGCGGCGGCCAACGGAATCGTCGGGCAGGATGCAGCAGGTGTCGCCGCGGCTTCGGTTGCCGTCGGCGCCAGTGTCGGCGAGGAGGGCGTGATCCGTGCCGCCAACGGCAGGACGACCGCGAGGCAAGCGAGCGGAACGAGACTTGAACGCCAAGTGCGCATGAGAGGGGTCCCCGATGGATCACGCAAGAGTGAGCCGGCGGGGAACGCACTGCAACCCTGACCAATGGCAGGGGTGAGGCTGTTCTAGGTCTCGTCGTCGCCGCTGATCTCGACCAGCATGTCGAGGTCGAACGCCAGCGCTTCCATCTCGCGTTGCACGCGCCCGGCGGTGGCGTTGTTGGCGAGATCGAGTTCGATCTCGTGCACTTTCGGCCCGACCAGGTCGCTCAGTCCCGCCGAGCTGGAATCCCAGTCGTCGAGGTGCGGCATCAGGTCGTCAACCTCTTCGATCGAATGGATGCCGTCCATGCTGTCGATCAGGTTCAGCATGGTGCGAACCTGATCGTCGCTGCCGGTCATCCTCGCGCGCATCATCGGCATGGCACGGTCTCCTCGGGAGCCGTGCCCAGCATAGACCTGTTGTGATGGCGATGCGTGAATGAATCAGCGTTGCGGAACGCCGCGCACCACCGGCGAGATATTGCAGATGTCGATGTGGCCGGACTTGTGCACGTACCAGCCGTCCTGGCGATTGCGGCGGTTCTCGATCAGTTCGGCGAATTGCGGGCTGTCGCTGCGCAGCACCTCGATCGCCTCGCGCTGTTCCGGCGGCAGGTCGCTGGCGAGATGAATGGCGGTGATCGGCACGCGCATCTCCGGCTTGTCGAACATGCCCATCGGATCGGGGCCGCGATGGATCGCGCTCAGGTATTGCATGCCCTTCAACACGCGACCGACGGTGGTGATGTTGAGATCGAGCTGGCGCGGCGCCTGTCCGGTGACGACATAGAGTTCGGCGCCATTGCTGCTGTCGAGTGCGTTGCTGCGACCGGCACCGAGCGTGCCGTAGCAATGCGTCATCCATGCACGGCCGGTTTTCGGATCGCGCGCGGCGGGGAAATCGCCGGAGAAGCCGACTTCAGGCGCCCAGCCATCACGGTCGGGCAGCGCGGTGAATGCCAGTCCTTTCGCCGGGCGATCGAATTCGGCGGGGAGATGCTGCTTCGCCGGCGCCGGGTAGGGCTTGGCCTTGCCGGCTTCGTCGGCATCGGGATCGCCGAACTGGACGACGAAATTGTCCTGCGATCGATAGACCGACAGCCCGTCCCAGAACTTGCCATGGGCGAGGGCGCGGATGTTGGCGACGTGTTCGGGCGCGAATTGCGGCGCCAACTCGATCACCACGCGCCCGCCGTTGACGTCCATATAGAGCGTGTTCTGCGGATCGGGCCGATACCAGGCAGAAGCCGGCGCACCGTCGATGATCTCCTTGCTGCTGCGCTGCTTGGCGGCTTGCGGCGTATCGGCAGCGCCGGCGGTGAACGCGATGGCGCACAGCAGAGGAACGAGCAGGGCGGCGGTCTTGGGCATGTTGATCCTCCAAATGATGTCGGGAGGATAGCGTGGAGGTAGCAACACGCGCACGGCTCCGGCCTTTGAACTCCACACCCGAGAAAGCCACCACCGGCGGCGCCTATGCGGTTCGTCTGCAGAGCCGACCATACGCAGCATGGATGCTGCGTATGAGCCTACATGGACGTATTCACGGCGTGTCGGCGGTTGCAGACAACCGCGATAGGCGCACAGCCGGGCGAGCTTTGATCACCACCATGACTACCAGCACATTCGCTATATCGAAATCAACACTAGTATCGACTCCAACATAGAGGAAGAGGGCCGACAGGCCCGCGGCAATGGACGACAGCCTGCGCAAATTCCACAAAGAGCTGAGTGCCGGGACGGTGGCGCTGGCCTTGCTGGCGGTGGTCGAATCCGCGACCGAACCCATGCACGGCTACCTGATCGCCAAGCAGCTCGAACGCGATGGCGGCGGCGTGCTGGCCGGCAAGCAGAGCGCGCTGTATCCGGTCCTGCGCAACCTCGAAGGCGCCGGACTGCTGTCCAGCTCGATCGAACCTTCCAGCAGCGGACCGCCGCGCCGCTGCTACCAGATCACCGCCGCGGGCCGCACCGCGCTGCGCGCTTGGGCCGAAGCCTGGCGCGAAACCCGCGATTCCGTCGATTCCGTCCTCAAAGGGGCCAGGGCATGAACACCACGCTGCCGACCAGCATTCCCGACTATCTCGAACACCTGCGCCGTTCGCTCACGGGGGCCGACCCCGCGATGATCCAGGACGCGTTGTACGACGCCGAGGAATACCTGCGATCCGAGATGGCCGAAAACCCCGGCAAGTCCGAGGGCGAGGTGATCGCCGCGGTGGCGTCGAGCTACGGCGCGCCCGACGAAGTCGCCGACATCTACCGCGACACCGAAGTGAAAGTTCAGGAAGCGTTGCGTCCGCCGCGTCCGCAGGTGCGCGCCGACATCCGCAAGACGTCGTGGCTGCGCGGCGTGTTCGGCGTCTTCAGCGATCCTTACACCTACGGCGCGCTGTTCTACATGTTGCTGTCGCTGGCGACCGGCATCTTCTATTTCACCTGGACGGTGACCGGCATCAGCCTGTCGTTCGGCATGAGCGTCCTGATCATCGGCATCCCGCTGTTCCTGCTGTTCATCGGCGCCACGCGGATCCTGTCGCTGGTGGAAGGGCGCATCGTCGAAACGATGCTGGGGGAACGCATGCCGCGCCGCATCGTCTACCACGATCGCGATCGCCCGGTCCTGGAACGCATCAAGGACATGTTCCTCGACCCGCGCACCTGGTCGACCTTCCTGTATTTCCTGCTGATGCTGCCGCTTGGAATCGTCTATTTCACCATCGCCGTCACCGGCATGACCACGGCGCTGGCGCTGATCGCGTCGCCGCTGGCCGACTGGTTCGGCGATTTCAACGACTACCACGTGTGGATCGGCGACGTGATGTTGTCGGATTCCGCGTCGGCCTTCTGGTTGTGGCCGATCGTGGTGCTGGCCGGCGTGGCATTGCTGGTGCTGACACTGCATCTGGTCCGCGCGATCGGGCGCGTCCATGGCCGCATCGCCAAGCACCTGCTGGTGAAGCTGGATTGACGATGGCGGCGCTCCTGCCGGCGGCAGCGTCCACACGGCGTTAATGATCCATCCGGATAGTCTGTGCATCCCCCGATGCATGGAGAATCCGGATGAATTTTTCGATCAAGGCAGGCGTGGTCGCTGCCATCGTGGTGAGCATGCTGGCCGGTTGCGCCAGTTACACCGGACAGACCAACGATCCCAATGATCCCAACCGCACCGGTCGCGGCGCGCTGATCGGCGCCGGCATCGGTACCGCGGTCGGCCTGCTGGCCGGCACCAGTGCGAAAAACCGCCGCGAGAAGGCCATGCTCGGTGCCGGCATCGGCGCGCTTGCGGGCGCCGGCATCGGCGCCTACCAGGATCGCCAGGAAGCCGAATTGCGCCGCCAGACGCAAGGCACGGGTGTGCAGGTGCAGCGCGACGGCGACGTCATCAAGCTCAACCTGCCGGATGGCGTGACCTTCGATTTCAACAAGACCGACGTCAAGCCGCAGTTCTATCCGGCCCTGAACAACATCGCCCACACCATCTCGCAGTACAACCAGACCATCGTCGAGATCAACGGCCATACCGACAATGTCGGCACCGTCGCGGTGAACCAGCGCATTTCCGAGCAGCGCGCGCAATCGGTCGCCAGTTACCTGTCGGCACAGGGCGTGCAGCCGGTGCGCATGGAAACGCATGGCTACAACTTCCAGTACCCGATCGCCGACAACAACACCGATGCCGGGCGCGCCGCCAATCGCCGCGTCGAGATCCGCCTGGTGCCGCTGACCGGCAACGGCACCTGATTCCGTTCGATCAAGCGGGAAGGAAAAGGCCGCCCGAGGGCGGCCTTTTCATGGTCAACGCCCGTCGCGCGTTTCCAGCCATTCGTACAGCACCGGCAGCAGGACCAGCGTCAGCAATGTCGAGCTGATCAAGCCCCCGACCACGACGGTCGCAAGCGGCCGCTGCGTTTCCGCGCCGACGCCGGTCGAGAGCAGCATCGGCACCAGACCCAGGATCGCCACGCTCGCGGTCATCAGCACCGGGCGCAGGCGCAATGCGGTGCCTTGCACCACGGCCTCGCGCACCGACAATCCCTTGTCGCGCAGTTCGTTGAGGAAGCTCACCAGAACGATGCCGTTGAGCATCGCCACGCCGAACACCGCGATGAAGCCGATCGCCGAAGGCACCGACAGGTATTGCCCGGTGACGAACAGCGCGAGCAGGCCGCCGATGGTGGCGAAGGGCACGTTGGCGATGATCAGGGCGGCGTACTTCACCGAGTTGAAGGCGGTATAGAGCAGCACGAAGATGAAGAAGATCGTCACCGGCACGATCACCGCCAGCTTGGCGAGGGCGCGCTGCTGGTTCTCGAAGGCGCCGCCCCATTCGATCCAGTAGCCGGGTGGCAGCTTGACCTGCCGGCCGATGGCGGCGTTGGCATCCTTCACGAAGCTATCGACGTCGCGGCCGCGCACGTCCATCTGGATCACCGCGTAACGCTGCAACTGCTCGCGACGGACGAAGGAGTAGCCTTCGCCGACACTGACGGTGGCCACTTCCGACAGCGGCACCACCGCGCCGGAAGTGGTGCGCAGCGGAATGCGCCGCAAGGCTTCGACGGAATCGCGGGTGGCGTCGTCGAGGCGCACGGCGATGTCGAAACGCTTGACGCCATCGAGCAACACGCTCACCGGTTCCCCGCCCAGCCCGTTGCGGACGATGGTCAGCACGTCCTCGGCGTTCATGCCGTAGCGGGCCAGCGCATCCCGATCCACCGCGATGCGGATCTGCGGCTTGCCGATGTTGGCTTCCAGCGACAGGTCGGCCACGCCGGGGACGCGCCCCAACGCCGTCTTGATCCGGCCGCTGAGCTTGTCGAGTTGTTGCAGGTCCTGGCCGTAGAGTTTCAAGGCCAGGGTGGCACGGACCCCCGAGATCAGTTCTTCCACGCGCATCTGGATCGGCTGGGTGTAGCCGGGCACGACGTTGGGCACGGCCTTTTCCAGCGTTTCCTGCATGGCGCGCTCCAGTCCCTTGATGTCGCGGCCCGTCTTCCATTCCTTCTCGGGTTTCAGCGCGGTGTAGATCTCCATGTAGTTGACGTCGGCGGTCTCGCCTTTTTCGGCGCGGCCGATCATCGCCAGCGTGGTGTCGACTTCCGGGAACTTCTTGAAAGCCTCGGCGATGACATTGCTGGTGCGGATCGATTCGTCCAGCGAGGTCGAGGGAATCCCGGTGACGCGCCACATGATCGAGCCTTCCTGCAGCTGCGGCATGAATTCCTTGCCGAGAAGGGGGAACATGGCGAGGCTCGCCACCAATGCCGTGACGGCGCCGATCACCACCGCTTTCTTCTTCGCCAGCGCCTTGTCGAGCAATGGCCGATAGACGCGCTTGATGCGGGCCACCAGCCAGGTGTCACGTTCTTCCTTCGGCTTGAGGATGAGCGCGGCCAGCACCGGGATCAGAGTGAGGCTGAGGATCAGCGAGCCGGCCATCGCGAAGGCGATGTTGAAGGCCATCGGCTTGAACATCTTGCCTTCCAGTCCCTCGAGCGAGAACAACGGCAGGAAGACCACGATGATGATGGTGATGGCGAAGGCGATCGGGTTGGCGACTTCCTTCGCGGCCGCCAGCACGGCCGACGTGCGATCGACGTTTTCGCCGCGCTCGTGGCGCTCGGCCATGATGCGGAAGGCGTTTTCCACCATCACCACCGCGCCGTCCACCATCATGCCGATGCCGATCGCCAGGCCCGCCAGCGACATCAGGTTGGCCGAGAGTCCCGCCTGGCGCATGCCGATGAAGGCGATCAGCATCGCCAGGGGCAGGGTGACGATGACGACGACCGCGGAGCGCACTTCGCCCAGGAACAGGAACAGGATCACCGCGACCAGCAGCGAGCCTTCCACCAGCGCGCGCACGGCGGTGCCAACCGCCTTGTTGACGAGATCGGTGCGCTCGTGGATCGGCCGCAGCACCATGGTCTTCGGCAGCGCGGCGCGCACGACGTCGAGCTTGCCCTTGACCGCCTCGACCACGTCCTTGGCGTTTTCGCCGATGCGGGCGAGCGCCTGGCCCATCACCACTTCCTGGCCATCGCGGGTGACGGCGCCGAAGCGCGGGGCCGCTGCCTCCACGACGGTCGCGACATCGCGCAGGTAGACCGGCGAGCCCGCGTCGCTCTTGAGCACGATGGCGCCGATATCGCCGGTGGTCTTGAGCAATCCGAGGCCGCGCACCAGGAATTGCTCGCGACCGACGTCCATCACGTTGCCGCCGACCTGTCCGTTGTTGGCGGGAATCGCATTGATCACGTCGGCGAAACCGAGTCCGCGCGAGTACAGGCGCTCGGGGTCGATGCGTACCTGGAACTGGCGCTCGCCGCCGCCCCAGGAGCTGACATCGTCGACCCCCGGCGCGGTGCGCAGGATCAGCCGCACCGTCCATTCCTGCCAGGTGCGCAGGTCCATGTCGTTGACCTGTTGCCTGCCCACGCCGGGCGCGCGCTCGACCGTGTACCAGTACACCTGTCCGAGCCCCGAGGTGTTCGGCCCCATCGCAGGTTTTCCGTATCCCTGTGGCAGGCGAGCGCCTGCAGGAGATCGGCGATCGCC
>JASLDW010000081.1 GCA_030151365.1 Lysobacter sp. | reverse complement strand
CGTGAAGCAGCTCAAGGGCTCGCTCGGCTACGTCGAACTGTCCTACGCGCTGCAAAACAAGATGGCGCATGTGCAGTTGCAGAACGCCGCCGGCAACTGGGTGCAGCCGAGCGCGGAAACGTTCGCCGCCGCCGCGACCAGCGCCGACTGGAAGAACGCCAAGGACTTCCACCTGGTGATCACCAATGCGCCGGGTGCGCAGGCGTGGCCGATCACCGCGACCAACTTCATCCTGATGCAGAAGGCACCGAAGAATCCGGCCGACCGCAAGGCCGCGCTCGAGTTCTTCAAGTGGGCGTTCGAGCACGGCCAGGACCAGGCCAAGGCGCTCGACTACGTGCCGCTGCCGCCGGAACTGGTGCAGCAGGTGGAAGCGTACTGGGCCGGGAACTTCAAGTAATCGCGAATGAACTCGACCGCCATCACCACCAGCCCGGCCACCACGGGCAGCCGGGACGTCATCGACGCCCGCAACGACAAACTGTTCCGCTGGTTGCTGACCGCGATGGCGGTGTTCGTGCTGCTGACGCTGGCCGGCGCCGCGCTGTCGATGCTGTGGGGCGGCCGCGCGGTACTGCAGTCGCACGGGCTTGAATTCTTCACCACTACCGAGTGGGATCCGCCGGCCGGCAAGTTCGGCGCGCTGGTTCCGATCTACGGCACGATCGTCACCGCCATCATCGCGATGTTGATCGCGGTGCCGGTGAGTTTCGGCGTCGCCTTCTTCCTCACCGAAGTCGCGCCGCGCCAGTTGCGCACGCCGATCGGCCTCGCCATCGAACTGCTCGCCGGCATTCCCTCGATCATCTACGGCATGTGGGGTTTCTTCGTGCTGATGCCGGTGATGCGCGACACCTTCATCCCGTGGATGACCGAGCACATGGGCAACTGGCCGGTGATCGGCGCATTGTTCCAGGGCCCGCCGATCGGCGCCGGCATGCTGACCGCAGGCTTCGTGCTGTCGATCATGGTGATCCCGTTCATCGCTTCGGTGATGCGCGACGTCTTCCTGACCGTGCCGCAGCGCCTCAAGGAATCGGCCTACGCGCTGGGTTCGACCAAGTGGGAAGTGACCTGGGACATCGTCCTGCCCTACACCCGTTCGGCGGTGATCGGCGGCGTCTTCCTCGGCCTCGGCCGCGCCCTGGGCGAAACGATGGCGGTCGCCTTCGTGATCGGCAACAGCGTCAACTTCACCAAATCGCTGCTGGAACCGTCGACCACCATCGCCGCATTGATCGCCAACAACTTCGGCGAAGCCGGCGAACAGGAACGCGGCGCGCTGCTGCTGCTCGGCTTCGTGCTGTTCATCGTCACCTTCGTGGTGCTGGCGCTGGCGCGCCTGATGCTCGCGCAGCTGGCCCGCAGGGAGGGCAAATGATGTCCGCGACATCCCTATCGACGCAGGATCGCGCCCGCCAGTCGCTGTATCGCCGCCGCAGCATCGTCAACGTGATCTCGATCGCGCTGGCCTGCGCCACCGCGGTATTCGGCCTGATCTTCCTCGCCTGGATCCTGTGGACGCTGATCAAGAACGGCATCCCCGGATTGTCGTTCCACCTGTTCACCCAGGACCAGCCGCCCCCGGGCGAAACCAGCGGCGGCCTGCGCAACGCCTTCGTCGGCAGCCTGATCATGTGCGGCCTGGCGGTACTGATCGGCACGCCGATCGGCATCGCTGCCGGTACGTGGCTGGCCGAATACGGCGACCGCAGCAAGCTCGGCACCGCGGTGCGCTTCGTCAACGACATCCTGATGTCGGCGCCGTCGATCGTGCTCGGCCTGTTCGTCTACGCCATGTACGTGCTGCAGACCGGCGGCCAGTTCTCGGCGGTCGCCGGCGCGATTGCCCTGGCCTTCATCGTGTTGCCGGTGGTCGTGCGCACCACCGACGAAATGCTGCGACTGGTGCCGACGCAGATGCGCGAAGCCGCGCTGTCGCTGGGCGTGCCGCAGTGGAAGGTGATCATGCAGGTGCTGTACCGCTCGGCGCGTGCCGGCATCGTCACCGGCATCCTGCTGTCGATCGCGCGCATCTCCGGCGAAACCGCGCCGCTGCTGTTCACCGCGCTCGGCAACGACTTCTTCACCCTCGACATCTTCCATCCGATGTCGGGCGTGCCGCAGGTGATGTACAAGTTCGCCGGCGCGCCGGACGACAACTGGCAGCACCTCGCCTGGGCGGGCGCGCTGGTAGTCACGCTGTTCGTGCTCGCGATCAGCCTCGCGGCGCGCACCTTCCTGTTCCGCAAGCACATCTCCAATGACTGACTTGAGCCGGATTCCTGACATGAACGACGCCCGATCCACCCTCAAGCCGGCCGTGGCCACCGCGACCCACGCGGCGCCGACCACCGTGAAGCTGGCCGCGCGCGACCTCAACTTCTACTACGGCAAGTTCCACGCGCTGAAGAACATCACGCTGGATATCCCGGAAAAGCGCGTGACCGCGCTGATCGGTCCGTCCGGCTGCGGCAAGTCGACCCTGCTGCGCATCTTCAACCGCATCTACGCGCTGTATCCGGGAATGGAGGCCAAGGGCGAAGTCCTGCTCGACGGCGAGAACATCCTCGACCCGAAGTATTCGATGAACCGCCTGCGCAGCAAGGTCGGCATGGTGTTCCAGAAGCCGGTGCCGTTCCCGATGACGATCTACGACAACGTGGCCTATGGCATCCGCCACCACGAGAAGCTGTCGAAGTCGGACATGAACGACCGCGTCGAACTGGCGCTGCGCCAGGGCGCGCTGTGGGACGAAGTGAAGGACAAGCTGACGCAGAACGCGCTCGGCCTGTCCGGCGGCCAGCAGCAGCGCCTGTGCATCGCGCGCGCGGTGGCGCTGCGTCCGGAAGTCTTGTTGCTCGACGAACCGACCTCTGCACTCGATCCGATCTCGACCAGCCGCATCGAGCAATTGGTCGAGGAGCTGAAGCAGGACTTCACCATCGCGATCGTGACCCACAACATGCAGCAGGCCGCGCGCGTTTCCGACTACACCGCCTTCATGTACCTCGGCGACCTGATCGAGCACGACACCACCTCGAACATCTTCAGCGCGCCGTCGCAGAAGCAGACCGAGGACTACATCACTGGCCGCTTCGGCTGATTACGGGAGAACCGACATGCCCAACGACCACGAGCACCACATCCTCAAGAGCATCGACGTCGAACAGCACCGCCTGGAAGGCGAACTGCTGGACATGGGTGAAATGGCCGTGGCCCAGCTCGAAGCCGCGCTCGACGTGATCGACCGCCGCGACGATCGCGCCGCCGAACGCATCATCGCCAACGACGAAGCCATCGACGCGCTCGAGAACGAGATCAGCCAAGACGTGGTGAAACTCGCCACCGGCGGTCCGCTGGCGCGCGACCTCCGCTACATCCTCACCGCGTTGCGCACCGCCTCCGACATCGAACGCGTCGGCGACTATGCTGCCAACCTCGCCAAGCGTTCGATCGCCCTCAACAAGGCGCCGCCGCTGCCGTTGTCCCATGTCACCGGGCTGACTTCGCTCGGGCGCCTGGCCGTGCGCCAGATGCGCGACGTGCTGCGTGCCTATCGCGACAACGATCTCGCGCTGGCCCAGCAGGTGCGCGACAACGACGTCGAGCTCGACCTGCGTTACACCAGCCTGTTCCGCGAACTCCTCACCTACATGATGGAAGACCCGCGCAACATCACGCCGTGCACGCACCTGCTGTTCATGGCCAAGAACCTCGAGCGCATTGGCGACCACGCCACCAACATCGCCGAAGGCATCTGGTACAGCGAACAGGGACAGAACAACCCGCTGCCGCCACGGGTGAAGGGCGACGAGTCCAATACCGTCAGCTGATCAGGCGTCGCCGCGCAGGACCGTCTCGCTTTCCTCGGCCCACTTCAGCCAGGCGCGCTCGCGCATCAGCCCCCACTGCAGGGTCAGGTAGATCAGCTGCTGCCATCGCGGCATGTCGGCGACCTTGCCGGCATAGTGCTCGCGCTTCACCGACTCGAGCACCTTGAGCCTGGCGACGTGCGCTTCGCGCGCGCCGGCAAGCTGGTCCAGCAGCGCATCGATCCCGCCGAGTTCGCCCGCGAAGAATTTCACCATCAGGGGATCGTTCACCCGGGGCGCTTCCTGCGCCTCGGAAAACCACTGCGCGAATGCCTTGCGGCCAGCGGCAGTGATGGCATAGACCTTCTTGTCCGGACGCCCCTGCTGGCTGACTTCGCGGAAACGGACCAGTCCCTCGTCGGCCAGCGCGGCCAGCTCGCGATAGACCTGCTGGTGGCTCGCGCGCCAGAAATAACCGGCGACCGCATCGAATTCCTTGGTGATGGAATAACCGGTGTTCGGCTGCGCCTCGACGATGGCGAGAATCAGCATCTTGAGCGACATGGAGCCTCCTGTATGCATAGTGTTGCATATTGGCGACCACCAGTGATAGCTTATATGCATCTTGTTGCATATTGAGTGTCCCGGGTGCCCACTGAATCCGCCGTCTTCCCCCGTGCCCGCCCGCGCTGGATCTGGTTGCTGCTCGGCACGCTCGCGCTGTGCTTTTCCAATGGCGCGACCGCGAACATCGCCGCCGCATGGCTGGCCCCGGTGCTGTTGCTGCGCTCCGCTGCAGTCGGTCGCCCGCTGGCGGCCTGGGGATTCCCGGCATTGGCGATCGCGCTCTCGACGTGCGTGACGATGCGTGGCGTCATCCCGGTCGCGCCGATGGAATTCCTCGTGACCTGCCTGGTGTCTGGCGCGCTCGGGGCACTGCCCTACCTCGGCCACCGCGTGCTTGCACCCCGTCTTGGGGCTGTTGCCGGATCGCTGGTCTTTCCCTCGGCGAGCGTGACGCTGCTGTACCTGCTTTCCGCAAGCAGTCCGTTCGGAACCTGGGGCGTTGACGGATACGTGCAGGCCGGCTTCCCGCTGCTGCCGCAATTCGCTGCAATCGCCGGCATCTGGGGCGTGACCTTCTTGGTGTTCTGGTTCGCGAGCGCGGTGCAGGACCGGATTGCCCTGCGCGCATTCGCGATCGTCTTCGTGCCGGTATTGGCGTTCGGCGCGGCCTGGAAAACGACGGCGCCCGCGCCATCCGCGCGGACGAACGTGGCTGCACTGACCACGCCCGCGGGATTGCCGGACAAATTCTTCGATGGATGCACCACGCGGGGCGATGCCGGATGTCGCAACGCGGGGGCCAGGAAGCGCATGGACGCGCTATTTTCCCGGGCCGCCGACGCGGCGAACGGCGGCGCCGCATTGGTGGTCTGGCCTGAAGCAGGCACCCAGTACGACGCCGCGCTGGAGCGGGATTTCGTCGCGCGCGCCCGCGACTTCGCTCGCGAACACCGGATCTACCTGGTTGCCGGCGCGGCACGCGTCGCGGACAACCGCAAGGCGCCGATGGAAAACAAGGCCATGGTGTTCACCCCGACCGGCGATCTGGCATTCGAATACCACAAGGCGATTCCCGTGCCGGGCGAACCGATCATCGCCGGCGATAGGGTGATCCGGACCGTCGACACGCCATTCGGGCGATTGGGCGTCGTCATCTGTTTCGACGCCGATTTCCCGATGCTGGTCCGCCAGGCCAGACGGCAAGGCGTGGACGTGCTCGCGATCCCGGCGAATGACTGGCGCGCCATCACCCCGATGCATGGGCAGATGGCGCGTTTCCGCGCCATCGAGAACGGCTTCACCATCGTCCGAGCCGCCAGCAACGGCCTCTCGCTGATCGCGGATTCGACGGGAACCGTGCTCGCAAGCGTGGATTCGCATTCGATGCCAGGCGGCATCGCCGCCGCGCGCCTGCCCGTCGCCGCGCGCAACACCCCGTATTCGCGGATCGGCGATGCATTCGCCATCGCCTGCATGCTGCTGTTCGCCGTGCTCGCCTCGATCGTGCTGGTGAAACGCTACACGAGGAAGCCCTAGGCCTCGACGACTTCGCCGGGGTGGGCGAGTTCCACGTCGGTGCCGAAGCGCTGGTGCATCTCCGCGGCCAGCGCCTTGCGCGCATCGTCTTCGCCGTGCACCAGCAATGCGCGCGGCCGCGGATCGAAAGCGCCATACCATTCCAGCAACCCGCCGCGATCGACGTGCGCTGACAATCCGCCGACGGTGTGCATCTGCGCGTTGACCCGGATCTCCTCGCCGTGGATGCGCACCGATTTGGCGCCGTTCACCAGCCGGCGCCCGAGGGTGTTCTGCGCCTGGTAGCCGACGAACACCACATGCACTTCGCGGCGATCGAGTCCGTGCTTGAGGTGGTGGAGGATGCGGCCGCCGCTGGCCATGCCGTTGCCGGCGATGATGATCGCGCCACGGGTAATCCGGTTGATCGCCATCGATTCGTCGACGGATTCGGTGACATGCAGGTTGGGCAGGCGGAACGGATTGGGCGTGCCCCGCCAGACGCCCTGCGCATCGGCATCGAAGAGTTCGTGGTGATGGTCGTAGACCTGCACCACCTTCCCCGCCATCGGACTGTCGAGGAAGATCCGCCAGCGCGACATCTGCCAATCGTCCCAATGCCGCGCGAACCAGTACAGCAACTCCTGGCTGCGCCCGACCGCGAACGCCGGGATCAGCACGTTGCCGCCATCCTTCCACGCCGCGTCGAGGATGCCGCCGAGTTCGCGGATGGTTTCGGCGCGATCCTTGTGGTCGCGATCGCCATAGGTGCTTTCCATCAGCAGGAGATCGGCCGTCTGCGGATTCTCGGCATCGCGGATGATCGGCGTGCCCTTGGGGCCGAGGTCGCCGGAGAACACCAGCTTGCGGCCATCCGCGAACACTTCGACGATGCATGAGCCGAGGATGTGGCCGGCGTCGAGCAGGTTGATTTCGACGCCGGGGAGGATTTCCGTGCGCTGGTGGTAATCGAGCGTGCGGATCAGCGGCAGGGTCTTCTGCACGTCCTCGCGCGTGTAGAGCGGCGCCACTTCCGGCTCGCCGTCGCGACGATGGCGGTTGGCGCGTTCGGCATCGCTTTCCTGCAGCGACGCCGCGTCCGTCAGCATGATCGGCATCAACTCGGCGGTGGCGGCCTGGGCATGGATCGGCCCCTTGTATCCGCGCGCCACCAGCAGCGGCAGGCGACCGATGTGGTCGATATGGGCATGGCTGATCACCACCGCCTCGATGCCGGCGACGTCGAAATCGAACGGCGCCAGGTTGAGCGCCTCCTCCGCGTCCGAGCCCTGGATCATCCCGCAGTCGAGCAGGAACCGATGGCCCGCCGCCTCGACCACGTGCAGTGAGCCGGTCACCCGGTCGGCGGCGCCCACGAATCGTACTTTCATCCCCAGCCTCACTTCTATCGAGCTGGTCGACGCTAGCACGCCGGGGATGGCAGGCGCGTGACCCATGCCCCGGCAACCATGACTTTCCGCACCCTTCCGACCATGACGTTCGGCCTATAGTCGACGGTCGACCCCACTGCCGGCCCACCGCATGAACCGCATCCGCCCCTCCCTGCTCGCCCTCGCCCTGTTGCCGTCGCTGGCAATGGCGCAATCCGCGAAGCCGGTCTACGACGTCAACGACCTCGACCGCTCGATCTCCGCCTGCCAGGACTTCAATGCCTTCGCCAACGGCAAGTGGGTCAAGGCCAACCCGATCCCGGCCGACAAGACCCGCTGGGGCGCCTTCGATGCGCTGCGCGAGCAGAGCCTCAACGCCCAGCACGACATCCTCAACAAGGCCGCTGGCGGCGCCGACCAGGCCAAGGCCGGATCGGTCGAGCAGAAGGTCGGCTGGCTGTATCGCAGCGGCATGGACAATGCCGCGATCGAGAAGGCCGGCTGGTCGCCGATCAAGTCCGACCTCGCCGCCATCGCCAAGCTGAAGAAGCCGGCCGACATCGCCGAATGGCTGGGCGTGGCGACGGCGCGGGGAACCGGCCAGGTGTTCCGCTTCGGCGCCGGCGCCGATTACAAGGACGCCAGCAAGCAGATCGCCTCCGCCGACCAAGGCGGGCTCGGCCTGCCGACGCCCGACTACTACACCAAGGACGAGTACGCCGCGCTGCGCACCGCCTACCGCAACCACCTGGCGAAGCTGTTCACGATGACCGGCACCAAGGCCGCCGAAGCCACCCATCGCGCCGACAACGTGCTCGCCTTCGAGACGCGCCTGGCCAAGGCCTCGCTGTCGCGGGTGGAACTGCGCGATCCGAAGAACCAATACAACTTCGTCAGCTTCGCCGAAGCCGACAAGGTCACCCCGCACTTCAAGTGGGAGAAATTCTTCAAGACCATCGACGTGCCGCAGGGCAAGGGCTTCTCGCTGTCGCAGCCGAAGTTCTTCGCCGAATTCGACAAGATGCTGGTCGACGTCCCCGCCGCGCAGTGGCGCGACTACCTGTCCGCGCACACCATCGATTCGGCCTCGCCGTACCTGTCGGAAGCGTTCCAGAACGAACGCTTCGATTTCTACGGCAAGACGCTCAACGGCCAGCCCGAGCAGGAAGTCCGCTGGAAGCGCGTGATCGGCGCGGTCAACGGCGCGATGGGCGAAGGCCTCGGCCAACTCTACGTCAAGGATTACTTCCCGCCGGAATCCAAGGCACGCGCGCAGGTCCTCGTCGACAACGTCCGCAACGCGCTGAAGGCGCGCATCGAACACCTCGACTGGATGAGCGACGAAACCAAGGCCAAGGCGATCGCCAAGTGGTCGACCTTCCTGCCCAAGATCGGCTATCCCGACCACTGGCGCAGCTGGAACGGCCTGAAGGTCACCCCGAACGACTACTTCGCCAACATGCGCGCCGCCCGCGCCTTCAACCAGCGCTGGGAACTCGACCACATCGGCAAGAAGACCGATCGCCTTGAATGGGGCATGACGCCGCAGACCGTCAACGCCTATTACAACCCGAGCGACAACACCATCAACTTCCCGGCCGCGATCCTGCAGCCGCCGTTCTTCTATGCCGATGGCGACGACGCCATCAACTACGGCGGCATCGGCGCGGTGATCGGCCACGAAGCCGGCCATGGCTTCGACGACCAGGGCAGCCAGTTCGACGGCGACGGCAACAACACCAACTGGTGGACCGCGGAAGACCGCAAGCGCTTCGAGGAGCGCACGGCGTTGCTCGGCGCCCAGTTCGATGCCTACGCCCCGATCCCGTCGATGCCCGACAAGCACGTCAACGGCAAGCTGACGATGGGCGAGAACATCGGCGACCTCGGCGGCATCAACTTCGCCTACGACGCCCTGCAGGCGGCCAGCGCCGGCAAGCCCGATCCGATGATCGACGGCCTGTCGCGCGACCAGCGCTTCTTCCTCAACTGGGCCCGCGTCTGGCGCGGCAGCATCCGCGACAAGGCGGCGCTGGTGTTGCTGAACTCCGATCCGCACGCACCGGCGCAGTTCCGCGCGATCGCCGCGCCCAGCAACATGCCCGCCTTCGCCAAGGCCTTCCAGTGCAAGGATGGCGACGCGATGGTGCGTTCCGGCGACAAGCGCGTGCAGATCTGGTAACCGCGCATTTCGGCGACGCGACGAGGCCCGGCGATGCCGGGCCTCGTTGTTTGCAGGACATGTGGCCGGCAGTTGCTAGACTTGGGGGATCGTCCCCCGGAATCCGCATGATGACCCGACGCCCGCTCGTCCTTGCCCTCGCCGCCGTGATCGCCACCACGCCGTTCGGCGCGATGGCCGCCAAGAAGAAGGCCGCACCGAAGAAGGCAACCAAGGCCGAGGCCGTCACCGCGGATTGCGCGGATTACTACGGCAACATCAACAAATCGTGGCTGGCCACCAACCCGGCGCCGGCCGCCAACGGCTCGACCAGCGCCCTCTCGCAACTCGATGCGCGCACGGTGCAGCAGCAACGCGACCTGCTCGACGCCGCGATGAGCGGGCCGCAGAACAACGTGCAGAAACTGCTCGGCGATTTCTGGGCCAGCGGCCTCGACGAAGCCGCCGTGGAAGCCGACGGCTCCAGGCCGATCGCGCCGCTGCTCGCGCGCATCGACGGCATCCGTCGTTCCGGCGATGTCGCGGCATCGATCGCCGCGCTGCACCAGGTCGGCATCCCGGTCGCCTTCAACTTCGCCGCCGACATCGACCTCGACGACCTCAACCGCCACATCGGCTACTTCAGCCAGGGCGGACTCGGCCTCGGCGACCCCGGCTTCTACACGCGCCAGGATCCCGACATCAACGCGATCATGATCCGCTATCGCAAGTACGTCGAGAACATCCTCACCCTGACCGGCAGCAAGCCCGACAAGCTGGCGCAGGACCTCGACATGGTGATCGGCCTGGAAACGCGACTGGCGCAACTGTCGCGCCCGTTCAAGGTCAACGCCGACCCGCGCGCCGACTTCAACGCCGTGCCGGTGGCATCGCTGGCCGCATACCGCAACCTCCAGCTCGGCGACTTCCTCAAGGCGCAGGGCGTGAGCGACGATCGCGTGTCGATGGCCGACCCCAACTACTTCGCCCAGCTCGACGCGCTGGTGAAGTCGGTGCCGGCCAACCAGTGGAAGACCTATCTGCGCTACCAGGTCGGCAACGCGATGGCGCCCTACCTCTCACGCGGTTTCCGCGACGCCGAACAGCAGTTCCGCGGCGTGGTCTTCCGCAACGAAGCCGCCGCGCCGCCGCGCTGGCAGCAGGTGCTCGACGCGATCAACACCGCCGCCGGCCCGATGCTCGGCCACGAATACACCGCGCGCTACCTGCCCGCCGCCAGCAAGCAGCGCGCCGACGCCGTCGCGCGCGAAGTACAGCAGGCGCTCGACGCCGACGTGCAGGCATCGACGTGGATGAGCGCCGCCGCCAAGGCCGAGGCGCACGCCAAGATTTCCGCGATGAAGATCGAGATCGGCGCGCCCGCGCGCGACCTCGACTACACCATCCAGCCGATGGGTCGCGGCAGCTTCGGCAGCAACATGCTGATCGCATCGACCTGGCGCCATTCCCAGGAAATGAAGCGCATCGGCAAGGGCAACGCCGATCGCCGCTGGAACGTGCTGCCGCAGTCGCCCGCGCTCGGCTACGACCCGGCGCAGAATCGCGTGATCATCACCGCGGCGATGCTGCAGTCGCCCGTGTTCGACATGTCGCAACCGAACGGCGCGCTCTACGGCAGTTTCGGTGCGCTCACCGCGCGTGCCATGGTGCGCGCCATCGATGTCCATGGCCAGCAGGTGGATGCCAAGGGTGCATTGCGCAGCTGGTGGGCGCCGACCGATGTCGCCGCGTGGAATGATCGCCTGGCCCGCATGGGCAGCCAGGCCAACGGCTGGGCCTATCCGGGACTGACCGGCAAGATGGTGAACGGACAGCTGGTGCGCGATCAATCCCTGCTCGATCTCGCCGGACTCGACGCCGCTTGGCGCGCCTTGGGCAAGGACCAGGCGGTCGCCGCCGCCGACGCCACGGCCTTCTTCACCGGCTGGGCACGCGTGTGGCCGCAACAGTCCGGCCCGCAGGCCGCGGCCGTCGACCAGGCGACCAGCGTCTATGCACCCGGCAAGTGGCGCGTCAACGGCATGCTGGCATCGATGCCGGAGTTCGCGCAGTCGTATCGCTGCAAGGCCGGGCAGCCGATGGCGTTGACGCCGGCGGCCATCGTCCAGCCCTGGAAGTAAGCGTCACATCACGCGACGGAGTTGCGGCGGCTTGCGTCCGCCGCGACCGAACGGCGGCTGGCCGCGCCAGTAGCGCAGGATCAGCCAGCCGGTGAGCATGCCGCCGAGATGCGCGAAGTGGGCGACGCCCGGCATGAATCCGGTCATGCCCGAGAACAGCGAGAGCGCGCCGATCAGGAACACGCCGACGCGCGCGGGGATGAAGAACGGGATCGGGAAGATCATCAGTTTCTGGTTCGGGAACAGCATGCCGTAGGCGAGGATCAGGCCGAGCACGCCACCCGACGCGCCTACCGTGGGATAGGCGGGACTGCCTTCGTGCGTCATCCAGGCGCCGACCGCGAGCTGGCACAGGCCGGCGCCGATCACGCAGGCGAGGTAGAAGAAGGTGAAGCGACGGGTGCGCCAGGTGTATTCCAGCGGCGCGCCGAACATCACCAGCGCCAGCATGTTGAAGAACAGGTGCATCCAGCCGCCATGCATGAAGCCGTAGGTCAGCAATTGCCACGGCATGAACCCATTGCCCAGCGGCCACAACTCGAAGGCATCGAACACGGCGGCAGGAAGCGCCAATTGCCCGAGGAAGATCACCACGTTGGCGATTGCAAGGGCCTTGGTGGCGGGTGGCAGGTTGTTGAACATGGCGGCTCCGTGGGCGTGCCCCGATATGATACGGATGTGCCCCGCCTGCCCACCGTCAACGCCGATCCCGACACGATGGCCGAGGCCGTCGCCGATGCCCTGTGCAACGGCGGCGCCTGCCTGATCGAGGGGCTATTCGCCGATCTTGCCGCCGATCTCGCGAATGAAGCGCTGGCGCTGCAACAGCGCGATGCATTGCAGTCCGCGCGCATCGGTCGCGGCGCATCCCGCCATGGCGATGCGTCCGTGCGCGGCGACAGCACCCTGTGGCTGGATGATCCCGCCTGCATCGCCGGCCCGCGCCTGCTGCAACGGCTGGACGGACTCGTCCATGGATTGCGCGAATCATTGCGCCTGCCGATCCGTTCGGTGGAAGCGCACTACGCGCACTATCCGGTCGGCGCGAGTTATGCGCGCCATCGCGATCGCTTCCGCGACAGCGGTTCGCGCCTGGTGTCGTGGGTCGGTTACCTCAATCGCGACTGGCTGGCCGGGGATGGAGGCGCACTGCGCATCCATCGCGATGACGGATCGCACGAGGACGTGCTGCCGCTGTTCGGCACTTCGGTGTGTTTCTTGAGCGAACTCGAACACGAAGTGCTGCCGGCACGCCGCGATCGCTACAGCATCGCGGCCTGGTTCCGCCGGGACTAACCCTTCGGTCCCCACAGGGCTTCGTCTTCCGTCGGCGCCGCACGCACGCCGCGCACGCGTCCCGATTCCACCTTCACGCCTTCGGCCTTCAAGCGGCGACACTGTTCGAGATAGCCCTTGGAGCGTTCGGGAAATGCGATCCGTCCGTCGCTGCGCAACACGCGATGCCAGGGCAGCGTGGCGTCATCGTTCCCGGACAGGATGCGCGCCACCAGTCGCGCGCGCCCGGGCAGGCCGGCAAGTCGCGCCACTTCGCCATAGCCACGCACCTGGCCGCGCGGGATCGCGCGAATCGCGGCGAGAATGGCGGAGCGGGCTTCGTCCATCGCCACAGGATACCCGTGCAAGGCCCGCGACGGCCCCGCAACGGCGCCCTGCTAAGATGGCTCCGAGATGACCAAGGCCACTCCAGACGAACCCCCGACGCGCCGCATGCGCGCGTTTGCAGCCCAGCGGAGCCCGCGACGATGCTGAATTTCATCATCGTCGCCGTGCTGATCGTGTTCAACGCCTTCTTCGCGATGTCCGAGATCGCGGTGGTGACTTCGCGCAAGAGCCGCCTGAAGACGATGGCCGTGCACCACGGCGGCGCCGCCAAGGCACTCGAACTCGCGGAAGCGCCCGACTCCTTCCTGTCCGCCGTGCAGTTGTGGATCTCGCTGCTGAGCCTGATGGTCGGCTACTTCGGCGGCGAATCGATCGGCCAGCACATCGCGGTGCCCCTGCGCGACCTGCCGTTGCTGGCGCCCTACGCCGACAGGATCGGCTTCGTGCTCGGCTTCATCACCACCCTGTTCGTGTTCGGCCTGCTCGGCGAGCTGGTGCCCAAGCGCGTCGCCACCATCGCGCCGGAACGCATCGCTTCGATCGTGGCGTGGCCGATGGTGATCTGCTCGCGCATCGCCGCGCCTCTGGTGTGGCTGCTGTCGGCGTGCACGCGCGCCATCGTCCGCATGCTCGGGCTGTCGAATGCCGGCGAACAGGCGATCACCGAGGAGGAAATCCAGATCCTCGTCAGCGAAAGCCACGAACAGGGCGTGATCGACGACGACGAACGCAACATGATGACGCGGGTGATGCGCCTCGGCGACCGTACCGCCGAAAGCCTGATGACGCCGCGCACGCGCATCGTCTGGCTCGACGCCGAAGCCAGCGTCGCCGAGAACCTCGCCGTGATGCGCGAGGAAGCGTTCTCGCGCTATCCGGTCTATCGCGGCAGCGACGCCGACGTGCTCGGCACGCTCGAGGTGAAATCGTTGCTCGACAACCTCGGCGAGGAGACCCCGGCCTTGTTCGACGAGTTGCGCGAGACGCTCTTCGTCAGCGAATCGACCCACGCCATGAAGCTGCTGGAAATCTTCCGCGAGGAACAGCAATCACTGGCATTGGTGGTCGACGAATACGGCGACGTCACCGGCATGGTCACCATCAGCGACGTGATGGGCGCGATCACCGGGCGCCTGCAATCGGCCGAACACGCCGACGACGAACCGCTGGTGGTCACCCGCGAGGACGGCTCGCTGCTGGTCGACGGCAGCCTGCCGGTCGACGAGTTGCGCGAACTCACCGGCAGCACGCGCCTGCCGCACGAAGACGACCTCGACTACCACACCGCCGCCGGCATGCTGATCGCGCATTTCGGCCGCATCCCGCACGTCGGCGAACATTTCGACTGGAACGGCTGGCGTTTCGAAGTGATGGACCTCGACGGCCCGCGCATCGACAAATTGCTGGTGCAGCGCGTGACCGAACCCGCGGATGCCCAGGATGCCTGAGTCGCAACGTGACGCGGCGAACGAACGCGGCACCCGCGCATTGCTGAACTCGCTGGCGAACGATGCGTCGCGCGAGACACTGACCTTGCGCGGCATCCTCGACGATTTCGACGAACGCGGCTTCGGCATCCTGCTGCTGATCGCCACCCTGCCTGCCTTCATCCCGATCCCGGTCGGCGGCGCCATCAGTGGGCCGCTGGTAGTGTTCCTCGGCGCGCAACTGCTGTTCGGGTGCAAGGACGTGTGGCTGCCGCGACGCATCGCCGACTGGGGCCCGAAGCGCGATGCCTTCGCGCGCTTCGTCGCGCGCATGTCGCCGTGGCTGGGCCGCCTCGAACACCTGATCCGCCCGCGCATCGGCTGGCTGTTCGAACATCCGCTGACGATGGCGATCAGCGGCCTGGTGCTGATCGTGACCGGCGCCCTGCTGGCGTTGCCAATCCCCGGGACCAACTATCTGTTCGGCGGGTTGTTGCTGGCGTTCGCGCTGGCGCTGCTGGAGCGCGACGGCGTGTTGCTGGTGGTCGCATGGATCGCCGCAATCGGCATCGCCGTATCCGTTGGCCTGCTCTCCGGACATCTCCTCGCCACCGCCGGCGAGTGGCTGCGATCACTTTCCTGAGGCAAGTCGCGCCATCCGCTGCGCATCGGCGAGCACGCCGCGCAGCAACCGCACCTCGCGCGTGCTGAGATCGGCGCGCAGGAAGATCCGCCGCAGCTTGCGCAATGCCGATTCCGGCGCACGCCCCTTGTGGAAGTCGATCGCCTCAAGCGTGTCATCGAGTTGCGCGAAGAATCCTTCCAGCTCGGCGTGGGTGGTCGGCTGGTCGCGCGGGTCGCCGTCTTCATCCACCGCTGCAGCGCGACTTTCTTCCAGCAGCGTCTCGCGCACGGTGTAGGCAAGCACCTGCACCGCCGCCGCCAGGTTGAGCGAACTGAAGTCCGGATCGGAAGGGATATGCACCGCGGCGTGGCACAACTGCAGCTCCTCGTTGGTCAGGCCGGTGCGTTCGCGCCCGAAGACCAGCGCGACCTCGCCACCCGCCCTGGCGGCAGCGACGAGACGCGCCGAGCCTTCGCGCGGCGCCAGTTCCTCCAGCGCGATCCGGCGGCTGCGCGCGGTGCAACCCAGCACCAGGCTGCAATCGGCCACCGCCTCGGCCAGCGTGGCGTGCACCGGGGCCTCCAGCACCAGCGCCTCGGCACCGGCGGCCATCGCCAGGGTGTCGCGGTCGGGCGCCTTTTCCGGCGCGACCAGCACCATCCGGGTCAGGCCCATGGTGCGCATGGCGCGGGCCGCGGAGCCGAGGTTTCCCGGGTGCTGGGTGCCGACGAGGACGATGCGGATGCGCCCGGCGAGCAGCGCCTGGGCCTGCGGTTCTGCTGATTCCATCGGCAAATGGTAAACTGCCCGACCGGCCACGGAGCCGGTCCCGTTCTTTCCAATTCCAGCCGAGGCTCTCCCGCGATGCAAAAACCCGCGGTCACCATCATGGTCAAGGCGGCGCGCGCCGCCGGCAACATCCTGTTGCGCAATCTCAATCGGCTGGAATCGATCAACGTGGTCGAGAAGGCACGCCAGGACTACGCCAGCGACGTCGATCGCGACGCCGAGGACGCGGCCGTGCGCGAACTGCGCCGCGCCATGCCCGAGGTCGGCGTGCTCGGCGAGGAATCCGGCCAGTCCGGCAACACCCGCACCACCTGGGTGATCGATCCGCTCGACGGCACCAGCAACTACATCCGCGGCCTGCCCCACTACTGCGTCTCGATCGCCATGGTCGAGAACGGCGAACCGGTCCACGCCGTGATCTACGACCCGATCCGCAACGAGCTGTTCACCGCCAGCAAGGGCAGCGGCGCCCTGCTCAACGGCGTGCGCATCCGCGTCGCCGAGCGCAAGGACCTGACCGGCGCAGTGCTCGCCACCGGTTTCGCCCCGCGCGAACGCGAACGCCTGAGCGCGCAACTGCGCTGCGCCGACCTGCTGCTGACCGAGCACGGCGCCGAAGACCTG
>JASLDW010000119.1 GCA_030151365.1 Lysobacter sp. | reverse complement strand
TCCGAAAGTTCGGCTTTCACGAAGAGTCGAAGATCGTCTTCCGTGATGCTTGAGTCGTTAAGTCGACTTCCAAGCCGCCGAAGGAGCTCCTGTGTCGCCTTCTTCTTGGCTGCCACAAGTGGACTCTCTCCAGCCAAGGTGCTAGTTTTGCTCCCACCGGCTGGCTTATCTGGAAAACGAGATTCTGCTTTAGTTTCCGCGGGGGGAGGTAGCTGAACTTTAGGGGTGATCGGAGAGGACGGCGCTTCAACGAAAGACGGAAATCTCTTCTCCCCGGGAGCGTCTGCCGGCGATTCCTTGCTGAGCTCTAGACCGCTTGCTGCGGCTAATCTTTCTGCTAGACCCATGGGATCACACCTCTAATCTTCTGTGGCGAGGGCTGCCGCCTTCGGGGGCCACCTTCTCTATGAGAGAGGCTATCGACAAAATACCTTTAGTAAACCCGTTCTTCTTCTTTCCGGAGCTCATCGGCTCACCGCGGTTGATCGAAGTAAGAACATCCGGCTCTCGCTGAATGAGAACGTTGACTGGGAATCCCATGAGATCTTCGATGTCTTTCACTCGAAGCCCACTGTTTCTTTGTGCCTGGTTGACCACAAAAATCCTGTGGGTCGGAAGGAGTCCGATCTGCTTGATGACTTCTATTTCTCGCTTCAGCGACTTCACGGAAGCTAGATCGAGGGTGGAGACGAGCATCACCGCGTTACACTCATCGAGCACGGATAGAGTGATGTCACTAATACCACCGGCAGTGTCGAGCAGCACATACTCAAACTCAGTTTTAAGCTGCTGGATGAGAGTCCTGATCTGATCCCCAGTGATGAGGTCGCGGGACGCCGGACTGATGGCCCCAGGGAGCACGTAAAACCCCTTCTCGTGCTTCACAAGGAGGGTTTTAAGGATGAGAGTATCACGCTGTGCCTCCGGACTTACTGCGTGCTCGATGGTTGCCTGAGGGTAGATGTTAAGCTGAGTGGAAACAGCTGGAGACTGAAGATCGAGGTCGACGAGAACCACTTTATTGGGATGTTTTGCACCCAGGATGAACGCCAGGTTAGTGGCGATCGAAGTCTTCCCGACGCCACCCTTAGGAGATACGATGGAAATGACTCGAGTTTTGTCGACTGGATCCAGAGAAACGGCGCTGGTTCCACTCATGAGCACACGGCGAACTTGCTCAGTATCGAGGGATTCCACCTGAACACCTGCTTTAGCTAGCGTTGCGGTAGCACCCGTCGGAGGTGAAACTGGAGTGGCCACGGGAGGTAGAGTTGGAAGCGACACGCTCGAAAGCTGCGGATCGACGTAGCCGTCCTGCTTTTCCGGGAAGCGTGTAGGGGGCTGGACCGGTGCGGGAGCAGGTTTGTGAAAATAGTCGATGAGCTGCTGAAATGTAGTCAGTCCGCTGTTCGGATCAACGATGCCGTAGCTCCCCATTTTCCATAGCCGGTTTTTGAGCTCCGGAGTGAGAGTGTCCACCACAACGAGATTGCTGTTTGGCAATTCGCTCGCGATGGACGCCACCGAGTCGACGGTGTCTGCCGGACTCGATCCCTTCACGATCACGAGATCCGGTGTTTCCAATTCAGGTCTCTGGGGGAGGAGACTTACCATATCCTGGAGCGTATAGAGTTCCACTCTCTTAAGTACGCGCAGAACATTGAGAAGCCCCTGGTCCTCAGTGAGAACTAGGGTCAACGTCATCAGTTCGTACTCCCTGCTTCCGGAGTAGAGTTGGAGGAGCCTGTCTCGTTGTTGAAGGGGGATTCGAGGTCCTTGATCGTGGTCAGCCCCTTGGGAGAAGTGTCCGTGTTCGGGTTCTGTACCGCCAGGTACACCTGTCCGTACTCCTCCGCATAGATGATCCGCTGGGCGGCTTCGGGATCGACTGCAACGGTGACTAGAGCCGAAGGGTCCTTATTGTCATCGGTCGTCTTCGAGCCGTCGGCGTTCGTAGTGGTCGAATCGACGCTACAGCCGATGCCGTTGAAGCGGCTTACGCGGACGTTGTAGACGATGGCTCCGGTTCTAGCGTAGGGGTTCGTGCTATCCGCGCCGAAGCTGGCGTAAACTGTGACGAGGCTTCCCACGTGAAGGTTTCCAGCCGATCCGCGGGCTCCATCGAGGTTGAGGGCTATCTCCGTATCGCCCGGTTGGACGCCGTAGAGTTTTTCCCGCTGGAGAGGGGTCAACACATCGCTGTTGAGGAGAAGGGCTCCCGAGTGAACTACAGCGTCGGTTGCACCGTTCTGCTGTAGATCGGCCACGGTGGACGGGTAGAGAGGCACCGTCTTAGTTTCCGTGCTACTATTGCTCGCTTCCGTTGTGCAGTCGGTGGATGCCGTAGCGCTCGTTTCTGAACTGTCCACTTCGATGGTGGCCGGCTTCCCGTCGGTACCGAGCTGAAGAGCTTGGTAGGGCACTTGGGTTTCCTTGACATAGCCGCCGAGAGCTGAAGCCGGAGTGCCGGAGGGGATGTCCTTCGTTACCGTAAGCACACTGTACATCTTGGCGCCGTCGAAGGCCGCCTTCCTAGCGCTACTGGCCCAGGTGACCATGGTGAGTACACCCAAAAGCGGCAGAATGATGGTAAACGCGATAATGACTTTTCTGCTTCTCATTCGCTCTAGTTCTTTCCTTGGAGTTCTTGAGAACGGGGCTGTAGATCCGTTCTCTGTTCAATATCGAGTAGTGAACAGTAGGGATCATCCCGATCGCAGCTGGCGCAAGATAACGCCCTTGGGCTGAAATATTCAAAGCAGAATTTTCGATGACTTGAAGTAGCCAACCGGCAGCGGGGATATTTTTTGACTCGAGCCTTTTAGATCTACCGGTGCGCTACTGGAGCATTGAATACCTTCGGATTTTCTCGCCGGCGGAAAGAAAAGAAGGGGCATCCAAATTGGATGCCCCTTCTGAAATCTCGGAGAGATTATGCTTTAATCAGGATGATTATTTGTTGCCGTTTCCGAAGGAGATTCCGTTGACGAAGTCGGTAAGCGGGCCCTTGAAAGCCACAAGGGCACCGACGAGCACGATAGACACGAGGCCGATCACGAGGGCGTATTCAACAGCGGTAGCTGCCTTCTCTTCGTTGTTCCGGGTAGCGAGATAAGCGGAAACTTTTGCATATACTGTAGTCATTGTTTTAGTCCTAAACATCATGTACTTTTTTCCCTTCACCGTGAAGGGTTCGCAGAAAATATCGACTTTTATTCCCGATTCTAGTAACTCCGGTCACAAAAATGGAAAAAGTACGGAGCCAGGCAGCCTGGAGACGAGTAAGGCTCAGTCACCAAAATTGGTGACTGAGCCTTACTTTTAGATTTTCCGGGTGGATTTCACTGGGAAATCGGAATCATCACTGCCTCCGGCTTAGCTGATCCGTTAACAACTCTCACAGTGAGAACTCCGTCTTTAAGGCTAGCGCTAACCGCCTCTTCCCTAAGATTCTTCACTCGGAGAAGCTGACTGAGGGTGCCGTAGCGGATCGATCCACCGGGCTTCTTGTCCCCCAGAGGGCTATGCTTTTCTCCCCGAACACGGAGCCCGATTTCCTCCAGTGTAAGCGAAAGATCTCCCAGCTGAATACCGGGAACTTCCAGCATGAAGACTAAATCCACTCCGTCATCGTGGACGCTGTAGGGGATAGCGTGAATCGGCTGAGCCGGCCAGGTGAAATCTGGAGCGACTGCGGGGATGACCCCACAGCCGAGGACATCGCCGAAACTACCGATCATCCCACCAAAGGGGAGGGTTTGCTGATTTTTCATGCTCCCTCCTCCACGGCGATCTTAATGCCTTCACTCTTCCTGAGAGCGTTCTCTACTCGGATAGTGAGGACACCTTCACTGAGTGAGGCTTTCACGTCGGAGGCGTCCACCTTCGTGGGAACCGGGTAAACCCGCTTGAATGTTCCGTAGCGAATTTCGTAGAGTTTCCGCTCCTTGTCTTCGCTGGCGAACTCGTTTTTCTTTTCCCCGGAGACGACGAGCCGATTCCCCTCAAGTTCGACGCTAATCGAATCGAGAGTTACTCCCGGGAGTTCGAGCCGAACCACCAGATCGCTGCCGTCATGCCATATCTCACTGGCTGGAGTCACTGCGTCCGGGTTGAAGTCGAACCAGCTCAGGCCCGGACCGGCCTCTGGGGCGAACATCGAAATGACGTTCCCAAGCACGGTCTGCAGCTCTCTGTCTAGATTCTGACTAAAGTCTGGGCGACTTCCTCTGCCGCCTCGTCCACCCCGGTTGCCGGCTCCTGGTCGACCTCCCCGGGGGAAATCTCCCCGGCTATTCCGGGGATCAGTGAATGGTTCATTACTGTTGTTGTTCATGGTAGAACTTCCTTATGGTGTGGGCCCTTGCTAGGGCCAGGAGGCGGCTTTCTTGCGTAACCTCTCGATGGATATATCGCCGGAAGTGCTACTATTATTCCCCCGCTAGGAGAGCCTCCGTGGCTAACCTCTGTGATTCGCAGTAGCCAAGTTCAGCCACATCGAAAACCGAGTAGCCTCTAGCGAGGGCTTCCGCCTTAAAGAAGCGAGCCCGCTCCACGTTGTAGAAACCCCACTTGCGGATCTTATCTTCAGGCCAGCCGGCTTGCCAGTTGTTGAAGTGATCTCCAGCCGCTATCTCGATGGCTCGCTCGATGTGGGACTCGTCGGTATCGACGAGAAAGACTGCCCTGTGGGGGACATCGAGCTTTTCGAGGAGGTGAGGCCAAAGGATCCCCACGAAAAGGACGTCGCTCCCGTAGTTCGAGTGCTCCCGGACCCACTTCTCGATGAACGGCCACCAGGCTTCGTCCATAGCTACGAGATTAGAAAGCCAGTCGTCGTAGCGGAGCGAGTCCACGTCGAAGCCGTTAGTGAGAGGATCACCTGGCTTAGGTTGCTTGAAATCGATGAGAGCTGTGAGGACTGGATCGAGTTCGATCTTGTCTCCGGGGAGCTGAGGAATTAGTTGCCGGTAGAGGGTAGACTTTCCCGCCCGTGCGGGACCACTGATGAAACGGATCATGGGCTATCTTTCTACTCGTACCTTTTACTATCGGGAAAACGGCGAACTTCAGGAAAACCGCTGGTGGCACTAAAAGCTCGGGAGTAGCAAATATCTAACGAGAATAGTCGGCTAAAATGTCACTTCCAGGAGGAGTATACTTGAGCTAGAGCCAGCAGGAAAACGGCGAAGCCTCCGTAGAAAAAGACGGTGTAGTGGCGCTGAATCTGGAGGCTGAAAAACCTACCGATCGACGCAACGAAGACGGCTACAGTGAGGATTCGCAGCCCTCTCCAAAGGACTGTAGACAGGAAAAGATGCACATAGTTTAGATTCCAGCCCACTGCAACTAGATTCCCGGCCTCGGTGCCGTAGACTTTCACTGGGATCCCGTTGAGCAGCTGCTCCCTGAGCGCTCCGTAGGATTCCGAAGAGAGCTGATTCGAGGCTGTTTCGGCCATCCTATCCGTAGTGAGCGGAAGCGGCACATGGAAACCGTGGGAAGACAGTACGGCGTTGAAACACACACCTAGGGCTGAGCCTAGCACCACAAGTACTGCCGCCGGCAACACGCGCT
>JASLDW010000066.1 GCA_030151365.1 Lysobacter sp. | reverse complement strand
TCGGTGGTGCCGGCGCCGAGGTCGACCAGGGCGACGCCGAGCTGGCGTTCGTCTTCTGTCAGCACCGCGGTGGCCGAGGCCAGCGACGCCAGTTCGAGCTCGTCGACCTGCAGGCCGCAGCGCTGCACGCACTTGACGATGTTGGTGGCGGCCGACTGCGCGCACACCACGAGGTGCGCATGCACTTCGAGGCGGACGCCGCTCATCCCGACCGGATTGCGGATGCCTTCCTGGGAATCGTCGAGCACGTATTCGCGCGGGATGGCGTGGAGGATCTTCTGGTCGGCGGGAATCGCCACGGCCTTAGCGGCGTCGAGCACGCGATCGAGGTCGTCGTAGGTGACTTCGCTGTCGCGCAGCGGAACGATGCCCGGCGAATTGCGGCACTGGATGTGGTTGCCGGTGATCGAGGCGTAGACCGAGCGGATCTCGCAGCCGGCCATCAGCTCGGCTTCTTCCACCGCGCGCTGGATCGACTGCACGGTCGATTCGATGTCGACCACCACGCCGCGCTTGAGTCCGCGCGATTCGTGGGTGCCGAGGCCGATCACTTCGATCGGGTTGCCCGGGGAGTATTCGCCGACCAGCGCGGTCACCTTGGAGGTGCCGATGTCGAGTCCGACGATGAGCGACTTGTCGCCTTTGCGGTTCATGAGATGCGGTATGCCGTGATTGGGGCGTGGAACGGAATGCGGGATGCGGTGGCGATCGGTGTCGGCAACGGCGCGGGCAATGCCGGTGCCGGAGTCGTTGCAGGCGTGGATGCCGGCGCAGCGGGCTTGGCGGCATCCGGCTTGCCGGCGCCATTCGCGGGCGCCCCGCTCCACACCAGCGCAAAGCCGTTGGTGTAACGGAGGTCGGCGCGTTGCAGCGGACGTCCCTGTTGAGCGACCAGGCGCGGCATCAGTCCGGCGAAGCGTTCGATGCGCGCTTCGGCGTCGTTGCGGCCGACGATGATCTGGGTGCCGTCGGACAGCGCCATGCTCCAGCTGCCGCGGCGATCCTGCGTCAGCTCCTTCACGCCGATGCCGGCAGCCGCGAACAGTTCGCGCGACTTGGCGTAGAGCGCCAGCACGTCGGCGACGTTGCGCGGATCGCCATCGAGCTGCGGCATGCCCTTCGGCAGCGCCATGCCGTCCTGGCGCGGGAACAGCAGGCCCTTGTCGGACACCAGCTGCGACTTGCCCCAGTAGGCGAACGGACGCTGCGACTCGATCTTGACGTCGATCTCGTCGGGCCAGCGCTTGCGCACTTCCGCATGCGCGACCCACGGCAGCGCCGACAACGCGGCTTGCGCCTTGTGCAGGTCGGTGGCGAAGAAGCCGCGCTTGGTCAGCGGCGCCAGCGTCTGCCGCAACTCCGTGGCGTCGGCGGCGCTGAGATCGCCTTCGACGTGCAGCTTGCGGAACGGGAAACGCTCGGTGCCGATCCAGCCGTTGAGCACGGCGACCACCGGCAGCACGATCACGGCGATCGCCACCAGCCCTGCGAGGATGCGCAGCAGGTTCCTCATGCGGCGCCCTCCAGTGTTTGCTCGAGGATGCGCCAGCACAGTTCGGCGAAGTCGATGCCGATCTGCGACGCCGCCTTCGGCACCAGTGAATGGCTGGTCATGCCCGGGGCGGTATTCACTTCCATCAGCGCGAAGCGGCCATCGGCGTGGCGCATCACGTCGACGCGGCCCCAGCCACTGCAACCGGCGCTGCGGAATCCGGCCATGGCGAGGCGACGGATCTCCGCTTCATCATCGCCAGACAGGCCCGGGCAGATGTACTGGGTGTCGTCGGAAATGTATTTGGCGTGGTAGTCATACCACTCGCCCGGCGGCACGATCTTGACCGACGGCAGGGCGAGATCGCCGAGGATGCCGACCGTGTATTCGCCGCCGGACACCAGCTGTTCGGCCAGCAATTCACCTTCATACGTCTTCGCGAATTCAACGGCAGGCGCGAGATCGTCTTCGCCCATCACGCGGAACACGCCGACGCTCGACCCTTCCGCTGATGGCTTGATGAAGACCGGGAAACCGAGCGTGCGCACCGCGGCGGCGACATCGGCGCCGGCGGGCAGGCGCACGAAACGCGCAGTCGGCAGGCCTTCCGACAACCACACCTGCTTGGTGCGGATCTTGTCCATGGTCAGCGCGCTGCCGAGCACGCCGGGGCCGGTGTACGGCACCGCGAACGATTGCAGCAGGCCCTGCAGCACGCCGTTCTCGCCGTCACCGCCGTGGAGGATATTGAAGACGCGATCGAACTTCTTCGCCGCGAGCTGTTCGACCAGCGCCGGAATGCCGTCGATGCCATGGGCATCGACGCCACGCGAACGCAGCGCTTCCAGCACATTGGCGCCGGAGTTCAACGAGACTTCGCGCTCGGCGCTGATGCCACCGAACAGCACGGCGACGCGACCGAACACGGCGGCATCGGTGGTGCGCAACGCGGGCACGACGATCGTGCTCATTGCGCGCCCTCCTGCGAGGCGAAGCCTTCGCGGGCCAGCTTCTGCGCGGCCGCGCCGATATCGCCCGCGCCCATCATCAGCAGCAGATCGCCATCCTGGAGCACGTTGGCGAGCACACCGGACAATTCGGCGGCGCTGTTCACCACCACCGGATCGACACGACCGCGGGTGCGGATCGCGCGCGCCAGCGACTTGGCGTCGGCACCGGCAATCGGCGCTTCACCCGCGGGATAGACCTCGGTGAGCAGCAGCGCGTCGGTGCTCGCGAGCACGTTGGCGAAATCGTCGAAGAGATCGCGGGTGCGGCTGTAGCGATGCGGCTGGAAGGCGACGACCAGGCGACGGTCCGTCCAGCCGCCACGCGCGGCTTCGAACACCGCGGCGAGTTCGCGCGGATGGTGGCCGTAGTCGTCGACCACGGTGACCTGACCGCCATGCGGCAGCGCCAGTTTGGCCAGCTGGTTGAAGCGGCGACCGATGCCGGCGAAGCCTTCCAGCGCACGCGCGATCGCCTTGGCATCGACGCCGAGCTGCCAGCCGATCGATGCCGCGGCCAGCGAGTTCTGCACGTTGTGGCGACCGGGCAAGGCCAGCGTGATCGGCGTGCAGGTGCCATCGGGCAGGCACAGCTCGAAATGCATGCGCGCGCCCTGCTGGCTGACGTTCTCGGCACGGACGTCGGCGTCTTCGTGGAAACCGTAGGTCAACACGTGGCGCGGCGTGTCGGCGGCGAGCGCGGCGACATCGGCATCGTCGATGCACAGCACCGCGAGTCCGTAGAACGGCAGGCGATGGAGGAATTCCGAGAACGCGCGGCGCACGTTGGCGAAATCGCCACCATAGTTCTCGAGATGGTCGGCATCGATATTGGTGATGACCGCAATCAACGGATTGAGGCGCAGGAAGCTGCCGTCGCTTTCGTCGGCCTCTGCAACCAGCCAGGGGCCGCTGCCGAGCTTGGCGTTGGCGCCTGCGGCGAGCAGCTGTCCGCCGATCACGAACGTGGGATCGAGGCCGCCCTCGGCAAGGACGCTGGCAGCGAGCGAGGTCGTGGTCGTCTTGCCGTGCGTGCCTGCAATCGCGATGCCGCGACGGAAGCGCATCAGTTCCGCCAGCATCTCCGCGCGCGGCACCACCGGGATGCGTTGCGCGCGCGCTTCCATCAGTTCGGGGTTGTCGGCCTTGATCGCCGAGGACACCACCACGCAATCGGCGCCGAGCACGTTGGACGCTGTGTGGCCACGGTGAATCGTCGCGCCGAGCTGGGTGAGGCGGCGCGTCGATGCGTTGTCGGCGTTGTCGGAACCGGAGACCTGGTAACCGAGCGTGCACAGCACTTCGGCAATGCCGCTCATGCCGACGCCGCCGATGCCGACGAAATGCACGCGACGGAACTGCTGGGCGAGATCGCCCGCGTTCTGCAGCCGGCGTTCGTGGATGGTGGAGATCATGCGGCCACCTTCAGGACGGCTTCGGCGACGCGCTGCGCGGCATCGGGACGGGCAAGCGCGCGCGCGGCACGCGCCATCGCCAGGCGGCGCGACGGATTGGCGGCAAGATCGCGCAACACGCCGGTGAGGTTGTCGGCCAGCTGCGCGTCCTGGTGGAGCAGGATCGCGGCATCGTGATCGACCAGGTACTGCGCGTTACGCGTCTGGTGATCGTCGACTGCCTGCGGGAACGGCACCAGTACGCTGGCGACGCCAACCGCGCACACTTCGGCGAGTGTGAGTGCGCCTGCGCGACAGACCACCACGTCGGCCCAGGCATACGCGGCCGCCATGTCGGAGATGAAGGCCTCGACCGTCGCCTCGACGCCGGCACGCGCATACGCGGCCTCGGCATCGACGACCTGCTTCTCACCGCACTGGTGGCGCACCTCGAATTTCTGGGTGATTTGAGCCAAAGCCTGCGGCACGGCATCGTTCAACGCACGCGCGCCCTGGCTGCCACCGAGCACCAGCAGGCGCACGCGACCGCCGCGACCTTCGATGCGCTGTTCCGGCGTCGGCACCCGCGCGATCACCTCGCGCACCGGGTTGCCCACCACGACCTCGCCCGCGAACGTATCCGGGAACCCGGTCAGCACTTCGCGCGCCATTTTCGACAGCACACGGTTGGTCATGCCGGCAGCACGATTCTGTTCGTGCACGATCAGGGGAATGCCGAGCTGGCGCGCAGCCAATCCACCGGGGCCGGCAGCATAGCCACCGAAGCTGATCACCGCACGCGGCGCATGCTTGCGCAACACAGCGCGTGCAGCCGAGACCGCGCGCAACAGGCGCAACGGCAATCCGATCAAGGCCTTGGCGCCCTTGCCGCGCACGCCCTTCACCGCGATGGTGTCCATCGGGATGTCGTACTGGGGCACCAGGCGCGTTTCCATCGCGCCGTCGGCGCCAAGCCAGCGCACGTCGATGCCTGCGTCGCGCAGCACCTTGGCCACGGCGAGGCCGGGGAAGATGTGGCCGCCGGTGCCGCCGGCCAGGATCATCACGGGTCCCTGGCCGCTCATTCGCGCTCCACCTTGTCGAGCACGGGCTCGATGCGCTGGCGCTGCTGGCTGCCGGACGAACGGCCACGACGCAGCAGCTTGCCGAGATTATGGGCAACCGCCGCGCGCGCATCATCGGCGGCAATGCGCACCGAGTTCATCGACGGCATCGCGACTTCCGGTGCTTGCGGTGTCGCCGCGACTTCGCCGCGGCGGATCGCGACCTGGCGTTCGGCGCGCGTGAGTTCGTACGACACGCGCAGCAGCAGGCCGAGCGCGGCGCAGGTGATCAGCAGGCTCGATCCGCCATAGGAAATGAACGGCAGGGTCAGGCCCTTGGTCGGCAGCAGGCCGAGGTTCACGCCGATCGAAATGAAGGCCTGCAGCGCGATCCAGGTGCCGATGCCGAAAGCGCAGAAGCCGGCGAAGTGACGGCGCATCTCCACGCACTTCAGGCCGATCACGAAGGCGCGACCAACCACCAGCATGTACATCGCGATCACCGCGCACACGCCGACGAAACCGAGCTCCTCGGAAATCACCGCCATGATGAAGTCGGTATGTGCTTCCGGCAGGTAGGACAGCTTCTGCACCGAACCGCCAAGACCGACGCCCCAGAATTCGCCGCGACCGATCGCCATCAGCGCATTGGTGAGCTGGTAGCCGCTGCCCAGCGGGTCTTCCCACGGATTGAGATAGGAGACCAGTCGCTTCATGCGATAGGGCTCCATCAGGATCATCAGCGCCAGCGCCGGCATCGCCAGGATCGCCGGGATCAGCATGCGCGGCATGTGCAC
>JASLDW010000053.1 GCA_030151365.1 Lysobacter sp. | reverse complement strand
CAACGCGACGATGGTGCAGGCCTTCCGCGCCGCCAACGACGTGCTGCAGGGCGCGGTGCAGGGCATCGCCGACCTGATCGTCCGTCCGGGCCTGATCAACGTCGACTTCGCCGACGTCCGCACCGTGATGAGCGAAATGGGCCTGGCGATGATGGGCACCGGCCACGCGCGCGGCGACGATCGCGCCCAGGCCGCCGCCGAAGCCGCGATCCAGAATCCGCTGCTCGACGACGTCAACCTGTCCGGCGCCAACGGCATCCTGGTCAACATCACCGCCGGCCCCGACTTCACCATGGCGGAGTTCGACGAAGTCGGCCGCACGGTCGAGAACTTCGCCTCGGAAGACGCGACCGTCGTCATCGGCACCGTGCTCGATCCCGACATGCAGGATGAAGTGCGCGTCACGGTCGTCGCCACCGGCCTCAACCCGGTCAATGCCGGCCGCATCGCCCCGCGCACCGACAGCTACGAGCGCACCAGCGCCCCGCAGCGTCGTCCGCAGGTGGAGCTGGTGCGCGAGCGCCCGAAGCTCGACGGTACCACCGGCCTGCCGGTCGATGCGGTCAGCGATCCCTACAACCCGACCCAGTCGATCTCGTCGGTGTTGCGCGGACGCAGCCAGGGCGCCAGTGCCGCCGAGCCGAGCGCGGCCCCGGCGATCGCCGACCTGCCGAGCGACTACCTCAACATCCCGGCGTTCCTCCGCCGCCAGGCCGACTGACCGTCCGGAGTTGCCGGCGGTTCCGCAACCGTCGCGCCTCGCTGCGCGATGGCCGGGTCGCCGGGTGGTTCTGGCCGGCCGGTCCTGACGCCGCCCACACCCTCCCTCGCGGGCGCGAGGGGCCGGCCGGTCGGCTTGATACACCCCCCGTCAGCTGCGCCGCTGACGGGGGCCTCCCATCTTTCCCCGTCCGGGCATGAAAGGATGGCTTTCAATCCCGGTTCAGTGAGCGAAGTGTTAATCTGAACCGCTGCGTCAACCGCGAGACGGTCGGCGCGTCTTCTTCCACCAAGGCCGCCAATTCCCCCGCCAGCGCATGATCCGTCAACGCACATTGCGAAACGTCATCCGTGCGACCGGTGTCGGCCTGCATGGGGGCGAGAAGGTCTTCCTGACTCTGCGCCCGGCTCCGGCGGATACCGGCATCGTGTTCCGCCGCGTCGATCTCGATCCGGTGGTGGAATTGCCGGCGCGCGGCGACCTCGTCAGCGAGACCATGCTGTGCACCGGCCTCGCCACCGAAGGCGTGCGCGTCAATACCGTCGAACACCTGATGTCGGCCCTGGCCGGGCTCGGCATCGACAATGCCTGGATCGACCTGTCGGCGCCGGAAGTGCCGATCATGGACGGATCGTCCAGTCCGTTCGTGTTCCTGCTGCAATCGGCGGGCATCGTCGAACAGGACAAGCCCAAGAAATTCATCCGCATCACCAAGCCGATCGAAGTGCGCGACGGCGACAAGCGCGCCGCCTTCGATCCGCACGACGGCTTCCGCCTCGACTTCACCGTCGACTTCAACCATCCGGCGATCCCGGCCTCGCTGTCGCGGGCGACGGTCGATTTCTCGACCGCCAGCTACATCCGCGAAGTCAGCCGCGCGCGCACCTTCGGCTTCATGCGCGATCTCGAGTTCATGCGCGAGCGCAACCTCGGCCTCGGCGGCTCGATGGACAATGCCATCGTCCTCGACGAGTTCCGCGTCCTCAACGAGGACGGGCTGCGCTACGCCGACGAATTCGTCCGCCACAAGATCCTCGACGCCGTCGGCGATCTCTATCTGCTCGGCCATCCGGTGCTGGGCGCCTACACCGGCTACAAGTCGGGCCATGCCCTCAACAACGCCCTGGTGCGCCAGGTGCTGGCCACCACCGACGCCTGGGAACTGGCCACCTTCGAGGACGAGCCAGCCACCGATGCCGCCCAGCGGCCGGCCATTTATGGGACCTACGTCCCGGTTTGAGGCTGAACCGCCAGCGATCCCTTAACACCCCGGGTCGCCAACACCCCTAGGATGCACCCTCCGGTCGGGAAGGACGCCGCGCGCGCAACCGATCCGCCCGGGTGGGCTTGGGTGCGTTTTCATCACCCGTGTCCCCGGCAGGCCCCTGCGCGATCAGTTCGCGTACGGTGCGCAGGGCGTTCCGCTCGCTGCCGGAAGCAGATCCTCGGGGCGTGGATTGCGTGACTCCCACCCCCGGCTGTGCAGGCATCCGCACCACGCGGATCGCCAGCGCATCCACGGCCAGTCCGAGGGAACGGGCGGCTTCGAGGATGGCATCACCGGATAGGCGCAGGCGACTGCTCCAGGCCGGGCCATCCACTGAATACACCAGGCGGTTTCCATCGACGTTGGCCAGCCGGGCATGCGCGGCCAACTGCAACGGCAAGGCGATGCGCAGCTGGTGATCCAGCGACGCCAGCCACTCGGCCCGCTTCAGCGGGTCGGCGGCACTGCCGGCCAGGGCGGCCTGCCAGGCGCTCGGGACGGGACGGGGACTGCGCGGTTTGGACATCGGAGACGACGTTGAAGAAGACAGGTTCAGGCTACAAGGCCGTACGACACTTTAAACGCCCGCGCGTGAGCCGCAGCTGGGTCCGCAAGGAACCGGGCTATCGCTTCGTGTTCTATCCGCGGCTGCACGTCGAGGCGCCGGCCCTGGGCCTGGGTGCACGCCTGCGCGCAACCGCCCAGCACCTGCTGGCGCGCGGTGGCCAGCAGTTCGCCCGCACGCCGTATCGCGCGCTGGCTGCGGCGCTGGTGATGGGCCTGATGGGCGGGCTCGCCGCGATGGCGGCGTTCGACCACGCCGAAGTGGCCGCGCAGACCGCCGGGACCGAGCAGATCCGCCGCGACAGCCAGCGCGAACTCAATGCGATGTCGGCGCGCTTGGCCGAATTGCAGGCGCAGGCGACGCGCCTGAATGCCGTGGGCCAGCGCCTGGTCGATGCCAGCGGTCTGCAGGGCGGCGAGTTCAATTTCTCGGCCCCGATCGGCCAGGGCGGTGGCGGTCCGACCAGCGACATCACCCCGGCGCAGATGCGCAACGGCCTCGATGCGGTCCAGGCGCAGTTCGATAACGCAGGCGGCCAGCTCACCGTGCTCGACACCCTGCTCGCCAGCCGCACCGCCAAGGGCAGTCTGGAACGCGCGATCGCGCCGACTGCCCACAGTTTCGTGACCTCGACCTTCGGCGCGCGCGCCGATCCCTTCGGCGCCGGCGAACAGTTCCACAAGGGCATCGATTTCGCGGCCCAGGTCGGCGATCCGGTCTACGCGGTCGCCGATGGCGTGGTCAGCTTCGTCGGCCAGCGCACCGGCTACGGCAACGTGGTCGAGGTCGACCATGGCAATGGCTACGTCACCCGTTATGCGCACAACTCGCAGCTGCTCAAGCAGGTCGGCGACCTGGTGCGGGCCGGGACCGAGATCGCCAAGGCCGGTTCCACCGGACGCTCCACCGGCGCGCACGTGCATCTGGAAGTGTGGAAGAACGGTGCCTACGTCAATCCGGCGCCGTTCCTGGCCGGACGTTCCTCGGTGAAGCGCGGCTGAGGACTTGAGGGCGGGCGATCCCGTCCCCAGCTACAATGTACGGTTCCAAAGGGCGCTTTGGCGCCCTTTCCTATTTCCGAGCACGACTCGAGCCCAAGCGACTCCATGTTCAATCGACTCCTTACCAGCGTTTTCGGCAGCCGCAACGAGCGCCTGCTCAAGCAACTCGACGGCATCGTCCGCAAGATCAACGCGCTTGAGCCGCAGATGCAGGCCCTGTCCGACGAAGCGCTGAAGGGCAAGACCCAGGAATTCAAGGACCGCATCGCCAAGGGCGAATCGCTCGACAAGCTGCTGCCGGAAGCGTTCGCGGTCTGCCGCGAAGCCTCGGTGCGCGTGCTCGGCATGCGTCCCTACGACGTCCAGCTGATCGGCGGCATGGTGTTGCACATGGGCAAGATCGCCGAAATGCGCACCGGCGAGGGCAAGACCCTGGTCGGCACGCTGCCGGTCTACCTCAATGCGCTGGAAGGCAAGGGCGTCCACGTCGTCACCGTCAACGACTACCTCGCGCGCCGCGACGCCGCGCAGATGGGCAAGCTCTACAACTGGCTCGGCCTCTCCGTCGGCGTGGTGTTCCCGGGCATGCCGCATTCGGACAAGCACGAAGCCTACGCCGCCGACATCACCTACGGCACCAACAACGAATTCGGCTTCGACTACCTGCGCGACAACATGGCGCTGGCGAAGGAAGACCGTTTCCAGCGCGGCCTCCACTACGCGATCGTCGACGAAGTCGACTCGATCCTGATCGACGAGGCGCGCACGCCGCTGATCATCTCCGGTCCGGCCGACGATTCGCCGGAACTGTACATGCGCGTCGATGCCATCGTGCCGCGCCTGACCCGCCAGGAGAAGGAAGACGGCGTCGGCGATTTCTGGGTCGACGAGAAGCAGAAGCAGGTCCATCTCTCCGAGGCCGGACAGGAGCACGTGGAAGACCTGTTGCGCGCCAACGGCATCCTCGGCGCGGACGACAGCCTCTACAACCCGCAGAACATCCACGTCGTCCACCACTTGAACGCGGCGCTGCGCGCCAATGCGATCTACCAGCGTGACGTCGACTACATCGTGCGCGACGGCGAGGTCATCATCGTCGACGAATTCACCGGCCGCACGCTGCCGGGCCGTCGTTGGTCGGACGGCCTGCACCAGGCGGTGGAGGCGAAGGAGCGCGTCGAGATCCAGCGCGAGAACCAGACGCTGGCGAGCATCACCTTCCAGAACCTGTTCCGCATGTACAAGAAGCTGGCCGGCATGACCGGCACGGCGGACACG
>JASLDW010000034.1 GCA_030151365.1 Lysobacter sp. | reverse complement strand
GATCTGCTCGATGCGCTGCTTGGCGGCGAGCGCGGCGGCGTTGTTCACCGAAGCGATGGTGATTGTGCCGTCGTCCTGGATGTCGATCTGGGTGCCGGTTTCCTTGGTGATGCCCTGGATCGTCGCACCGCCCTTGCCGATGACTTCGCGGATCTTGTCCGGATGGATCTTGATGGTGAGCAGGCGCGGCGCGTACTCGGAGAGCTCGGCGCGCGGCGAGGTGATGGCGCTGGCCATCTCGCCGAGGATGTGCAGGCGGCCCTGCTTGGCCTGGGCCAGCGCGACCTTCATGATTTCTTCGGTGATGCCCTGGATCTTGATGTCCATCTGCAGCGCGGTGATGCCCTGCTCGGAACCGGCCACCTTGAAGTCCATGTCGCCGAGGTGGTCTTCGTCACCGAGGATGTCGGACAGCACGACGAACTTGTCGTCTTCCTTCACCAGGCCCATCGCGATGCCCGCGACCGGACGCTTCACCGGCACGCCGGCATCCATCAGGGCAAGCGACGAACCGCAGACCGACGCCATCGACGAAGAACCGTTCGACTCGGTGATTTCCGAGACGACGCGCACCGTGTACGGGAAGGCCTCGATGCCCGGCATCATCGCCAGCACGCCGCGCTTGGCGAGGCGGCCGTGGCCGATTTCGCGACGCTTGGGCGCGCCGAAGCGACCGGTTTCACCGACCGAGTACGGCGGGAAGTTGTAATGGAACAGGAAGTTTTCCTTCCACTCGCCGGCGACGTCGTCGATGATCTGGCCGTCGCGCGCGGTGCCCAGCGTGGTGATGACCAGCGCCTGGGTTTCGCCGCGGGTGAACAGCGCCGAACCGTGGACGCGCGGCAGCACGCCGACCTTGACGCTGATCGGGCGGATGTCGTCGAGCTTGCGGCCGTCGATGCGGATCTTGGTGTCGAGCACCGAACCGCGCATGGTCTGGTATTCGAGTTCACCGAATTCCTTGGACATGTCGCCGGCAGCCCAGCCTTCGGCCTCGGCGCGACCGGCCAGTGCGGTCATCACGTCCTTCTTGATCGCGGCGATGGCGTCGCGGCGCTGCAGCTTATCGCGCACCTGGAAGGCAGCGGCGAGCTGGCCGCCCACGGCTTCCTTGAGCGCGGCGATCATCGCTTCGTTCTTGGCCGGAGCTTCCCAGGTCGACGCCTTGGTGTTGGCTTCGACGACGAGTTCATTGATGGCGTTGATCGCCTTCTGCAGCTCGCGATGGCCGGCCATCACCGCGCCCAACATCACGTCTTCGGCGAGTTCCTTCGCTTCCGATTCCACCATCAGCACGGCGGTCGAGGTGCCGGCGACGACGAGTTCGAGATCGGAATCCTTCAGTTCGCTGACGGTCGGGTTGATCAGGTACTGGCCGTTCTTGTAACCGACCTTGGCCGCGGCGATCGGGCCCTGGAACGGGCTGCCGCACAGCGACAGCGCGGCGGACGCGCCGATCATCGCCAGCACGTCGCCTTCGACTTCCGGGTTCAACGAAACGAGCTGCGCGATGATCTGCACTTCGTTCTTGTAGTCCTCGGGGAACAGCGGGCGGATCGGACGATCGATCAGGCGGCTGATCAGCGTTTCCTTTTCGGTCGGACGGCCTTCGCGCTTGAAGAAGCCACCCGGGATGCGGCCACCGGCGTAGAACTTCTCCTGGTAGTCCACCGTCAGCGGGAAGAAGTCCTGGCCTTCACGGGCGGACTTGGCGCAGACGGCGGTGGCGAGAACGACGGTGCCCTCGCAGGAGACCAGCACGGCGCCGCCGGCCTGGCGGGCTACTTCGCCGGTTTCGAGGGTGACGGTCCGGTTGCCGAACTGGAAAGACTTGGTGATCTTTGCCACGAATGTTCCTTGGGATTTTCTGTTGGTCCGTGCGAACCCCTGTCCGCACGGCGAGGGAGTGGTGCTGCTGGTGTTGCGAACTACGAATATTGCGAACTGCAAAAACAAACGCGGCCCGTTTCCGAGCCGCGTTGTCGAAGCTTAGCGGCGCAGGCCGAGCTTCTGGATGAGTGCCTTGTAACGCTCGGCATCCTTGCGATGCAGGTAGTCGAGCAGGCTGCGACGGCTGTTGACCATCTTGAGCAGGCCGCGACGGCTGTGGTGGTCCTGCTTGTGGGCCTTGAAGTGCTCGGTGAGCAGTTCGATGCGGGCGGTCAGCAGGGCGACCTGCACTTCCGGAGAACCGGTGTCGTTGGCGCCGCGCTTGTTTTCTTCGATGATCTTGCCGGTGTCGATGGACATTTCTTTTTCCTGGATAGATGCGGGACTGGCAGGAACGCCGCGGGAGTCGTCTCCCGGGTCGCACCGCTGGGTCCGCCGTAAACATGAATGCGCCGACGCAGACCGCGTCGGGCCGCAATATTCTAGCCGGCCTCGGCCTCGGGGACAACTTCCCGTCCCGGCACCGCCCAGGTGAACATGCGGCGCGCGCGCAGGCGCCCCGACGGATCGACCTCGCCCAGGCCCAGCGCCTTGCCCCAGCCGTCCATCACCGCCACCTCGCCCAGCGGCTGGAACGGCCCGGCCACCGACTGGCCCTGTCCCAGCAACTTCGCCTGCGCCGGCGACAAATGGACCTGCGGCCACGACGCCATGCCGGTCTCGATCGGCAGCAGGCAGGCATCGAGGGCGCGATCACCGCGTTCCGCCAGTTCCTCCAGCGCCTGCAGGGTCCACATCTTGGGTTCGCGGAAGGGATCGACCCACAGTCGCCGCAGTTCGGTCACGTGGGCGCCGCAACCGAGCACCTCGCCGAGGTCGCGCACCAAGCTGCGGATATAAGTCCCCGACCCGCATTCGACATGCAGGCGCAGGTTGGGATGTTCGTCGAGGAGGTCGGCGGCGTTGAGCAGATCGAAGGCGTGGACATCGACCGGACGCGGCTCGAGCTCGATGGTCTCGCCGCGCCGTGCCTTGGCGTACAGCGGTTCGCCGCCGCGCTTGAGCGCCGAATAGATCGGCGGAACCTGCTGGATGTGGCCGGTCAGTCCCTGCAGCGCCGCATCCAGCGTCGGGATGTCGAACTGCGGCACCGGGCGTTCGCGCAAGGCCTGGCCCTCGGCGTCGTCGGTGTCGGTGACGATGCCCATGCGCGCGACGGCTTCATAGGCCTTGCGCGCGCCGAGCAGCCCGCCGGCGATCTTGGTCGCCTCGCCGAAGCAGATCGGCAACAGGCCGGTCGCCAATGGATCGAGCGCGCCGGTATGCCCGGCCTTGTGTGCGCGGAACAGGTGGCGGACGCGCTGCAGCACCTGGTTGGAACTTGGCCCACGCGGCTTGTCCAGCAACAGGATGCCGTCGACCTTGCGGAAGCGGCTGCGTGGACGCGGCGTCGTCATTCGGGGGATTGTAGTGCCGTCGGCGTGGCCTTCAACCGGGCCACGGACTGGCTTACGACTCGGCGGAGCCGTCGTCGTCGTCGTCGCCGGCTGGCGGCAGGTCGCGCAGCAGCTGTTCGATGCGCTCGCCGCGATCGACCGAATCGTCGTAGACGAAATGCAGTTCCGGCACGTGGCGCAGCTTCATCGCGTGCGCCAGCTGGAAGCGGATCTCGCGCGCCTGCTCCTGCAGGCCCTTGAGCGCTTCCTTGGCGCGCGACGGATCGAGCGCGGTGAAGAACACCTTGGCGTGGGCGAGATCGCGGGTGACCTCGACGTCGGACACGCTGACCGACGGCAAGCCGTGTTCGCGCATCGTGGTGTGCACGAGCGTGCCGAGATCGCGCCTCAGCTGGGCCGAGACGCGATCGGTGCGATGGAAGGACTTCTTGGTGGCCATTACAGCGTGCGCTGCACTTCCACGCGCTCGAAGCACTCGATCTTGTCGCCGGCGCGCACCTGGTCGTAGCCCTTCACGCCGATGCCGCATTCGGTGCCGTTCTTGACCTCGTCGACGTTCTCCTGGAAACGACGCAGCGAGTCGAGTTCGCCCGAGAAGATGACGGTGTCGTCGCGTAGCACGCGGATCGGCTTGCCGCGGCGGATGACGCCTTCCACCACCACCGAGCCGGCGATCGAGCCGAACTTGGAATGGCGGAACACCTGCTGCACTTCCGCGGTGCCGATGATCTCTTCGCGGATTTCCTTGCCGAGCACGCCGGAGGCGATCTGCTTCACCTGGTCGATCACGTCATAGATGATCGAGAAGTAACGCAGGTCGACGCCGTTGGCATCGATGATCTTGCGCGCAGAGGCATCTGCGCGGACGTTGAAGCCGATCAGCGCCGCCTTCGAGGTCGCGGCGAGCTGGGCATCGGATTCGGTGATGCCGCCGACGCCGGAACCGATCACGTTGATGCGGATCTGCTCGTTCGACAAGCCGGTGAGCGCTTCGCGCAACGCTTCCATCGAACCGTGGACGTCGGCCTTCACCACCAGGTTCAGCACCTGCTGGGCGGCGCCCTGGCCCATCTGCGCCATGACGTCTTCCATGCGGTTGCCGGCCTGCTTGATCAGGCGCGATTCGCGACGCTTGGCTTCGCGCTGCTGGGCGACGTCCTTGGCCAGGCGTTCGTCGGCCACGACCACGAAGTCGTCGCCGGCGCTGGGCACGCCGGACAGGCCGAGCACCTGCACCGGAATCGACGGGCCGGCTTCGGCAACCTGCTGGCCGTTCTCGTTGAACAGCGCGCGCACGCGGCCGTACTGCACGCCGCACACCAGGTAGTCGCCCTTGCTCAGGGTGCCGCGCTGGACCAGCACGGTCGCGACCGGACCGCGGCCCTTGTCGAGTGCGGATTCGATCACGATGCCGGCGGCGCGGCCATCGGCAGCAGCCTTGAGTTCGAGCACTTCCGACTGCAGCAAAATGGCGTCGAGCAGTTCGTCCACGCCCTGGCCGGTCTTGGCCGACAGCTCCACCATCTGGGTGTCGCCGCCGAAATCTTCGGCCACCACTTCCTGCGCCAGCAGTTCGTTCTTGACGCGCATCGGATCGGCGTCGGACTTGTCGATCTTGTTGATGGCGACGATCAGCGGCACCTTGGCGGCGCGCGCGTGCTGCACCGCCTCGATCG
>JASLDW010000032.1 GCA_030151365.1 Lysobacter sp. | reverse complement strand
GTCCGACTGGATGGCGCTGGAAAAGGAACGCGGCATCTCGGTGACGTCGTCGGTGATGCAGTTCCCGTACGAAGGCAGCATCGTCAACCTGCTCGACACCCCCGGCCACGCCGACTTCGGCGAGGACACCTATCGCGTGCTTACCGCGGTCGACAGCGCGCTGATGGTGATCGACGTCGCCAAGGGCGTCGAGGAACGCACGATCAAGCTGATGGAAGTGTGCCGCCTGCGTGACACCCCGATCATGACTTTCATCAACAAGCTCGATCGCGAGGGCAAGGACCCGATCGAACTGCTCGACGAAATCGAGAGCGTGCTGAAGATCCAGTGCGCGCCGGTGACATGGCCGATCGGCATGGGACAGCGCCTGAAGGGCGTGGTCCACCTCGTCAGCGGCGAAGTGCACCTGTACGAGGCCGGCAAGAACTTCACCCGCCAGGATTCCACCATCTTCCCGTCGATCGACGCTCCCGGCGTGGAAGCCGCCATCGGCGCCGACATGCTCGCTGCCCTGCGCGACGAACTGGAGCTGGTCGAAGGCGCCTCGCATCCGTTCGACCGCGATGCCTACCTGCGTGGCGAACAGGCGCCGGTGTTCTTCGGATCGGCCGTCAACAACTTCGGCGTGCAGCCGCTGCTCGACTTCTTCGTCGAGCACGCGCCTTCGCCCCTGCCGCGCGCCACCACCAGCCGCGACGTGCAACCGGACGAAGACAAGCTCACCGGCTTCGTGTTCAAGATCCAGGCCAACATGGATCCGCAGCACCGCGACCGCGTGGCGTTCATGCGCATCTGCTCCGGCCGCTTCAGCGCCGGCATGAAGGCCTTCCACGTCCGCACCGGCAAGGAGCAGAAGCTCGCCAACGCGCTCACCTTCATGGCAAGCGACCGCGAGATCGCCGAAGACGCGTGGCCCGGCGACGTGATCGGCCTGCACAACCACGGCACCATCTCGATCGGCGACACCTTCAGCGAGGGCGAATCGATCAGCTTCACCGGCATCCCCAACTTCGCCCCGGAACTGTTCCGCCGCGCGCGCCTGCGCGATCCGCTCAAGCTCAAGCAACTGCAGAAGGGGCTGGCGCAGTTGTCGGAGGAAGGCGCGACCCAGTTCTTCCGCCCGCTGATGTCGAACGACCTCATCCTCGGCGCGGTCGGCATGCTGCAGTTCGACGTCGTTGCCTATCGACTCAAGGACGAGTACGGCGTCGAAGCGATCTTCGAGAATGTGCAGATCGCCACCGCGCGCTGGATCCGCTGCCACGATGCGAAGAAACTCGAGGAATTCCGCGAGAAGAACGCCAACAACCTCGCGCTCGATGCCGCTGGCCAGCTGGTCTACCTCGCACCGACGCGCGTCAACCTGCAACTTGCCGAGGAGCGCGCACCGGGCGTGACCTTCCTGGCCACCCGTGAGCACGCGCACGCCAGCCGCATCGATTGACGGCGTGCCGCGAACCTGAACGGTTCGCGGCGTTTCACCGCGGTTTGACCACGCGTCGCCCAACGTGTGAAGGGCATGAGTGACGATGCCCCCATCGCAGAAGGCGTGCGCAGCGACCCGCCAGCACGCGAACCGCAGCGCCACTGGATCCGCCGCCATCCATGGTGGACGTCCACTGGCGTCCTCGCCATCGCGATCATCGCGCTGGTCCTGTCGTGGGACTGGAACTGGTTCAAGCGCCCGATCGAACGTTACGTCGATGCCACGACCGGGCGCGAGCTGCATATCGACGGCAACCTCGACGTCCGTCTCGGCAGCCTGACCACGGTCACCGCTGACGGCCTGCGTTTCTCCAACGCCGCGTGGTCGAAGACGCCGGTGATGGCGAAGGCAGACCGCCTGCGGGTGAGCTTCGAACTGTGGCCCGCGCTGTTCTCGCGCGACTTCCGCATCCCCGACCTCGCGCTGGTCCGCCCCGACTTGCTGCTTGAAACCGGGCCCGAAGGCATCGGCAACTGGGTCCTGAAGTCGAGCGATGCGCGCGGCATGCAGCCGACCTTCCGCCGCCTGTGGATCGACGATGGCCGCCTGCGCTTCATCGATTCCAGGGGGCGCACCGACATCGACATCGCGGTGCAGACCGGCAAGCCCGGCTCGCCGGCTTCGGGGCCACCGATCGACGTCAAGGGCTCCGGGCACTGGAAGGGGAGCGCCCTCGCCCTGCAGGGACATGGCGAATCGCCACTCGACCTGCGCGATCGCGATCGACCGTACCAGGTCGACATCAAGGCGGTTGCCGGTGCCACCCATGCCCATGCACGCGGCACCCTGCTCGATCCGCTGCGGATGCGCGACTTCAACCTGCAGCTCGCGCTGTCGGGCAACAATCTCGAGGACCTCTACCGCCTGCTCGGCATCGCGCTGCCGCCCACGCCGCCCTACTCGCTCGACGGTCGCCTCACCCGCGTCGTCCATTCACCGACCAGCAGCACCTGGAACTACGACGGCTTCACCGGCCGTGTCGGCAACAGCGATCTGTCGGGAATGGCGCATTTCACCACCGGATCGCGTCGCTACCTGAAGGCCGACCTCCATTCGAAGCGCCTCGACCTCCAGGACCTGCGCGGATTCATCGGCGGCGGCCCGAACCCGGGCCACCAGACCAACCCCGAGCTCGCGGCGAAGGAAGCGAAGCAGCAGGCACGCGGCAAGTTGTTCCCCGACGATCCCTACGACACCACCAAGCTGCGCTCGATGGATGCCGATGTCCGCCTGCGCGCGACGCGCATCAACACCCAGACATTGCCGGTGGACGACATGAACGCCGTCCTCGCGCTGAAGTCCGGCGTGCTGACGCTGCACCCGCTCGATTTCGGTGTGGCCGACGGCCACATCCGTTCCGACATCCGTATGGATGCCCGCAAGGACGTGCTGCAGACGAAGGCCGACGTCCATGCCAGCGACGTCGTACTGTCGAAGCTGTTGCCGAAGGTGAAGCTCGGCGATACCGCCATCGGCAAGCTCGGTGGCAACGCGACGATCACCGGCAGCGGCAACTCGATCGCGGCCATCCTCGGCAGCGCCGATGGCGACGTCGATCTCGGCATGGGCCGTGGCCAGATCAGCAAGCTGGCGATGGCCTTCGCCGGACTCGACCTCGCACGCATCCTCAAGATCAAGCTGACCCGCGACGAACAGATCCCCATCCGCTGCGCCTACGGCGATTTCGCCGTGCGCGACGGCGTGGCGAAGCCGCGCGCCCTCGTATTCGACACCACCGACCTGTTGATGAAGGGCGGCGGGCGGATCGACATGAAGAACGAACAACTCGACGTGACCATCCTCACCACGCCGCGACGCTTCAGTCCGCTGTCCCTGCGCGCGCCACTGTACGTCCGCGGCAGCTTCGTCCACGCCAGCGTGCGCCCCGACTACAAGCAGATCGGCCTGCGCGCCCTCGCCGCCGCGGCGATCGGGGCGTTCACCGCGCCGGCAGCCGCCGTGGTCGCCACCACCAATCTTGGCGGCAAGTCCGGGACGTATTGCGGCAAGCAACGCTGAGGTCCCTACGCATCGCGCCCGGTTTCTTTCCCGGCATGACGCGACGATGCCGTATGCTGCGGCCATGAGCCACGGCGTTTCCACCTATACCCCGCAGGAAGAGCGCGCCAACGTGTGGAGCGCGGCCCTGGGCGCCGTCGCCGCGGTGGTTGCCGGCATCGTCCTGCTGCTCGTGGCGGCACTGCGCCATGCCGACGGCCTGCGCCTGCTGTCGGCCGCCGTGTTCGCGGCATCGATGCTCGCGCTGTACGCAGCCAGCACCGCCTACCACCATGCCGTCGATCCGGTTCGCCGCGCGCGCCTCAAGGTCATGGACCATTGCGCCATCTACCTGCTGATCGCCGGCACCTACACGCCATTCACCCTGCTCGCCCTGCCATCGCCCGGCGGCATGCGCCTGTTCATCGCGGTATGGGTGCTGGCCGCATTCGGCATCGCCTTCAAACTGTTCTTCACCGGCCGCTTCAAACTGGTCTCGACCTTGGTCTACATCGCCATGGGCTGGCTGGGCATGCTCGAATGGCGGGCGATGCGCAGTGCGCTGACTCCGTGGGTGTTCGAGTGGATCATCGCCGGCGGCGCCTGCTACACCCTCGGCACGATCTTCTACCTCAGCAAAAAGCTGCCGTACGCGCACGCGATATGGCATGTCTTCGTCGCCGCCGGCACGGTCTGCCACTTCGTGGCGGTCTGGGAACTGGTGGTTCCCTGACGCGCCGCACGCATCACGACGTGATGTAGTCCTGCAGGTGGCGCAACTCGGTCTTCTGGTCGTCGATCACCGCCTTCACCAGGTCGCCGATCGACACCAGGCCGATGACTTCCTTGTGATCGAGGATCGGCAGGTGGCGTACGCGCTTGTCCGTCATCACCTGCATGCACTGGTGGATGTCGTCGCCGGGACGCGCGCACACCACTTCGTGGCTCATGATGTCGCTCACCGGCGTCGTCGCCGACGTGCGCCCCAGCAGTACCACCTTGCGCGCGTAGTCGCGCTCGGAAAGGATGCCGACCAGTTTCTGGCCCTCCATCACCAGCACCGCGCCGATGCCGTGGTCGGCCATCAGTTTCAGTGCGTCGATCACCGGTGCCGAGGGTGCGATCGCCACCACGCCGGAAACCTTCTTCGCAGCAAGCAAATGCCGGACCTGACCCATCGTCGAATCCTCCGTCGAGCCGGGCTCCAGCATACTCCCGCCCCCGTCGGGATGCTCAGCGCCCGGCGTCCTCGACGTCCTGCAACGCGCCGACCCCACCGAGGTTGCCCATCTGGCGCTGGATCGCGTTCGCGCGCCGCAACACATAGGCGCTCGGGTGCGCCGCGCTGAACCGTTTCGGACTGGGCAGCACCGCCGCGAGGCGCGCCGACTGCGCCGCCGACAACCGCGATGCATCGACGCCGAAGAAGCTGCGCGATGCCGCTTGCGCGCCGTACACGCCGTCGCCGAATTCGGCGATGTTGACGTAGAGCTCGAGGATGCGCTGCTTCGGCAGCAGGTGTTCCATCAGGAAGGTGTACCAGACCTCCAGGCCCTTGCGCCCCCAGCGCATCGCCATGTTGTCGCCCTGCCACAGGAACAGGTTCTTCGCGGTCTGCTGGCTGATGGTGCTGGCGCCGCGCACCTTCGTCACTGGCCGGCCACGCGCTTCGGCGCGTGCCTTCATGCGCGCGTTGTAGCGTTCTGCGGCATGGATCGCGTCGAAGTCGAAGCCGTCGTGCTCGGCGAACTTCTGGTCCTCCGAGGCCATCACCGCGACCGGCAGCGTTGGTGAAATTTTCGCCAGTGGTCGCCAGTCGTAGGCGATGCGGAAGCCGGTGTCCCCCGACAGCCACGCGCCCAGCGTGCGGATCGCCATGAAACTGGAGAACGGCGGATCGATGAAGCGCAGGCTCGCGACCTGCAGGATGCTGAACGCGATCGCGATCACCGGCAGCCACATCAGCCACTTGCGCAGTCGCCGCCGCCGTTGCTGGCGGCGCGTCCCTTGCGCGGCAGCCGTCGCGCCCCCATCTCGCCTGTCTGAAGTCCGAGCCATCCGGACATTATCCTTGCCGAAAACCGACATGAGCGATACCAGCGACCTCCTCCATCGTTTCCTGCTACCGGACGCACATGTCCGTGGTGCCCACGTCCGCCTCGACGCCACCTGGAAGGAAGTACTCGCGCGTGCCAGCTACCCCGCGCCGGTCGAAGCCCTCCTCGGCGAGGCGCTGGTCGCCAGCGCCCTGCTGAGCGCCCACACCAAGGTCGAAGGCCGGCTGTCGTTGCAGGCCCGCAGCAGCGGTGGCCTGCGCACCCTGTTCGCCGAGAGCACCGCGGCCGGAACCCTGCGCGGCATCGCCCGCCTCGCCGACGACCTGCCCGCCCCGGCAAGCCTCGCCGATCTCGGCGACGATGCCCTGCTGGCCGTGACCATCGAGAACCCCGGACTCGGGGGTGGCGAACCGGTGCGCTACCAGGGCCTGGTCCCGCTGGAATCCTCGACCCTGTCGGGCGCCCTCGAAGACTATTTCGAGCGCTCCGAACAGCTGCCGACCCGACTGGTCCTCGCCGCCGACGGCGAGCGCGCCGCGGGCCTCCTCCTGCAGGTGCTCCCGGGCGCCGCCGGCGATGACGACGGCTGGAACCGCATTTCCCTCCTGGCCGATACCCTGGGCCGCGACGAACTGCTCGAACTCCCGGCCGACATCCTGCTGACGCGCCTGTTCCACCAGGAAGCAATCCAGGACCTCGGTGCCCGGTCGCTGCAGTTCGGCTGTTCCTGCTCCCTCGGACGGGTCGAAGACATGCTGCGCGCCCTGGGCAGGGAAGAGGCCGTGGCGGCGGCGGAAACGGGCGAAGCCGAGATCATTTGCGAGTTCTGCGGCACCGGCTATCGTCTCACAGGTCGCGAGATCGAACAGTTGTTTGCCGACCCGCCGACCGTGACGCCGCCTTCACGCCTGCAGTAGCTGAATCGGGTGTATGGTGTTGGTCTGAGTTGTTAAAGAAACATAAACGGACTAGAATCAATCCGTTCAAATGAGGGGAACTTCGGGCATTGGGCCCGGTCTGACTGTCGATGAACAACCGGTTCCGCACCGTTGCCGCCGTGTCCCTGCTGGCTCTCGCCTGCAGCGCGTCGGCGTATGCGCAGTCGTCCACCTATGTCCCGGTCGTGAACAGCCGCAGCGGCAAGGTCGAAGCCTTCCTCCGCCTCGATCCGGTCCACTCCCAGGGCAAGCAGGCGCAATGGCGCTTCGGCAGCAACTCCCTCGACAGCGCCTTCGGCCTGGACAACGGCGAATCGCTGGCCCTGCTATGCGACTCCAAGGCCCGGACCCAGTCGATCCGCAACCTTTCTGATGGCTGCATGCTCGGCTCCCTCGGCGGCACCGGTCGCCATGGCATCGGCGCCAGTGTCCAGAAGGGCAGCAACCGAGTCGGCTTCAACCTCGGCAAGGGCAATGCCGGCCTGCCGGAATGGCTGACTCCGGTCAGCGGCAAGGTGCAGCAGAACGACATGGCGCTGTTCGCCGAACGTACAGTCGGCCGCAATGGCGTGGTGTCGATCGCCGGCACCACTGCAAGCGCGCGTCTCGTGCCCATCAACGAAGCACCGCCACTGCTTGCAGACCGCTGGAATACCCAGTCGCTCAGCGTGGGCGGCGGCATCGGCAACGTCCGCGCCAACGTGTTCGGCCGCATCGTCAATGTCCCCGGCCAGCCCAGGTTCGAAGGCTTCGGCCTTGGCGTCACCTGGCGCACGCCGTGGAGCGGCCAGCTTTCGGTCGGCGCCGAGAACATCGTCACCAAGGGCAGCAATCCGTTCGCCGTGCCCGGCAAGGACGCCGGCAAGGAAGAAAGCGCGGTTCCCTACGTGCGCTACCAGCAGGATCTCTGATCGATCGCGTGCCTTGGGCGCGCCATCGGTGAAGCACGAAGCCGCCCCCGGGCGGCTTTTTTGTTGCCCGCGGACTGCGGTCCTGCACATGCCTGCGTTCGCCCACCTGGCGCCGGCTCGCGCGCGCCATGATTCCGGCAACCACGGCTCCGGGTTGGCTCGATCCCCCATGCAAAAAAACGGCCACCCGAAGGTGGCCGTTTTCGTTGTTGCACTACTGCCTTGGAACTGGATCAGTAGTCGTAGCTGACACTGAGCTGCACGTAGCGCGGGGTCTGGAAGTACAGCGGCATGTTGTAGCTGGAGTTCAGCGTGCCGGTACCGTGGCCCTTCACCGCGAAGTTGTCGATCTCGTAACGAGCGTTGTACTGCAGCGGCTTGCGATCGTTGGTGATGTTGAACACGTCGGCCGAGAACGTCAGCTTCTTGTTGAAGTAACGCGGACGGTAGACGATGCCCAGGTCGATCTGCTTGGTCCACGGACCGTGTTCCGAACCCGGAGCATAGTCCTTGCCGTTGCAGACATGGTAGGACGAACCGTAACCGATCGGATCCTGGTCGTTGAAGAAGAAGCCGAGGCAGTTCTTCGGAACGCCCGACTGCACCAGCAGCTTGCCGGTCAGCAGCCACTCGGGGGTCAGCTGGTACATGCCGCGGGCACGGAGCGAATGACGGCGGTCGTTCGCCATGTAGCCGTAGGAGTTGTACATCAGCTCCTTCGAGTCCCAATCCTGGGTCTTGGACACGTCGCCCTGGCCGATATCCGACTTCAGCTGGCCTTCGGTGTTACCCGGGTTGCGGCTCCAGGTGTAATCCAAGCGGGCCTGCCACTTGCCGTCGAACGGATGCTCCAGGTACAGGTCCAGCGCCATGTACTTGCGGATCGGCTTCAGGCTGCCGAAACCGAGTTCGTCGTTGGTCAAGGTGAAATCGCTGTAGCCCGAACCATCAGCCTTGGCGATGTGGAAGTTGTTCGTGCGACCCGGGTTGATGATGTAGCAACCCGAAATGTTGTAGTCGTCCGAATTCTTGCCGCTGGCATCGATCTTGTTGTAGATGCGGCCGGTATCGCACCAGTCGTCGATCATCGTACCGAGCTTGCGGTACGTCGCCTTGGCACCGGCGACCCACTTGCTGCTGAACTGCCAGTCCATGCCGAGGATCGCCTCGTCCTGGTACTGCGGCTTCAGGTTCTTGGAGGCGATCGACGCCGGGTCGACAGGCTGGCCGAACTCGTTGTTGCCCGAGGTCGGAGCGCCCGGGGCGCCCAGGCCGGTCGGCTGGCCGTTCTGGTCCACGCCGGTGAAGGTGTAGGACTGGTAGTAGAACGTCGACGGCGACGCGCCACGGATGGCGACTTCATTCGGCAGCGCCAGATAGTAGCGACCGACGTTGCCGAACAGCTTCATCGTCGAATCACCCTTGACGTCAAAGGCGAAGCCGACGCGCGGGGCGAGCTGGTGCTTTTCATGCACGTAGCTCTGGCCGGCGTTGTTCTTGTTGTTGAAGTCGTCGCTGCGCAGGCCGGCCTTGATCAGGAAGCGGTCGGTAACCTGCCAGTTGTCTTCCACGTAGGCAGCCTTCTGCACCACGGACATGCTCGCCATGGTGTTGAAGAAGTACTTGCGGACAGTGGTGCCGCCGCGGTACGACCAGAAGTAACCAGGTCCGGAGGTGGCGGAGCCCTGGTCGACTGCCTTGTAGGTCATGTCGTCGATGCCGCCGTGGATCTGGTGCGAGCCGATCTTGTACTCGACGTCGAAGCGCACGCCGGTGGCCTGCAGCCTGGAGGTCGGCGTCGCGCCGCCACTGGACAGCTGCGGCAGCACGAGCCCACCCGCGGGAATCAACGCGGCGGGGATCAGCGAGGTGTTCTGGATGAACGGCAGCGGCGAGTTGACGGCCACCATGGTCGGGTTGTGCACCACGTCCTTGCCGTAGGTCACCGAGAAGTTCAGCGCGTCGGTCAGGTAGTTGGTGTACTTGGCGATGTAGACGAACGTGTCCTGCTTCGACGGGGTCGCGAGGCCGTGGTACGCGATGTCGCGGCCATAGGCCTTCGTGGTGCCGTCGTAGATGTCGTACGTCGTGCCCTGGGTGTGGTCGTTTTCCTTGATTCCGGTCAGTTCGATGATGTTGGAATCATTGATGTTCCAGTCGATCTTGCCGTAGATCTTGGTCGACGGGCTGTCCATGTAGGAACGCAGCGAGCCCGGCGCATTGGTGCCGGTCGACACGTACGAGGTCTTGGACTTCTCGGCCGACAGGAAGAAGAACAGCTTGTTCGGAACCAGCGGACCGCCGATATAGGCGCTGTAGGTGGTGTTCCAGGTCTTGTCCTTGCTGCGGTCGCGGTTCAGCGTGCCCGGCAGGGTCGGATCGTCGTAGTGCCAGCAATAGGTACCGGCGACCTTCGGGGTGCAGGTGGAGTTGGCCACGGTTTCATAGCGCGGGAATTCCCAGCCATGCGCCTGTCCATACAGGTCGTCGATGAAGTACGTGTCGGACGGCTTGGTGTACACGCCAGCCGGGGTGCTCGGCAACGTCATGGCGTTCGGGTAATAGACGTTCTTCGCCGTGGACGAGAGCTGCTTCGGGCGCCAGGTGACCTGACCACCGAAGTGCCAGTCGTTGGTGCCGCGCTTGCCGATCTGGCTGATCACGCCACCGTCGGAACGACCGTACATGGCGCTGTAGCCGCCGGTGTAGGTTTCCTGCTGCGCGATCGAACCGTACGGCAGGCCGAGGCCACCGATGTTGGCCAGCGGATCGGACACGTTGAAGCCGTTGATGTAGTAGGCGTTTTCGCTGACGCCCGCGCCACCGAACGACACGGCGTTTCCGAAGAAGCCGCTGCCCTTGACGGTGCCGGGGGCCAGCAATGCGATGGCTTCCGCGCTGTGCGCGATCGGCAGGACGGCCAGGTCCTTCGCGGTGATGACGGTGCGCGAGTCGACCTGCGTCACGTCGATGCCGGCGCCGGTGGCGGTCACGGTGATCGTGCCGAGTTCGTTGCCGGAATTGTTCGCGGCGCCGCCAGCGAAGGACACTTCCGTACCCGAACTCACCTTCACCAGGACAGTCTGGGTGCCGACGACCTGGTCACCCTTGCGGGCGGTGACGGTGTAGTTGCCGATCGGCAGGTTGCCGGCGGTGTAGCGGCCGGTGCTGTCCGCGGTCACGGTGCGCGCGAAACCGGTGTCGCTGACGAGCGTGATGGTTTCGCCCGGTGCGGCGTTGCCGTACACGTTGCCGGTGGTCGACTGCGCATAGGCAGTGCCTGCGAAGCAAAGGCTCAACGCAGCTGCCAATGCACTGACGCGCACGTTGGACTTGATGGAGTTTGATGCCATTTTGGATGTACCCCTGGGGAAAATTTCGAGACGGGAATAACAGGTCAGGGCTCGAGCCCGACTGCCGGACTATGCGGTAGAAACAAATCCTTAACAAGCCAAGTCTCCCCATTCATGTTTTTTTTCTGTTGGCTGGTTGACAAGGCCTGAATGAATATGTGACTTGAATCACATTTTTCCGGCAAGCCTTTATCCTGGGTTTGGTTTGTCATCGCGCCCCTTGTTGCAACGCAAAAAAACGGCCTCCCGAAGGAGGCCGTTTCCTGACTTCACGAATGTCCGATGGATCAGTAGTCGTAGCTCACGCTCAACTGGACGTATCGGGGCGTCTGGAAATAAAGCGGCAATCCGTACGTCGACGAAATGGTGCCATCGCCGTGGTCGGGATTGGAGCTCGCCTCGAGCGTCGGGTTGTACTGCAGCGGCTTGCGGTCGTTGGTGATGTTGAACACATCGAGTGCCACCGTCAGCTTCTTGTCGAAATACCGTGGCCGATAGACGACGCCCAGGTCGAGCTGCTTGGTCCAGGGGCCGTGCTCCTTGCCCGGGGGCGACGGCTGGTTGAAGCAGGTGTGGTACGCGGAGCCGTAACCGATGGGATCGTCATCATTGAAGTAGTAGCCGAGGCAGTTCTTCGGAACGCCAGATTGCACAAGCAACTTGCCCGTCAGCAGCCATTCCGGAGCGAACTGGTACATGCCGCGCATGCGCAGTGAGTGACGCCGGTCGTTGGCCATGTAGCCATACGAATAGGCCATCAGGCCCGCGGAGTCCCAGTCCTCCGTCTTGGAAACGTCGGTCTGGCCGATGTCCGAGCGCACCTGCCCTTCGGTATTGCCCGGGTTCCGGCTCCAGGTGTAGTCCATGCGCCATTGCCACTTGCCGTCGAACGGATGTTCCAGGTACAGGTCGAGGGCTTCGTACTTGCGGATCGGCTTGAGGCTGCCGAATCCGAGGTCGGCATTGGTCATGGTGACGTCGGTGTATCCGCTGCCGTCGGCCTTGGCGATGTGGAACGTGTTCGTCCGGCCCGGGTTGATGATGTAACAGCCCGAAACGTTGTAGTTGGCCGAACCGAGCCCGCTGGCGTCCAGCTTGTCGGAGATGTATTGGGTATCGCACCAGTCGTCGATGATCGTGCCGATCTTGCGATAGGTCAGCTTCGCACCCGCCACCCACTTCTTGCTGAACTGGTAGTCGTAGCCAAGGATGGCTTCATCCTGATACTGCGGCTTGAGGTTCGACGATGCGATCGAGTTCGGATCGGGGACCTGGCCGAATTCGTTGTTGCCCGAGTAGCCGCCGTTCGCGGTGTCGGGATTCGGCAGGTAGACCAGCCCGGTCGGCTGCCCGTTCGCGTCGACGCCGGTGTAGCTGTAGTTCTGGTAGTAGTACGTGGACGGCGAAGCGCCGCGGATCGCGACTTCGTTGGGCAGCGCGAGGTAATAACGCCCGACGTTGCCGAACAGCTTCATCGTCGAGTCGCCCTTCAGGTCCCAGGAGAAGCCGATGCGCGGGGCGATCTGGTGCTTCTCGTGCACGTAACTCTGGCCGGCGCTGTTCTTGTTGTTGAAATCGTCGCTGCGCAGGCCGGCCTTGAGCAGGAAGCGGTCGGTGACCTGCCAGCTGTCCTCGAGGTAGACCGCCTTCTGCACCACGGACATCGACGCCTGGGTATTGAAGAAGTACTGGCGGACGTTCACGCCGTTCGGGCGATAGTTCCAGTAGTAGCCCGGCCCCGACGTCGAGGCGCCCTCGCCGACGGCGGTATACGTCATGTTGTCGATGCCGCCGGTGATCTGGTGCGAACCGATCTTGTATTCGACGTCGAAGCGCACGCCGGTGGCCTGCAGTCGCGCGTCCGGCGTCGCGCCGCTGTTGGAAACCTGCGGCAGGTCGAGGCCGCCGGCCGGAACGTAGGCCGGGGGAATGTACTGCGTGTTCGCGATGTTCGGCAGGGGCGACAGGGCCGCGAGCATCGTCGGGTTGTGCACCACGTCCTTGCCGTACAACACGGAGAAGTTCAGGTTGTCGGTCAGGTAATTGGTGTACTTGGCGATGTAGACGAAGGTGTTCTGCTTCGTCGGCGTCGCGTTGCCGAGGAACGCGCCATCGGTCCCGTAGCTGCTGGTTCCGCCGCCCACCGCATACCGGCTGCCCTGGGAATGATCGTTTTCCTTGATCCCGGTCAGTTCGAAGATATTGGAATCGTTGATGTTCCAGTCGATCTTGCCGTAGACCTTGGTCGACGGACTGTCGATGTAGGAACGCGCCGAACCCAGCGTATTCAGGCCCGTGCTGACATAGGTGTCCTTGGACTTCTCGGCCGACAGGAAGAAGAACAGCTTGTCCGGCACCAGCGGGCCGCCGATGTAGGCGTCATAGGTGGTGTTCCACGTCTTGTCCTTGCTGCGGTCGCGATAGAGGCTGCCACCCCCCGGATAGTTCCAGCAGTACTGCCCGGCGACCGGCGGCGTGCAGGTGGAATCGGTCTCGCCGGGATAGGTGCCGGCCACGCCTTGCGGTCCCGTCGGCGTGGGGTAGTAGATGTCCTTTGGCGCGGAAGCCAGCTGCTTCGGGCGCCAGGTGACCTGTCCACCGAAGTGCCAGTCCTTGGTGCCGCGCTTGCCGACCTGGCTGATCACGCCGCCATCGGAGCGGCCGTACATCGCGCTGTAGCCGCCGGTGTAGGTTTCCTGCTGGGCGATCGAACCGTATGGCAGGCCAAGGCCGCCCAGGTTCGCCAGCGGATCCGAAACATTGAAGCCGTTGATGTAATAGGCATTCTCGGTGACGCCGGCGCCACCGAACGAAACGACGTTGCCGTTGTTGAAGTAGCCGCTGCCCTTCACCGTTCCCGGGGCAAGCAGTGCGATGGCTTCGGCACTGTGCGCCACCGGCAGCACGGCCAGGTCCTTGGCGGTGATGACCGTGCGCGAGTCGACCTGCGTCACGTCGATGCCGGCGCCCGCGGAGGTGACGGTAATGGTCCCCAGTTCGTTGGTCGCCGAACCCTGCTGCGCGCCCGCGAAGGACGCTTCCGTGCCGGAGCTGACGCGGACCATGATCTGTTGGGTCCCGACGACCTGGTCGCCCTTCTTCGCCGTGACGGTATAGGCGCCGACGGGCAGGTTGCCCGCGTTGTAGCGGCCGGTGCTGTCCGCGGTCACGGTGCGGGCGAAACCGGTCTCGCTGACGAGCGTGATGGTTTCACCGGGCGCGGCATTGCCGTACACGCTGCCGGTCGTCGACTGGGCATACGCGGTGCCTGCGAAGCAGAGGCTCAGCGCGACTGCCAATCCGCTGACGCGCATTGTGGTTTTGAGGGATTTTGATGCCATTTTGATTTGGACCCCATGGGAGGAAAACACGGATTGACGTCCAGGCATCGCATTGCAACGTGCCTGACGGGGGCCATTTTGCAGATACAATTCTTTAACAAAATACCGGACGGCCATTCATGATCCGTCCGGGAAGATTTTGTTTATTTCCAATACAAGTAGGTGTGCAATCGATAAACGGCGGCGACGAATTTCGCGCTCGACGTCAACCAAAAAAACCGTTCGTTCGTTCTTCGCGCGACGACCTTGGCAAGCGTCCGGGGAAAAAATTTCCCGTGCGTGTCAACCGTTCGAAAGCACCTTTGCGATCCTCGCCCGCTCGTCTTCCAGCGCACCCGGCATGCGTTCGCCGTACTCGCGCAGGTACTCGCCGATGTGCTCGAACTCGGCGGCCCAGCCGGCGCGGTCGTAACCGAACAGCTTTTCGCGGGCTTCCGCTGTCAACTCGACGCCATCCAGATTGACGTCCGTCGGATCCGGCAGATTGCCGATCGGGGTCTCGATCGCGCCCACCTCGCCATCGACGCGCTTCAGCATCCACTCCAGCACCCGCATGTTGTCGCCGAAGCCCGGCCACAGGAAGTCGCCCTGGTCGCCCTTGCGGAACCAGTTGACGTGGAAGATCTTCGGCAGCCTCGCGCCTGGCTTGTCGAAGGACAGCCAATGGCCGAAGTAGTCGGCGAAGTTGTAGCCGCAGAACGGCTTCATCGCCATCGGGTCGCGGCGCATCACGCCGACCGCGCCGGTGGCGGCGGCCGTGGTCTCCGAGCCCATCGCCGCACCGACCAGGACGCCGTGCGCCCAGTCGCGCGCCTCGAACACCAGCGGCACCAGCGAGGCGCGACGGCCACCGAAGACGATCGCCGAAATCGGCACGCCCTGCGGCGCTTCGGATTCGGACGAATACGACGGGCATTCCTTCGCGCTCACGGTGAAGCGCGAATTGGGGTGCGCCGCCGGATGCTTCGCATCGGGTCCGTAGGCATTGCCCTTCCAGTCGGTGACCGGCACGCGCTTGTCGAGGCCTTCCCACCACGGCTGGTTGTCGTCGGTGACGGCGACGTTGGTGAAGATGGTGTTCTGCTGGATCGAAGCCAATGCATTGGGGTTCGACTTCCGCGACGTCCCCGGCGCCACGCCGAAGAAGCCTGCTTCGGGATTGATGGCGTGCAGGCGGCCGTCGGCGCCAGGGCGCATCCAGCAGATGTCGTCGCCGATGGTGGTGATCTTCCAGCCATCCTTGCGGTAGCCCTCCGGCGGGATCAGCATCGCGAGGTTGGTCTTGCCGCAGGCGCTGGGGAATGCCGCGGCGATGTAGTGCTTCTCGCCTTTCGGGTTCTCGATGCCGAGGATCAGCATGTGTTCGGCCAGCCAGCCTTCCTTGTGCGCCTGGTGGGAGGCGATGCGCAGGGCATGGCACTTCTTGCCGAGCAGCGCGTTGCCACCGTAGCCGGAACCGAACGACTGGATTTCCAGGTCTTCGGGGAAATGCATGATGAAGCGGCGGTCGGGGTCGAGTTCGCCGGTGGAATGCAGTCCCTTGACGAAGCCTCCTTCGCGCTCGATCCGCGCCAGCGCCGCGGCGCCCATCCGCGTCATCACGCGCATGTTGGCCACCACGTAGGGCGAATCGGTGATCTCGACGCCACAACGCGACAGCGGCGAATCGATCGGCCCCATGCAATACGGCACCACGTACATGGTGCGGCCCTTCATGCAGCCATCGAACAGCGTGCGCATCTTCGCGCGCGCCTCGTCGGGTGCCATCCAGTGGTTGTTGGGGCCGGCGTCATCGCGCTCGCTGGTGCAGACGAAGGTCAGGTGTTCCACGCGGGCGACGTCGTCCGGATGCGAGCGGTGCAGGTAGCTGCCCGGATTGGTTTCCGCGTTCAACCGGTGCAGCGTTCCGTCGGCCAGCATCTGCTCGACGAGCGCATCGTTCTCGGCATCGCTGCCGTCGCACCAGTGGATGCGGTCCGGCCGGGTGAGCTGGGCGACTTCGAGCACCCACTGGTTCAATGCGTCGAGGCTCGACGCGTTCGCTTCGTGCTGGCTCATTGCCCTTTCCTCATCGATGTTTTGGAATCAGTGTCGTCATCATGTGGGCGACATACGCCTCGTACTCTTCCTTGGGCGGCCGGTCCTGCGGCAGTTGCAGGTTCAACTGCAGGAAGCCGATGTAGGCGGAGTAGACGAGGCGGGCGCGATAGCGCGCGGTCTCGGAGTCGAAGCCGGCGCGGCGGAAGGAATCGGTGACCCATTCCAGCCGGCGGCGCGAGATGCGGGTGACGGCGGGCTGCACGATCGGGTTGTCCATCGCGCGCAACAGTTGGCCATAGATGACGTGCGAAACGTCGTCGTGCGCGGCCAGCTGGAAGAGCTGCTCCAGGCGCGCGCGCGGATCATCGATCGCTTCGAGGCGATCGAACACCTGCGCCTGTTCGTATTGTTCCCAGCGGTCGAGGGCGGCCTGCAACAGGGCATCGCGGGTCGGGAAGTGCCAGTAGAAACTTCCCTTGGTCACGCCGAGCCGGCGTGCCAGGGGTTCGACCGCGAGGGCTGGCACACCCTGTTCTCCGATTTGCTGCAGGGCCGCCGCCGCCCAGTCGTCGGCGCTGAGGCGGCCGGCGCGATCCGCCTTGCCGGTGATCGATGCGATTTGGTCAGTCATCGGGCCAGTTTACGCGTCACCGTACGGTTCCGTCAAAGTGCGTATGGTGCGGCGCAACTTGACGCGCATCGACACCAATCAATACGCTTAAGTATGGAAAAGAACGGGGGCATGGTATACGCTCTTGTTCATTCATTCGATTGTTTGAATTTCAGCGGAGCTGTCATGAGCATCGTCCTTCCCCTGTTCGCCCTCGTGATCGCCACCGGCATCGCGGCCTACAACCGTTGGAGCCTCGCGCTGTGGTCGGCGCTGGTGGCGGCGTTCCTGCTGGTGGCCTGGTTCGTCGGCGGAAGCACCACGCTCACCGTGGTCATCGCGGTGCTTTGCGCGCTGGTCGCGATCGCGCTGCTGGTGCCTGCGATTCGCAAGCCGCTGGTGACCGCCCCACTGCTGAAGTTCTATACGCGCGTCCTGCCGCCGCTGTCCGACACCGAGCGCACCGCGCTGGAAGCCGGCACCGTCGGTTTCGAGGGACAACTGTTCTCGGGCATGCCGGACTGGTCGCAACTGCTGAAGTTGCCGAAGCCGGAACTGACCGCGGAAGAGCAGGCCTACCTCGACGGTCCCTGCGAGGAGCTGTGCCGGATGGTCGACAACTGGGAGATCGACCACGTCCGCGCCGACCTGCCGCCGGAGATGTGGGATTACGTCAAGCGCAACAAGTTCTTCGGCCTCAACATCCCGAAGGAATACGGCGGCCTCGGCTTCTCGGCGCTGATGAACCACCGGGTGATCCAGAAGCTGGCATCGATCTCGACGGTGGTGAGTTCGACCGTCGGCGTGCCGAACTCGCTGGGCCCGGCGGAACTGCTGATGCACTACGGCACCGACGAACAGAAGGCGCACTACCTGCCGCGGCTCGCCGACGGTCGGGAAGTGCCGTGTTTCGCGCTGACCGGTCCGTTCGCCGGCTCCGACGCCACCTCGATCCCCGACTACGGCATCGTCTGCAGCGGCGACTGGAATGGCGCCAAGGTGCTGGGCGTGCGCCTGACGCTCAACAAGCGCTACATCACCCTGGCGCCGGTGGCGACCCTGATCGGCGTGGCCTTCCGCATGTACGACCCCGACGGACTGCTGGGCGACAAGAAGGACATCGGCATTTCGCTGGCGCTGGTGCCGCGCGATTCCGAAGGCCTGGAAATCGGCCGCCGCCACTTCCCGCTCAATTCGCCGTTCCAGAACGGCCCGATCCGCGGACGCGACGTCTTCGTGCCGCTGTCGCAACTGATCGGCGGCGAAGACTACGCCGGCCAGGGCTGGCGGATGCTGATGGAATGCCTGTCGATCGGGCGTTCGATCACTCTGCCCTCCACCGCCAGCGGCGGCGCGCGGATGGGCGCGGTCGTGACCGGCAGCTATGCGCGCATCCGCAAGCAGTTCGGTCTCTCGATCGGGCGTTTCGAGGGCGTCGAGGAATCGCTTGCGCGCATGGGCGGCCACGCCTATGCGATCAGCGCGCTGTCGCAGGCCACCGCGGCGGCGGTCGCGCGCGGCGAAAACCCGGCGGTGCCGTCGACGATCTCCAAGTACCACTGCACGACCATGGGCCGCGAAGTCGCCAAGGAAGTGATGGACGTGATCGGCGGCAAGGGCATCATCCTCGGCCCGCGCAACTTCGCCGGCCGCGCCTGGCAGGCATCGCCGGTGGCGATCACCGTCGAGGGCGCCAACATCATGACGCGCTCGCTGATGATCTTCGGCCAGGGCGCGATCCTCTGCCATCCGTGGGTGATGAAGGAGATGAAGGCGACCCAGATCGCCGATCCCGGTGAACGCATCAGCGCCTTCGATGGCGCGCTGTTCGGCCACATCGGCGCGGCGATCTCCAACGCCGTGCGCAGCCTGTGGTTCGGCCTCAGCTGGGCGCAATTCGGCAAGGCGCCGGGCGATGACTACACCCGCCGCTACTACCGCAAGATGAACCGCTACTCCGCCAACCTCGCGGTGATGGCCGACGTCTCGATGCTGATGCTGGGCGGCAAGCTGAAGTTCAAGGAGTCGCTGTCGGGCCGCCTGGGCGACGTGCTGAGCCAGCTCTACATCGCCAGCAGCATGCTCAAGCGCTACGAGGACGAAGGCCGCCCGGCAAGCGACCAGCCGTTGCTGGCCTGGGCCTTCCACGACGCCGTCAACAAGATCGAAACCGCGCTCTCGGGCGCGCTGCGCAACTTCCCCGTGCGCCCGGTGGCGTGGCTGCTGTGGCCGATCATCTTCCCGTGGGGCCGTCGCGCCCAGGCGCCGAGCGATCGCCTCGGGCACAAGGTCGCGAGCCTGCTGATGACGCCCAGCGATGCCCGCGACCGCCTCGCCGAAGGCATCTTCACCACACCGGGCGAGAACAACCCGGCCGGCCGCATCATCAGCTACCTGCCGAAGTTCGTGATGGCCGAACCGGTCGAACGCAAGTTCATGAAGGCGCTGAAGAACAGCGACATCGAAGCGCTCGAGTTCGAGGACCAGTTGAACGAGGGCGTGCGCGAAGGCTGGATCACCTCCGAGGAAGCCGCGCAGCTGCGCGAACTGCGAACGATGACCCTCGACACGATCACCGTCGACGACTTCGATCCGGAGGAGCTGCGGTCCGCCGGCTACCGCGATCTGGTTGCGCGCGAGGGGCAGTCGCCGCGGGCGGTGGCGTAAAGCGAAAGCATCGCCCGGCTGTGCGCCGTCGCGGCTGTCAGGCAGCGGAAGTAAGAGCAACAGCCGCACGAGCTGTTGCTTTCAAATCTCCGAGAAGCCACAACACGCGCGCTCAGTGGGTGCTAGTGCCCGCTGCGCAGCGTGAGCCGCGAGATCTCCGGATAGCGCCCCATCCGCAATGGCAACCAGCTGGTTCCGATGCCGGGTGACACGAACAGCGTGCGCTCGCCGACGTGGTACTCGCCGCTCAGCGCCGCCGACCGCGGCCGGAACTTCGACGGCGTGCGCAGCCCGAACGGATTCACCTGGCCGCCATGCGTATGTCCCGCCAACACGAGCGCGGTCGACGCCGGAAGCTTGAGGAACATTTCCGGCTCGTGCTCGAGGGCGATGGTCGGGAGGCCGGGATCGATGCGCGCATAGGCAGCCAGGGGTTGCGGCTTGCCGGCGGTGAGGTCGTCGACGCCGACCAGGTTGAAGCCGCAATCGCGGACGCCGACGCGGGTCGATTCGTTCTCCAGCACGCGAATGCCGACGCGCTCGAATTCGCGGATGACGCGCGGGCCGCCGTCCCACCAGTCATGGTTACCCATCACCGCATAGACGGTCTTGGTTTTCGTGAGTGGCGCGAGATGATCGGCGATCGTCGCGGGATCGACGTATTTCCCCAGCACCACACTGAGGATCACGTAGTCGCCGGTGAACACCACGACATCGGAATCGCTGGCCGAGAGTTTCGCCACGACGCGATCGACATTGTCGATGCCGTTCATCCACGACCCGGTGTGGAGGTCGGTGACCTGGTCGATGCGCAGGCCATCGCACTGCGCCGGCCAGTTCGCCAGGTGCAGGGTGTAGTCACGTTCCACCAGCTGGCGCGGCTCCCACAGCCATGCGTACAGGCCGCAGACCGTCAGGATCAACGTTGCAGCGACGGAGATCCTACCCAGCCAGCGACGTTCGCGACGGACGGTCTCGGGATCGAGCGGCGGGTCGATATCGTCGTCTTCGGGCTCAATCGGCGTCTGTCGCATCGCGAGCATCCTGCGCCTGCCTGGCTGTACGCCAACCGATCCATCCCGAGGCGGCGATCGCCATGGCGCCCGTCAGCCCGAAGATCGTCGTCGCCGCGCCGGCGGACTTCAGCAGGTTGACCAGCAACGCGCTGGCCACGTCGCCCGCGCGCCAGACCGCGGTATCCACCGCGTTCTTGCCCTTGTAGCGCCAGCTGCGCGGCACCAGCGTGTAGAGGCTCTCGCGCGCGGGCTGCATCATGCCGTAGGCGGTGGCGCGGGTGACCAGCAGCATCAGCACCACCCACGACAGCGTCGGCAGCAATTCGATCGGCTGTGCGACGAGGTTGCGCAGGATCGGCACCTCGGGGACGTGGCTGATCCAGGCAGCGGCCTGTTCGTGGCTGATGGCGAAGATCGGCAGGTTGGCATTCCCCGACAGGGCCATCGCCAGGCAGACGACGATGCCGATGAAGGCCCACACCACCATGACCATGCCGGCGCCGACGCGCGGCAGCATGAGGCGCGTCACCGTCACCTGCAGCAGGATCATCAGCAGGTTGGTGCTCATGTCGAGGTCGGCGGCGAAACGGGTGCGTGCCACCGCGTCGTGGAACGTGGCCTGGGAATAGTCGGTCACCAATGCATAGCAGATCGTGCCTACTGCGTCGCCCAGCAGCATCAGGATCGCCATGTTGCGCATGAACGGCGTAGCGACGATCTGTTTCAGGCCGTCGAAGATGCCGCCACCGACTGCCTGGTTGTGGTGGCGCCTGCCGAGTTCCTGCCGTTGCGACCAGCGGCCGAGCAGCAGCACGCACAACAACGCGATCCCGAGCAGGCCGGCGGAGACCGCCAGCAGCGGCGCCACGCCGATGACATCGACCAGCACGCGGGTGATCGCCGGGCCGGCGATCGCACCGATGGTCCCGGCGACGCCGATCAGCGGGAACACGCGACGGGCCTGCCCTTCGTCCCAGATGTCGGTCATGAAGCTCCAGAACACCGAGACCACGAAAAGGTTGAAGACGCTGACCCAGACGAAGAAGACGATGCCGAGCGCGCGCGGCGAGATCAGGCCGTCACGCGCGAACAACGGGATGAAGGCGACGAGGCAGGCGATGAAGAACAGGTAAACGACCGGAACCACGATCCGCCGCGGCCAGCGCGCGACCAGCCAGGCGAAGATCGGCGTCAGCGCGAGCGTGGCAACGAAGGTCGCTGCGAAAAACCACGGCAACTGGGTCGATCCGACGGCCGCGGCCAGCTGCTCGCGCACGGGGCGAATGACGTAATAGGCCGCCAGCACGCAGAAGAAATAGACAAAGGACAGCGCCATCGCCGGCCATTCCCCCTGGTGGACGCGCTGCGAATCTGTGACGGGCATTGGCCAAACGTGATTTCCGGTTGCGCGACGTTAACACGGTTGCAAGGAAATTGAATGCCAACGGCCCCAGGATGCAAGGCTGGACTCTCCCACCCTCCCCGCATGACCAACGCAAGACTCCTGCTGGCCGTCCTGGCGCTGTCGGGGACCGTCGGCGCCTACGCCAAGTACGGGACCCCGGACAACTTGCCGCCGAACATCAAGCTGCGCCCCCTGGGGCGGACCTACGTGGCCGCGCATCGCGGCGGCTACTTCGGCATCCAGAACGTCCAGCGCCAGTTCGACGCCACCACCGCGACCGGCGATGCCGACATCCTCGAGATGGACCTGCATGCATCGCGCGACGGCGACGTTTTCGTCTACCACGACGACGACCTTTCGACCAAGAGCAATTGCCGCGGCGAACCCGCGACGCTGACCACAGCGGAAATCAGCCGCTGCCGGTTGCGCGCGGGCGATCCGCTGCCGCGCTTCGAGGAAGTGCTGGCGCATGCCAGGGGCAGGATCATCGTCGACGCCGAATTCAAGACGATGGACGTGATCGCACCGGCGATCGCGCTCGCTACCCGCGCCAACATGCTCGACCGCGTGTATTTCCAGACCGGCGGCAGCCGCGACAAATATGCCGCGGCAAGGACGGTATCGAAGGATGCTTTCCTGCAGTTCAAGGCAACCACCGACGACGACATCGAATGGGTGATCGCGCGCCATGATCCAAAGCTCGCCATCGTCGAGATGAACGCCACCTTCGCCACGCCCGAGCGGATCGCGTGGCTGCACCAGGCCGGCAAGCTGGTCTCGGTGAATTCGTGGCGCTACCAGGTGCTCGAGGAGCGACTGACGGCGAGTTGCGACCAGGCGTTCCGCCGCGGGATCGACATTGCGGTGACCAACAATCCGGCCAGTTGCAACGTCCAGCGCGACCTGCGCCACTACTCGGCCAGGCGCCAGGCCCTGCGCGACTACCTGATGCGGCCCAACGAGAAGGGCGACAACGATTGACCCTAGGGAGCCCGGCCTCGACCTCCTTTTGAATCAAGGCGATACCCGGGCTTTCTTCCCCTGTTCATGCAATTCGAATACGGCGTGACTACACTTCCGGAGACCTCTTGGGAAGCTCTGCCGTGAACAATCCGCGCCTCGGGATCCAGCGCATGCGCAAGTCCATGCTGTCCATCCTGATCCCGGGCCTGATGCTGGCTTCCTCCGCCGGGGCGCAAAGCTCGATCGGCGCGGGCCATGCCGATCCTGCCCAGCGCACCATTGCGGTTCCGGCATCCACCACGCCGGCGGCAGCCACGGCCTATTCGCCGGCATCCGCATCGATCTCGCAAGCCGATATCTCCGAAGTCGACCGCATCGCCCGCGCGCTCGTCGCCGGCCAGCGCATTCCCGGGCTTGCTGTGGCCATCGTCCAGAACGGACGCGTGCTGATGGAACGCGGCTATGGCGTGACCGACGTCAGCCACCCCCAGCCGGTCGATGCCCACACCGCTTTCCGCCTGGCGTCATTGTCGAAGTCGTTCGCCAGCGCCTTGACCGGCCTGCTGGTCAACGATGGTCGCCTGGCCTGGAACAACACGGTCGTGCGCTACGTCCCCAGCTTCCGCCTGCCGACCGAGACGGCGACGCAGAGCGTCACCGTCGGCGACCTGATGAGCCATCGCGTCGGCCTGACCCACAACGCCTACGACCGCGACATCGAGGGCAACGTCGACTACCCCAGCGCGGTGCAGAAACTGGCTTCGGCGCCGATGAAGTGCACGCCGGGCTCGTGCTATGCCTACCAGAACGTCGCCTTCAGCCTGATCGGTGACGTGGTGTTCGCCGCCACCGGCAACTTCTATGCCGACGCGGTGCAGACCCGGCTGTTCAAGCCGCTGGGCATGAACGATGCGAGCTACGGGCTCAAGGGCATGGAAACCAGCCCGCGCTGGGCCAAGCCCCACGTGCGCGCCGGCGGCCGCTGGCGCGCGTTGATGCCGAAGCCGAACTTCTACCAGCTGGCGCCAGCCGCGGGCGTCAACGCCAGCATCAGCGACATGGCGCAGTGGCTGATCGCACAGAGCGGGCATCGCCCCGATGTCCTGCCCGCGAACGTGCTCGCCCAGCTGCATTCGGCGCAGGTCGCCACGCCCACCGAATTGCGCGGCAGCGGCTGGCGCCACGAGCGCCTGGAGTCCGCCAGTTACGGTTACGGCTGGCGGGTGATGAGTTACGCCGGCCATCCGCTGTACTTCCACGGCGGCGCCGTGCAGGGCTACCGCGGAGCGATGGCGGTGCTGCCCGACCGTGACCTCGGGCTGGTGGTGTTGTGGAATAGCGAGAGCTCGCTGCCTTCGGGACTGATGCCCACCATCCTCGATCGCGCGCTCGAGTTGCCCAACGTGGCGTGGATCCCCGACAGCATCACCGGCGGCACCAGTCCGGACATCGCCGGACAGCGCGCGCCGGGTTCCGCGGAAGACGACAACGGCTCCAGCAACGACTGACCGCGGCGTCAGCCTGGACGCGGCGATCGCCCGGCCGGCAGCCTCCGCATCGCGCACTCCCCGCATAAAAAAACTCCTCCACCGCGAACGGGGAGGAGTTTCAAGGTATTGCGGATGCGATCGATGATCAGATCATCGGGGTCGGCATCATGGGAAGAGCAGCGGCCTTCTTGGAGGCGCGCTTCTTGCCGGCCTTCTTCGCGGCCTTCTTGGCGGTCTTCTTGGCAGACGGCTTCTTGGCAGCCTTCTTGGTCGCCTTCTTCGCGGTCTTCTTGGCAGCCTTGCGGACGGTCTTCTTGGCGGCCTTCTTCGCGGTCTTCTTGGCAGCCTTGCGGACGGTCTTCTTGGCGGCCTTCTTCACGGTCTTCTTGGCAGCCTTGCGGACGGTCTTCTTGGCGGCCTTCTTCGCGACCTTCTTGGCCGGCTTCTTGGCGGCTGCCTTGCGGACAGTCTTCTTGGCGGCCTTCTTGGCAGCCTTCTTGGCCGGTTTCTTGGCGGCCTTCTTCGCAGCTTTCTTCATTGCCATTGGATGGCTCCTCGTCTTGAGTTGTAACGAACCAGCCAGGCCGGTTCATACGCACAGCGGGAGTCGGACCCGCCACGGACCGTTTCCGCGCCCGAAGTCGCGGAACGGATTGGGTGAGGAACCGCGCGCGACGAGGCGACGCGATCCCGCATTCGATTGGATGGGGAGGAAGGGCGGATCGGGAAGACAAGGCGCCCCGCGCCATGCGCGCTTCGCGATTGGATCCCCATGTTGGACTTGCGTTCGATCACGCGATGCAGTACCGCCCTCCAGTTGGGCGAAACGTAAGTAGCCGATTTGGCCGTGTCAACACCTTTCGTGAAATTTTTTTCATTTGCGTCGCCCGCGGCCTCCCTGGTCGATGGCGCGCGAGGAGCCACGCGTCGCCAGTCACGCGTCGTGCAAAACAATCGCGCACGCGAACGCATTTCAAAAATGACTTGTTTTCAAGTCGATTATTTTTTGCGTCGCGCGTGCAACGAATCGGACGATGCTTCGGCGCGTTCGCCGAACGCATCGGCGAACGGCGCCAACGACGGGTGAATCGAACCCGAAAATTTTTTCCCGCGGGATGCCGTTTCCGGCATCCCGACACCCGATTTGCGCGAAAGTGCGCGGGCCCGGAACGCCATGTTCGATCATTCCGGAGACGCGAACTCGATCAGCCGAGAATGAAAAGCCCGGTCGATGACCGGGCTTCGAGTTGCCGCTTCGCGATGTCGATCAGTGCTCGTCGTCTGCCAGCGCCTGTTCGTAATCGTCGGGCGAAAGCAGTTCCTTCACCTGGTCGGGCTCGCTCATCTGCAGGACGAACAACCAGCCATCGCCATAGGCGTCCTCGTTGATCGTTTCCGGCTTGTCGGTGAGCGCCGAGTTGACCTCGAGCACCTTGCCGCTGACGGGGGCGTAGACGTCCGACGCCGCCTTCACCGACTCGACCACCGCGCAGGCGTTGCCCGCTTCGATGTCGTCGCCGACCGCGGGAAGCTCGACATAGACGAGGTCGCCGAGGAGCTCCTGGGCGTGGTCGGAGATGCCGATGGTTGCGCGGCCGTCGCCTTCGACGCGCACCCATTCGTGCGACTTCAGGAATTTCAGGTCACCGGGGATTTCCTGGCTCATGGGTTGCTCCGCGTTGCAGGTTCTGGGGGAAGGTGGGGCTAGTCTAACGGTTGCCGCGGCGGTTGCCGCAACGGCGATTCAGACGCCGTCCTGGATCTTCCCGTCCCTGACGAACGGGAACCTGACGACGCGCACCGGGACCTCCTTGCCGCGGATGTCCACGCGCACGCCACCTTCCGCGCCAGTCGGGATGTCACCGGCGGGAACACGCGCGAACGCGATCGCCTTGCCGATGGTCGGAGAGAAGGTTCCGGAGAGGATCTCGCCGTCGCCGTTGGGGGTGATGACGCGCTGGCCGTGGCGCAGAACGCCCTTCTCGTCCATCACCAGTCCGATCATCTGGCGCGGCGCCGACGCCGCCTGCGGCTCGATCGCCGAACGTCCGGTGAAGTCGCGCGGCTTTCCATCGGCGAGGTCGTCGAGCACCACCGTCCAGCCCAGGGCGGCCTCGTAGGGCGACACGGTTTCATCCATGTCCTGGCCGTAGAGGTTCATGCCGGCTTCCAGGCGCAGGGTGTCGCGCGCTCCAAGTCCGGCCGGCGCCACGCCCGCGGCGTGCAGCGCGTTCCAGAAGGCGACGGTCTGCGCTTCCGGCACGATGATCTCGAAGCCGTCCTCGCCGGTGTAGCCGGTGCGCGCGACGAACACGTCGATGCCGTCGAGGGTCTTCGCCTCGCGCGCGCTGAAGCGAACCAGCTTCGACACCGGCGCGCGATCCTCCTCGCGCAGGAGTCCGGCCACCTTGGCGCGGGCGTTCGGGCCCTGCACGGCGACCATGCCGAACTCGGGACGCTCCTTCACCTCGATCGCGAACGGCTGCGCCTGCGCGGTGATCCACGCGATGTCCTTGTCGCGGGTGGCGGCATTGACCACCAGGCGGAACCAGTCTTCCGACATGTAATAGATGATGAGGTCGTCGATCACCCCGCCCTGGGGGTTGAGCATGGCGGTGTAGAGCGCCTTGCCCGGCTTCTGCAGCTTGTCCACGGAATTGGCGACCAAGCCGCGCAGGAACTCGCGGGTGCGCGGGCCGCGCAGGTCGACCACGGTCATGTGGCTGACGTCGAACATGCCGGCATCGCGGCGCACCTGGTGGTGCTCCTCGATCTGCGAGCCGTAATGGATCGGCATGTCCCAGCCGCCGAAGTCGACCATTTTCGCGCCCATGGCGCGGTGGGTCTCGTTGAGGATGGTCTTCTGGGTCATGGCGGCACCGGGCAATCGCGGGAAACAGCGATTATCGCATCCGCGCCGCCGCCACTGCCCCGCCTCACTCCAGGATGGTGAGCACCTGGGCGAAATGGTCCATCTGGATCCGGGTGCCATGGCGCGTCACCGCCGCGACGCCCTTGCCTGAGGTCCCCAGCACCACGCGGCGGGCCACGCCCTGCACGGTGATGTGCTTGTTGCGGAAGTAACGCGCCGCAGGCTGGCGGGTTCGCGCCAGCACTTCCTTCTGTGCGGACGGCATCACTTCCACGATCAGGAGGTCTGGTTTGCGCGGATCGCTCTCCGATCCCAGCAGCACGATGCCATCGCGGACGACGACCGAACGCACGGTGAGTTCGAACGCGCCGCTGACGTTGCGAGTCGGCGCCGATCGTGCCTGCGCGACAGCGTCCGGCGCATCGATGTAGGCCGGGGCGGCATCGCGCGCCGCGTCGGCGGTGCCGGCGGACGGCGGCGTCGCCGCGCATCCGCCGAACGTGAAGGCCAATGCGGCGCAAGCCGCGGTGATCGTCTTCTTCCCTGAAAACCTGCCCCTCGCGAAGGGACGAAGGTTTCCGAATGTCATTCACTCGCTCCATGGACGGGTTCGACGGCAAGGGTCATGCCGTCGGTCGAGACGACGCGCACGCGGGTTCCCGCGGGGGCATCCGGGCCGGTGACGGTCCAGAACGCATCGGCGACCTGGATGCGACCGCGGCCATCGACGACGGGCTCGGCGAGCATCGCGACCTGGCCGACAAGTTGCTGGGCGCGGCGATTGAGCGCCGGCTGATCGCTGCTGCGACCGCGACCGCGAAACCAGCGGCGCCAGACCAGAATGGCGACGACGCTGAGAATGGCGAACGCGACGACTTGCGCCAGGACCGCCATGCCCGGTGCGAAGAACACGATGACGAACGTCGCCGCGGCCGCGAGCCCCAGCCACAGCATGAAGGCGCCGGGCGCCATCGCTTCCGCGGCGAACAACAGCAGCGCGATCGCCGCCCAGACCACCAGTTCGGTGCGCATGGCGTCAGCTCCGCGGCGACGGCAGCGGCGGCCGCGTGCCGGCGCTCGGCTGGCGATCCAGCGCTTCCTTCGCCAGCTCGGCGATGCCGGCCAGCGAACCGATCACCCCCGACGCTTCCATCGGCATCATCACGAACTTCTGGTTCGGCGCCTCGGCCAGCGACTTGAATGCCTCGATGTATTTCGTCGCGACGAAATAGTTGATCGCCTGCACGTTGCCGCCGGAGATCGCGTCGGACACCAGCTGGGTCGCCTTGGCTTCCGCCTCGGCCTGGCGCTCGCGCGCCTCGGCGGCGCGGAACGCCGCCTCGCGATTGCCTTCGGCCTCGAGGATCACCGACTGCTTCTCGCCCTCGGCCTTGAGGATCGCGGCCTGGCGCAGGCCCTCGGCCTCGAGGATGTTGGCTCGCTTCTCGCGCTCGGCCTTCATCTGCCGCGCCATCGACTCGACCAGGTCGCGCGGAGGCGCGATGTCCTTGAGTTCGATGCGATTGACCTTGATGCCCCACGGGTGCGTCGCCTGGTCGACCGCGACCAGCACCTTGGCGTTGATCTCGTCGCGCTTGGACAGCGATTCGTCGAGGTCCATCGAACCGATCGCGGTGCGGATGTTGGTCATCACCAGGTTGAGGATGGCGATCTCCAGCGTCGCCACCTCGTACGCGGCCTTGGCGGCGTCGAGCACCTGGAAGAACACCACGCCATCGACCTTGACCACCGCGTTGTCCTTGGTGATCACGTCCTGGCTGGGGACTTCCAGCACCTGCTCCATCATGTTCACCTTGCGGCCGACGCCCTGGTAGATCGGCATCAGGAAATGCAGGCCCGGCGACAGGGTGTGCGTGTACTTGCCGAAGGCCTCGACCGTCCATTCATACCCCTGGGGCACCATCCGCACCGCCTTGGCGACCAGCACCACCAGCGCGAACACGACGACCGCAGCAAGAATCCCACCCATGGAGCACCCCTCACCTAATGTATATGTGGCGAGTATAGGCAAGGCGGCCTGCGGACAATATTGCGTTGCGGCTGCGACGCTTTTCCGGTTCGGTGCATCCTGATGGATGAGATGACCCATCGTTCCACCTTCGCCATCGACGTTCCCGATGCCCTGCTCGCCCGCGTGCGGCGTGGCGATCGAATGGCGTTCGAACAGGTCTACCGCCGGTTCGAGCGGCCGGTGTTCAACCTGGCCTTGCGCCTGTGCGGCAATCGCGCCGAAGCGGACGAAGTCCTGCAGGACGCGATGTTCAAGGCATGGTCGGCCATCGCCAGTTTCCGCGGCGACGGCGGCAGTCCATTCTGGGGCTGGTTGCGCCAGATCACGGTGAACGAAGCACTGATGCATTTGCGGCGACAACGCCGACTGGACCTCGAACTGGACGGCAATGCCGATTGCGATCTGCTGATGGACAGCGGGCCATTGCCACCCGCCGCAGCCGATGCCGCCCTGTTGCAGCGCGCGCTCGCCAGCCTGCCGGCGTCGACCCGCAGCGTGCTGTGGCTGTACCACGCCGAGGGCTATACGCACGACGAGATCGCGGCGGCGATGCGGCGCAGCGCGAGTTTTTCCAAATCCCAACTGGCGCGCGGAACGCGGCGCCTGCGGCAGTTGTTGCAGGTCGAAATCGCATCCCCGGCGAAGGAGGCCATTCATGCCTGACAACAATTGGTTCGAAGCATTCTCGGCATTGCCGACGGAAACGCCGGAACCGCTGGGTTGGGAACGCCTGCAGGCACGCCTGCCGGCATCGAAACCGGACGCGCGCCGGGGTTGGCCACGCGGGCTGGCCGCTGCGGCAGTGCTGGCGGTCGCCACGGCGATTCCGCTGGCGTTGATGGAGCCTGTCGTGCCGCATGCAGCGCCGCCGATCGCGGCGAAAACGGCCCCGCCGGCATCGGGCACCCCCCTGGCGACGCCGGCAACCCCGTCCGCAACAGACACGACACGCCCCCCTCCGGCGCCGCGCGACCGGCACACGGCGGCTGCGACGAAGACCGCACATGCATCGTCCACCAGGCCAATCGCGGCCGGCGACGAACTGGAGCCGCTGTACCGCCAATCCGCGCGACTGGAAGCATTGCTGGCCCTGGCCCGCGACGAACAGGTCGCAGGTGGCGTCAGCGCCGCATTGAGCGACGACCTCGGCGCGCGGATTTCGCAAATCGACGATCGGCTTTCGCAATCCGGTTTGCCATCGCGGCAACGCGTCGCCCTGTGGCACCAGCGCATCGACGCCTTGCAGCAACTGGCGGGCATCGCAGCCACCGATCGCCTGTATTCCGCACGCGGCCAGCGCCACGACGCCGTGCTGGTCACCATCGACTGAATTCCGCGACACCACACCAACAGGACACCATGCAAATGACTCCAAAATCCGTCGTACTGGCGCTTGCGCTCGGCGCCGCCCTGGCCGGCAATGCCAATGCGCAGAACGCCATCACGCCCGCCCAGCAGAAGGAACTCGATGCCGCGCGCGCCGACCTCGAGAAAGCCTCGCAACGCTATGCGGAACTGGCGCGCAAATCCGGCGCAGCGATCGCGCCGATCCGGATCGAGCGGCGCGAGATCCGCCGCCCCGTGATCGGCGTGCTGCTTGCAGGCGACGACAAGCCCGGCGTGCGCATCGTCGGCGTCACGCCGGACAGCGCCGCGGCGGGCGCCGGATTGAAGGGTGGCGACCGCATCGTCCGCATCAACGACAAGGCGATCGACGCGCCCGATGGCGGGGCCCGGGTTGCACAGGCGCGCGCGATGCTGGCGAAGCCCGCAGATGCGAAGACACCGGTGAACCTGGCCTATGAGCGCGATGGCAAGACGACGACCGTGACGATGACGCCAAGGGAAAGCGACCGGTTGTTCTTCATGTCGGGCCTTCCGAACAGCACCACGGCCGATGGCAACGTCCGATTCTTCACGAACAAGGATGGCGAGATCGATGCCGTGCAGGCCAAGCGCATTACCATCGATACCGATGAGGTGAGAGCACGGGCGAACGCCGCCACGATGGTCGCTCCGGAGGTACGCCGCGAAATCATGCGGATCGACAGCGACTGCAAGGGCAGCGATTGCAAGTTGCCGGCATTGGTCGAGGCACTGCGCTGGAGCGGCGTGAACCTGGCCACGGTCGATGCCGGCCTGGGTCGCTATTTCGGAACGGATCGCGGCGTGTTGGTCCTCGGAACCGGCAAGGATCTTTCCGGGCTGCAGGCCGGCGACGTGATCCGCACGATCGACGGCAAGGCGGTGAACACGCCGCGCGAAGCGATGGATGCCCTGCGTGCGCGACCCGCCGACAGCAAGGTGGCGGTGGGCTACCTGCGCGATCGCAAGGAGGGCAGCGTCGAAGTCACGATCCCGAAAGCCGCAGCGCCGTTCCGCATCACGATGCCGCCGAACGCGTCGCATGTCGTGGAAAAGCGCCGCTACGTGATGAAGGACAAGGATGGCAGGACGCTGACCTGGGAAGGCGGCCCGAACGACACGCCGCCGTCCTGGGTCAAGGATGCGGACAAGGATGGCCAGCACATCGAGCGCCGCAAGATCATGGAAGTGGAAGATCGTTCCCGCCTGGTGACGCCACCCGCAACCCCCAGGATCGACTGATCGATCTCAGGTCGAGGCGGTCACCACCTCGACCTTCTCCCACAAGGCTGCGTCCACCTGCAGGTCGAGCGCCGCGAGGTTCTGCAGCAGTTGTTCGACGCGGCTGGCGCCGAGCATCACGGTCGACACGTGCGGATTGCGCAGGCACCACGCGATCGCCAGCTGCGCGGGACCCAGTCCGGCCTCGCGTGCAACGGCGACGAAGGCGTTGGAACGCGCGATCCGGGTGCCGCCATCGCGGTCTTCCATCAGTTCATGGCGCAGGGATTGGTGATGGCTTTGCGCCAGTCGCGAATCGGCCGGCACGCCGTTCGCGTACTTGCCGGTGAGCATGCCCGAGGCCAGCGGCGACCAGATCGTGGTGCCCATGCCGTAATCGGAATACAGCGGTGCGTATTCCTTTTCCACACGCCGGCGGTGCAGCAGGTTGTATTCCGGCTGCTCCATCGAAGGCGCTGTGTAGCCGCCCGATTGCGCGATGCGGTGCGCCTCGACGATCAGTTCCGCCGGCCATTCCGAGGTGCCCCAATAGAGCACCTTGCCCTGGCGCACCAAAGTGTCCATCGCTGCGACGGTTTCGGCGATCGGCGTTTCCGAATCGGGACGATGGCAGAAATACAAGTCGAGATAGTCGACGCGCAGGCGCTTCATCGCCGCGTGGCAGCCATCGAAGACGTGCTTGCGCGAGAGGCCGCGCTGCATCGGCGACGGATCCGCACGCGCGCCGAAATAGACCTTGCTCGAAACCGCATAGCCGTCGCGCGGCAGGCGCAGGTCGGCGATCACGTCGCCCATCACCTCTTCGGCACGGCCATGGGCATAGATCTCGGCGTTGTCGAAGAAGTTGACGCCGTGGTCCCAGGCCGCGGCGATCAAGTTGCGCGATTCGCCGCGGCCGATCTGATCGCCGAAGGTGATCCACGCCCCGAACGACAACGCCGAGAGCTGCAGGCCGGTGGTACCCAGGCGGCGGTATTGCATGGCGGTTTCCTCGGCGACGGGCCGACAGTCTAGCGGCTACAATATGCGCATCCCTTCCTCGGGGAGTCGTCCGCCGCGATCCGTCGCGGGGCGTGCGTCAACATACTTGGCCGTGCCGTTTATCGGTACCTCGCCATGGCGCACGACATCGCCAGTCCGGCAATGGGACAAGACCGAAGGCAGGCGCGACGCCACCCGGCCGGGCGGCGTCGTGTCCGCTTTCGTCCATTGTCAGCGCCCGGCCCGGAGCTCCCATGATCGACCTGCCCTTCGCTTCGCTGCTGGTGTCCGCCGGCACCGTGACCCTGTCCGAAATCGGCGACAAGACCCAGTTGCTCGCCCTGCTGCTGGCCGCGCGCTTCCGCAAACCGCTGCCGATCATCGCCGGCATCCTCGTCGCCACCTTGCTCAACCATGCGGTCTCGGCCTGGCTGGGCACGGTGATCGCGCACTGGCTCACGCCCGAAGTGCTGCGCTGGGTGGTCGCGGTCTGTTTCATCGCCATCGCGTTGTGGACCCTGAAACCGGACACCCTCGAGGACGACGCCAAGCTGCCGGCGCAGGGCGCCTTCGTTGCGACGACGATCGCATTCTTCCTCGCCGAGATCGGCGACAAGACCCAGGTCGCGACCGCCCTGCTCGCCACCAAGTATTCACCGCTGTGGCAGGTCATCTCCGGCACCACGCTGGGCATGCTGATCGCCGACGTGCCGGTGGTCCTGCTCGGCGCGCGCTTCGCCCACAAGCTGCCGTTGAAGGCGGCGCGCATTACCGCGGCGATCGTGTTCCTGGCGCTGGGCCTGTGGGTGGCGCTGCGCGGGATCGGTTGATTTCGCTTAATCTCCGTCCCGGGAACCCAAGACCGGACACGACATGAGCCTGAAGCTGCGCCTCACCCTGATGAACTTCCTGCAGTTCTTCGTCTGGGGGGCGTGGCTGATCACCATCGGTCGCTACTGGTTCGAGAACCGCGCGTGGTCGGGCACCAGCTTCGGCGCGATCTTCTCGACCATGGGCATCTCGGCGATCTTCATGCCGTCGCTGATGGGCATCGTCGCCGACCGCTGGATCAACGCGGAAAAGCTCTACGGCATGCTGCACATCCTCGGCGGCATCTTCCTGTGCCTGCTGCCGCAGGCCGCCAATCCCAACCAGTTCTTCTGGCTGATCCTGGCGACCATGCTCTGCTACATGCCGACGATCTCGCTGGCGATCGCGGTGGCCTACAACGCGTTGAAGCAGCAAGGCCTGGACGTGATCCGCGATTACCCGCCGATCCGCGTCTGGGGCACGATCGGTTTCATCGCCGCGCTGTGGACCACCAGCCTGCTCGGACTGGAGAAATCGCCTGGCCAGTTCTACGTCGCCGCGGGCGCCGCGTTCTTCCTCGGCCTCTATGCGTTCACGCTGCCGCCGGCACCGCCGCGGATGACCCAGGCCGACAACCGTTCGCTGCTCGACGTGCTCGGCCTGACCTCGTTCCGGCTGCTGCGCGACCGCAACATGGCGGTGTTCTTCATCTTCGCGATGCTGCTGGGCGCGTCGCTGCAGCTGACCAATGCCTACGGCGGCACCTTCCTCGGCGAGTTCGAGAAGAATCCCGCCTATGCCGATTCGCTGGCGGTGAAGTACCCGGCGATCATCATGTCGATCTCGCAGGTGTCGGAAACGCTGTTCATCCTCGCCATCCCGTTCTTCCTGCGCCGCTTCGGCATCAAGACGGTGATGACGATCAGCATGGTGGCGTGGTTCCTGCGCTTCGGCCTGTTCGCCTACGGCAATCCCGGCCCGGGCCTGTGGATGATCGTGCTGAGCTGCATCGTCTACGGCATGGCCTTCGACTTCTTCAACATCTCCGGCTCGCTGTTCGTCGAACAACAGAGCGACCCGCGCATTCGCGCTTCGGCGCAGGGCCTGTTCATGCTGATGACCAACGGCATCGGCGCGGTGCTGGGCAGTTCGATCAGCGGCTGGATGATCGACCGCTGGTTCACCGGGGCCGGCGGCGTCAAGGATTGGCACGGCATCTGGATCACCTTCGCGCTCTATTCGCTGGCGATGGCGATCCTGTTCGTGCCGCTGTTCCGCTATCGCCACGATCGCGGTGCGACGCTCCAGGTCGCGCATTGATACGACCCGATCGATCCCCGCAAACCCGGCTTCGGCCGGGTTTTTCGTATCGCCACTACACTATGCGGATGCAGATCGGCCCGCACCGCATCGAACCGAACGTGATCCTCGCGCCCATGGCCGGCGTGACGGACAAGCCGTTCCGCCAGCTGTGCAAGCGGCTGGGCGCGGGCCTCGCGGTGTCGGAGATGACGACGTCGGACCCGCGCTTCTGGAACACCAGCAAGTCGCGCACGCGCATGGACCACGATGGCGAGCCGGCGCCGATCAGCGTGCAGATCGCCGGCACGGTGCCGGCGGTCATGGCCGACGCCGCGCGCCACAACGTCGACCACGGCGCGCAGATCATCGACATCAACATGGGCTGCCCGGCCAAGAAGGTCTGCAATGCCTGGGCCGGCTCGGCACTGATGCGTGACGAAGCGCTGGTCGCCGGCATCGTGAGCGCCGTGGTCAATGCCGTCGATGTCCCGGTGACGCTGAAGATCCGCACCGGCTGGGATGCGGAACATCGCAATGCACCGGTCATCGCGCGCATCGCCGAGGACTGCGGCATCGCCGCGCTCGCGGTACATGGGCGCACCCGCGACCAGCAATACACGGGCACCGCGGAATACGACACCATCGCCGCGATCAAGGCGATGCTGAAGATCCCGGTGATCGCGAACGGCGACATCGATTCGCCGCAGAAAGCCGCCGCCGTGCTGCGCCATACCGGCGTCGACGCGGTGATGATCGGACGCGCCGCGCAGGGCCGGCCGTGGATCTTCCGCGAGATCGGCCATTACCTGGCGACCGGCGAATTGCTGCCGCCACCGGAACTGTCCGAAGTCCGCGACATCCTGCTCGGCCACCTGCGTGCCTTGCACGCGTTCTACGGCGAGGTCTCGGGGGTGCGCATCGCCCGCAAGCATCTCGGCTGGTATGCCAAGGACCGCCCGGAGAACGCGGCCTTCCGCGCGGTGGTCAATGCCGCGGAAACGCCGGAACGCCAGCTGCGCCTGACCGCCGATTATTTCGACGCGCTGATCGCCGGGGAAAGTTTCGCCGTCGCAGCGTGACGTCACGCCGCTTTAGGCAACGCGTCCTCCATCACCAGCCGCAACCGCGGTGGCAATTCCGCCAGCGTTTCGCCCGTGTACGAAAGCAGCCTCAGCGCGCCGTCGCGATCTTCCGCCAGCGCGGTCAGGTTCTCGACCCAGTCGCCATCGTTGGCATAGACCAGGCCATCCTGCTGCAACAGCAACGGACGATGGATGTGCCCGCAGACCACGCCATCCAGCCCGCGGCGGCGCGCATCGTCGAGCGCGGCGTGCATGAAACGCACGATGAAGCGTTCGGCCGCGCCGCTCTGGCGTTTCAGGAATTCCGAGAGCGACCAGTAGCGCAGGCCGAAGCGGCGGCGCGCGCGATTCAGCCATTGGTTGCCGGTGAGGATGCGGTAGTACAGCCAGTCGCCGAAACGCTCCTGGATGCCGCCGAAGTGGGTGACCGCGTCGTAGTCGTCGCCATGCACCACCAGCAGGCGGCGGCCGTCCGCGGTGACGTGGACTGCGCGGCGGCGCACGCGCATCGCCGGCAGCGCGAGTCCGCAGAAGCGGCGAACCGGGCGATCGTGGTTGCCGGGGATGTAGACGATTTCGGTGCCGGCGCGCCGCAGGGCGTGGAGCGCTTCCACCACGCGGTGCTGCATCTGTCCCCAGACCGCGCGTCGTTGCGCCATCCACCACAGGTCGACGATGTCGCCGACGAGGTAGAGGCGCTCGCAACTCAGGTTGGCGAGGAAGTTCGCGAGCTCTTCCGCGTGGCAGTGGCGGGAACCGAGGTGGATGTCGGAGAGGAAGACCGCCCGCTGCCGGACGACGGTCATGCGGCCACGGGCGCCGCCGCGCCCAGGTAGCGTTGTCGTTTCTTCGCGCGCAGGCAGTGGAGATCGACCTCGATCAGGCCATCGACAGCATTGCTGAAATCGGGATCGACGCCGAAGGCAAGGAAGCGCGCGCCGCCGGGCTCGCACAGTTCGGTATACTGCTTGTAGAGCACCGGCACCTGCGCGCCCAGCGCGTCGAGATTGCTCTTCAGCACGCGGAACGCGGTGTCGCCGTCGAGGTCGCCGAATTCCGGTGGTGCGGCGAAGTAGCAGAACGGGCGGCGCGAGGTTGCGAGGCTGGCCTGGCCGCCAAAGAAGCGCGAATAATACGCAACCAGTTGCTCGCGCGCCTGCACCGGCAACGCGGCGCTGATCGAGACCGGCCCGAACAGGTAGCGGATGTCGGCGTGCCGTTGCAGGTAGGCGCCGATGCCCTGCCACAGGTAGTCGAGGCTGCGGCTGTTCCAGTAGTCCGGCACCACGAAGCTGCGACCCAGCTCCATGCCTTGGGCGAGATGCGGAATCGCGGCGTCGCGGTAGTCGAACAATGACGCGGTATAGAGGCCCTGCAATCCGCGTTCGGCGAGCACGCGCGCACCGCGGGCGATGCGATAGGCGCCGGCGATGCGGGTGGCCTGCGCATCCCACAGCACGATGTGTTCGTACCAGCTGTCGTAGAGATCGAGGTCGCGGCGCTTGCCGGTGCCCTCGCCGACCATGCGGAAGGTCAGTTCGCGCAGGCGGCCGATTTCGTCGAGCAATGGCGATCCGGCGTCGAGGCGACCGATGCGGATCTCCTTGCCGTCGCTGGTGCTGCCGAGCAGTTCCAGCGCTTGCACGGCGTCACGAATGACGATGGGCGATTGCGCAATCGCCAGCGGTTCCTGCGCGAATTCCGTCGGTTCCGCGGCATCGACCGGGCGGCGTGCCAGCGCATACACCGCACGCCGTACATCGCGCATCACCGTAGCCGCATCGGCATCCGCGGCGATCGTCATCACTTCGCCGGCGCGCAGGCGGATCTGGCCGTTGCGGCGCGAGAACATCTCGCGCGCCAGCAAGGCGGTGGCCGCCGGCTTGAACATCGCCGAGGTGCCGTAGAACAGCGCGGAATTGCGCGCCTTCACGTGCATCGGCAGCACCGGCGCATTGGCGGCGCGGGCGAAGCGCAGGAAGCCACGCCGCCAGCGGCCATCGCGGATGCCGCGTGGCGACATCCGCGAGACTTCGCCGGCCGGGAACACGATCACGCATTCCTCGCGCTGCAGAGCGGCATCGATCGCGCGCACGGATGTGGCATCGGGACGTCCGCCGAGGATGCGCACCGGCAGCAGCAGGTCGCGGATCGGTTCGATCGCGGTGAGGAAATCGTTGGCGACGATGCGAACATCACTACGCACGCGGCCGACGGCATCCAGCAGGGCGAAGGCGTCGATCGCCCCGGACGGATGGTTGGCGACGATCACCAGCCGCCCCGTGGCCGGGATGCGCGCGAGGTCGCCCTCGTCCACCGCATAGCGCACCTGCAGGAAATCGAGGCCACTGCGGACGAAGGCCAGGCCGTCGAGGCCGGCATTCTCGTTCAGGAAAGCTTCGATCCGGTCCAGCCGCGACCAGCGCGCCAGCGAGCGCAGCAAGGGCCGCACCATCCGCGCACGCCGGCCATGGAACCAGCGCGGGAAGCGGGACTGGAGACGGTCTTCAAGTTGCAGCATCGGCAGGCGTACCCTGTGGATGCCGGCAGCGTCCCCGGCGGCGGCGACAGCGGCGTGTCACCCCGGCGGCAGTTCTGTGACATCCGTGGCCGGCATCGCACAACCGGCGCTAAATTGCCGGGTGGCGGGCTGTGCGCGGGGCCCGCCAACGTGTATCATGCGCAACCTATCTCTTCATCCGAATAAAAGGATATAAGTCGATGTCTGATTATCTGTTCACCTCCGAATCGGTGTCCGAAGGCCATCCCGACAAGGTCGCGGACCAGATCTCCGATGCGGTGCTGGATGCCATCCTGGCCCAGGACAAGCGCGCCCGCGTGGCCTGCGAGACCCTGGTCAAGACCGGCGCGGCCGTCGTCGCCGGCGAAGTCACCACCAACGCCTGGGTCGACATCGAACAGCTGGCGCGCAACGTCATCAACGGCATCGGCTACGACAACTCGCGCGTGGGCTTCGACGGCCACACCTGCGCCATCATCAACATGCTCGGCAAGCAGTCGCCCGACATCGCCGCCGGCGTCGACGGCACCAGCAAGAAGGCCAAGAAGCCCGAGGAAATGGGTGCCGGCGACCAGGGTCTGATGTTCGGCTACGCCTGCAACGAGGCGCCGGAATACATGCCGGCGCCGCTGTACTACAGCCACCGCCTGGTGGAACAGCAGGCCAAGGTGCGCAAGAACGGCAAGCTGAAGTGGCTGCGCCCGGATGCGAAGTCGCAGGTCACGCTGCGCTACGACGGCGAAGGCCACACCATCACCGGCATCGACGCCGTGGTGCTCTCGACCCAGCACGATCCGGAAGTGAAGCAGAAGGACCTGGTCGAGGCCGTGCGCGAGCACATCATCAAACCGGTGCTGCCGAAGAAGTGGTACGACTCGCTGCCGAAGAACAAGGTGCACATCAACCCGACCGGCATCTTCGTGATCGGCGGTCCGGTGGGTGACTGCGGCCTGACCGGTCGCAAGATCATCGTCGACAGCTACGGCGGCATGGCCCGCCACGGTGGCGGTGCGTTCTCGGGCAAGGATCCGTCCAAGGTCGACCGCTCGGCCGCGTACGCCGCGCGCTACGTGGCGAAGAACATCGTCGCCGCCGGCCTCGCCGACAAGTGCGAAGTACAGGTGAGCTACGCGATCGGCGTCGCCGAACCGACTTCGATCTCGGTCACCACCTTCGGCACCGGCAAGATCGCGGATGCCGAGATCGAGAAGCTGATCCGTTCGCACTTCGACCTGCGTCCGTACGGCATCATCAAGATGCTCGACCTGGTGCATCCGATCTACCAGCGCACCGCCGCCTACGGCCACTTCGGCCGCAAGCCGGAAGAGATCACCTACACCGGCCTGAACGGCAAGAAGGAAAAGGCCGTGGCCTTCAGCTGGGAAGCGACCGATCGCGCCGAGGAACTGGCGAAGGCCGCGAAGGGCAAGAAGCGCAAGTAATCGCTGCGGTCAGCAACACACAAAACGGCCTGCAAATGCAGGTCGTTTTGCTTTAGAGGGATGCTCGCCTCGCCCCATCATTCTATAGAAGCTCACAATGTCTCTATGACTTTGTTCGTATCTTATTGATCCACAATAATATGCAATACGCGACAAAGAAAAATAATAAAGCTGACAGGCATATGTAGATTCCCCTACATACCCATATTGGGGCCATAGAAGCACACCTTTCTTTCATCCAAGAAAGTGCCGGAAATCCTATAGAAAACACAAAAAGTCCAGCAATTATCCCCGCGGTAATCTGGAAGAATGCATATATCTTTCTCATTTGCCCCCTTTACAGTCGCAGTCCGCATCACGAGTGGACTCAAGTAGCTTTTTAAGTCCTGCTCCTGCCGCAGCACCCCCCACTCCAAATAAAGATGCCCTCTTTACATTTGCAAAAGCTTTCGCCCACTTCACGCCAGATGGCGACACTACTTCACCCGTAATCGGCCCAGCTGCTGCGCCCAACGGCCCCATTGCTGCTGAACCAGCAGTTCCGACTACTGCAGAAACTGCCGACCTCGTCATCCCTGCCCTGCCTTCTTTGGCAGCTGTAGCGGCCCCTCCCATAGCACTAGCAGCTAGTCCAGTGGCATCTCCTTGATCAGCTGTGAGCCAGCCTGCGCCAGCGCCAAGTGCAATACCCGCTAGTGCGCCCCACGGCCCTGCCTGAGCACCCGATATACCGCCTTCAAGACCTCCTGAAATTGCTGCAATTTGCTTTGCAGTAAGACAATGCAATCCATAAGGATCAAAGAGATTTACTGGATTCCCCCCAACATAGGCATAGGTGTTGATTCCACCACCAAGCCCAATCGGGTCCGACTGCAAATAGCGTCCATCACGGCTATCGTAATCCCGGAATCCATTGTTCCAGAAACCCGTTTCCGCATCGAAATATTGCCCCGGGAACCCCAGATTCAAACCACCAATCGTGTCGTAGAACACGTTCCGATCGAAGGCAAAGTTACCTGCCCACCATACGTAATTCTTTGCCTGATTGGTAACCACTTCCGGGCGTCCAAGATGATCGTTGTGGAAATAATAGAGTTGTCCGTTGCGCACCATTCCGATTGGCTGATCGCCCAACCAGATATAACTGCTCCAGACACCATCCTTGTTCTCGGCAAGCATTTGTGTTTGCCCGCCATAAATGAAACGCGTGGTTCCCAACGGCCCCGTTTTGCTCACGCGCTGATCCTGGGCATTTATCGTGTAGCTGGTCACGCCCGGCGGATACCCCTGAGACCAGCGCGCGCCTGGACTCATATAACTGACACCAACATTTCGTGAAACGCTCTGCAGCCGATTGAAGGCATCGTAGGCGAATTGAGCTGTCGATCCCGAGACCGTCTGCGAAGAGCGGTTCCCGCGCCCATCGTGGGCATAGGCGATATGCGCATCCATCGAACGATTGCTGGAAGGATCACTGTTGTAGGGAACACTGGCTGTGTAACCACCCTCAGGCACCCACCAATCATGCTGCGTCCGGTTGCCGTTGGCGTCGTAGGAAATGGACTGATTGCCTGCCGGTGAAGTGATCGCGGCGAGACGATCAAGGACGTCATAACCAAAGTTCTCGCTATAGGTCGGGCGGGTCACGTTCTGGATCGCCGTCATGCGATCACTGGCGTCATATGTCATGTTGTGCCGCACCTGCCAATGGTCGTCGAGAGCCGTCAGACGCCCATCATTGTCGTAGGCAAGCGTATTGACAATTCCATTGCCGTACTTGAACCCCGACAACATTCCAGTCGGCTCGTAAATCGCTCCCGTTGCCACATTGTAAGTGGTGCCTCCATACGTCGCCTGGATCACTGCCACCCTGCCATAGCTATATCCGTATCCGACAGATACGCCACTTGGGTAGGTTGCTCCCGACACACGCCCCATGATGTCGTAGACGAATGCGGTCAGATCGTTGGAACCTGCAATGCTGTCGCGTCGGCTCGCAATCCGGCCTTCATTGGTATAAGTGAACTGAGTCCATGTCCCGTTGGACGCTGCAATTCCGCAGGGCAGCACGCCTTTGCCGTTGCCGTCGCCATGCGCACACCCCGAGTACTTGATCGATCTTGTCTCACTGGCGTTGCCATAGTCCGTCAAACGCCCAAGCGTGTCGTAAGAGAAGGAGAGTGTCGATCCATCGTTGCGCGTCATCGTGGTCCGCAGGCCGGCCGCATCGTAGGCAAATGTGGTCGTGCCGGTATCCGGACTGTATTGCGCCCACAGCTGGCCAAAACCATCGTAGATGTAAGACGTGATCAATCCACGGGGATCGGTGACCTTGGTCACACGATCTGCAGCGTCGTATTCAAATCTGGTTACGCCTCCGGCGGGATTCGTTGAGGTGATCACACGATCGAGAACGTCGTAGGTCGAAACCGAATTTCTGTTCGGGCTGGTTCCTTCGTCCTTGATATTGACGACATTGCCGTTGGCATCGTAGATATATCGAACTATCTGGCCATGGTTGCCACGCCTTGCACGCGGGCGACTTGATTCGTCGTAATCCGTATACGATCTGGCTACTTCACGATAATCCCGTTGAAGAACGGCCAACGGCGGCGGGTCATCCGCAGTAATTTCGCAGAAAAGGCGACCTGGCGGTGGAACGCATGGCGGAAGCACATAATGGTCATAGCTGCCGCGAAATGTACGCTGAATAATATTTCCGGCTGCGTCATAGCCAATCGCAAGCTCATCCCAACTTTGCTCCGCGCCATCTCGTGTCGGGTTCGCTGCAACACGGATCAGCGATACCCTGTCGGCATCAGGATACCCATATTCGTATTCTGTTTTGACACCATCGGGCGTCGTGACCGATGACAATCGGCCATATCCATCATACGTATACGCCGTATCCTGATTTCCACCATTCAGATGGGTTCGGACAATCGAAATTCTGTCCCTTCCGTCGTAGAGGTAATCAGTCACCGCCCCGGTCGCACTGGTGACGGTCCCGGGCTGACTCAGGGCATTGTGATTGGAATAGCTAACAGCATGCCCGAATCCGTTTGACTCCGAAAGCAAATCCCCTTGATTGTTGTAGGTGCTGGCAATTGCATCTGCGCTGCCTGCAATCGGCCCATCAATCGTGATCGTCGCCAGCATTCCATTTGCGTGCTTGGTGTACGCATATGTCGTCGTTCTGGATTGATTGGCGGCGCCATAACTGCTCAGGTTCGTGGCAGTTTCGGAAGCGATGCGGCCATCACTTGTATAGGCGTAGTCGACCCTGGACTGACCCACCAAGGTCTGGCTGGCGAGCTTGCGGGTATGGGCATCCCAGACATACGTCGTCGTACGCGCCAATGGGGTGTTGTACGCCTCGATTTTCCTGATCATCTGCCCAAGTGCGTTGTATTCCCGCCAGGTGATATTCCCAAGATGATCCTTGGATGTGATCAGGTTTCCGTTCGCGTCATAGGTTTTTTCGGAATAGGTCGCCATGCAATACGTGCTGGCTTGCCCAATCACACTGGTCAACTGTCCATTTTTGAACGTATACGTCGCCTGCTTTCCTAGCGGATTGATTTCGTTGACGGTGAAATCGCCAGCCCCATTCGAACCATAAGTGAAAGTGTATTTGCCCTGGCCGTTGTGCTCACTGCTGGCGGCATATCCGGCACCGTCGTAAGTGAACTTCGAATACCGAACGCCATTGATCGATTTTCCGGTCAATGCACCTGGATCACCAGCCACTTCATAGTGGTAGGTGATTGATGTCGCCGGACTTCCCGGCTTGGAGGTCGCCGCCAGCCGATGAATCCCAGTGCCAAATGCATTCGCCGTATAGGCATAGCCATAATAGTTCCCGATCGGATCCCTGACGGAAGTCAGTTGCGTGCCGTTCCAGACAAATTCGATGTATCGACCTGAAGTGTGCGTAACCCTTATCAGATTGGTTCCGCTGTACGCGAAGGTCCATGCAATCCCGAACGAATCTTCCACCTTCGATACATAACCGGCCGAGGAATAGCGCTCCAACCCGCCACCTTCGCGGTAAAGCACGAAACTTCCGTCAGATTGAGGGGCAATTCTCGAAACCGGGTAGGGGCTGTCTTCCCAGAACAGACCATCCGACAGAAGGACATAGCGCACCGTTCGACCATCCGGCCGCCATGCCCAGATCTCGGTGTTTGAGCCGATGCCGCAGGTGCCGCCACCCGCCCTTGGGTAACAGGCATCGACATTGGTCGTTCCGAACGTCAGTCGATAGTCGAAGTTCGATAGCCATTGCTTGCCAAACAAGCCGACGCCTTTCCAGTAATGGCTATAGGTGCGCTCCAACCAAAGCGGCGCTTGTCCTTCTCCACTGAAATCAAGCTCTTCTTCGACCTTGTTACCGGTCGCAATCAGGATTGGGTTTCCCTTCTTGCAATCGTCCTTGGTTTTACCCGATTTTTCGCCATTCTGGGTCTGACCCGGATTGGACTCTCTATCCGGTACATCAATGAAAGCGTGATTGGAAAGCGGCTCGCCACTATGACCTCCCGCGCCACCGCCTAGCGACCCTCCCGACCCGAGTTCCCTGTGTCCAGTAACGACCACGGTGCCCAATTCGTTGTCCTTGCACTGGCCTGTGCCATCCCGATATTTGCCAGTGGGACACGGATCTTCAGCAAATGCTTCACTACTTACAAGCAGCAAAAAAACGCAAGTCAACACGATTGAAATGCACTTTCTCAACGCGCACACATCGAGAAAGCAGAACTTTCCGGAAAGTTGCCCCATTCCCCACCCCAACCTTTCACGAATCTTTCGTTATGTCGGGTATAGCCCCAGACCGCCTCACTGTCAACACAAACGCGACGGCTGTCTAAAAATCGGCGAGACCGAAGCGATCGGCGATCTGGTCGAGGTGGATGCGGTTGGCGAACAGCGAGTACGCCAGCATCCCGACCAGACTATCCATGGCAGCAACGACTGCTAATCCGGACTGACACACCAGTTACCAATCGGACCGTGCTTTTCAGTCTTCCTCGACCTTGGGCTTCCACGCCGCGACCAGCGTCTGCTGCACCCGCGCCGGCGCCGGATCGTAGTGGCTGAAGTCGATCGCATAGCGACCGCGGCCGGCCGTCATCGACTTGAGCTCCGCAGCGAAGCCGTCGAGCTCGGCGAGTGGCGCTTTTGCGCGCACCACGATCTCGCCGCCGCGCCCGGAATCGGTCGCCAGGATCTGCGCGCGCTTGGATGACAACGCGCCGCTGACGTCGCCGACATTCGCGTCCGGCACCGTCACCTCGAGATCGACCATCGGTTCCAGCACCTGCGGCTGCGCCTTGCCGACCGCATCGAGGAAGGCCTTCTTGCCGGCGGCGACGAACGCGACTTCCTTGCTGTCCACGGAGTGATACTTGCCGTCGTAGACGACCACGCGAACGTCCTGCAACGGATAGCCGGCGAGCGCACCGGCCTTCAGCACCTGGCGCACGCCCTTCTCCACCGCCGGCAGGAATTGCCCGGGGATGGTGCCGCCCTTCACTTCGTCGACGAACTCGAAACCGCCACCGCGCGGCAACGGTTCGACGCGCAAGAACACTTCGCCGAACTGCCCGGCGCCGCCGGTCTGCTTCTTGTGGCGATGATGGCCTTCCGCTTTCGCGCCGATGGTTTCGCGATAGGCGACCTTCGGCACATGGGTGTTCACCGCAACGCCATGGCGCGACTTCAGGCGTTCCAGCAATACGCGCAAATGCAGGTCGGAGAGGCCGCGCAACACCGTTTCATTCAACTCGGCATCATGGTGGACCTGCACCGACGGATCCTCGTCGGCGAGCTTGTGCAACGCCGCCGAAAGCTTCTGTTCCTGGCCCTTGCTCGCCGCCTCGATCGCCAGCGCGAACATCGGACTCGGGAACACGCTCGGCTTCAGGTGGATCTGGTCTTCGTCGTGGGAATCGTGGAGCACGGCGTCGAAATGCAACTCATCCACCTTCGCCACCGCGGCGATGTCGCCGGGCACCGCCTTGGCGATCTCGACGTGGTCCTTGCCCTTGAGCTTGAACAGGTGCGCGACCTTGAACGGCTTGCGGCCGTCGTCGACGAACAGCGTGCCGTCCTTCTTCACCGTGCCCTGGTAGACGCGGAACACCGCGAGCTTGCCCATGAAGGGATCATGGATGATGCGGAACACGTCGGCGATCACGTGCGCGGAAGGATCGGGGCGCGCTTCGATCGCGACCGCATCGTCGCTACTGCCTTTCACGAACGGGGGCGGATTGGCTTCGCCCGGATTCGGGAACAGGCGTTCGGCGACGTCAAGCAATTCCGCCACGCCGGTGCCCTGTCGCGCCGAGACGAAGCACACCGGGACCAGATGCCCTTCGCGCAGGCATTGTTCGAAGGCATCGTGCAGTTCCTCGCCCGACAAACCGCCCTCGCCAAGCTCGAGGAAATGGTCCATCACCGTTTCGTTGATCTCGACCACCTGGTCGATGATGCGTTGGTGCCAGTCGGCGACCGGACCGAGATCGCTGTCGCCGCTGCTGTTGCCGAAGCAGTCGATCACCGCGCTGCCGCCCTGCGCCGGCAGGTTGAGCGGCAATACCGCGCTGCCGAAGCTCGACCGCAACTCTTCCATCAGTTGCGCGATGTCGGCGCCCGCCGCGTCGATCTTGTTGACGACGATCGCGCGGCACAATCCGCGATCGGCCGCGACCTGCATCATCCGCCGCGTGCCATGGCCGACGCCGGCGTCGGCATCCACCACCACGGCGACGGTATCGACCGCCGCGATCGCCGCCAGCGCTGCACCGCGGAAATCCGGGTAGCCAGGGGTATCGACCAGGTTGACGTGGATGCCCTTGTGATCGGTGCTGGCGATCGCCGCATCGATGGAATGGCCGCGTTCCTTTTCCAGCGCGTCGAAATCGGAGACCGTACTGCCGCGCTCGACGGTGCCCGGGGTATTGATCGCCCCGCCGGCGTGCAGGAGCGCTTCGAACAACTGGGTCTTGCCCGCGCCCGGATGACCAGCCAGCGCGATATTGCGGATCTGATCGGTACCGTAATCCATGGAGCCTCCAATGGACTGGGACTGACGAGCTTGCCACGGATACGTTCAGGCTGCGTGGATTCACCCCGAAATCCCGAAAAATGGCAGCCAATTCATCCTTTTATCGCGATATCGAGATAAAATGTCGCCGCCGAGGGGCGCTGCGATGGCCGGCTTCACATGAAGCCCGTGCCGCCAGGCTCGGCAACCAAAACGGCGCCCGTGACCGCAATCCACCGCACTCACGGAGTATCCATATGAACGCCCAGGTAAAGACTTTCTCCCAGGATGGCGACTACAAGATCGCCGACATCTCGCTGGCCGACTGGGGCCGCAAGGAAATCGACATCGCCGAACACGAGATGCCGGGCCTGATGTCGATCCGCCGCAAGCACGCCACCGCCAAGCCGCTCAAGGGCGTGCGCGTGACCGGCTCGCTGCACATGACCATCCAGACCGCCGTGCTGATCGAGACGCTGAAGGACATCGGCGCCGACGTGCGCTGGGCCTCCTGCAACATCTTCTCGACCCAGGACCAGGCCGCCGCCGCCATTGCTGCCGCCGGCACGCCGGTGTTCGCGTGGAAGGGCGAGTCGCTGGAGGAATACTGGGACTGCACGCTGGCCGCGCTCAGTTTCCCCGACGGCAAGGGCGGTTTCCTCGGCCCGCAGCTCGTCGTCGATGACGGCGGCGACGTCACCCTGCTGATCCACAAGGGTTACGAGCTCGAACACGGCGACGGTTGGGTCAACACCCCGTCGTCCAACCACGAAGAACAGGTGATCAAGGACCTGCTCAAGCGCGTGGCGACGGAACGTCCGGGTTGGTGGACCAAGGTCGTCGCCGACTGGAAGGGCGTCTCCGAAGAAACCACCACCGGCGTGCACCGCCTCTACCAGATCGCCGAGCAGGGCAAGCTGCTGATCCCGGCGATCAACGTCAACGACTCGGTCACCAAGTCGAAGTTCGACAACCTCTACGGTTGCCGCGAATCGCTGGCCGACGGCCTCAAGCGCGCGATGGACGTGATGCTGGCCGGCAAGGTCGCGGTGGTCTGCGGCTATGGCGACGTCGGCAAGGGTTCGGCGCACTCGCTGCGTGCCTACGGCGCGCGCGTCATCGTCACCGAGATCGATCCGATCTGCGCGCTGCAGGCGGCGATGGAAGGCTTCGAGGTCAACACCGTCGAATCCTCGCTCGGCCAGGCCGACATCTACGTCACCACCACCGGCAACAAGGACATCATCACCGTCGACCACATGACGAAGATGAAGGACCAGGCCATCGTCTGCAACATCGGCCACTTCGACAACGAGATCCAGGTCGATGCGATGCGCGCGCTGCCGGGCGTCAAGCACGTCAACATCAAGCCGCAGGTCGACAAGTACGTCATGCCGAACGGCAATGCGATCTTCCTGCTCGCCGAAGGCCGCCTGGTCAACCTCGGCTGCGCCACCGGCCACCCGAGCTTCGTGATGTCGAATTCGTTCGCCAACCAGACGCTGGCGCAGATCGACCTGTGGGCGAACAAGGACAAGTACGAGAAGACGGTCTATCGCCTGCCCAAGCAGCTCGACGAGGAAGTGGCGCGCCTGCACCTCGAAAAGATCGGCGTGGTACTGACCAAGCTGTCGAAGGACCAGGCCGATTACCTCGGCGTTTCCGTCGATGGCCCGTACAAGCCGGAGCACTACCGCTACTGATCGGCACATCGGTCACTGCAACAAGAACGGGCGCCGCGAGGTGCCCGTTCTGTTTGGTGATGCTGGAACGCAGCTACTTCGCCGTATCCGACGCATCCAGCGCCTCGATCGCCTGCACGTACTTCTTCGGATCCACCCATTCGCTGTTGGTCATGATGACGACGCCGCGCTTTTCCTGCGGCCAGACCGCCAGCCACGTCCGCGTTTTTTCCTGCGATCCGCCGTGGGCAACGCGCAACCGACCGTGGTCGTCATCGAGCTGGAAGCCGAGGCCGTAATCGGTCTTCGTGCCATCGGCGAGCGTCTGCGGCGTCCACATCATCGCCTGCGTCTGCGCGGACACCAGACGGCCGTCGATCAGGCCCTTGGCGAATCCGGCGAAATCCTCGATGTCGGAAATGTAGCCGCCACCCCCGAGCTTCCAGCTGACGTCGGTATCGGTCGAACGCAGCACCTCGCCATCCTTTTTCAGGTAGCCGGTGGCACGGTCGGGGATTGCGATCCACTGATAGTCCGGCTGCATCGTCTTCAAGTGCAGCGGGTCGATGATGCGCTCCTTCACTTGCTGCGCAAACGCCTGGTTGCCGGCACGTTGCACCACCGCGGCGACCAGCATGAAGCCATGCGATGTATACGAATATTTCTCGCGCGGCCTGTTGACCAGGGGCGAATCCTTGAAGGTATCGAGCGCGGTGACGACATCCGCGTACGGATGCGCTTCGGCGTACTTCTTCTCGGTCGCGACCACCGGGCCGTTGTCGTAATGGACGATGCCGCCCTGGTGCGACAGCAGTTCGCGCGTGGTGATGGCGACGCCCTTGTCCGGGAACTCGGGCACATAGCGGCGCACGTCGGCATCGAGGTCGAGCCGGCCCTGCTCGGCGAGCTGCAACGCGGCGATCGCCGTCACCGGCTTCGATACCGAGGCCCAGCGGAACATCGTCCGCGTCGTCACCGGGACGTGTTGCTCGCGATCGGCATCGCCATAACCCTTGAGGTAGACGATGCGGTCGTCTTCGATGATGCCGATGGCCATCCCCACCGCGCCGTCGCGACGCATGCCCGCCTCGATCGCCGCATCGATGGCTTGCGCACGCGCCGCCGGGAAGGCGGAACGCGATGGAGCCGTCGCGCAGGCGGACAGCATCAGGAATATCGCCAATCCGGACAGTCGCAGCGTCTTCATCGTTCGCTCCTCGGCACGAGGGAGCCAATCCTGCCAGATCAATTGATCTATCTCTTCATCCGCACAAAGAGATATAATGAACCGACAGCAGCCCCGGACCCGCCGATGCCCTCCGTTCCGCTTTCCTTCGAGTTCTATCCGCCGAAGACCGACGAACAACGCGCCCAGCTCGACCGCAGCGTGCAGAAACTGAAACCCCATGCGCCGGAATTCATGTCGGTGACCTTCGGCGCCGGCGGCTCGACGCTCAGCCACACCCCGGAAACCGTCCAGCGCCTGCGCGGCGAACACGGCGTCGACGGCGTGCCGCACCTGACCTGCGTCGGCGGCAGCCGCGAGGAAATCCGTTCGTTGCTGAAGCTGTATCGCGCGCTCGGTTGCAGCCGCATCGTCGCGCTGCGCGGCGACATGCCCTCGGGCATGATCGGCCAGGGCGACCTGCGCTACGCCAACGAACTGGTCGAACTGATCCGCGCCGAGCACGGCGATCATTTCCATGTCGCGGTGGCGGCGTATCCGGAAACGCATCCACAGGCCAACGACGCCCATGCCGATCTCGCCAACTTCGAACGCAAGGTCAAGGCCGGCGCGCACAGCGCGATCACCCAGTATTTCTACAACTCCGATGCCTATTTCCATTTCGTGGACGACGTGCGCCGCCGCGGCATCGACATCCCGATCATCCCGGGCATCATGCCGATCTCCAACTTCACGCAATTGCGACGCTTCTCCGAAGCCTGCGGCGCAGAGATCCCGCGCTGGATCGGCCAGCGCATGCGCGCGCACGGCGATGACGTCGAGGCGATCCGCGAGTTCGCCGCCGATCTGGTCGCGACGCTGTGCCGGCGACTGGTGGAAGGCGGCGCGCCCGCCCTGCACTTCTACACGCTGAACATGGCACGGCCGACGGAAGCCGTACTGAAACGCCTGGGCTGAACGTCAGCGCAGCCTGACCAGCCAGCCGTGGCGGTCCGGCACGCGGCCATACTGGATGTCGGTCAGCTCCTTGCGGATCGACATGGTGACTTCGCCGGCCGGTGCGGTGATGTCACCCACCGCGAAGTCCCTGCCCTTCAATTCCCCGATCGGCGTCACGACCGCGGCGGTGCCGCAGGCGAACATTTCGGCGATGTCGCCCGAGGTCATGCCGGCCTTCACTTCATCGATCGACACCTTGCGCTCCTCGACCTTCAACCCGCGGTCCCGCGCCAGTTGCAGGATGCTGGAACGGGTAATGCCTTCGAGGATGCTGCCGGACAGCTCCGGGGTGACGAAGCGGCCGTCCTTGAACACCAGGAACACGTTCATGCCGCCGAGTTCTTCCAGGTACTTGCCCTCGACCGGATCGAGGAACAGCACCTGCGAGCAACCCTGCGCCTGCGCTTCCTGCTGCGGCAACAGCGACGCCGCGTAGTTGCCTCCGCACTTGGCCGCGCCGGTACCGCCCTTGCCCGCGCGTGCATAGTCTTCGGACAGCCAGATGCTCACCGGCTTCACGCCGCCGTGGAAGTAGGCGCCGGCCGGACTGGCGATCACGTAATAGCCGGCCGCATTCGCCGCACGCACGCCGAGGAAGCCCTCGGTGGCGATCATGAAGGGGCGGAAATACAGGCTGCTTTCCGGCGCCGACGGCACCCAACCGTGATCGACTGCGATCAGCTGGCGCAGCGATTCGACGAATTCGGCGACCGGCAGTTGCGGCAAGGCGAGGCGCGCCGCGGAATGCTGCAGGCGCAGGCCATTGGCATCGGGACGGAAGGTCCAGATCGAGCCGTCGGCGTGGCGATACGCCTTGATCCCTTCGAAGATCTCCTGGCCGTAATGCAGCACCGCCGCGGCCGGATCCAGCACCAGCGGACCATAGGCGCGAACCTGCGCATCGTGCCAGCCCCTCGCCTTGTCCCACTGGATGGCGACCATGTGGTCGGTGAAGACCTTGCCGAAGCCCAATTCGCCGGCAAGGATCGCCGCCCGCTGTTCGTCGCTGCGGGCGTGGTCGGAAAGCGCGACCTGGTAGGCCAGCGATGCGGGGGCGTTCATGCGGAAATCCTTGGCGAGTACCTGCGAATTATAGGCCGTGCCCCATAGTCCCGACGGCCGACGGCGCAGTCGGCGGCATAGTCGCGCTAGAGTGCGCAAGTGCGCTCACGTCTTCTTCTGCCCTGTCTGGCCCTGCTCGCGATCTCGGCATCGCCGTTGCGCGCGCATGCGCAATCCGCCGTCCACCAATGCACCGGGACCGGCGGCGAGGCGATCTACAGCGACAAACCCTGCGCGGCTTTCGGCGCAGCGGATCGCACCATCCCGCATGCAGCGCCCTCCGGCGCGACGATGAGCCTTGGCAGGCAAGCGGTGCGTGCGGGCTGTGCGCGGACCCTGGACGACCTGGTCCACGAAATCACCCTTGCCTTCGATACCGGCGACCCCAATCGCCTGGTCGGCGTCTATCACTGGCCGGGACTGGAAACCGACTCCGGATACGACGTCGCCGATCGCCTGGCCAAACTGACCCGCCAGCAGCTGGTCGATACCCAAGTGGCCAGCGGCAGCGTCCGCCTGCTGCTGGCGCAAGACAAGTCGACCACGACCACCAGCGTGAATTTCCATCTGCGACGTTATCGGGACTGCTGGTGGCTCAGCTACTAGTCCCGGCGGGCGCCCTGACGTCGGAGAAACTCAGCGTCGCCATGGTGCCGACGGTGCCGTCGCGTCGCGGCCGCACCTGCATCTGCCAACCATAAAGCGCGCAGATGCGGGTCACGATCGCGAGACCGATGCCCGCGCCCTTGGTATTGCCCGAAGCACCGCCGCGATACCCGCGTTCCGCCATGCGCTGCTCGTCCTCTTCGCTGAGTCCGCGGCCGGTGTCGATCACGTCCACCGAATCGGCACCGATGTGCACCGTCACGCTGCCGGCGTCGGTATAGCGCACGGCATTGGCGAGCAGGTTGCCCAGCGCGACGTTCACCGTCGCCTCCGGCGCATCGACCATCAGCGCGGTATTGCCTTCCATGCGCAGGTCGAGCTGCTTGCCGCGGCGCATCTGCAGGCGATGGGCATCAAGCAATTGCTCGGCGACGCGCGCCACCGACGTCTCGCCGCGCACGCGTTCGCCGCGCGAGAGCAGCAGCAGGGTTTCGGTGATCGCGGTGCCGCCTTCCTGCGCGCGCTGGATGCGCTGGATGCGCTCGCGCATCTTGTCGCTGAGGTCGGGCTGTTCCAGCATCAGCTCCACCGTGCTGCGGATCACCGCCAGCGGCGTGCGCAGTTCGTGGCTGACATCGGCGTTGAACTCGCGTTCGCGACGCGCGGCGTCATTGATGCGGTCGGAATAATCGTCGAGCGCGCGCGCCAGCTCGCCCACTTCGTCATTGGGAAAGCGCGGGGCCAGCGCCTTGGCGTTCGCGCCTTCGCCCGAACGCCGCCGAATCAACCGCACGAGATCGGAGACCGGACTCATCACGCGCGATGCGGACCACCAGCCTATCGCCAGCGACAGAAGCGTGAATCCGACCACCGCGCCGAACAGCCAGCGCATCAATTTGGTCGTCGATTCCGCTGCGCCGGTAATGTCGTAGCGAACGATGCTCGTGAACGGCTTGCCATTGGCGGATCGTCCGCGTTGCACCGCGACTTTCCAGGTATGCGGGACGTTCTTCTCGTCGTACTCGGAAACTTCGTGCACACCTTCAGGCAAGTCCCGGTATAGGGGATTGATCTTGTAGGCATTGTCATCGCCCCAGGTTCGCGCATCGAAGATCAGGAAAAACTTTGGTTGATCCGGATGCTGCTCCACCTGCGCCACCAGGCTCTCGACCTCACGCTTGAGCGTCTTTTCGATCAACTGGTTTTCGATGCGATCGCGGATGTAGTTCGTCGCCAATGCGAACAGCGATGTCAGCCCCAGCCCCAGCAGGAAGAACGACAGCACGATGCGCGTGCGCAGACGGCGCCGGTTGTGGCGCGTCGGCAACCCGGGCAGGTTCGAGCGAGTGGGCTTAGCCGGCATCCGGCGGCGCGATGCGATAACCGATGCCGTGGCGGGTCTGGATCAGCGGCGTCGGGAACGGCTTGTCGATCACCGCGCGCAGGCCGTGGATGTGCACGCGCAGCGAATCGGAATCGGGCAGCTCCTCGCCCCACACGCGCGTTTCCAGGTCCTGGCGCGTGACCACCGCGGGCGCTGCTTCCATCAGCGCCTGGAGGATCTTCAACGCGGTCGGGTTGAGCTGCAGGAGCTTGCCGCCGCGGCGCACTTCCAGGGTATCGAGGTTGTATTCGAGGTCGGCGATCGACAGCACCCGCGCCTGCGGCCCCTTGCCGCGGCGCGCCAGCGCGTTCAGGCGCACGTCGACTTCCTGCAGCGCGAACGGCTTGACCAGGTAATCGTCGGCGCCGGATTCGAACCCTTCCAGCTTGTTGTCGAGGCTGTCGCGCGCGGTCAGCATCAGCACCGGCGTCTGCTTGCGCGCATCGTTGCGCAGTTTGCGGCAGACCTCAAGGCCGTCCATGCCCGGCAGGTTGAGGTCGAGGATGATGGCGTCGAAATCATTCACGACCGCCAGATGCAGGCCGGTGACACCATCGGCGGCGAAATCGACCGCATGGCCGCGGTCTTCGAGGTAATCGCCGAGGTTGGCGGCGATGTCCTGGTTGTCTTCAATCAAGAGTACGCGCACGGGCGGTCTCCTCCATTCGAGTTTTCATTCTGGCACAGGGCCGCTCAACGGCGCTTCGCGGCGCCCTTCCCTGCTTTGACACGCTTGCGGGCGCGAGGTTCCACCCCGGCGGCGACGTGGTCGATGATGGCCCCGGCGATGTCGACGCCGGTCGCCTGCTCGATGCCTTCCAGGCCGGGCGATGAATTGACCTCCAGCACCAGCGGGCCGCGCTTGGAGCGGATCAGGTCGACGCCGGCGATGCCGAGGCCCAGCGCGCGCGCCGCGCGCACGGCGACATCGATCTCGTCCTTGCGTGGCTTGGCCGGAACCGCACTGCCGCCGCGATGCAGGTTGGAGCGGAAATCGCCGTCCGGTGCCTGGCGCTTCATCGCCGCGACCACCTGGCCGCCGACCACGAAACAGCGCAGGTCGGCGCCCCTGGCTTCGGCGACGAATTCCTGCACCAGGAATTGCGCATAGAGGCCGCGCAGGGCCTCGATCACCGCGCGCGATGCCGACGGCTTTTCGGTGAGCATCACGCCCGCGCCCTGCGAGCCTTCGTTCAACTTGATGACGTGGGGCGGCGGCCCCAGCATCGACAGCATGTCGACGGTATCGTCGGGGTTGTCGCCGAACACGGTCGCGGGGAAATCGATGCCTTCGGCCGCCAGCATTTGGTGGCAACGCAATTTGTCGCGCGCGCGCAGGATGGCGTCGCAGCCGTTGGGCGAAGTCGTCCCCATCAGTTCGAACTGGCGCAGCACCGCGGTGCCGTAGCGCGTGACCGACGCGCCGATGCGCGGGATCACCGCGTCGTAGCCGGCGATCTGCACGCCCTTGTAATGCATCTCGAAGGCGTCGACGCCGATCTTCATGTAGCAGCGCAGCGGATCGAGCACGCGCACGCTGTGGCCGCGCTGGCGCGCGGCCTCGACCAGGCGCTTGGTGGAATACAGCTTGGTGTTGCGCGACAGGATCGCGAGTTTCATTCGGCGCCTTTGCGTCGTCGGTGCAGGTGCGAACGCGAGGGATCGACGACGAAACCGTCACGCATGGCCTGGCGGCCGAGCAACATCGGGAAACGCATGCCGGCGCGGTCGGCGAGGTTGAGTTCGATCTCGCGATCGATGTCGGCGAGGCGCATGCGCGCGCGGATGAACGGGCGCCGCGCGCGGTGGCCGCCGGAATCGATGACCTCGCGCTCGTCGATCAGGCGCGCCTCCACGGTGACCACGTCGGCGCCCGGGCGCGGACGGATCTCGAAACCGACCCAGGTTTCGCCATCGCGCTCGATCCGCCACTGGCGATCGACATGCAGCGACGAACTGCGCGCGCCGGTGTCGATCTTGGCGCGGATGCGCTCGATGCCCAATTCCGGCAGGGCCACGGTTTCCCGCCAACCCACGGTGACCTCACCTGACATGCACACGGCCTCGAGACGATCACGGCGGCCGAGGCCGCCGTGAATGGGTTGGAGCGGGTGATGGGAATCGAACCCACGCTAGCAGCTTGGGAAGCTGCAGTTCTACCATTGAACTACACCCGCGGACGCCGCGGATTCTAACCGCAGCATGTTGCCCGTGTGTCAAGCAATGGTTAGAAAGTCTTGCCGACGGTCAGCGACAGTGCACGATAGTTGCCGCCGCCGCGCGCGACGGTCGTGGTGCCGCCGACCATCACGTCGAGGCCTTCGAACTGCCCGCGCACGCCGGCCGCCAGCGAACCGTAGCCGCGATCGAACGACGGACCCGGCACCGCGAATTCCATCGAACCCACGCTCGGCATGCTGGCGCGCGCTTCCGAGGGCAGCTTGCCGAATTCGCGATCGGCGCTCACGCGCGCGAACGGCGTCAGGCTTTCGGTCAAGTGGAAGCGCGCCTCGTACCCCAGCGATGCCAGGCGCGAATTGAAGGTCTGCCTCGGATAGGCCAGCGCGGTCGACAGGTTGGCATCGCTTTCGGTGTAGCCATCGATGCGGATGCGCTGCAACAGCACTTCGCCGACCGGACCGTGGTCGAGCTTGCCGCTGTGGAACATCCAGCCGCCGTTGATGCCGGCGTAGACGTCGCTGCCGTTGGCCTTGCCGCTGTGGGTGCGCACCGCCGGTCCCAGCGGCACGTCGCGACGCACCTTGTCCTCGATGCGTGAATAGCCGAGTTGCGCGGTCACCCAGGCATTGTTGTTGTGCCAGCCGGCGAAACCGGCGATCGAGAGGTCGGTCTGGCGGAAATCGCCGCGCTTCTGCGCGTAATCGATGCGCTGGCGGCCGTAGTTCAATGCACCGCCGTAGTTGAACGCACCGCTGTTCCAGCCGATGCCGCCGCCCAGCGACGGACCGATGCCGTCGAAGCCGTCGCCCGCCTGGCCACGGGTATAGCGCTGCTGGTCGAGGTTGCCGTTGAACCACCAGCGCATGCCATTCGCGTCCTTCTCGCCGAAGGTCTTGCCCTGGGTCTGGGCGAACAGCAGGTCGGCGCGATTGCGGCCGACGCTCATCGCCGACATCGGCAGGACGGCGATCTGGCGCGGGCCTTCCAGCGTGGCGACGGCGTAGTCGCTGAGGATCTTGTGGGCGGCTGTCGACGGATGGATGCCATCGGCGAACGCATAGGTCTGATCGGCGCCCGGAGCGTACGAAGACGGAAGGCCCAACCCTTGCGGACCACACGTCAGCGACGAGCCGGCAGGCGCATTGCCGGTGCCGCACGCGGTATGGGTGACATCGCGGAATCCGTAGAGCGCCGGATTGGCGACGATCTCGCGCAGCATGTGGAAGGTATCGAGCGGAATGATGCGCAGCCCGCTGGAAGCGAAGGCGCTGTACAGCGCCGAGTTGTAGTTCGCCGACAACGCAGTCGCCGTCGCGGAAGTGACAGGGCCGGCCGCAAGCGCTTCCGGGGTCAGGCCGATGTCCGGGATGTTCGGCACCAGCACGTAACGCGCACCCGCCGCCTGCAATTGGCCGACGATGGCGACTTCACCGGCCACCGCCGAACCGATGGTCGTTGCGGCATTGGCCGGATTGGTGATCGCACGCAGGTCATTGGCGCCGCCCCACACCGTATACAGGGCGTTGGGATCGGCACGACCCCCCGTGCGCGACAGGTAGAAGGCCGCCTGCTGGGCAAGCGACGGGGCACTCGCGCTGGGCGTGTTGACGCGCGCGCCACCCACGGCGTAGTTGCTGCCGCTGTCGGGTCCTGCGGCCGTCCAGCCGGTCGACTGGTTGGTGCCGTAATAGTTCGCCACGTCCTGCGCCCAGGTGGTGCCCGGGTTGGTGGTGAACTGGCCGATGAACGGCTGTCCCGCGGCCGGCAGCAGCGGCCGGAAGAACCCGGCATCGGTCAGGCTGTCGCCGAAGAAGATGGTCTGGCTGAAGGTCCGGGCATGGGTATCGACGTATTGGGCGGCGGCCGGCAGGGCCACCATCGACAGGACGGACGCCAGGGCGGTGCAGAGGAGCTTCGTGCGCATCGATGCGATCTCGTTGGACCGGGCTGGATTCGCCCGCGTATGGCGATGGTTTCACGAAAAGCTAACGCTCGCATGCTGCAGCGCGACATCCCGCTTCGGGCGACAATGACGCCATGGACATCCAGCTCAATGGCGAAACGCGCGCCTGCGCACCCGACACCACCATCGCGACCCTGCTGCAAGCCGAAGGCCTGGCCGAGCGCCGCGTCGCGGTCGAGATCAACGGCGAGATCGTGCCGCGCAGTCGCCATGCGAACACCGCGTTGCGCGCGGGCGATCGCGTCGAGATCGTGCACGCGCTTGGCGGTGGATGAGGCTTGCGTTTGCGCGGCCGCAATATTCGAGCCGAAGCGGCATCATCAAGCGCCATCGGCGATAATTTCCCCATGAACATTTCCGACGACGCCCTGGTCATCGCAGGGAAGGCCTACCGTTCGCGCCTGCTCACCGGCACCGGCAAATTCAGGGATCTCGACGAAACCCGCAACGCCACCGAAGCCGCCGGCGCCGAGATCGTCACCGTGGCGATCCGTCGCACCAACATCGGGCAGAATCCGGGCGAACCGAACCTGCTCGACGTGCTGCCGCCCGATCGCTACACCATCCTCCCGAATACCGCCGGCTGCTACACCGCCGAGGACGCCGTGCGCACCTGCCGGCTCGCGCGCGAACTGCTGGATGGCCACAACCTGACCAAGCTCGAAGTGCTGGGCGACCAGAAAACGCTGTTCCCCGACGTGATCCAGACGCTCAAGGCCGCCGAAACGCTGGTCGCCGACGGTTTCCACGTCATGGTCTACACCAGCGACGATCCGATCCTGTGCAAGCGCCTGGAGGAGATCGGCTGCGTCGCGGTGATGCCGCTGGCCGCGCCGATCGGTTCCGGCCTCGGCATCCAGAATCGCTACAACCTGCTCGAGATCGTCGAGAACGCCAAGGTGCCGATCATCGTCGACGCCGGCGTCGGCACCGCCTCGGACGCTGCGATCGCGATGGAGCTCGGCTGCGATGGCGTGCTGATGAACACGGCGATTGCCGGCGCCAGGGATCCGGTGCGGATGGCGCGCGCAATGAAAGCGGCGGTCGAAGCCGGTCGCGACGCCTTCCTTGCCGGCCGCATTCCGCGCAAGCGCTATGCCAGCGCCTCGTCGCCGGTGGACGGACTGATCGGATGACCGATCCGTTCTCGAGCGACGGCGCGAAAGTCCCGGCCAAGCCGTTCACGGTCGAACCCGGGCGTCGCCGCATCCGCAGTTTCGTCCTGCGCCAGGGCCGCTTCACCGAAGCGCAGCAACGCGCGTTCGATGAGCAATGGCCACGTTTCGGTCTCGACTACTCGGGCACGCCGCGCGATTTCGACGCCGCCTTCGGTCGCCATGCACCGCGCATCGTCGAGATCGGTTTCGGCAACGGCGAAGCACTGCGCTATTCCGCTGCGCTGGACCCCGCGCGCGACCACATCGGCATCGAAGTGCACGCACCCGGCGTCGGTCGCCTGCTCAACGCACTGGCCAGCGATGACGCGAAGAACGCGCGCCTCTATCACCACGACGCCGTCGAAGTGCTGGAGAACGAAATCGCCGATGGTTCGCTCGACGAGATCCGCATCTACTTCCCGGATCCCTGGCACAAGAAGCGCCACGGCAAGCGCCGGCTGGTGAACCCGGAATTCGCCGCACTGCTGGTGCGCAAGCTGGCGCCGACCGGTCGCCTGCATCTCGCCACCGACTGGCCCGATTACGCCGAACAGATGTGGGATGTACTCGATGCAACGCCGGGACTGGTGAATCGCGCCGGCCCCCGCGGGCAGGTGCCGCGCCCGGACTGGCGTCCGCAGACGCATTTCGAGACGCGCGGCCAACGCCTCGGCCATCCCGTTTTCGACCTGATCTACGACCGCACCTGACGATGGGCAGCGGCCTCGTCCTCAGCAGCGACATGGCCATGGTGCTCGGCCTGGTCGGGCTGACGATGGTGCTGTTCCTGTTCGAGCGCATCCGTCCGGACGTCGTCGCGTTGTGCGTGCTGGTGCTGCTCGGCCTGACCGGATTGATCGCACCCGAGGACCTGTTCGGCGGCTTCTCCGGCAGCGCGGTGATCAGCATCATCTCGACGATGATCCTTGGCGCCGGCCTCGAGCGCACCGGCGCGCTCAACCGCCTCGCTGGTTGGTTGCTGCGACGATCGAGCGGTTCCGACAAACGCCTGCTCACCCTCACCTGCCTGTCGGCGGCCGCGGTGTCGCCCTTGATGCAGAACCCGTCGGTGATGGCGATGTTCCTGCCGGTGTCGTCGCGCATCTCCGCGCGCACCGGCATCGCCACCTCGCGCATGCTGCTGCCGATCGCCGCGACCATCGTGATGGCCGGCGCGCTGACCATGGTCGGCAATTCGCCGCTGATCCTGCTCAACGACTTGCTGATGTCGGCCAATGCCAACATGCCTTCGGGCGCGGCGTCGATCCATCCCTTCAAGATGTTCGCGCCGATGCCGATCGGCATCGTCATGCTGGCGGCAGTGCTGCTGTACTTCCGCTTCTACGGCGATCGTCGCCTGCGCGAGGAAGACGGCGCGGTGACGCCCGGCCGCACCGAGAGCTATTTCGCCAGTACCTACGGCATCAATGGCGACGTCTTCGAACTGACGGTGACGGCGCAGAGTCCGCTGGTCGGCACCACCATCGGCGAAGCGGAACGCCTGGTCGGCGCGCCTTTGCTGCTCGCGCATCGCAGCCACGGCGAATCGCGCCTGGCGCCGCCGTCGGATGCGCGCATCTGGGTCGGCGACGTCCTCGGCGCGATGGGTCCGGGCGAAGACGTGCTGCGTTTCGCCGAACAACAGAAGCTGGTCGCGTCATCGCGGCTGCGCGAATTCGGCGACCTCTTCAATCCCAGCCGCGCCGGCATCGCCGAAGCGGTGGTCCCGCCGAATTCGCGTTTCATCGGCAAGACCCAGGCCGAACTGCGCTTCCGCAAGCAGTACGGCATCAGCCTGCTGGCGATCAACCGCGATCGTGAAGTGATCCGCGAAGACGTGCGCAACGTGCCGCTGCGCGCCGGCGACATGCTGGTCCTGCACTGCATCTGGCAGCGGCTGGCGGAAGTCGCCGCGCAGAAGGACTTCGTGGTCGTCACCGATTACCCGAAGGCGCGCCAACGCCCGCACAAGTTCAAGATCGCGATGGGCATCTTCGCCGTCACCATGCTGATCGCGCTGTCGTCGCGCGTGCCGGTGCCGATCGCGCTGATGACCGGCGTCGCCGGCATGCTCGTCACCGGCGTCATCCAAATGGACGAGGCCTACGCCGCGATCAGCTGGAAAACCGTGTTCCTGATGGCCTGCCTGATCCCGCTGGGCTGGGCGATGGATTCCAGCGGCGCGGCGGCCTGGGTCGCCGGCCACACGGTCGATCGCATCCCGCAGAGCACGCCGATCGTGCTGATCGAACTCGCGCTGGCGGTGCTCACCGTGCTGTTCTCGCTGATCATCAGCCATGTCGGCGCGACCATCATGCTAGTGCCGATCGCGGTCAACCTCGCACTCGCGACCGGGGGCAATCCCACCAGCTTCGCCCTGATCGTCGCGCTGTCGGCCTCGTGCAATTTCATGACGGCGTCGAACCCGGTGATCTCGATGATCATCGGCCCAGGCAATTACACCCCGCGCGACCTGTGGCGGATCGGCGGACCGCTGGCCTGCATCTACATCGCCATCGTGGTGGCGATGGTCAATCTGCTGCAGGTGTTCCGCTGACGTTTTTCAGGAACACCTGGCCGTCGCGCGTTTCCACCGGCGCCGCGCGCAGCGACGATCCCATGCAGGGTCCGCCGGTGCAGCGGCCATCGATCGGCGAGAAACTGGCGCCATGCGCCGCGCAGACCAGGTCGCCGGTGCGCGAGACCAGGAACTGCCCGGGCGCCCAATCGAGCCGGCGTCCGGCGTGCGGGCAGATGTTGAACCACGCCGCCACCCGCATGCCGTCGCGACGCAGGATCAGCGATTCGGCATCGCCATCGACCGTACCGCTGGCTTCGGCGAAACCATGGTCGGGGATCTGTTCGACGGCGATGAGCGGTTCGGTCACGGCTTGGCTTGCGACGGTATGAATCCGCACGCAGCATAGCGGTTCCGGCCAATTCGATGCAGCGCCCATGAACGACGTCTTCCCGCCCCTGCCCGCTCCGCGCGTCACCACCGGCGACGGCCGCACGATCCCGGTGCACCACATCCACTGCGTCGGCCGCAACTTCGCCGACCATGCGCGCGAAATGGGGGCGACGCCGGCGTCGCCGGACGCGCGCGGTCGCCCGGTGCTGTTCCAGAAACCGGCCGATGCCATCGTCACCGATGGCCGCGTGCGCTATCCGACGGCGACGCACGAATTGCACCACGAAGTCGAACTGGTAGCGGTGCTCGGCGCCGATGCCCCGCAAGGCGAATTGACACGGGCGCAGGCCGAGGCGCTGGTGTTCGGTTATGCCATCGGCCTCGACCTCACCCGCCGCGACCTCCAGGCCGAATGCAAGGCGAAGTCGCTGCCCTGGGACATCGGCAAGGCTTTCGACGATTCGGCGCCGATCAGCAGGGTGATTCCTGTGGCGGATGCCGGCGACCTGTCCACGCTCGCGATCAGTCTCGAGGTGAACGGCGAACTGCGCCAGCACGGCGAACTCCGCGACTGGATCTGGGACGTTCCCGACGTGCTGATCGAACTGTCGAAGCTGTATGCGCTGCGCCGCGGCGACCTGGTGTTCACCGGCACGCCGGCCGGCGTTGCCGCACTGCAGCGTGGCGACCGCTTCGTCGCCCGCCTCGGGGCGCTGCTGGTGCTGGAAGGTGAAATCGTCTAGACGGCGCTGCGCTATGCTCCCGCCACCTCTCAACACGGGTTGGATTGCATGGGCATGATCAGCGAGTTCAAGGAGTTCATCTCCAAAGGCAATGTCGTCGACCTGGCAGTCGGCGTGATCATCGGCGCCGCATTCGGCAAGATCGTCACCGCGCTGGTCGAAGGCGTGGTGATGCCGGCGATCAGCATGTTGACCGGTGGCGTCAGCTTCAAGGACTGGAAACACGTCATCACCCCGGCGGTGATGGATCCGGCGACCGGCAAGGAAAAGGTCGCGGAAGTGGCGATCAAGTACGGCGATTTCATCCAGACCTGCATCGATTTCCTGCTGATCGCCTTCGTGATCTTCCTGTTCCTCAAGGCCTACAACCGCATGCGCAAGCCGGAAGTCGCCGCCGATGCACCGCCGAGCGAGGAAGTGTTGCTGCTGCGCGACATCCGCGACAGCCTGAAGAAGTGACCCATGCGCCGCCGTCGGCACGATGGCGGCATGACCATTGGCACAGCTGGTCGGGAACCCCGGGCTGCTAGGCTCGGGGTTTCTCTTTTCCGCGTCGAGACCGCCATGAACCGCACCCTGCTCGCCGTTTCCCTCACCAGCCTTCTCGCCACGTCGTCCGCGTTCGCCGCCGAAACCAGGGCTTCGCCCGCGACCGTGCAGGCCGCCGCCGCGTTGCGCGACCAGGCGCTGAAGGACAACACCGGCTGGAAGGTGCTGGAATCGCTGACCACCGAAGTCGGCCAGCGCATGGCCGGCAGCGAGGGCGATGCCCGTGCGGTGGAATGGGCCAAGGCCAAGTTCAAGGAACTCGGGTTCGACAAGGTATGGACGCAACCGGTGACCTTCCCGAAGTGGGAGCGCCGCAGCGAGCATGGCGAAGTGCTCGGCCCGCATTCGCAGAAGCTGGTGCTGACCGCGCTCGGCGGCAGCCCGGGCGGTACCGTCGAAGGCGAAGTGGTGCGTTTCGATTCGCTGGAAGCGTTGCAGAAAGCCGCTCCGGGATCGCTGGCCGGCAAGATCGCCTTCGTCGACGTGATGATGCCGCGAGCGAAGGACGGCCACGGCTACGGCATCGGCAGCCGGGTCCGCACCACCGGTGCGTCGTCGGCGTCGAAGGCCGGCGCGATCGGTTACGTGATGCGTCCGGCCGGCACCGACTGGGAACGCAATCCGCACACCGGCATGACCCGCTTCGAAGCCGGCGTCAAGCCGATTCCGGAAGCATCGCTCACCAACATCGACGCCGACCAGCTCGCCCGCCTGGTCAAGCTCGGCCCGACGCGCATCCGCGTTGCACTGGACTGCGGTTTCAACGGCGAATACACCTCGCAGAACGTGATCGGCGAATTCACCGGCAGCAGCAAGCCCGATGAAATCGTCGCACTCGCCGGCCACCTCGATTCCTGGGATCTCGGCACCGGTGCGATCGACGACGGCAGCGGCATCGCCATCTCGATGGCGGCGGCGAAGCTGGCGGCGCAGATGAAGCGTCCGGAACGCACCATCCGTGTGGTCGCCTTCGCCAATGAGGAGCAGGGCCTGTGGGGTGGTCGCGTCTATGCCGAATCGCAGAAGGACAAGATCGCCAAGAGCCAGATCGTGATGGAGTCGGATTCCGGCCCCGGTCGCGTGTACGAGTTCGGCGGCACCTGGTCGAAGGACGCCGAACCGGCGATGGCGCAGGTGGCGGAACTCCTGAAGCCGCTGGGCATCGCCTACACGCCGGGCAAGGGCGAAGCCGAATCGGAAATGGGCCTGATGCAGGGCGCGGGATCCGCGGCCGGTGCGTTCGCGCACGATGCCACCCGTTACTTCGACCTGCACCACACGCCGAACGACACCCTCGACAAGGTCGATCCCGAGGACCTGCGCGTCGACATCGCCGCCTATGCCACGCTCGCTTTCATCGCCGCCAATGTCGATGGCAGCCTCGGCAGCGGCACCATGCCGGCGCCGGAACCGCGCAAACGTCGCTGATTCGCTGGACCAAGGGAACGTCTGATTCGCGGATCAGGCGTTCCGCGCCCACATCGCCAACAGGACTGCCGTCGCCGACGCGACATTGAGGCTTTCCACCGCGCCGGTGCCGGGAATCGACACCCGCAGGTCGCAGCGCGCGGCCAACCCGCGATCCATGCCGGACTGCTCCGCGCCCATGACGTAGACCAGTCGCTGCGGCAACTCCAGCGCGAACAGGTCACCGCCGCCATCGACCAAGGTTGCGGCCGTGGTGTAGCCGGCTTCGCGCAACATCGCCAACGCATGATCGGCGGCCGGCAGGCGCACCAGCGTCACCGCTTCGGCGCCGCCTTCCGCCACGCGCGCGGCCGCACCGGACACCTGCAGGTCGGAATCACGCGGGATCAGCAAGGCGTTGACGCCGAAATGCGCGGCGCTGCGCAGGATCGCGCCGAGATTGTGCGGATTGCCGACGCCATCCAGCCATAGCGCGCAATCGCGACCGACGGGGCGCGTCGCCAGCCATTCGTCGAGGCGTGGCATCGGTGCACGCAGGACATCGGCAACCACGCCTTCGTGATGCGAACTCGCGGCCAGCTTGCGCAGATCGTCGTCGGGCACGATGCGATAGCCGACGCGATGCGACGCGCACCACTTCAGCACGTCGCGCAAGTCGCCGACGCGCGCTTCGGCGAGATACAGCTTGCGCAGCGCTTCGGGGCGTTTTGCGAACACCGCACGCACGGCATTGAGGCCATACATGCGCAGTTCGCGGGAGGCGGGCTCCTGCATTGCCATCAGGCGTGCCCGCCCACGTTCGGAGTCTCGGCTTCCAGTTTGTCGAGTTCGTGGGCGATCGCTTCCGGCGAATGCGTGTGCGGCGCGATCACCAGGTAGAACGCCGGGATCACGAACAACGACAGCAGCGTCGACACCGACACGCCGAACACCACGACCACGCCGATGGTGGCGCGGCTGGCCGAACCGGGACCACCGGCGACGATCAGCGGGATCGCGCCCATCACCGTCGCGATCGAGGTCATCAGGATCGGACGGAGGCGGATCGATGCCGATTCGATGATGGCGTCGCGCACGCTGCGGCCCTCGTCGCGCAACTGGTTGGCGAATTCGACGATCAGGATGCCGTTCTTGGCGGCGAGGCCGACCAGCATGACGATGCCGATCTGCGAGAACAGGTTGAGCGTGCCGCCGGTGATCCACAGGCCGAGCAGCGCACCGAGCACGCCCAGCGGTACCGTCAGCATGATCACCAGCGGATGCAGGAAGCTTTCAAACTGCGCGCCCAGCGCGAGGTAGACGATCAGCAGCGCCAGCGCGAAGGTGATCAGCACTTCCCCGCCCGATTGCTGCAACTCGCGCGACTCGCCCTTCCAGCTGATCTGCGCGTGTTCCGGCAGCGATTCCTTGACCGTCTTCTGCGCCCACGCCACCGCGTCGCCCAAGCGCGCGCCCGGGGCCAAGCCTGCGGAAATCGTGATCGAGCGCAGTCGGTTGAAGCGCGCCAGCGAGCCCGGTTCGGCGACTTCCTTCAACGTCACCAGGTTGGACAACGGCACCAGCGTGCCGGCCTTGGAACGCACCTGGATGTTGTTGAGGTCGGCGACGGAATCGCGATTGTCGCGTCCGGCCTGCAGCATTACGTCGTATTCCTGGCCATCGTCGACGAAGGTGGTCATGCGCTCGCCGCCCATCAACGCCTGCAAGGCGCCACCGATCGCCTGCGCCGTCACGCCGAGGTCGGCCGCGCGCGCGTGGTCGATGATCACCCGCATCTGCGGCCGGGTTTCCTTGTAGTCGGAATCGACGCCGTTCAGGCCGGGATACTGGTTGATCTTCGCCATCAGGATGTCGCGCCACTGCGCCAGTTCGGCGTAGTCGGGACCACCCAGCACCAGCTGGAACGGCTGGCCGCGCGTGCGCACCAGGCCGCCGCTGAGCATCGTGCGCGACTTCACGCTGGTGATCGCCGACAGCTTCTTCTGCAATTCGGCGGCGACATCGGCGGTGCTCTGCTTGCGTTCCTTCCAGTCCTTGAGGAAGACACTGGCGCGACCGATGTACATGTCCTCGCTCGGGCCGAAACTGCCGGGCACGCGCGGATTGGCGCGTTCCAGCGGCTTGCCGGGGCCGGTCTCGTCAAGCAGTACCTGCTCGACCTTCTTCATCTGCGCGACGGTGTAATCGAAGCTCGCGCCTTCCGGGCCTTCCGCCATGATCTGGAAGGTGCCGCGGTCTTCCGCCGGCGCCAGTTCGCTGGGCAGCGCCTTGAACAGCAGCACCGTCGCCACCAGCGCGCCGACCATCAGGCCGGCGAACAGCCAGGTGCGACCGACCACGCGCGTGAGCAGGCCGCGATAGGCATCGGCCATGCGGGTGAAGCGCGCGTTTAACCACTCACTGACACGATTGGAATGTACCGCATGCGGGCCGGTGTGCGGCTTCAGCAACTTCGACGCCATCATCGGCGTCAGCGTCAACGCGACGAAGGCGGAGATCGCCACCGCCGCCGCCATCGCCACCGACAACTCGCGGAACAGGCGGCCGGTATTGCCTTGCAGGAACCCGACCGGCAGGAACACCGCGATCAGCACCGCGGTCGTCGCCAGCACTGCGAACGCGACTTGCGCGGTACCGCGCCGCGCCGCCACCAGTGCCGGTTCGCCGAGATCGACGCGACGCTGGATGTTCTCCACCACCACGATGGCATCATCGACCACCAGGCCGATGCACAGCACCAGTGCCAACAGCGTCAGCAGGTTGATCGAGAAGCCGAACGCATACAGCGCGATGAACGACGCGATCAGGCACACCGGCACCGTCACCGCCGGGATCAGCGCCGCGCGCACGCTGCCGAGGAACAGCCAGATCACCACCAGCACCAGGATCACCGCTTCGATCAGCGTGCCGTAGACGCGCTCGACCGCGGCGGAAATGAAGGTGGTGTTGTCGAAGGCGACGTAGATGTCGGCGCCGCCCGGCAGGCTGGAACGGATGCGCTCGGCTTCGGCCTGCGCGGCCTTGGCGACGTCGAGGCTGTTGGCGGTCGACGTCTTGACGATGCCCAAGCCGATCGCCGGTTCGCCGTTGCTGTGGTACCAGGCACGGCGTTCCGCCGACTCCTGCTTGACCGTGGCGATGTCGCCGAGTTTGACCACGTAACCGTCGTTGCCGCGCGTCACCGGCAACTGCGCGAAGGCTTCCGGCGTGGTGTAGTCACGCATCACCCGCAGGATGAAGTCGCGATCCTTGGATTCGAGATGGCCCGCGCCGAGTTCGACGTTCTCCTGCTTCAGCGCGGTTTCGACGTCGGGAATGGTGATGCCGCGCGCGGCCATCGCATCGTGGTCGAGCCAGATGCGCATCGCATAAGCCTGTCCGCCGCCCATGCGCACGGTGGCGACGCCGGGCAGGCTGGAGAAGCGGTTGACGAGATAGCGCTGCGCGTAGTCGGTGAGCTGCAGCGTGTCCATGTTGGACGAACGCAGGTTGAACCAGATGATCGGGTCGGAATCGCTCTCGACCTTGGTGATTTCCGGAGGACGCGCTTCCGGCGGGATGTTGTCGGCGACGCGGCTCACCGCGTTGCGGACATCGTTGGTCGCACCTTCGATGTCGCGGGTCGGCAGGAACTCGATGCTGATGCGCGAGCTGCCGTTCTGGCTCGAGGAGTCGATGGTATTGATGCCTTCGATGCCGGCGAGGCCATCCTCGAGGACCTTGGTGATGCGTGTTTCCACCACGCTGGCCGACGCACCCGGGTAGTCGACCTGCACCGACACGATCGGCGGATCGATCGCCGGCAGTTCGCGCAGCGTCAGGCGCATGAACGACATCACGCCCAGCACCACCAGCAGCAGGCTCATCACCACGGCCAGCACCGGCCGCTTGATGGAGACGTCGGACAGTTTCACTTCTTGGCAGCCCCGGCGGCGGCGGGTGCCGCGGCCTTGAGGGTGGCGTCCGCCTTTACCTTGCCGACGCCATCGACCACGATGCGATCGCCGGCATTGAGTCCGGTACGGATCATCGTCTTGCCGGGAATGCGCCCGCCGACTTCGACTTCGACCTTCTGCGCCTTGCTCGCGGGCGTGACGCGCCAGACGAAGGTCTGCGAGCCGACCTGCATCACCGCGAGTTCGGGCACGACGATGGCGTCATGCGTGCCGCGCGTGACCTCGACATTCACCAGCATGCCCGGTTTCAGCGCGTGGTCGGAATTGGGGAAATCGCCGCGCACCGTCATCGCGCGCGAACCGGTGTCCAGGCGACCGGCGGAGGTCTGCACCGTGCCGGCGAATTCGCGACCGGGATAGGCCTGCGTGGTTCCACCCACCGCCTGCCCTGGGGCGATATTGGCCAATTCGGTTTCCGGCACCGGGAAATCGACATAGACGCGCGAGACGTCATCGAGCGTGGCGATCGCCGTGCCCGGCGTCACCAGCGTGCCGGGGCTCACCTGGCGCAGCCCGAGCAGGCCGGAGAACGGCGCGCGGATCACGCGGTCGGACAGGTTGGCGCGAATCTGCTGCACCTGCGCGATCGCGGCATCGCGCGTTGCCTTCTGCTGATCGAGCATCGACTTCGCGATCAGCTGCTGCGCCGCAAGTTGCGACTGGCGTCGGTAGAGCGTATCGGCTTCCTTGGCAGCGGCATCGGCGGCGGCCAGCGCGGCCTGCTGCTGCTGGCCGGTCAGCGTCACCAACGGCGCACCGCGATTCACCCACTGCCCGCTTTCGAAATGCACCTTGTCCACGGTTTCGCTGACCTTGGCGGTCACCGTTACCGATTCGTGCGCTTTCACGGTGCCCAGCGCCTGCAGGGTATCCGTCCATGGCTCCTGGCGCACCGGCAGGATCACCACCTCGACCGGCTGGTTGCCGCCCGGACCACCCTTGCCTCCGGCCTTGCCGGCATCGCCATCGCGGTGGCAGCCTGCAAGCATCAGGCCCACGATCATTCCACCGGCCCAGAGCCGGAACGTCGATTCTGCGCGGAAATTCATCCGGCAATTTTATGCGGACGGAGGATGACGCACCCGTGACTTTAGGCATGGATGCGAAACGAAAAACGCCAGCAAAGCCGGCGTTTTGGAGCGCAAAGAGACAGCTGATGCGTCGCGAGCGGCCGTCAGCGGGACGTGCGTCCGGAGCGCAGAAAGCGAAGCGTACTAACAGTACGTGAGCTTTCGAGCACCGGGCACGCGAGCCCGATCACGGCCGCGCAGCAGCGTCAGTCAGGCTTTCTTCCACTGACCCAATGCAGCCAGGCCATTGTCCCTGGCGCGGGCGTACACGGTGTCCTGCGCCTTGGCCCAGTTGCCGGTCATGTCCTGCGACCACAGCTTCAGCGCGGCCTGCTGCATGGCGCGGCCATAGGAGAACGACAGCGGCCACGGGTTCGGGCCCATGCGGTTCATCGCGTCGAGGTGCGCGGTTGCGGCCTCGTCGCTCTGGCCGCCCGACAGGAAGACGATGCCCGGCAGGATCGCCGGCACGGTCGACTTCAGGCACATCAGGGTAGCTTCGGCCACTTCCTCGACGCTGGCCTGGTCGGGGCAATCCTTGCCAGGCACGACCATCGACGCCTTGAGGATGGTGCCTTCCAGCGCGACGTTGTGCTGGTACAGCGCATCGAACAACGAACGCAGGGTGACTTCGGTGACTTCGTAACAGGTCTCGATGTCGTGGCTGCCGTCCATCAGCACCTCGGGTTCCACCATCGGCACGATGCCCTGCTCCTGGCACAGCGCGGCATAGCGGGCCAGCGCCTGGCTGTTGGCCTCGATGCAGGTGCCCGACGGGATGTCCTCGCCGATGTTGATCACCGCGCGCCACTTGGCGAAGCGCGCGCCGAGCTTGTAGTACTCCTGCAGGCGGGTGCGCAGGCCGTCGAGGCCCTCGGTCACCAGCTCGCCCGGGAAGCCGGCCAGGGGCACGGTGCCCTTGTCGACCTTGATGCCCGGGATCATGCCGTGGTCGGCCATGTACTTGGCGAACGGCACGCCGTCCCTGGTGGACTGGCGGATCGTTTCGTCGAACAGGATGGCGCCGGCCAGGTAGTCGTTGACCTTGGGCACGGTCAGCAGCAGCTCGCGATAGGCGCGGCGGTTCTCTTCGGTGCTGGCGATGCCGACGCCGTCGAAGCGCTTCTGGCAGGTCGCTGCGGATTCGTCGATGGCGATGATGCCCTTGCCCGGCGCGACCATCGCACGGGCGGTTTCGGCAAGCTGTTCGATGCTCATTGCGTGTGGCGTCCTGGCGCGGGGAAAACGCAATTATAGCCCGCGCCCGGGTTTCGATCGGGTCCGCCGGCGGCCGCCCGGTCAGGCGGTCGGCATGGTCTTGCTGACCTCGATCACCCGCAGGGTATTGGTGGAACCGTGCTGGTGCATGCTCTCGCCACTGGTGAACAGCACGCGCTGCCCCTCGTCCAGCAAGCCGTCGTCCAGCAGGTGGCGGATGGCCTGACGGGCGGCCTGGCCAGCGAACAGGCCGCGGCTGTCGAAGGCGATCGGGAACACGTCGCGCATCAGCGACATCCGGCGGCGGGCGTCGGCATGGCGGGAGAAGGCGTAGATCGGCACCGGCGAACGGAAGCGCGACAGATAGCGCGCGGTACCGCCGGATTCGGTGAGGGCGATGATCGCCTCGACTGGAATGTGCTGGGTCAGGAACATCGTCGCCATCGCGATCGCGTTGTCGACGCGGTCGAGGTCGCGCTGCGCGCCTTCGTAGTTGGTGTCGCTGTTGAACTGTTTCTCGGCGCCGATGCAGATGCGCGCCATCGCTTCCACCGCGCGCACCGGATACTGGCCGGCGGCGGTTTCCTGCGACAGCATCACCGCGTCGGTGCCGTCGATCACCGCGTTGGCGACGTCGAGGACTTCCGCGCGCGTCGGCATCGGGCTCGACACCATCGACTGCAGCATCTGCGTCGCGGTGATCACCACCTTGTTGCGCTGGACCGAGTGCGTGATGATCTTCTTCTGCAGGCCGGGCAATTCGGCGTCGCCGATCTCCACGCCGAGATCGCCACGCGCCACCATCACCACGTCGCTGGCGTCGATGATCTCGTCGAGATTCTCGATCGCCTCGGCACGCTCGATCTTCGCCACCAGCGCGGCATGGCTGCCGTGTGATTGCGCGGCACGACGCGCCTCTTCCATGTCGGCGGCGTCGCGACAGAACGACACCGCGATGAAGTCGGCATCGAGTCGCGCGGCGATCGCGATCAGCTCGCGATCCTTCTCGGTGATGGCGCCCAGCGACAGGCCGCCGCCCTGCTTGTTGAGTCCCTTGCGATCGGACAACACGGAATCGTTGAGCACGCGGTTGATGATGCGCTGGCCTTCGATCTTCTCGACCTGCAGCTGGACCATGCCGTCGTCCAGCAACAACACGTCGCCCGGCACGACGTCGCCGGGCAGGCCGAGATAGCTCACGCCGACCTGGGTCGCGTCACCCGGCGGCGGATTCTCTTCCGCGACCAGATCGAAGCGTTGGCCTTCCTTCAGCGCGACCTTGCCTTCGGCGAAACGCTCGACGCGGATCTTGGGACCCGGCAGGTCGGCGAGGATGCCGATCTCGCGACCGGCGCGCGCCGCGGCCTCGCGCACCGCCTGTGCCCGCGCCACCTGCCCCGAGGGATCGCCATGCGAAAAATTGAGGCGCACGCAATCGACGCCGGCCCGGATCAACGCATCGAGGACTTCCGGCGAATCGGTGGCCGGGCCAAGCGTGGCGAGGATGCGGGTGCGGCGGCGGTGCTGGGACATGCGTGGCTCCTGACTAGGCCCGTGACGCTAGCACATCCTCGCGGCACCCCGCCGCGTGTATTCGTTGTCAGCCGCGCGCTTCCAATGCCGCGACCGCCGGCAAGGTCTTGCCTTCGAGGAATTCGAGGAAGGCGCCGCCGCCGGTGGAGATGTACGACACGTCCTTCTCGATGCCGAACTTGTCGACCGCGGCCAGGGTGTCGCCGCCGCCGGCGATCGAGAATGCGTTCGACTCGGCAATGGCATGGGCGACGGTTTCGGTGCCACGCTCGAAGGCCTTGAACTCGAACACGCCGACCGGGCCGTTCCACACCACGGTACCGGCGTCCTTGATCATCAAGGCATAGCGCGTCGCGGTTTCCGGGCCGATATCGAGGATCATGTCGTCGGCACCGACCGCATCCACGGGCTTGATCGTCGCCGGTGCGTCGGCGGCGAATGCCAGCGCGACCACCACGTCGACCGGCAGCGGAATGTCCGCGCCGCGCGCCTTGGCATCGGCCATGATCTTCTTCGCGGTATCGATCAGATCATTCTCGACCAGCGACTTGCCGACACCATGGCCCATCGCAGCGATGAAGGTGTTGGCGATGCCACCACCGACGATCAGCTGATCGACCTTGCCGACCAGCGACGATAGCAGTTCGAGCTTGGTGCTGACCTTGCTTCCGGCAACAATCGCTAGCAACGGACGCGCCGGATGTTCCAGCGCCTTGGCCAGCGCGTCGAGCTCGGCCATCAGCAGCGGGCCACCCGCGGCCCGCTTGGCGAACTTGATGACGCCATGGGTCGATGCCTGCGCGCGATGCGCGGTGCCGAACGCATCCATCACGAAGACGTCGCAGAGCGCGGCGTACTGCTTCGACAGGGCCTCGTCGTCCCTGCCCTCGCCGACGTTCATGCGGCAATTCTCGAGCAGCACGATCTGGCCGGGAGCAACCTCGACGCCGCCGAGGTAGTCGCGCACCAGCGGGACTTCACGACCCAACAGTTCCGACAGGCGACGCGCCACCGGCGCCAGCGAATCGGCCTCGCTCCACACGCCTTCCTTGGGACGACCGAGATGCGAGGTCACCATCACCGCCGCGCCGGCATCGAGCGCCGCCTTCAACGTCGGGATCGAAGCGAGGATGCGCTGGTCGGACGTCACCTTGCCATCGGCGACCGGAACGTTCAGGTCCTGGCGGATCAGCACGCGCTTGCCGCGCAGGTCGAGGTCGGTCATGCGGGTGATGGACATGCGCGGGCGCTCCGTCGGCTGGAAACGCCTATTGTCGCGGGCCGGGCGGCCCCGTTCAAATCGCGATCAACCGTCCGGATGTCCGTTCGGGTGCATGGGCGGGCGCGATCCCGGCGGTCGCAGCGCGTCGAATCCCAGTCCGTAACGCAGGCTCTGGCCGATCCGCCGGGCGTATCCGTACATCGTTTCGCCATCGGCCTCGCCCAGCACCTCGCGCGCAGTGGTCCGCCACAACGCCAGCCAGTGGCCGAAATGCGCATCCTCGATCCCCGGCTGCGCGCGATGGATCGCCATCGGGTTGCCGCGGTATTCGCGGGTGCCCAGCGCGACGGAACTCCAGAACTGCACCAACGTCTCCTTGTGCGCGGGCCAATCGTGGACGGCGGCATTGAAGACGGGGCCGACGACCGGGTCGGCCTGGACGCGGTCATAGAAGGTATCGACGAGGCGAACCAGCGACTCGCGAGTCAGCGTTGCGGAAGACTCCATGGGCGTATTGTCGCAGACGATACGGGTCAGCCCCCAGCCGGGCCGGTCGAAGGTCGCTGGCGGGCGATAGCTGCTGCCGTGACAGCTCCGGGGCGACGCCATACAATCCGACCACCGTCACATCTTTGGTGCATCCGGGGATGGCGGATCCAACCATCGATATTTCTAGGGGAGTGGGAAAATGAAGAAGCTGGTATTGGCGATCGCCGCCACGGTCACGCTGGGCGCGCCTGCCGCAGCCATGGCCAAGGACGATTCCTCGGGTCCGCAACTGGAACATTGCGACGAAACGCTGGGCACGCTGGCCGTCGTCGAGGACCAGGACGGCGACTGGTACCGCTACCTGACCACCGACCTGCGCCTGGGCTCGCTGGCGCCGATGCTGCGCATGATGGTGCAGCAATCCAACTGCTTCGCCGTCGTCGAGCGCGGCCGCGCGATGCGCAACATGCGCCAGGAGCGCTCGCTGGCCGATGAAGGCGAGTTGCGTTCCGGCAGCAAGATGGGCAAGGGCCAGATGGTCGCCGCCGATTACACGCTCAACCCGAGCATCAACTTCTCGCAGAACGATGCCGGCGGCGTGGGCGCCAGCGTCGGCGGCCTGTTGAGCCGCTTCGGCGGACGCCTCGGTGGCGCCGTCGGTTCGGTGAGTGGCGGCCTCAAATTCAAGCGCGCCGAAACCATCGTCACCATGATCGACAACCGTTCCGGCGTGCAGATCGCCTCGGCGCAGGGCGAAGCGCGCAAGACCGACTTCGGCCTGAGCGGCTGGGGCTGGGGCGGCAGCGGCGGCGCCAGCGCCGGCGGCTATACCAATACGCCGGAAGGCAAGGTGCTGGCGGCGGCATTCATGGATGCCTACAACAACATGGTGCGCCAGATCCGCAACTACAAGCCGCAGCAGGTCAAGGGCGGCCTCGGCAAGGGCGGGCGCCTCAAGGTCGGCGACTGATCGATCACATCGCCCTCCTGCACGAAGCAAGAAGCCCCGCATCGCGGGGCTTCTTTTTTGCGGATCGAGTCGCGGCTTACTTCGCCGCAACCACCTTGACCATCTCGAGGCACTTGTTCGAATAGCCCCATTCGTTGTCGTACCAGCTGACCAGCTTGACGAAAGTCGGGTCGAGCGCGATGCCGGCGTCGGCATCGAACACCGACGTGCAGGTCTCGCCGCGGAAGTCGGTGGCGACGACCTTGTCCTCGGTATAGCCGAGCACGCCCTTGAGCGCGCCTTCGCTCTGGGCCTTCATCTCGGCGCAGATCTCGGCATAGGTCGCGGGCTTCTCGAGTTCGCAGGTCAGGTCGACCACCGAGACGTCGCTGGTCGGCACGCGGAAACTCATGCCGGTCAGTTTCTTGTTGAGCTCGGGGATCACCACGCCCACGGCCTTGGCGGCGCCGGTCGACGACGGGATGATGTTCTCGAGGATGCCGCGGCCGCCGCGCCAGTCCTTGTTGCTCGGGCCGTCGACGGTCTTCTGGGTCGCGGTGGCGGCGTGCACGGTGGTCATCAGGCCGCGCTTGATGCCCCACTTGTCGTTGATGACCTTGGCGATCGGCGCCAGGCAGTTGGTGGTGCAGGAAGCATTCGAGATGATGGCTTCGCCGGCGTACGTGTCGCTGTTCACGCCGTAGACGAACATCGGGGTGTCGTCCTTCGACGGCGCCGACAGGATCACCTTCTTCGCGCCGGCATCGAGGTGCTTCTGCGCGGTGGCCTTGTCGAGGAACAGGCCGGTCGATTCGATCACCACATCGGCGCCGACTTCGTCCCACTTGAGGGCCGCCGGGTCGCGTTCCTGGGTCAGGCGGATCTTCTTGCCGTTGACGACCAGGGTGTTGCCCTCGACCGCAATGTCGGCCTTGAAGCGACCGTGCACCGAGTCGTAGCGCAGCATGTAGGCCAGGTAGTCCGGCTCCAGCAGGTCGTTGATCGCGACGATCTCGATGTCGTTGCCGAAGTTATGCACGGCGGAACGGAAGACGTTGCAGCCGATGCGACCGAAACCGTTGATGCCGACCTTGATGGCCATTGCCTGCTCCTGTGGGGTAGATGGGGCGGCGCTGCGGATGCGCCGATGGAATTCATCATTTTAGCCGTTCTCCTCGGCTACCATCGGCCCATGAACAAAATCACCAAGCCGCGCGTCCTCCTCGCCCTCCTCCTGCTCGCCTGCGCCTTGCCCGTGCTGGCCTGGGCGCCGCTGGGCCATCGTCTCGTTGGCGACCTCGCCGAACGCCACCTGACCCCGGCCGCCAAGGCCGAAGTCGCGAAGCTGCTGGCCGGCGAACGCGAACCGACCCTGGCCGGCGTCGCCAATTGGGCCGACGAATTGCGCAACACCGATCCCGACCGCTTCAAGCGCACCTCGCGCTGGCACTACGTCAAGCTGAGCGGGCCGGAATGCGCGTACGAGCCGGCGAAGGAATGCAAGGATGGAAATTGCGTGATCGCCGCGATCGAGGCGCAACTCGCCATCCTGCGCGACCGCAACCAGCCGCTGGACGCGCGTCGCGACGCCCTGAAGTTCGTGGTGCACTTGGTCGGCGACGTCCACCAGCCCTTCCATGCCAGCAATCGCCCCGATGCCGGCGGCAACCAGTACCAGATCAGCCTGCGCACCAGGCTCAAGCCCGAGGCCTACGCGCAGAAGAACTACGTCGATGGCGTGATGGGCACCAACCTGCACTCGATGTGGGATTACTACGTGCTCGGGGAAACCGGCATGCATCCGCGCGCCTTCGCCGACGAACTGGCCAAGCGCCCGTGGCCACCGGTCGCGACCACGGAAGGAAACCCGACGCAGTGGGCGCAGGAATCCTGCCGCCTGATCGACGACTGGGGCACCTACCCGCAAGGCCACAAGCTCGACGCAAGCTATGGCGAGGCGATGCGCCCGCTCGCCGAGCGCCGCGTGCTGCAGGCCGCCGATCGCCTGGCACTGTTGTTGAACGAAGCGCTGGACCCAGGCTTCAAGCCGGAAACGGCGGCCCTCAACTGATATCGCTGCTTCGCGACGCTGTCCCGCCGGCAGCGTCGTGACCGCGCCGGATCAAGCCAGCGCTTTCGCCGCCTCGACCACGTGCTCGACGGTGAAGCCGAAGTGCTTGAACAGCACGTCCGCCGGCGCAGAGGCGCCGTAGCCGGTCATGCCGATCACCGCGCCGTCGAGGCCGACGTACTTGCTCCAGAAGTCGGCCGTCCCCGCCTCGATGGCGACGCGCTTGCGCACCGCAGCCGGCAACACCGACTCGCGGTAGGCGGCGTCCTGGCGATCGAACACGTCGGTGCTCGGCATCGACACCACGCGCACGCGTTCGCCGAGCTGTGCCGCGGCGTCCATCGCCAGGCCGACTTCCGAACCGGTGGCGATCAGGATGATCTCCGGCGTGCCGGCGCTGTCCTTGAGGATGTAGCCGCCGCGACGGATCGCCGCGAGCTGGGCGGCATCGCGCTGCTGGTGCGGCAGGTTCTGGCGCGAGAACACCAGGCAGCTCGGACCGTCGGCGCGCTCGATCGCCGCCTGCCACGACACCGCCGACTCGACCGCATCGCAAGGACGCCACAGATCGTTGTGCGGGATGTAGCGCAGCGATGCCATGTGCTCGACCGGCTGGTGGGTCGGGCCGTCTTCGCCGAGACCGATGGAGTCATGCGTGTAGACGTGGATGACGTGTGCGCCCATCAGCGCGCTCATGCGCACGGCATTGCGCGCGTAATCGCTGAAGACGAGGAAGGTGGCGTCGTAGGGGATGAAGCCGCCGTGCAGCGCGAGGCCGTTGCTGATCGCCGACATGCCGAATTCGCGCACGCCGGAATAGATGTAGTTGGCGTTGGCGTCGGAGGTCGAGACCGACTTGCTGCCGCTCCACAGGGTCAGGTTGGAATGGGCGAGATCGGCGGAACCGCCGACGAGTTCCGGCAGGTGCGGCGCGAACGCCTCGATCGCCATCTGCGAGGCCTTGCGGCTGGCGACGACCGGACCTTCGACCTGCAGCTTGGCGGCATAGGTGTCGGCCAGCGCATGGAAGTCGGCGGGCAGGACACCGGTCATGCGTCGCGTCAGCTCCTCGGCTTCCTGCGGGAATGCATCGCGATAGGCCGCGAACGCGGTGTTCCATTCGGCTTCGCGCCTGGCGCCTGCTTCATGCGCGTCCCAGGCCTGCATGATGTCGGCGGGAATCTCGAACGGCGCGTACGGCCAAGCCAGCGCCTGGCGGGTCGCTTCGACCTCGTCCTTGCCCAGTGGCGCGCCGTGGCTGGATTCCTTGCCTGCCTTGTGCGGCGAACCGAAACCGATGGTGGTGCGGCAACAAATGAGCACCGGCTTGTCGGCGACCCCCAGCGCGGTGTTGATCGCGGTTTCGATCTCGACCGGATCCTGCCCGTTGACGCCGCGGATCACCTTCCAGCCATAAGCCTCGAAGCGCGCCGGCGTGTCGTCGGTGAACCAGCCCTGGGTATCGCCGTCGATGCTGATGTGGTTGTCGTCCCAGAAGGCGACCAGCTTGTTGAGCTTCCAGGTGCCTGCCAGCGATGCCGCTTCGTGGCTGATGCCTTCCATCATGCAACCGTCGCCCATGAACACCCAGGTGCGGTGGTCGACGATGTCGTGGCCTTCGCGATTGAAACGCTGCGCCAGCAATTTTTCCGCCAGCGCCATGCCGACGGCATTGGCGAAGCCCTGGCCAAGCGGACCGGTGGTGGTCTCGATGCCGGTCGTCACGAAGTTCTCGGGGTGGCCCGGCGTCTTCGATCCGAACTGGCGGAAATTCCTGATGTCGTCGATCGACAGGTCGTAGCCGGTCAGGTGCAGCAGCGCGTACTGCAGCATCGAACCGTGGCCGTTGCTCAGCACGAAACGGTCGCGGTTCCACCACTTCGGATTGGCCGGATTGTGCGCGTAATGATCGCGCCACAGCACCTCGGCGATGTCGGCCATGCCCATCGGCATGCCGGGATGGCCGGAATTCGCGGCCTGGACGGCGTCGATGGCGAGGAAACGGATGGCGTTCGCGAGTTCGCGGCGCGTCGGTGTGGTCATGGCGGCATCGGCGGGCGCCCTCGGCTCGGGGCCCGACCATTGTCCCATAACGGTTGATTGCAGGTCGCCGATATTGGCCGATACCGCCTATTTCCCGGAGAAGTCGCGCTCCGCATCCTGATAGGCGCGCTCTTCCACCGGGGACGGATCCCGCGAATTGCCCACGCAATACGCGGTGGGGCCGATCGCCCCCTCCTTGAAACTTTCCATTGCACAAGCGTAGGCCTCCTTGTACTCGGGCGATTCGGGCATCGCCCGTGGCCCCTGCACCGTGGATGGCGCCACCTTAGGAACATCAAACCGCGCCTGGACCGCCCCCTGCGCCGAACCGGACTTGTAGAGATCGCCAACGGCCACGCTCGCCAGGAAGTCGACGATGGACTTGGACGACTCGGTTTCCGCGAAGATGCTCTTCCTGTCGTCCGTCGGCTGCAGCGAATAATTGATTTTCGACTTGAAGGTATTGGCTTCCCGCTCGAACCCCAGGCGCTGGGCGACATCGCCCAGACTTCCCTGCAACAACGAGAATCCGTTCTCGACGTTCGCCAACCGATCCGCCGGAATGGAAAGCCTGAGGTCGGCGGCACAGAACACCTTGTCGCTGTCGGGATCGCTCTTGTCGGTCCTGACGCTGTCAAACCCCAACCGAAGGGAATCCAGCGTGGCCCTGACGGAAGATTGCGTGAACGCCTGATCGCCACCCGGCTTTTTTTGCGCGGCAAGCTGCTTCGACGCTTCGCCCTTCAGGAGATCTTCCAGCGTCTTCAATCCATCGGGGTCGGAACAGGCCACTTTCTTCTGCCCGCATGCCCCAAGCGATGCCGCCACCGCCACGACCATTGCAATTCCCACGAAACGCTTCATCGATTCGACTCTGACTTGTTGGCTGGACTTCAGGAAGTGACGCGGGCTTTTACCTGACGTAGAAATCGACATTCCTGACCGGCCTTCCATCCAGGAAGACCTGCAGCGAATACCTGCCGCTCGGCCAGCCGGGCGGATTCCGGATGTAGAAAACCGTGTTCCCCTTGCCCAGGACGTCGAGCTCCCTGCCGTCGTTCTGGACCACCACTTCGCGGCCATTGCGGAAATAGCGCCACGCCACACCGAGCGTCACATGCGCTTCGCCCCGGGCGACGGTCGTGATGACGGCATGAATGGTGTCGGAAGACTTGAACAGATTGCTCGCGACGATCGGCCTGTAATCCGATGAAACGCTTGCCGCCATTTGCACATCCGCGACCCGCACATCGCTTGCGCCATCCCGAGGCACAGCCAACCCGCGCACCGGCACCATGCACCCGAACAACAGCAACGTGGAAAACGCGCCCTTGAACATCTCCCCCCCCCGAATCGAACCCGACCGGCCACTTGCACGGCCACGCGCCAACCCTTGCCGAAGTCTTATTTCTTGTATGTCACCGTAAGCGTTCCCATCGCCAGATTCTTCGCGATCTCGTAATCGGGATTCCAGGTGATCACGTTATGAACGCCGATGGCAATGGCCGACGCCCAACCTCCAAGCACCGTTGCAGGCGTGGGGATCGCCGCCCCGACCATGCTGGCCGCCCGTCCCTTCGTATACACGCGACAGCGCAATCCCTGCGATTCGATGCGTTTTTCCAACGATTCGATCGCTTCGCCCATGTTGGTCCTCGGAATATCTTCAAGCACGAAGGATTTCCGCTGCCTGATCATTTGGCTGATCTCCGCATCCGAGATCCGCTTGACCGAATACACGCCGATGTCCACCGATTCCCCTCCGTCACGTTCCTGCAGGCAGCGAATTTGGATTGCAGGCGTCTTGCCGCTAACTCGCGTCGCTGTTGGCGTATGGGACCAGGTAGAAATCGAACACCCAGCCATAAACCCCGTTGTAGTCGACCTGGCACCAATGTCCCGTCCTCGCCCCGACGGCCTCGACGACTCCGTTGCACGTCGTGACAATGACCTGCGTGCCGTGGGGGATCTGCGCGATCCGGACTCCGTGCGCCACGCTCGGATCGGAACGGAGCGCGACAAATCCGTCGGAAGGCGAATTCGCGATTCGTATGGATCCGGACGACTGGGGTACCGCCGCCGACGCTTGCGGGGCAGAAGGCGCCCGCGGCGGCGCCGGAGCATCGAACTTGGCCTGGACCGCACCCTGCGCCGCATTCGACTTGTAGAGATCTCCGACGGCCACGCTCGTCATGAAATCGATTGTGGATTTCGCGGAATCGGTTTCCGCGAACATGCTCTTCTTGTCGTCGGTGGGCTGCAGCGAATAGCTGATCTGCGACTTGAACATGTTGGCTGCGCGCTCGAACCCCAGGCGTTGCGCAACATCGCCCAGGCTTCCCTGTTGCAACGCCGTGAAGCTGTCTTCGACATTCGACAACCGGTCGCTGGGAATCGTCAGCTTGATGTCCGCCGCACAGAAGACCTTGTCGCTGTCGGGATCGCGCTTGTCGGTCCGGGTGTTGTCGAATTCCAGGCGGATCGAATCCAGCGTCGCCCTGATGGAAGACTGCGCGAATGCCTGACTCCCATCCGGCTTCTTTTGCCCAGAAAGCTGTTTTGACGCCTCGCTTTTCAGGAGATCCGCGAGCGTCTTCAGCCCGCTTGCATCCGAACACGCGACTTTTCGTCCACCGCAGGCCGCGAGGGCCAACGCCGCCATCGCGATCAGGAGTACCGATGCCGGCCTGCCATGCTTCACGTCGTTCATGCGGGCATCCTCCATGATGCCCAGCGGAGCATGGTTCCCCAGAACGTTCCCGTCCTGATCCCGTGATTCGCGGTGGCCGGCGCAATCGCCGACGCCATTCGTGACTTGATGCAAGAAATCATCGTCTCCCCTTGCCGACTCTCCGGCCCAAGCACGAGCCGACCATTCGAGTTTGGTATTTCCGAACATTCGATGTCAAGCCATGTCCGCACGACACGGGTATGGCGTCACAATACTGTCTAAGGCCCCGCCATCGGAGCCTGCGAATGAAGCGATTCGCCGATCGCCTGCGCGAAGCACGCGTGGCCGCAGGGATGACGCAGGAACAGCTGGGTTTCGAGTTGGGAATCACCAAGTCCTCGGTATCGGCCTGGGAAAACGGTCGCGAAACGCCGAGCTTCAGGATGCTGCCGGAATTGCGCCGGGTGCTGGGACGCACGCTGGATGAACTGGTTTGCGGGATCATGCCCGGCGACGGCAGGCAGGTCGGCGAAGGCAACCGGCCCTATGTCGACTGCAGTTCGCCCATCGCCCGCAACGAGAAGGAACGCGCGTTGCTGCTTCGCTATCGCAACCTCCCCGCCAAGCGCAGGACCGCGCTGCTGGATCTGCTCAAGCCGGCCGAATAGCGCCGCGACAGTCGGCAATGACGACATCGGCCGCGACTATGCCCGCCGCAACTCCCTGACCAGCCCTTCCATCAATCCGGCATTGTTCCCGGAGATGAATTCCTCTGGAATCCCCTGCGCACGAAGTTGCCTGCCGATGCTTTCGCCCGAATCGCGAAGTGTCTGCCGCATCGGCGTCCCCGGCGCAGCCGTCAATGCATTCAGTTGCGCTGCGGCTAGGTCGCAATAGTTGCGGATGCGGTTCTCCAGGAAACAATCGTAGAAATCGTTGTTTGCCGGACCTTGCTGGCAGATCGCGGATACGACCGCCAGGACAACCGCTTGGTAATCCCCGCCGAGATTCGCGTGAAGACGTGCCAACTGGCCGGCGGCAATCCTGGCCGACTCTTCGGTCATGCAATCGAACGATGTCCCCATCTCGATCCGCCCTCCCCGGCAGGCTTGAGCATGTACGGCAATTCCGACCATCCGAGTATTGGATTCCAGAACGCCCGATGTCAAATGCAGCGAGGCGATCCGGGGCTCGCCTCGCCGCGAACGAAACGGAGTTACTTGGCCGCCGCGTTCAGGATGTCGCACATCCCTTTCTGCACGGTTTCCTCGCCGACCGCGAGCCCGCCTTCGGTGGTGAAGGTGAGTTCGATCCGGGAACCCTTGCCCTTGCCTTCGACCACTGCGTTGAGCGGCACGGTTTTCGCGCTGCCGGTGACGTTCTGCTGCGCGGAGATGATCCCCACTTCCTTGTCCGCGGTATTGATCTTGAATCCTTCGCTGACGATCTTGCGGTAGACCCGCGTGAACGCGTCCTTGCTCGACACGGCGGGATATTCCGCCCAGCTCTTGAACGTGCGTCCCTTGAAGAAGCTGCCTTCCTTGGAATAGTTCGCCAAGCACTGCTCGGTTGCCGATGCCTGCACGGCGACGGCTGCCAGGCCGATGGCCACGATCCACTTCAACTGCATTGTTCCCCTCCTCTCATGCCGTCCGGAATGGCGGGGACGGCGTCCGCCCTGAATCAATGCGTCGCGCTTTCTTCCAGCCGCGCCAGCGTGGCGTCGTCCGGCATGTCTGTTTCCCCGCTGCGGTGCGAAACAACGACCGCGGTCGCGAGGTCGCCGGTGACGTTGAGCGCGGTGCGGCACATGTCGAGGAAGGTGTTGACGCCAAGGACGATGCCGATGCCTTCGGCGGGCACGCCGACGATGCCGCAGATCATCGCGATCACCGGCAGCGAGCCCGACGGGATGCCGGCGGTGCCGATGCCGCCGAGGATGCACAGGATCAGCACCATCAATTGCGTGGCGATCGGCATGTGCATGCCGTAGACCTGCGCCAGGAACAGCACGGTGATGCCTTCGAACAGCGCGGTGCCGTGGTGGTTGGCGGAGGCGCCGACGGTCAGCACGAAACGCGAGACCTTGCGCGGCAGCTTCAGGTCTTCTTCCGCCACCCGCAGCGTGACCGGAAGCGTCGCGGTGGAGGATGCCGTCGCGAACGCGGTCAGCGTGGCCTCCTGGGTATCGCCGAAGAACCGCCGCGGCGACATCCCGCCCATGAAGCGCACCCAGAGCGGCAGCACGACGAAGCCGTGGATCGCCAGCGCCAGCAGCACCGTCACCACGAACCAGGCCAGGCTCCTGATCACGTCCCAGCCGAGTTGCGCGGTCAGGTTGAACATGAAGGCCGCGACCGCGTAGGGCGCCAGGCGGATGAACAGGCCGATGAGGTGCATGGACACTTCGAACAGGCCTTGCACCGCGTTCTTGAACGCCGCCGTTCCCGGCGTCGGCTTCATCACCAGGCCGATGCCGATCATCAGGGCGAAGAACACGATGCCGAGCTTCTTGCTGTCGTCGGCCATCGCGCCGACGATGTTGTGCGGCACGATGTTGGTCAGCAGGTCGATCAGCTTGAGGTCGGCGCCTTTCTGCACGATCTCGCCGGCCTTGGTGGTGTTCATGGCCTGCTGCACCAGCGCCTGGTCCATGTGCATGCCCGGCTGCAGCAGGTTCACGCAGACCAGCCCGACCAGGACTGCGGCGAACGTCACGGCCGCGGTGTAGATCAGCGTGCGCCAGCCGAGGCGACCCAGCGACGCGATGTCGCCGAGTTCGGCCACGCCCAGCACCAGCGCCGAGAACATCAGCGGCACCACCAGCATGAACAGCAGGTTGAGGAAGATCTGGCCGAACGGGCGCGTCACGTAGCTCATCGCCGCCCGCACCCACGGGGCATCGCCGACAAACGCATGCACCGCCAGGCCGAGCAGCGTGCCCAGCACGAAACCGATCAGCACCTTGTAGTGCAAGGCCAGCCCCTTGCCAGCGACGGGCGCGACGGGTTTCTGCTCAGGGGTCATGTTTCGGCTCCGGCCATGAAAATCCCGGGGAGCTTAACAAACCGTCCCGGATCAGTGCTCCGGATAGAGCGGCGGCAACATGGATTTGGCGGGTTTCGTCGCCGCCGTCGCACGCCATTGCGGCCCGTCGCGGAACGCTTGCCGCAACGATGCCAATGCCGTCTCCGGCGCGATCCGGCCATTGCCCCACAGCGCGGCCTGCAGGGCATCGATGGCTGCGGCTTGCGACATCGATTGCAATCGCGATTTCAATGCATCGAGGTCGGCCGCGGGCGGATTCGCCATCCGCTGCAGGACCTGGGCGATCCGCGCGAGGTCCCCGGAATCCAGCGCCTCCTCGAGATCGTCATTGCGCAAGGGTCGCGGCGCAGGCGATGGCCGCGGATCCGACACAGCCGGTGCGGTTGCACGCGCGTCGCGACGACGCGCGACCCAGGCCAGGCTGGCGATCCACAGCAACCCGACCACCGCGGCGGCGATGCTCCAGGTCAAACCGGAACGCAGCCAGCGCGGCCATTTCATGTCCTCCTGCGCCGAGCCCGGTTGCACCGCGCTGGGCGCGGCGAACGCACCGGTGCCTGGCGCCACATTCACCGTCACTGCCTGCGCCTGCGCGGTCGCCGGCTGGTCGTTCGCGACATTCCACCACCGGATCGGCGTCGCCTGCAGATGCAATGCGCCGGGATGCGCCGGCACCACCGAGAAACGCCGCGTCACCACCGTTTGCGGGCGGCCGCCGTTGTCGCGGTCGTCGATCGTCGGCGCTTCCGGATACACCTGCGCATCGTTGTCGGCGGTCAGCATCAATTCCGGCAATTGCGCTGCGTTGGCGCCATCGGCCTGCATGCGCAGGGTCACCATCGTCGTCTGGCCCGCGGTCGCGGACCTCGGCATCGCGACCGCCTGCAGTTCGAGGCGACGCAACGGCAACCATGGTTGCGCCGCGTTCGTCGGCATCGCACGCACCTGCAGCACCTGGGGTTGTCCGCTGGCGCTCAGGTTCCCCCGGCCATCGCCGAAGACATCATCGAAGAATCCGCCCTGGCCATGTCCCGCGAAGCGCGCCGCCGGCAAGGTCAAGGGGCCGCTGCGATCGGGGACGAGCACGTAATGACGCTCGATCACCGAATAACTGCGGCCTCCCACGTCTTCCGTACCCTGCACGTCCTCGCCGATCCTGCGCAACGAAGCACCCGATGGCGCGTCGAGATCGAGTCCGCCATCCAGCATCTGCGTCGCATAGAACAGCCGCACCGTCACGCCGACCGATTGCTGCACATAGGGACGCCGATCATCGACCTGCGTCTGGATGAAAACCGTCCCCTGCCCCGGCGCCGCCACTTGTGCCTGCGGTGGCGGTGGCGCCTGCGGCGATGGCGATGCCGTCGGATTGGCGCCCGCGACCACCTCGAGTTGCAACGGTTGCGTGCGCTCGCGCCCCACCATCAGTGCCGGAATGGTCTGGATGCCGGGCTGCAACGCGATCAGTTCGACCCGATAGCGCAGGTCCACCGAGAGCGAGCCGTTGACGAAGCGCACCGAACGCTCGCTGGCGACGTCTTCGACCCGGAAGCGCGAACGCAGCGCCGAATAGTCGGGCGCCCCCACCTGGTCGGTGGCGATGGTCAACATCACCGCATCGCCCTGCCTGACGCGGGTGCGATCGAGCGTCGCCGAGGTCCTGGCCCACGCCGGCAAGGCGAACATCGCCAACGCGGCCACCGCGAGTGCGCGCTTCATCCACCACCTCCATGACGTCGTGCGCGTTCCAGCTGGAACTTGCTGCGCAGCAAGGCGCCGGGATCGTCGGGAATGCGCCGCATCCAGGCATCGACCTGTTCCCGGCGCTCGCGTTCGGCCGCGGTCTCCGGCTGCGATCCGGCGCCGGATTGCCGGCCGCGCGCATCCGTCTTGCCCTGTTTCATCGCTTCGCGCATGCGTTCGCGCTGCGCTTCGTTCGCAGCATCCTGCCCGGCGCGATCTTCCGGTTTCGGATCGCCGGACGAACCGCCTGCCTGGCCGTTCTGCTGCTGTCCAGCCTGTTGGCTGTCTTGCTGCTGGCCGCCCTGCTGCGAACCATTCTGCCGTTGTCCGCCTTGTTGCGGATTGTCTTGTCGGGAAGCCCCCCCCTGCCGCTGGCCGCCTTGTTGCTGGCCCTGCTGGCGCTTCTGCTGGTCGTCCTTGCCGGACTGCTGCTGCCCCTTCGGCGGCGGCTGGCGCATCGCCTTGAGCACCGCCTCGCGATTGGCCTTGGCATCGGCCATGGAGGGATCGCGCCGCAATGCCTGGTCGTAGGCCTGCACCGACTCCCGGTACTTCCCGAGCCGCGCCAGCGCATTGCCGCGGTTGTAGGCGGCGTCGGCACTGTCCACTTTCGCGAATTCGGATTCGGCGCGGGCGAAATCGCCGTGGCGATAAGCCCGCTGGCCCGACTGCATGTGGTCGTAGGCCTGCTGGTCGGGACGCCGCCACACATCGCCCGCATGACCCGTTTGCGGAAGCGCGGCGAACCCGAGCGCGACGAACAGCATCGCCGCCAATGCACCGCCGCGACGGAACGCCGGCAACAGCAGCAACATCAGCGGAATCAGCAACCAGGCGCCATCGTCCTGCCACTGGCTGCCGGCTCGGCCATGCCCATTGCCGCCGCCGGCGTTCGCCGCCGGCGCATCGACGCCAAGCTGCGCGATATCCGTCGCCGTCGACTGCATCGCGGCGGCGCGACCACCACCCGCCGTCGCGAGCGCCATCAACGAAGCGAGATCGAGGCGCGCCATCGAGATGTCGCCGGCGGCATCGCGCACCGGCCGCCCCAACGCACTGCCGACACCCAATGCCGAGACGCGGAAACCATCGCTGCGCGCGGCGACGGCGGCACGGATGGCGGCGGCATCGGCGTGGTCGGTCATCAACACGATATCGCCCTGGCTGTCGCCCGCCTGTTGCAACAGGTCCTGCGCGAGCCGGATCGCACGATCGGCGTTCTGGCCATCGTCGGGCATCACGTCCGGCGACAGCGCATCGATGAACACCGCGACATTGGCAGGATCGTCGGTGAGCGGCGCCACCGCATAGGCATCACGCGCGAACGCGACCAGCGCCACCTGCCCGTCGGGACGCGCCTTCAGCCATTGCTGCAACTTCGCGCGCATGAGCAACAAGCGCGATGGCGCGACATCTTCGGCATTGCTGGCCGACGACAGGTCGATCGCGATCACCAGCGGTGATTTCGACTGCTGCAGCGGCGCCTCGCTGCGATGCCACGACGGCCCCGCCAGCGCCAGCACGGCGCATGCCGCCGGCAACGCCGCCCACACCGGCGCCCAGCGTCCGCGCGTCGCCGCGCCGCCATCTTCCAGCACATGCGGACGCAGCACCGGATCGACCACGCCCGTCCACGGATCGCGCCCCTGCCGCAAGCGCCATGCCAGCCATGCGACGACCGGCACGACGAGCAGCGCCCACAACCATGCCGGACGCAACCAGTGCAAGGCGGCGATCATCCGCGCCGCCTCCAGCCATGGAACGCGAACGCCAGCGCGAACAATCCGCATGCCGCCAGCAACAACGGGAAATAGTGTTCGATGCGCGGCCGCAACGCCTTGCCCTGCGCCTTCACCGGCTCCAGCCGTTCGATCTCGCCGTAGATGCCGGACAGTTGCCGTGCATCGCGCGCCCGGTAATAACGCCCCCCGGTCATCTGCGCGACTTTCTGCAAGGTCGCTTCGTCGACTTCGTCGCCGCCGCCCGGCATCGCCACCGGGATGCCGAAGAAACTCTGCTGCGACTCGCCGCCGCCGACGCCGACCGTGTAAACGCGCACGCCGGCGATCTGCGCCAGTTCCGCCGCCTTCAAGGGCTCGATCACGCCGGATGTCGCGACGCCGTCGGTGAGCAGGATCAACACGCGCTCCTGCGCCGGCACCGCGCGCAGCCGCTTGACGCCCAGCGCGATGGCATCGCCGAGGGCGGTCGACGTGCCGGGCAGGCCGACCACGCTGTCGCGCAATTGCTGGCGCACGGTATCGAGGTCGGCGGTGATCGGCGCGAGCACGAAGGCGCGATCGCCGAACACGATCAGGCCGACGCGATCGCCGCCGCGACGATCGAGGAAATCCGCGATCACCGCCTTCGCGGCCGTCAGGCGATCCACCGTCGAATTGCCCAGTGCCATGTCCGGCGTTTCCATGCTGCCGGAAAGATCGACCGCCAGCATCATCCCGCGCCCGCTGTCTGGCGGCAGCACGGCCGGCCCCAGGCTCTGCGGTCGCGCCGCCGCGATGCACAGCACGATCCACGCCAGCCAGCCCAGCCACGGCGCATGACGCCGCAACACGCCCGGCGCGCCATCGCCGACGCGGGCGAGCGCCTCGGCATCGGGGAACCGCAGCGCACTGTCCTGCGCGTGCCGCGGCGGCAACAGCATCCAGGCCAGCCACGCCAACGGAATCGCCCACAACAGCCACGGCCAGGCCAGCGCCCAGTCGTCCGGCCACAGGCGTTGCAGCCATGCCGTCACTGCCGCATCCATTCGATGAAGCGGGTGCGGGCGACATCGCGCAAGGCACGCACGTCTTCCGCATCGACCTCGGGACGAAACGCCCCATCCACCAGCATGCGACCGGCACCGGTTTCGAACACCGGCACCTTGTAGCCGGTATCGAGGAAGCGCAGCCACGTCTCGCCATCGAAGGTATCCGCGTCCGCCTGCTTGCGGCGCGCGGCGCGGCGCAGCAATTCCGACATCGCCCGCACCTGCGCGGCCGGCGTCTGCGCGGCGTCGACCGTGTTGTCGAACATCGCTTCAAGCGCGCGGATCTGGCGGATCTTGCGTCGTCGCAAAATCCACACCGCGGCGGCGACCACGACCACGAACGCGAACAGCACCCACCACCCGGGTGCCGGCGGCCACCATGGCGGCGCGGTCGCCTGATGGATGTCGCGCAGTGCGATTTGCGGCGATGCCCTCACGCCACCTCCGCCTGCGTGGCGCGGAAACCGGCAAGCCAATCGCTTGCCGATGCATCGGTCGCAACCGCCTGTGCCTCGCCGCCGGCATCACGAATCGTCGCGAGCGCCTGCTGCAGGGTTCCCGCGAATGCTGCTCGCCAGCGAGTGTAGGCAGCCCCCGAAAGATCGAGCTCACTGTGCATGCCCGCACTGAGGAAACGCAGGCGACGGCGCGGCGGCGATTGTTCGAAGGCGTCGACCGGCAGCAGCACGTGCAATTCGGTCGCCTTCGCCAGGGCACGCCAGCGCGCGGCATCGATCGCGACGACGCTCGCCGCTTCCGCCAGCACGACGACGCGCGAACCGGGACGCACCAGCCGCCGCACCTGGCGCAAGGCGTGGTCCAATCCATGCGCATCGCCAGGCGGCGCCGAGTACCAGCGGACCAACGATTCCAGCACCGGCAACACGCCACGCATGCCGCCTGCAGGCATCCGCGGTGGCTCACTGGCGCTGCCGCACAGGGCGCCGATGCGATCGCCGTCATTGAGCGCGGCCCACGCCGCGACAGCCCCGAGTCGCGCCGCCTGCACCGATTTGTAGCGCGTGCGCGTGCCGAAATACAGCGCCGGGGCGCGGTCGGCGACGATCCAGCTCGCGCGCTCGCGTTCCGGTTGGAACAGTTTGGTATGCGGTCGCCCGGTCCGCGCGGTGACGCGCCAGTCCATGTGGCGGGCATCGTCGCCGACGGCATATTCGCGCGATTCCGCGTATTCCATGCCGCGCCCGCGCAAGGGCGACAGCGCGGGCCCGCTCACGCCCTCGCGCGCGCGGCGCGGCGGGCGTCGCGCGGTCGCTTCGCCGCGCAGCGCCAGCAACATCGACAGGGAAGGAGCGATCGCGTCGTTCACGGCGACACCATTCAGGGCAACGGCACCACGCCCAGCAACGCATCCACCAGGCGGTCGCCGTTCCAACCCTCGGCCATCGCCTCGTAGCTGGGCAGGATGCGATGGCGCAACACGTCCGGCGCCACCGCGCGCACGTCTTCCGGGGTGGCGTAGTCGCGACCGAGCAGCCAGGCGCGCGCACGCGCGCAGCGCTCCAGCGCGATCGAACCACGCGGGCTCGCGCCCCAGGCGATGCGCTTCGCCAGATCGCGGTCGTAACTCGCGGGATTGCGCGAGGCCAGCACCAGTTCGATCAAGTAACGCTCGAGCGCGGGCGCGACATGGACATCCAGCACCGCGGCGCGCGCCGCAAACAGGTCGTCCAGCGGGACCGGCACCGGCGCTTCGGCATGCTGGTCCAGCACCTGTCCACGCGCCGCCGCGCGCGCGATCCGCAGGATCTCGCTTTCGACCTGGGCATCGGGATAACCGATCCGCACGTGCATCAGGAAACGATCAAGCTGCGCCTCCGGCAGCGGGAAGGTTCCTTCCTGCTCGATGGGATTCTGCGTCGCCATCACCAGGAACAGTTTCGGCAACGGATACGTCTGCCGCCCGACGGTGACCTGGCGTTCGCCCATCGCTTCCAGCAGCGCCGATTGCACCTTGGCCGGCGCGCGGTTGATCTCGTCGGCCAGCAGCAGCGAATGGAAGATCGGCCCCGGCTGGAACTCGAAGCGCCCGTCCTGCGGTCGCCACACCTCGGTTCCGGTGAGATCGGCAGGCAGCAGGTCGGGCGTGAACTGCACGCGCGCGAATTGCGCATCGAGACGCGAAGCCAGCGCGCGGATCGCGGTGGTCTTGGCCAGTCCCGGCGCGCCCTCCACCAGCAAATGGCCATCGGCGAGCAAGGCGACCAGAAGGCGCTCGATCAACCGCGACTGGCCCACCACCTGCGCCGACAGATCGTCCGCCAGTGCGCGGAAGGCGGCATGCAGGCGACCATCGACGACGGTGCTTCCTGATGCTTGCGTGGGCAGTTCGGGGGGCAGGCTCTGGTTCATCGGACGATCGCGGAGAAGACGATCACAGTTTGACCGATTCGCCGTCCATTGGTTCATCACGATGTCCGAAAACGGAAACGGGAGCCCAGGGCTCCCGTTTCGCGCGGTGCTTGCGAATCCGTCAGTGCATCGTCTGCTTGACGCGGATGATGCGCGGCGTCAGGAACACCAGCAGCTCGGCCTTCTGGTGGCTCTTGCTCTTCTGGCGGAACAGGTTGCCGAGCACCGGGAGGTCGCCGAGGAACGGCACCTTGTGCACGTTGTCCGTGTCCTTGAATTCGTAGACGCCACCGATCACCACGGTCTGGCCGTTGTCCATCAGCACCGCGGTATCGACCGCGCGCTTGGCGATGATCGGCACATTGCCGATCGGCGTCTGCAGCCAGCTGTCGAGATCGTCCTTGGTCACCTTGACGTTCAGGAACACGCGATCGTCGTTGGTGATGGTCGGGGTCACCCGCAGTTCGAGCAGCACGTCCTTGAACTGGACTTGCGGCATCACCGCGCCGCCCGTGCTCGCGGTCACCGTGATGTAACCGATCTGGCTGCCCTGCTGGATCACCGACTCGCGCTGGTTGGTGGTGAAGATGCGCGGGTTGGCGAGGATCTCGCCGCGGCCTTCCTGCTGCATCGCCGACAGTTCGAGGTCCAGCGAGAAGTTGGCGCCGAGGATCGAATAGCCGATCGAAGCCGCGGTGCTGTCGGATGCCGCCGGCAGGTTGAAGTTCAGGCCACTGCTGCCGGATGAAACGCCACCGCGATTGGCCTGCGCTCCCGCATTGGTGCCGCCAATCCCGTACTGGTAGCCGTTGTGGTTGAACGTGCCGCCCATGCCGATGCCGAACTTCGCGCCGAGGTCGCGGGCGAAGGTTTCGGTCGCGATCACGATGCGCGATTCGATCACCACCTGGTCGACCGGGCGATCGATCTCGTTGATCAGGGCGCGCATCGCCGTGACCTTCTTCGGGATGTCGCTGATCATCAGGGTATTGGTGCGGCCGTCGGCGACGATGCGTCCGCGCGGCGACAGGAAGCCGTTGTCGTTGCTGGTCTGGCCGCCACCGCCACCGCCGCCGCTGTTGCCGCCACCAATGCCCTTGGCCTCGGTGATCGCCTTGTAGATTTCGGTGGCGCTGTGATAGTTGATGCGGAAATATTCCGTCACCAGGTCCTGGCGGTTTTCCAGCGCGATGCGGGCGTCTTCCTTGTCCTGCTCGCTCTTGGCGATTTCCGCCTGCGGGGCAACCCAGATCACGTTGCCGTCACGGCGCTTGTCCAGGCCCTTGGCCTTGAGGATGACGTCGAGCGCCTTGTCCCAGGGTACGTTCTGCAGGCGCAGGGTGATGTTGCCCTGCGTGGTATCGGACGCAACGATGTTGAGGCCGGCGGTTTCGGCAATCAGCTGCAGCACGGTGCGCACCGGCACGTCCTGGAAGTTGAAGTTCACCGGGCGACCGCTGTAGGTCGGGGCATCCTTCGCCTTGGTCGCGGCGGTCTTCGCCGCGGCCGAGACGATCGAGTTCATGCCGCCGACCGCGGTGCTGTCGGCCTTCGGCGTGATCTCGACGATGTACTCGCGGCCACGCTGGTAGGCCATCGACTCGAACGGCGCGCGGGTGTTCAGCACCAGGCGATTGCCGGCGGCGTCGACGCTGTCGACCGGCGTGGCGAAATCGCTGACGTTCATGAGCTTCTGCAGGTTGGCCGGCACCCGGGCATTGCCGAGGTCGATCACCACGGTATTGCCCTGGTTGCGCAGGTCGGGCATGACGCCGTCGCCGCTGAAGCCGAGGATCAACTTGCCCGAACCGTCGTCGCTGCGCTTGAAGTCGACCTTGTCGACCGACAGCGCAGGCACCGATGCCGTCGCACCGGCGACCGGCTGCTTGGCAACCTGCGCCTGTGCGCAAGCCGCGGCGCCCAGCAGTCCTGCGAGGAGCGCAATGCGACCGGCCTGGAGTGCGCCGCTGCATTTCGTGTGGATGAACTGCATGTGCTTTCCCCTAATCAAGGACTGTTGAGTGCGATGGACGCCGGGCGCTGCAACCAGCCACCCGAGCCATCCGGCGTCAGTTCGACGATATCGATGCGGTCCTCGGTGACGGTGGTGATCCGTCCTTCCGACTGACCGATGTACATGCCCGGGCTGACCCGGTAGGTGACCTTGTCCGGCGTCATCACCAGGCCGACCAGGGCACCCTTTCCTTTGCCGCCGATGGTGCCGACCATCTTCAGCGCATCGAGCGGGTAATGCTCCAGCGGCTGCTTGCGGCGCGCGGAATCTGGGTGCAGGCCGGCGGCGCTGATGCCGGCGGCGGCCGATGCGATGTCGAACGGATCGCGCAGCCCCTGCGCGTCGTAGTTGAAGGTTTCGAACGGCGTGATCGGCGGCAGCGGTTGCAGCGGCGGACCCGGTTTCGAACGGACTTCCTTCGCCCACTTGGCGAGATCGGACGGATCGTTCGGCGAATGATCGACGCTGCGACCGCAACCGGCCACCAGCACCGAAGCTGCGAACAACCAGGCCATGCGCGTCAGGCGAATGCTCATTTGGCACCTCCCGTCGCCGCGGGCTTGGCCGGAACCGGCTTGCCGTCCTTGCCCTTCACCGGAGGCGGCGCGCGTTCGCTCTCGTCGAGGTAGCGATAGGTCTTGACCGTACCCGCCATCTGCAGTCCGGTGTTCTTGTCGCGCGGCGTCAGCGCGATGTTGTTCATGGTCATGATCACCACGCGCGGCAATGAAGCCACGGCACTCATGAAGGCACCGAACTGGTGGAAGCCGCCGGCGAAGCGCAGGTCGATCGGTCGCTCCGCATAGATGTCCTTCTTGATCTCGGGCTGCGGCTTGAACAGCTCGACGCGCAGGCCGCTGGCCAGCGCCGACTGCGAGATGTCGGTGATGACGTCGGGCATTTCGGTCTTGCTCGGCAACTGCCGCAGCATTTCCTGCAGGTCCTTTTCCATCGTCGCCAGTTGCTGCTTGAGCGGTTCGAGATTGGCGGCCTTGCCGGCCTTGGTCTCGAGGTCCTGGCGCAACGACGATTCGGTGCCCTCCAGTCCCTGCAGCTCTTCGCGCTGGCCGCGGAAGACCAGCAACCACGCCAGCGCCAGGATCAGGATGGCCGCAAATGAAGCGAGTCCGGCCTGGGCGCCGATCGGCCAACCGCCGATGTTGTTGAAATCGAGGCTAGTGCCCTTGCGCGCCATATCAGCGTCCCCCCGGCTGGCCGGCGCCCGCGGGCGCCTGGGTCTGTGTCTGCGGTGCCGGTTGCGGACCCTGCGCGGCGGGCGCCACCGGGGCCGGAGCCGGCGCTGCGGCGGGTGCCGCTGCCTGCTGTTGCGTTCCCGCAGCCGGCGCGACGGCCTGAGACGGCGATGCCGGCTGCAGCGGCGCGTTGGCCGGTTGCGCCTGCGTGGTGCTGATCGAGCCCGGCGTCGCGTTGGGATCCTTCGGCGCGTTCGGGTTGCTCAGCTTCACCTTCATCGTGAACTGATAGGGCAGCACCGAAGCCGGGGTGTTCATCACCGACGCGCCCGGCGACGGCGCTGGCGCGGTGGCCGGCGCATTCTCGATCACGTTGACTTCGGGACTGGTCATCCAGCCGGATCCCTCGATGTTGCGCATGTACATCGCCACGCGCGCGTTCGATTCGGAACGCCCGTCGATGGTCAGCATTTCGCCTTCCTGCTTGAGCTGGGTGAGGACGATGCCGTCAGGCAAGGTGCGGACCACGGAATCGAACAGGTGGACCATCTGGTAGCGGTTCGACTGCAATTCCTCGATCGCCTGCTTGCGGCGCAGCAGGTCGGCCTTCTTCTCGTCGAGTTCCTTGATCTCGGCGATCTGGCGGTCGAGCTCGGTGATCTGGCCCTTGAGGAAATCGTTGCGCTCCCTCTGGCCGGAGATCTGCCCGCTGTAGTACAGCCAGATCAGGCCGCTCAGCACCAGCCCGGCAAGCGCCGCGACGCCGAGCATCATGTTGAATTGCTGCTTGCGCTGGCGGCGGCGCTCGGCGCGCCACGGTAACAGGTTGATGCGCGCCATCAGTCGAAACTCCTCAGGGCGAGACCGCAGGCGATCATCAGGGCCGGGGCATCGAGCGCCAGCGCCTGCGCCTGCACGCGACGATCCAGCGTCATCTGCGCCAGCGGGTTGGCGACGATGGTCGGCACGCCGAGGTTCTCCTCGATCACCTGGGCGATGCCCGGGATCGAAGCGCAGCCGCCGGCCAGCACGACCTGATCGACGCGGTTGTATTCGCTGCTGGCGTAGTAGAACTGCAGCAGGCGACCGACCTGTTGCGCCAGCGAATCCTTGAACGGTTCGAGCACTTCCACTTCGTACTGCTCGGGCAGGCCGCCGAGGCGCTTGGCGCGACCGGCTTCCTCGTAGCTCAGGCCATAGCGGCGCATGATTTCCTCGGTGAGCTGGCGCCCGCCGAACATCTGTTCGCGCAGGTACTGGCCGCGACCGTTGCGCAGCACGTTCAAGGTGGTGGTGGTGGCGCCGACGTCGACCAGCGCGACCAGGCCGTCACGCGGCACGGTGAGCTGCGGCGCGATCAGTCCGAACGCGCTCTCGATCGCGAACGCCTCGACATCCATCACCTTGGCTTCGAGACCGCCGATCTCGAGTGCCGCCTGGCGCGCCTCGACGTTCTCGGAACGCGAGGCGACCAGGAGCACCTGCAGCGTATCGGCCGCATTCGGCATCTGCCCGAGCACCGAGAAGTCGTAATTCACTTCCTCGATCGGATACGGGATGTAGTTGCCCGCCTCGAGTTCGACCTGGGCTTCCATGTCGTCCTCGCTGAGGCCGGCGGCCATCGGGATCACTTTCGAGATCACCGATGCGCCGGGCACCGCGGCGGCTGCGCCCTTCGAGCGCACCCCGGCACGATCGACCGCGCGACGGATCGCCGCGCCGACCGCGTCCACGTCCGCGATGTTCTTCTCCACCACGGCGTTGGCCGGCAACGGCTCCACGGCGTAATGCTCAACACGATAGCTGCCGCCGGAACGCGACAACTGCAGCAGCTTGACCGCGGTCGAGCTGATATCCACGCCCACTAGGGGCGCACTGGCCTTCTTGAACAACCCCACCGTGTCTGCCCCTTGTTTGGAGAACTTGAGACGAGCGTCAAATCCAACGAAAGCTAAATAACGAACTTTTCACGACAATGCAAGACTTTACTTTAGGTTCCGTCGACAAGACAGGCTTTGCCCCGCCTCCCCCGATCGGTCGCCAGCCATGGCCGCTTCGTATACTGGCCGGCCGTTCCCCAGCTTCCCGGCTCATGCCTCCAGTCGTCCGCCGTCTCCTGAAATGGGCCCTGCTGGCCTGCACCGCGCTCGTCCTCATCAGCGGCCTGGTCTTCGCCGGACTGTATGTCAGCGTCAGCCGGGACCTTCCGGACGTCACCACCCTGCGCGATGTGCAGTTGCAGCAACCGATGGCGGTGTATTCGGCCGACGGCAAGCTGATGGCGGTGTTCGGGGAGAGCCGGCGCATCCCGGTCGACATCGCCAAGGTGCCGCAGCAGGTCAAGGACGCCTTCATCGCCACCGAGGACGCCGACTTCTACAAGCACGGCGGGCTCGACTACAAGGGCATCGCCCGCGCGATCTGGCTGATGGCGACCACCAGCGACAAGCGCGTGCCCGGCGGCTCCACCATCACCCAGCAGGTGGCGCGCCAGTTCTTCCTGACGCCGGAGCGCAGCTTCAAGCGCAAGTTCCGCGAAATGCTGCTCGCCCGCAAGATCGAGCAGAACCTGAGCAAGGACCAGATCCTCGAGCTCTACCTCAACAAGTCGTTCTTCGGCAATCGCAGCTACGGCATCGCCGCGGCCGCGCAGTTCTACTACGGCAAGTCGCTCGACCAGTTGACGCTGGGGGAAGCGGCGACCTTGGCGGGCACCCCGAAATTCCCGTCCACCGGCAATCCGCTGGACGATCCCGACCGCAACCGCGATCGCCGCAACAACTACATCCTGCCGCGCATGGCCCAGCTGGGGATGGTGAGCAAGGCCGCCGCCGATGCCGCCGCCGCCGAACCGATGCACGCCGCGCCGCACGAACGCCCGGTCGAGGTCTACGCGCCCTACGTCGCCGAAATGGTCCGCCAGGAAATGCTGACCCGCTACGGCCCGCAGGCGCTGGAGCAAGGCTACGAAGTCACCACCACCATCGACTCGAAGATGCAGCTGGCCGCGGACATCGCCGTGCGCCATGGCCTGCGCACCTACGACCATCGCCACGGCTGGCGCGGCCCGGAAAAGCATTTCGACCTGCCTGCCGGGGAAACGCCGGAACAGACCGCCAAGCGCCTGGCGCCGTTCCCGGTGCAGGCGGCGCTGGTGCCGGTCGTGGTGCTGTCGACCGAAGCCAGCGGCAGCGCACAGGTGGTGAACGCGCAAGGCAAGGTGATGACGCTGCCGGCATCGCTGGCGGCGAGCTGGCCGGGTCGCACGCCGGCCGCGCTGTTCAAGCGCGGCGACGTCGCCCGCATCACCGAGACCAATGACAAGGGCTGGGCGATCGAACAATTGCCGCGCGCGCAATCGGCACTGGTATCGATCGACTACGACAACGGCGCCCTCAAGGCCCTGATCGGCGGCCTCAGCTTCAACGGCAATTCCTTCAACCGCGCCACCCAGGCGCGTCGCCAGCCGGGCTCCAGCTTCAAGCCGTTCGTCTACGCGGCGGCCTTCGAGCGTGGCTACAACCCGTCGTCGATCGTGCTCGACGCGCCGGTGGTGTTCCGCGACCGCAGCAACCACATCTGGCGCCCGCAAAACGACGGCGGCGGGTTCGCCGGTCCGATCAAGCTGCGCGAAGCGCTGGTGCAATCGCGCAACCTGGTGTCGGTGCGCCTGCTCGACGCGATCGGCGTCGATTACGCGATCCGCTTCATCACCCACTTCGGCTTCAACGAAAAAGAATTGCCGCGCAACCTGTCGATGTCGCTGGGCGCCGCCTCGCTGCGCCCGATCGACATGGCGCGCGGCTATGCCGCGTTCGCCAACGGCGGCTTCCGCGTCAACGTCTGGTTCATCGACACCGTCAAGGACGCCAGCGGCAAGCAGCTGTTCAAGGAAAATCCGGCGGTCGCCTGCCGTGGCTGCGCCGGCACCAACCTGCCGCCGTCGACCACTGTCGATGCACAGGGCGCGGCCAAGCCGCAACAGCCCGACGTCGTCGACGGCTTCAACCTCGGCGGCCCGCAGGCGGAGAAGCCCAAGCCCGAGGTCGCGGCGAAGGGCGGCATGCCGAAGGAAGCCGCGAAGCCGGTGGCGTTGCCGGAAGGCTCGGCGATCGCGCCGCGCGCCATCGACGAACGCATCGCCTACCAGCTGGTGACGATGATGCAGGACGTGGTCAAGCGCGGCACCGCGACCGCGGCCCGCGTGCTCGACCGCGAGGACATCGGCGGCAAGACCGGCTCCACCAACGATCACCGCGACGCCTGGTTCTCCGGCTTCGGCGGCAACCTGGTGACTGTGGTCTGGGTCGGTCGCGACGACGACGATTCGCTGGGCTATGGCGAATACGGCGGCAAGGCCGCCCTGCCGATCTGGATCGACTATATGCGCGACGCCATCAAGGACCAGCCGCAGGTCAAGCGCGAGGTCCCCAATGGCATGGTCCAGGTCAACGGCGAATGGCTGAAGGAAGAAGACCTGCAGAACAATCCGGACATCGTCGATTACAGCCAGGCGCCGAAGGACGAACAGACGCAGCAGGAAGCGCCCAAGGAAGACGCGTACGACATCTTCTAGGGCTTGCTGGCCTTCGCTCGTAACGGAGCGTAAACAGGTTCCGGCCGTGGTGGCGGCGTCACCGCCACTAGGCTAGAGTCGATGGAACCTCGACAGGGAGCCTGCCATGCACCGCGCTCGCCAACATGCCGAGGCCCGGACCAGGGAGCGGCGCCAGCGACTGGCGCACGAAGCGGCCCGCCTGATGTCGGAGAGCGGCATCCGCGATTTCCACCAGGCCAAGCTCAAGGCCGCCGAACGCCTCGGTTTTCACGACGACGCCTCGCTGCCGCGCAATCGCGAGATCGAGGAAGCGTTGCGCGGCTACCAGCGCCTGTTCCACGGCGACGACATGGAGGAGCGCCTGCGCAGCCGCCGCGAGGCCGCGCTGCGCGCGCTCGACTTCTTCGCCCCGTTCGAGCCGCGCTTGGTGGGCCCGGTGCTGGACGGCACCGCCGACGCCAATGCGCCGGTACTGCTGCACCTCTTCAGCGACGATCCGCGCGAGGTCGCGATCTGGCTGCAGGAACACGACATCCCCGCCGACTCGCGCATGCGCCGCCTGCGCCTGGATCGCGAACGCAGCGGCGACTTCGACGTCTGGGTGTTCAACGCCGACGACGCCACCTTCGACCTCACCGTGCTGCCGCGCGACGCGCTGCGACAGGCACCGTTGTCTCCGGTCACCGAGAAGCCGATGGCGCGCGCTTCGGCCAGCCAGTTGCGGGCATTGCTGGCGGAGGACGAGATCGCCGGTTATGAGGCGCTGGCGCGCTGACCTTCCCGAAACGAAAACGCCCCGCTCGAAGCGGGGCGTTCTGCATTGCGACTGCGCGGCGATCAGCGCTTGTCGATCGCGGTGTAATCGCGCTTGTCGTGGCCGATGTAGATCTGGCGCGGGCGGCCGATCTTCATTTCCGGATCGACCTGCTGTTCCATCCAGTGGCTGATCCAGCCGGCGGTGCGCGCGATCGCGAACATCACGGTGAACATCTCGGTCGGGATCTTCAGCGCCTTGTAGATGATGCCGCTGTAGAAGTCGACGTTCGGGTAGAGCTTGCGCTGGATGAAGTAGTCGTCCTTCAGCGCGGCCTCTTCCAGCTTCATCGCGACGTCGAGCAGCGGATCGTTGACGCCGAGTTCGTTCAGCACCTTGTAGGTCATCTCGCGGATGATCTTGGCGCGCGGATCGAAGTTCTTGTAGACGCGATGGCCGAAGCCCATCAGGCGGAAACCGGATTCCTTGTCCTTGGCCTTCTCGACCGCGCCCTGGACATTGGCCGGCGAACCGATCTCGTTGAGCATCTTGAGCACGGCTTCGTTGGCGCCGCCGTGCGCCGGCCCCCACAACGCGGCGACGCCCGAGGCGATGCAGGCATAGGGATTGGCGCCGGTCGAACCCACGAGGCGCACCGTCGACGTCGACGCGTTCTGCTCGTGGTCGGCGTGGAGGATGAACAGCAGGTCGAGCGCCTTGGCCGCCACCGGATTGAGCTGCAGCGGCTCCGACGGCACTTCGAACATCATGTGCAGGAAGCGGGTGACGTATTCGAGGTTGTTGCGCGGATAGCGCACCGGCCAGCCGATGCTGTGGCGATAACACATCGCGGCGATCGTCGGCACCTTGGCGATCAGGCGGATCGCGGCGAGGCGGCGCTGTTCCGGATCGTCGTAATCGTGGTCGTTGTGGTAGAAGCTCGCCATCGAACCGAGCATGCCCATCAGCATCGCCATCGGGTGGGCATCGTGGCGGAAACCGCCGATGAACTGCTTGAACGCTTCGTGCAGCATCGTGTGGTGCGCGACTTCGTCCTCGAACGCGGTGAACTCCTGCGCCGTCGGCAGCTGGCCGTTCATCAGCAGGTAGGCCACTTCCATGAAGCTGGAATGCTGGGCCAGTTGCTCGATCGGGTAGCCGCGGTACATCAGCACGCCGGCATCGCCGTCGATGTAGGTGATGGCCGACTTGCACGATGCCGTCGCGGTGAAACCGTTGTCGTAGGTGAAGCAGCCGGTGTCCTTCGGCAGCTTGCTGATGTCGATGCAGTCCTGGCCCAGGACCGGTTTGATCACCGGCAGGGTACTGCTCTTGTCGGCGACGCTCAGCGTCGCGGTCTTGGCTTCGGTCACGGCGTGATTCTCCAGTTCGTTACCGGTCGCACGGGAGTCCCGAAACCGGTTTTTGCGATGCGTCAATTATCGCACAACGACCGTTTGAACATTCACGCGCGCATGGCGCCGGCGGGGACCTCGCGCCCGCGCCCGGATACGCGAAACGGCCGCACTTGGCGGCCGTTTGCGGGGGTGATCGAAGTTCGCGCGATCACCGTCGCGCGCCTGCTTCGACCAAGGTCTTACTTGGCGTAACGCTTCTTGAACTTGTCGATGCGACCGCTCGTGTCCATGACCTTGTTCTGGCCGGTGTAGAACGGATGCGTGGCCGAGGAGATTTCGACCTTGATCAACGGGTACTCGTTACCGTCTTCCCACTTGATCGTTTCCTTGGTCGCCATCGTCGAGCGGGTCAGGAACTTGAAGTCGGAGGTGACGTCCTGGAAGACGACTTCGCGGTAGTTGGGGTGAAGATCGGCCTTCATGGCGGCACCGAGTACTGGTTACTGGAATGAGCCGGCCATGATAGCGGCACTCCCCCGCCGGGTCAACTGGCCGCCAGCGCGGCCCGGATCATGGCCTGGTAGCGCTCGCCGTCGTAGGTCTGGACGATCCGGGCGTTGTCCGGCCGGCCGGTCATCCGCAGCCAGTCGACGATGGTGAAGCCGCGAGCCGGACCCAGCCCCAGCTGGACCGACAGCGGCCGCGATTCGGCCTCCTGGATGCCTTCCGGGGCCAGGGCGCAGGCCATGGCGTAGCCGTCGGCGGAATGCCAGTAGGAGCCCCGCTTCTCCCTCGACCAGCGCCGGGTATGGGCGGAGATGGCGTCGTAGAAGCGGGCGCGCGGCGAATCGACCTGCAGCCACCGGTCCATCGCCTCGTGGGGGAAGCCGTGGCGGAGGTTGGCCTCCCAGTCGCAGAGATCGAACTGCGGGAAGGCCTCGAAGACGATGTGGGCGGCTTCGGGGTCGAACCAGGTGTTGAACTCGCCGCTCGGGGTGATGTTGCCGTGGCCAGTCACCGCACCGCCCATCACCACCAGCCGCGCCACCCGTTGCGGCAGCGTCGGGTCTAGCTTGAGCGCCAGCGCGACATTGGTCAGCGGCGCCAACGCGACGATCATCAGCTTCCCGGCATGTTCGTGCGAGAGGCGCAGGATGCCGAGCGCGGCGTGTTCGGCGTCGGCCTGGCGTTTTGCCGGCGCGAAGCCGATATCGCCGAACCCGTCCTGGCCGTGGACGGCGGCGGCATCGTCGGAGTGGTGCAGCAAGGGCTTCGGTGCGCCTGCAAAGACCGGTACTTCGTCGCGCCCGGCGACTTCGCACAGCTTCAGCGCGTTGCGCACGGTGTGGTCGAGGCCGACGTTGCCGGCGGCGATGCTCAATCCGACCACGTCGTGATCGGGGGAATTGAAGGCCATCAGGATGGCGAGGGCGTCGTCGACGCCGGGATCGGTATCGATCAGGAGCGGGATCTTGTCGGTCATTTCTTCTTCTCTGTCGTCATGCCGAAGCATAGCGCGCCGCGCCCCCCACCCAGCGCTGGACGATGCGTTCGGCACAGGCGGCATCCTCCTTCAGCAAGCGCTCGGCGATGCGCTGCACCTGCGGCAGCAGGTCGGCGTCGCGGGCGAGATCGGCGATGCGGAACGCGGCGAGTCCGGTCTGGCGCGTGCCGAGCAGTTCGCCGGGGCCGCGCAATTCCAGATCCTTTTCGGCGATGCGGAAGCCGTCGCTGGTTTCGCGCATGGTTTCCAGGCGCTGGCGCGCGATCTGCCCCAGCGGCGACTGGTACATGAGCACGCAGGCCGACGCGGTGGCGCCGCGTCCCACCCGCCCGCGCAGCTGGTGTAGCTGCGCGAGGCCGAGGCGCTCGGCGTTCTCGATGATCATCAGCGAGGCGTTCGGCACGTCGACGCCGACTTCGATCACCGTCGTCGCAACGAGCAGGTCGATCTTGCCGGCCTTGAAATCGAGCATCGCCGCCTGCTTGTCGCGTGCGTTCATCCGCCCATGCACGAGGCCGATGCGCAATTCCGGCAATTGCGCGACCAATGCCTCGTAGGTACCTTGCGCGGCCTGCGCGATCACCTCGTCGGACTCGTCGATCAGCGTGCACACCCAGTAGGCCTGGCGGCCTTCGGCGCAGGCGGCGCGGATGCGTTCGACCAGTTCGGGGCGGCGCTCCGACGTCAGCACGATGGTCTGCACCGGCGTGCGTCCCGGCGGCAACTCGTCGATCACCGAGACATCGAGGTCGGCATAGGCGGCCATCGCCAGCGTGCGCGGAATCGGCGTCGCGGTCATCACCAGCTGGTGCGGCACACGCTGATGAGAAGCCGGCGACGAAGCGTCATCCACCCCCGCCCTGCCCTTGTCACGCAGGGCCAGGCGTTGCTGCACGCCGAAGCGATGCTGCTCGTCGACGATCGCCAGCGCGAGATCGTGGAAGGCGATGCCTTCCTGCATCAATGCGTGGGTTCCCACCACCAGTTTCGCTTCGCCGTTCGCGATCGTCTGAAGCACCGCGGTACGCGCCTTGCCGCCGACCTTGCCCGCCAGCCACGCGACATCGATGCCCAACGGTTCCAGCCAGTTGCGCAGCGTGTTGTAGTGCTGCTCGGCCAGCAGCTCGGTGGGCGCCATCAACGCCGCCTGGTATCCGCCATCGATCGCCAGCAATGCGGCGAGTGCCGCGACCACGGTCTTGCCACTGCCGACATCGCCCTGCACCAGCCGCAACATCGGATGCGGCTGCGCAAGATCCTCGCGCACCTCGGCGAACACGCGCTCCTGCGCACGGGTGAGCGCGAACGGCAACGACGCGCGCAGACGCTCGGCGAGTTGCGTGGATTTCCCGAGCTTCACCGCGCCATGTTTCTGCATGGCGATGCGCTGGCGGCGCAGGCTCAATTGGTGCGCCAGCATTTCCTCCAATGCCAGCCGCCGTTGCGCCGGATGGTGGCCGGATTGCAGCGCCGCGAGATCGGCGTCGGCGGGCGGACGGTGCAAGGTCAGCAAGGCTTCGCGCAATGCCGGCAACTCCAGTGCGCGCGCGATGTCTGCCGGCAATAGTTCGAGTTCGGCTTCGTCGGGCAGGCGCTTCAGTGCTTCGCCGATCAGGCGCTTCAATGTCGCTGGTGTCACGCCTTCGAGTTGCGGATAGACCGGATCGAGGCGATCGCTCAGTTCCGCTTCTTCGCTGCCAAGCACGCGATAGCTGGGATGCACCATCTCGAGCCCGAGCTGTCCCGGTTTCGGCGTGCCGAACGCGCGCACGCGCGTGCCCGGCTGGAACTGGTTGGCCTGCTGGGAACGGAAATGGAAGAAGCGCATCAGCAGGGTGCCGCGCGATTCGTCGGCCAGCGCGACCTTCAGTTGCGGGCGATAACGGAAGCCGCGCTCGACCGCCTGCACCGTGCCTTCGACCTGCGCGGCGATACCGGATTGCAGCGCGCGGATCGGCGTCAGCCTGGTGCGGTCTTCATACCCGCGCGGCAACCAGAACCACAGGTCCTGCAGCGTTTCCAGCCCGCGTTCCGCCAGCTTCGCCGACATCTGCGGGCCGACGCCGGGCAAGGTGGCGATCGCGGCCAGTCCGGCCGCCGCCAGTGCCGGCGCGGGTTTGCCCGCTCGCGCCATCGATTATTCGAGGACGAGGATGGCATCGACCTCGAACTGCGCGCCCTTGGGCAGGCCCGACACTTCGATGGTGGAACGCGCCGGGTACGGCGCCGAGAAGTATTCCGTCATCACCGCGTTCACTTCGGCGAAGTTGGAAAGATCGGTGAGATAGAGTCCGAGGCGCGCGATCTTGTTCAGTTCGCCACCACTGGCCTCGCACGCGGCCTTCAGGTTGTCGAAGGCGCGGCGCACCTGCGTGGCGAAATCGCCGTCGACGATGTCGCCGCTGGCGGGATCGAGCGGAATCGCGCCCGACAGGAACACGATGTTGCCGCAGCGCATCGCCTGCGAATACGGACCGATGGCAGCGGGCGCGCGATCGGTATGGACTTGGTCACGGCTCATGGCGACTCCCGGGATGATCGATGCGCCTAGTGTAGCGAGTGCCTAGATGCGTTCGACGTTGTGGACGGCCGGCACGCGACGCAGGCGCCGACGGACCTCTTCCAGATGGTCCATGGTGTGGACCTCGATGTAGAAGCGCACGGTGGCGATGCTGTTGTCACGGTCGAGGTAATCGACGCGGTCGATGTTGGATTCCGCTTCGGCGATCGCCGATGCCATCTGCGCCAGCACGCCCTGGCGGTTGTCCGCCTCGACACGGATGCCGACGAGGAAATCGCCGACCACATTGGGATCCCAGCCCATCTCGACGCAGCGCTCGGGCGAACGCCGGTACTCGATGACATTGCGGCAATCGGAGCGATGCACCGCGATGCCCTTGCCGGTGGTGTGGTAGCCCATGATCGAGTCGTAGGGGATCGGCATGCAGCATTGTGCGAAGCTGATCACCCCGCCTTCGGTGCCGGAGATCAGGATGCGGTCGCGCGAACGCATGCCGAGCTCGCCCTGCGCGCTGCGCTCGGGCGTGGTCGCCAATTGCTGCGCCACCAGGCTGGGAATGCGGTTGCCGAGCGCGATGTCTTCCAGCAGCGATTCCAGGCGCGGGTAGCGGTTGTCGGAGAGATAGCGCTTGAGCTGCGCCTCGGGCAGGCGCTCGATCGAACTGTCGAGGCTTTCCAGCGCCGCCTCCAGCATGCGGTGGCCGAGTTGCACCGCGTCCTCGTGGCCGACCTGCTTCAGCTTCTGGCGGATCGCCGCGCGCGCCTTGCCGGTGGTGACATAGTCCAGCCACTGCGGTTGCGGCGCCGCCGATTTCGCGGTGACGATCTCCACCGTCTGGCCACTGGTCAGGCGCGTGCGCAACGGGACCAGGCGACCATCGAGGCGCGCGGTGACGGCGTTGTTGCCGACATCGGTATGCACCGCATAGGCGAAATCGAGCGCGGTCGCACTGCGCGGCAGGGCCAGGATGCGGCCCTTGGGCGTGAACACGTAGACCTCATCGGGGTACAGCTCGACCTTGACGTTCTCGAGGAACTCCAGCGAATTGCCGGTGCCCTTCTGCGATTCGACCACGCCGGCGATCCACGCATTGGCGCGATTGAGCGCGCTGGTGGAATCGCCGCCCTGCTTGTAGGTCCAGTGCGCGGCGATACCGCGTTCGGCGACGAGATCCATCTCCTGGGTGCGGATCTGCACTTCGATCGGCGCGCCGTAGGGTCCGAACAGCACCGTGTGCAACGACTGGTAGCCGTTGGCCTTGGGGATGGCGATGAAATCGCGGAAGCGCCCGTCCAGCGGTTTGAACGTGGCGTGGGCGATGCCGAGCGCGTGGTAACAGTCCGGAACGCTGTCGACGATCACGCGGAAGCCGAACACATCCATCACCTGTTCCAGCGATTTCCGCTCCGCGCGCATCTTGGTGTAGATGCTCCACGGCGATTTCACCCGGCTGACCAGGCGATGCTTCAGGCCTTCCTTGGTCAGGCGTTGCGCCAGTTGCGCCTCGACCTGCGCCACCGCCTCGCGGCGCACCGCCGGCTGCTGGCGGATGCGTTTTTCCAACGCGGCGTAGCGCCAGGGATGCAGGGCCTTGAACGAAAGGTCCTGCAACTCGGCCTTGACCAGGTTCATGCCCAGGCGCTGGGCGATCGGCGCGTAGACCTCGAGTGTTTCGCGGGCAATGCGGCGGCGCGCTTCCGGCGATTGCGAACCGAGCGTGCGCATGTTGTGCAGGCGATCGGCGAGCTTGATCAGGATGACGCGCAGGTCGCGCGACATCGCCAGCATCATCTTGCGGAAGCTCTCGGCGGCCGCCTCCTGGCGATCACGGAACTTCAGCTTGTCCAGCTTGGTGACGCCTTCGACCAGCTCGGCCACGGTTTCGCCGAATTGCGCGGCGAGATCATCGCGGGTCAGCGGCGTGTCCTCGATGGTGTCGTGGAGAATGGCCGCGATCAGCGTTTCCGCGTCCAGCCCGAGTTCGGCCAGCACCCGCGCCACCGCCACCGGATGGGTGATGTAGGGCTCGCCCGACTTGCGGGTCTGCCCGGCATGCGCGGCCGCGCCGATCCGCCACGCCTTCTGCAGCTGGCTACGGTCTTCGGGATTGAGGTAGGACGCCGCGGCATCGAGCGCGCGCATGTCCTCCGGAAGATCGGACGGCGGCGGAATGGACGATTGCAGCGCTTGCGAGGACATGGTTCGAGCCTACACCGCCATGGCACGGGCGAAAAAGCCCCGGGCGCCGGCAGAGCGGCATCCTCCAATGCAAATGGCCCCGCAATGCGGGGCCACAGAAGCAGAACCGGGAGACGGAAGGATCAGTCGTCGCCCTTGGACATGTCGTCGTCGCCGACCACTTCGGCGGCGGCCCATTCCATCGCTTCGCGCTCGGCGCGTTCCTTCTCGGCCTTCTCGACGGCGTCGATGAAGGCGTTGTCGATCTTGCGGGCGGCGATTTCGCGCAGGGCCAGCACGGTCGGCTTGTCGTCCTGCTCGCGGTTGTCGAGCTTGGGCTCGACGCCCTTGGCCAGCTGGCGCGCGCGCTTGGCGGCCATCATGACCAGTTCGAAACGGTTGTCGACCACATCCATGCAGTCTTCGACGGTGATACGCGCCATGGGCTTCGTGGCGGCCTGTGCCGCCCTCCGGAATCGGGGTAGACCCCCAAGTTTAGCGAAATGCGAGTCCCGGAGCAAGCATCCGGGTCATTTTTCGATACGAATCAGCGGGTTATTACCCGTTATCGGTCAGCAGCTGGGTCAGCAACCGGGCATGGCGGGCGACCTGGGCCTCGCGGCGCAGGCGGCTCGAGACGATGACGCTGGCGAGCTCGTCCGCGGCGGTCGTGAAATCCTCGTTGACGATCACGTAGTCGAACTCGGCGTAATGGCTCATCTCCTCCTGCGCGGCGGCAAGCCGGCGGGCGATGGTCTCCTCGCTGTCCTGGGCGCGGCGGCGCATGCGGTCTTCCAGCGCCTGGCGCGACGGCGGCAGGATGAAGATGCTGACGGCATCCGGCACCTTGGCGCGGACCTGGCGGGCGCCTTGCCAGTCGATTTCCAGCAGCACGTCGCGGCCGGTGGCCAGCTGCGGCTCGACCGATTGCCGCGCCGTGCCCTTCCAGTCGCCATGGACGCGGGCGTATTCGAAGAAGTCGCCGGCATCGATCATGCGCTGGAACTCGGCGTCGTCGACGAAGTGGTAGTGCTCGGCGTGGCGTTCGCCGGGGCGAGGCCCGCGCGAGGTGAACGAGATCGACAGGCTGAGGGCCGGGTCGCGCGCCAGCACGGCGTTCACCAGGCTGGACTTCCCTGCGCCGGAAGGCGCCGCGACCATGTAGAGGGTTCCGCGCATGTGGAATCGAAATGGGTCCGGCAGCCGATGGTAGCGCGTTTGCGGGTTCGGCCTACTCGATGTTCTGGACCTGCTCGCGGATCTGGTCGATCAGGATCTTGAGCTCGATCGCGGCATTGGTGCTGCGCAGGTCCACCGATTTCGAGCCGAAGGTGTTGGCTTCGCGGTTGAATTCCTGCATCAGGAAATCGAGGCGGCGACCGACCGGTTCGCGCTGGTCGAGCGCGCGACGCAGCTCCTGCAGGTGGGCGTCGAGGCGATCGAGCTCCTCGTCGACATCGAGTTTCTGCAACGCCAGCACCAGTTCCTGCTCGATCCGGCCCGGCTCCAGCGGCGCAGCCGGCGGCGCGAATTCGGCCATGCGCGCGTGCAGCTTGTCGCGCTGGGCATTGCGCAGCGTCGGCAACAGGGTACGGACATCGGCGACCTGCGCGGCGATGGCATCGGCGCGTTCGCGGATGACCTGGGCGAGCTTGGCGCCCTCGCGTTCGCGGGCGGCGACGAATTCGTCCAGCACCGTCGAAAGCAACTTCAGTGCTTGGGCATGCAACTGCTCGGCATCGACATTGCGACGACGGACCACTCCAGGCCACGCCAGCACCTCCGTGACGTCGGTCTGCGCATTGGGGAAACGGCTGGCGAGATCACCCGCCAGTTCCGACAGCCGCGCGACCACGCCGTCGTCGATCGCCAACGCCTCGCCGCCATCGTTGGCGCGCAGGCGCAGCGTCAGTTCCAGCTTGCCACGCGAGACTTTCGCCGCGACGCGTTCGCGCAGCTGCGGTTCGAGGACGCGCAGTTCGTCGGGCAGGCGCACGCCGAGCTCGAGGAAACGATGATTGACCGCGCGCAGCTCGCAACCGAGCGTGCCGACCTCGGTCGGGACTTCGGCGGAAGCGTATGCGGTCATGCTGCGAATCGGCATCAGGAACCTGCGGTGCATCGGGGAGACAGGATGCGAATGGTAAACTCGCGCGCCTTTCCGCAGGAAATCCCGGCAAATGACCGCCCTCGAACGCCCCAGCGGCCGCGCCCCCGACCAGCTGCGCGACGTCAGCCTGACCCGCCGCTACACGCGCCACGCCGAAGGCTCGGTGCTGGTGGCGTTCGGCAACACGCAGGTGCTGTGCACCGCCAGCGTCGAGGCCAAGGTGCCGCCGTTCCTGCGCGGCAAGGGCGAGGGCTGGGTCACCGCCGAGTACGGCATGCTCCCGCGCGCCACCCATACCCGCAGCGATCGCGAAGCCGCGCGCGGCAAGCAGGGCGGCCGCACCCTGGAAATCCAGCGCCTGATCGGCCGCGCCCTGCGCGCCTGCGTCGATCGCAAGGCGTTGGGCGAACACACCATCACCCTCGACTGCGACGTGCTGCAGGCCGACGGCGGCACCCGCACCGCGGCGATCACCGGCGCCTACGTCGCCCTGGTCGATGCGGTGCAGACGCTGGTCGATTCGCGCGCGATCAAGCTGGCGAACGGTCGTTCGCCGATCGTCGGCGCGATCGCCGCGGTCTCGGTCGGCATCTGGCGCGGCATGCCGGTGCTCGATCTCGACTATGCCGAAGACAGCGCCTGCGACACCGACATGAACCTGGTGATGAACAACGGCGGCGGTTTCATCGAACTGCAGGGCACCGCCGAAGGCCATGCCTTCCGCCGCGACGAACTGGATGCCCTGCTCGCGCTCGGCGAAGCCGGTTGCCGCCAACTGTTCGCTGCGCAACAGGCGGCGCTCGCGCAGCCGTGAAACTGGTCCTCGCCAGCGGCAACGCCGGCAAGCTGGCGGAATTCCGCCAGCTGTTCGCGGACCTGGAATTCGATTTCCACCCCCAGTCCGAATTCGGTGTCGATGACGTCGAGGAAACCGGCCTGACCTTCGTCGAAAACGCCTTGCTGAAGGCGCGTCACGCCGCGCGCATCAGCGGATTGCCGGCGCTGGCCGACGATTCCGGCCTGTGCGTGGACGCGCTGAATGGTGCGCCCGGGCTGTATTCGGCACGCTACGCCGGCAGCCACGGCAACGATGGCGCGAACACCAGCAAACTGCTGCACGAACTCCGCGACGTGCAGGACGAACGTCGCACGGCACGCTTAGTCTGCGTGCGGGCCTTGCTGCGCCACGCCGAGGATCCGCAACCGGTCATCGCGCAGGGAACATGGGAAGGCCGCATCCTCCACGCACCACGCGGTGACGGCGGCTTCGGTTACGACCCGGTGTTCCTGGTGCCGGACCTGGGCGTGAGCGCGGCCGAACTCGCGTCGGCGGACAAGCACCGCCTCAGCCACCGCGGCCAGGCGATGGCGACATTGCACGCCCTACTGCAATCGCAATGAACGCGCAGGAGCTGGCGCTCACCCCTCCTCCATTGTCGCTGTACGTCCACCTGCCGTGGTGCGTGCGCAAATGCCCGTACTGCGATTTCAATTCACACGGACTGCGTGGCGAAGCGCCGTATGACGATTACATCGACGCCTTGATCCGCGACCTCGAACACGACCTGCCGCTGGTCTGGGGACGCGTGGTGCATTCGGTGTTCTTCGGCGGCGGCACGCCCAGCCTGTTCTCGCCGGACCGCATCGACCGCTTCCTGCAGCAGGTCAGCGCGCGACTCACGTTCGCGCCCGGCGCGGAAATCACGCTGGAAACCAATCCCGGCACGGTCGAGCACGGCCCGTTCGCCGGCTATCGCGCGGCCGGCGTGAACCGCCTCAGCTTCGGCGTGCAGAGTTTCGACGACGGCTGCCTGCAGCGGCTCGGGCGCATCCACTCCAGCGGCGATGCCGAGCGCGCGGTGAAGTCGGCGCAGGACGCCGGCTACGACAACATCAACCTCGACCTGATGTACGCCTTGCCTCAGCAGACATTGGCGATGGCCGGGCATGACGTCGAGCGCGCGATCGCCTTGCAGCCCACCCATCTCAGCCATTACCAGCTGACGCTGGAACCGAACACGCTGTTCGCCGCGAAACCGCCGCAGGGCATTCCCGACGACGATCTCGCCTGGGACATGCAGGAACACTGCCAATCGTTGATGGCCGACGCCGGCTTCGCGCAGTACGAAGTCAGCGCCTATGCGCAGCCCGGCCGCCAGTGCACGCACAACCTCAACTACTGGACCTTCGGCGACTATCTCGGCATCGGCGCGGGCGCGCACGGCAAGCTCACGCTGGGCGCGGAGCAGCGCATCCTCCGCCGATGGAAGACCAAGCATCCCGACGCGTGGCTGCGCGACGCCGGAACCGCCGCGGCCATCGGTGGCGACGAAGACATCCTGCCGGCGCGGCGTCCGTTCGACTTCATGCTCAATGCATTGCGCCTCAACAGCGGATTCGAAATTCAGTTGTATGAACGCAGAACCGGCCTTCGTTATGGAAGCATTCAAGAAACCCTGGAAGCCGCGGAAAAACGTGGCTTGATCGATATTTCGAATGCGCGCGTCGTTCCAACGGAACTCGGACGCAAGTTCGTGAATGACCTGGTTTCCATGTTCCTGTGAATTCTTGCTGACATCGCGTTACGTAACATCGTTTCCGTAAACGGGATTGCGGGATTCAGGGGTACATGGAACGTATTACGGTCGGAACGAGCGCACGGAAGAACCTGCCACCGAAAGTCCATTACGCGTTGTCGCGGGTCCTGCATGCATGCGCGGAACAGATGACGGCGCCGGTCAACCAGTCGCTTTCGACGCTCAAGGACGACCTGCCTTTGCTGATCGGGCGCGAGGCATCGAAAGGACGCGAAATCGTCCTGTTTTCCCATTGCAAGCGCCTGTCGTCGAACTGGTCGCGGTTGTTGCCGGCCCTGCTCGCCCATATCGAACGCGGCTTGTCGTCGATCCGCGACCAGTTCGACGACAGGCGCTTGCAATGGGAAAACAGGACGATTTCGCGTCCTTTCGATGCCTCGCGCCCGATCAGCAAAGGCAGGTCGTC
>JASLDW010000129.1 GCA_030151365.1 Lysobacter sp. | reverse complement strand
CTTTCAGGTGCAAGGTTCTGCGCGCAAGCGAGGGGCAGAGCAGCTTTTGGCTCTTGCCTGCAGCTGCGATGAGATCAGATACACATTTGAGCGCGAAACAAATAACGAATGGAACGGCTAACACCTGAGTTAAGCCGCGCCGAGAGTGGAGCGGTTTTGGGCTAGCGTAGCGGAAAGCCCAAAACCGTGCCACGAAGCGGCGTCGGCTTGAACGAATAGTTAGATTGTGCTGCCACAACTTTTAAGCCGAAACATTCCCTGCGGGATAATCTTGAACAGGGTAGGGTCACGACGATAAAAGGTTTGTTCGGCCAAATCGGGGATAAAAACCACATCTGGGGCAGATGAAGTTAGTGAGAGGGATTGCTTTGCCAAGCTGCCATTCTTAGTGAATAGGAAATACCTCTGATCGGGAAGCAGCCGATCCTTAGAGGAGTCTGGATCTTGGGGTTTCCAAGAGTTCAGGCCAGGATCGCTCGTGGACGAAACGAATCGGACGGAGCTTGCGGCGCTCCCGCTATCGAGAGTAAACCATAGCTTGTGACCAGCCGAGTCTGAAACGATCAGATAAAGCGATTTTGGATCGCTTGGAATGGTCTCGAAATGGGCGGTAACGCCTTTATCAGCATCGTACTGATAATGGGCGCCTTGCACGTTGCAACTCAGACTAGAAACTAGGATCAATGCGGAAACGATGGCCATAGTGCTCCCCAGCACAATCTAACACCTGAGTTAAGCCGCCCCGTGAGTGGTGGCGAATGCGTGCTAGCGTAGCGCAGGCACGCAGGCGGCGCCACGAAGCGGGGTCGGCTTGAACGAATAGTTAGACCTAGGGCGGGGTCAACACAAACTCACAGACTTCTGCTGAGCTGTCGGCTGGAGTGGCATTCAGCGATTCATACAGACGGATAGCACGAATATTATTTCGTTGAACGCCAGAAAAAATGAAGCTGGAGCAGCTTTGGTTTCGGGCTTCCTCCCGAAGTTCTTGAATAATCGACGTGCCGTAACCGCGGGACCGATATTGCTGGTTCAGTTCGATTTTCTCAAGCACAAACAGAGAATTTGGAGAGAACCAACCATGGGCTCTTCCAATAATTCGATTGCGGTGAATTGCTTTGACCAGGTAATGACGCCGATTGTCGGAAATGGCGTAATTCCAATCAGCTTTAAGGGTAAGCAACTGAAGCTCTAATTCGGGAAGCGACCGAATTATAACCCGTGGGTCTAACACCTGAGTTAAGCCGCGCCGAGAGTGGCGCGGTTTTGGGCTAGCGTAGCGGAAAGCCCAAAACCGTGCCACGAAGCGGCGTCGGCTTGAACGATTAGTTAGGGGCGTTGCTCGATTTCTGAGAATTCAAGTTCAACGCCTTTATGAACGCATGTGGTTTTGCTTCCGGAGGACTTGCATACATATTCCGCCGGTCGAAGAATCTCTCCATTTTCACACGTCCCCCGTTCGAAGCGATAAGTGGTCGTGAGTGAGTCAGAATCTACGGCAGTCCCGACGGCGTTACATGTTGTGGGTTGGTATAGAGGGCGATTAGGAAAGTAGATTTGCTGGGTAGCGTAATCAGGGCCACGGCAAAGAGTGACTTTGTTTTTATTCTTGGCTGTTTTAGTGGAAAAGGTGGCACTAATGCAATGCAAGTCTGGCGTTGCGATGGCTTCTTGTCCGTGTGCAAATTTGGCCAGCATAAATGCGGCTATTGCGATTGCGAGCCTGGATGACATAGCTAGAAGCCCCTAACACCAGAGTTAAGCCGCGCCGAGCAGTGGCGCGGTTTTGGGCTAGCGTAGCGCAGAGCCCAAAACCGTGCCACGAAGCGGCGTCGGCTTGAACGATTAGTTAGCCACCATGAGCTAGGGTTTCGTGTTATTAAACCGTTGAATTACTTCGTCAATCCCAAATGGACGAATGCGTCCCTCATTTGGGAAGTAAACAAGATCATCTTTCTTTGGAGCAAGGGCGAAATGAGATTCTCCTATCCAAGCAGATCCAAGGAGTTCATGGTTCTTGTCCCTGTCAATCACAGATTGCATGCATAAGGCAACGATTTTTGTTGCAACAGCTGGAGTAGGGCGTTTGCTAAATGTAACTTGTAAAGATCGGCCATTTCCGACTCCACTGAGTTCGGCGATATATGGGACATGCAAATCAGTTTTGCATACAACCTTCTCTTTGGCCGCGAGAGTTGAGCTAGACAAAGTCAAAACCAACATGGCTGCGATAGAGGGGTTCACGTTGTCCTCCCGAATGGTGGCTAACACCTGAGTTAAGCCGCCCCGATTTGCGGCGGCGGGTAGCGGCAGACTACCAAATGCCGCAGGCCGACGCCGCGAAGCGGGGTCGGCTTGAACGAATAGTTAGACCGCGCCGCCAAGAATAAGTGAAACGTCGTTCGCGCTAATCGTAACGATTCCAAACTCTCCCGATATTCGAAATTGGCCAGGATTGGTGGCTTCTAGGCTGTCGATGCAACCATAATCAACGGACCCATCCGGGTCTTTAGTAGGCTTTACGGAATCTTGTGGAAGTAAACCTGTCACGGAAGTCGTATCGTTGAACTGGATAATTCCCGGCCTATAGCAAGCCCAGTCGCCGTTTGCAGGAGGGGTGGCCATTGGATGGCTCTGCAAGAGGCTCGCTAAAACGTGGAACGTTAGAGAATTGGGCGATTGGTGCCACGAGAGGACAAATGTGTCCTCAAGAAGGATGTTCTCAAACGCCTCAATGCTCATAAGCGGTCTAACACCTGAGTTAAGCCGCCCAGCGAGTGGCGGCGAATGCGTGCTAGCGTAGCGCAGGCACGCAGGCGGCGCCACGAAGCGGGGTCGGCTTGAACGATTAGTTAGGCTGCGCGAGCGAATTGCACTAAATGCTGCTCCTGGCATATGAAGACGTGTCGCCCGCATATGTGTCCGGAGTGCTGAAATATACTGAACCATCTTGAAGATTAATGAAACGGCAGAGCAGCTTTAACCGCCCGCCTAATATCGCTATGGACCAAGGGGAAAGTGCAAAAAGTTGGTCGGCTGGAAGTCGTTCACCATTGCGGTCTAGCTCCCAATCATCGCGCTCTATATTCAGGAGCTTTGCAAGTAACGTTTTTTGCTGAGAATCGAGCTGCAGGCGACCTTTGTAAGGATCTTCATGGGAGGGCTCGAAGTGAAATAAATGGGTTTCGTAATTAACGTTCATTAGCAGCCTAACACCTGAGTTAAGTTGCGGAGCTTTGTGGCGCCGCGTTGTGGTAAACGCTACCACATAAGACGGCGCCACGAAGCGGAGTCAACTTGAACGAATAGTTATGCCGCAGCAGGTAGAGCAGCCGAACCAACCGGAGCACGAGGGTTCCAGAAGCCAGGACGGTGAGAGCACGCAGCCCAGCCGAAGTTTGGCACCGAGGTGAGGAGAGTTATGGCCAACAAGGCTACAGCGCGGGCGATGGCGAAGATTTGGCTAGACCCGTTACCGCGCCCTTGTTGGCCGAATGGAGACTCAAGGAGCAAGTGGCCGAAGGACGGAACGGCGGCGACAGCGCCGTGCTGCGCGCACTGGAGCTTGGACGAAGCGATCTATCGGCTGCGAGCTTTTCCCCGAGAAGCCAAAACCTGACCGCTTACGCTAAGGACCCGACACAAACCTTGCGAAGCTGAGGCATAACACCTGAGTTAAGCCGCGCCGAGAGTGGTGCGGTTTTGGGCTAGCGTAGCGGAAAGCCCAAAACCGTGCCACGAAGCGGCGTCGGCTTGAACGATTAGTTAGGCCAATTTAACGATGTTTGTCCTCAATACTGTAGTCAGGCCAGAACAATAAGTGCCTTTGTTCGTAAACAGTAACTCGATCACCAGGATTGAAGAGGGCCGAGCTGCTTTCGGCAACAGTTGAAACAACCCGGCCGTCATCTAATTGAATCGTAACGCCTTGAGCATTGCCCTTGATACTTACTAGGCCAACACTCTGAACCGAGCCCGGATAGGCAATAGGACTACCACTCGGAAAATTCATCAGGAGAATCAGCAAAAGAACTAGGAATGCAGACGAGATGAGAGCAAATATTTTGGCTTTGCCCACAAGTTGAATCGCTACCCATCGCTTTTCCGAATACATGAGCGATATTCCTACAAAAATTGGCCTAACACCTGAGTTAAGCCGCGCCGAGCAGTGGCGCGGTTTTGGGCTAGCGTAGCGGAAAGCCCAAAACTGTGCCGCGAAGCGGCGTCGGCTTGAACGAATAGTTAGCCTGTACTGCCAAAGAAGGTGCGTGCCAACGCAAAGGCCAGTGCAAACACATAGCCGTACCCAAATTTATCAATCCGGACCAACGTGCCACCTCGTCTGACCCGCCAAGCGCCTATGGTGCCGATCGCAAGTCCAACAACAACTGGAGTGACCGCCAAGTTGATCCATTTTGCCATTGGATGAGCGATAAGATGGTGCGGAAATAGCGCTGCTGACACCAAGCCGAGGCCAGTGCCTATAAGGGCGTAGACGGGTAGAGCTAGGATTGGATGCACCATGGGTTTGTCGCGTTTTAAGTTTTGCGTAGCGACTTCGATTAAAAGCTCGCCAACGAACTGCACCAAAATTTCAATGAGTAGCTCTAGGATTAGCGACATAGTTGTTTAGTGCAGGCTAACACCTGAGTTAAGCCGCGCCGAGAGTGGTGCGGTTTTGGGCTAGCGTAGCGCAGAGCCCAAAACCGTGCCACGAAGCGGCGTCGGCTTGAACGATTAGTTAGGCCGCCGCTGGCTTCTTGAAATAATGGAAAGGAAACCAAGAACCAACGTACTCCCAGCCTTCTGCTTCTTTCTTCGCCCGGATTCTTTGCACGTTTACTCCCGATTCTCGGATATGAAGCCATTTCTTTCGAGAAGGCTTGAGCCGAAGGGTTAAAGGGCCGAACCCAACCAGGTGGAACCCGGCTTTTCCCTCTTCCGAGAGGATTGCCATCTCGTTGAAGGCAGTTGCCCCTTTTACTACACGGATTCCCTCCGGAATTTCGACATCAGCCAAGCCGAAGCGCTGTTGTGCGGCTTGTTTGGAGATTCCTAATGCCTCGCCAATTTCCAGCCATGAGACTTCAGAGCGACGTGCTTGGTGTACGGCTGAACGCTGGAATTCTGAGCAAATATTTGAGGCTTGCCCGGTGACTTGCACAAGTTGAAGAAGTGAGGAGACGTCGTTTGACTTGAGCTGAGCTAGATGTGCATGGCCCAAAATAGCGGCTTCTAAAGAATCTTTGAGCGAAGAAAGGGCTGAGTCATTCACTTTGGCTGATCCGGAATGTCAATCAAATATTGACAGGTCAATATTAAGTTGACAAATTCGATCTGTCAATACCGGGTTGACGATGCTTTTCGGCGGCCTAACACCTGAGTTAAGCCGCGCCGAGAGTGGTGCGGTTTTTGGGCTAGCGTAGCGGAAAGCCCAAAACCGTGCCACGAAGCGGCGTCGGCTTGAACGATTAGTTAGGTTGCACCGAGTGAGCCGCGGACCACAAATTGAGCCCAGATGCAGCCGAACAAGGTTCCAATGGTCCACAAGATCCAGCGCCAACGAATCCACGTTTGTCTAAACTCGGACAGCTGGGCCAACAGATCAACAGGATAAGCAGCGCAATATGCGATGTTTGCTAAAACGGACAGCATGAAAAGCTCAAGAATTCTGTCCAGTGACACGTGTTCAGCTACAGCGTGCCAATTCACGACTGCGATGACGGCGACGACAAGAGCCAGAATCAAATTATAGAGAAGTCGGCCGCGTTCCCAGTAACGGATCGCGTTGGTGACGTTTTCCCGGAATTCGTGATTTCTCATCTGTGCAACCTAACACCTGAGTTAAGCCGCCCCGATTTGCGGCGACGGATTGGTGCAACATATCACGGCACCGATCCGACGCCGCGAAGCGGGGTCGGCTTGAACGATTAGTTAGCGCTTAGGCTTAATGGACAAGCCAAATTTTTCGGCGAGCTTTTCAGTCCGTTCGGATGGTTTGACACCATTTTCTAGTAGTAGATCAATCAAAGATTGATCACCGCATGGCATCGCGTAATCCAGGGCACTAATTTTGTTCCAGAGGGGATTCGGATTGGCGCCTGCCCGGAACAGCATTTTGATCATTTCTTGGCGATTTTGGCTTGCTGCAGCCATTAATGGAACCGTGTCTCCAGAATCTTTGGCGTTTGGGCTAACGCCAGAAGCCAAAAGTGCTCTCATTGCATTGGGGGCATTGAATTGCGCGGCCCCAGATAATGGGTTGTAGTACTGGCTCTTTGGATCATAGCCAATGGAAATTAGTCGTTTGATGCTTTCTGGGTCGTCGGCAAGGACGGCGTAGTCGATAGGCGTCATTTTGGCCGCATCCACAAAGCCTGGGGTTGTTATTTTTGAGATTTCCCGGACTAGCTTCAGGCGCTCTTTCGCTGGAGCGTCGTTGTGATGACAGATGGGGCCGCTGATTTGATAGTTAATTAGTGACAAGGCTCGCTCCGTTGCAGCGTTCTCCGGTTGACTGGCCATTCCAGTAACTGGAAGCAAGGTAAATAGTGCGGCAATCGCGAGTACGGTCTTCATAAGCGCTAACACCTGAGTTAAGCCGCGCCGAGAGTGGCGCGGTTTTGGGCTAGCGTAGCGGAAAGCCCAAAACCGTGCCACGAAGCGGCGTCGGCTTGAACGATTAGTTAGGCTGCTCAGAACTGAGCTGGTGCCCAGATGGCAATTGAGTCTCCTGGGCAGGCGACTACCAACCACGTCTCGTTTCCTGAGAACGATTGACCAGCTTGCCAAGATTCATATTGCTGGTTGTGACCGTTAACGTAGAGAACAGAATTGTCGTCGAATGTGATCAAAAGATGGGGGATTGGCTGGCACACTTCTACGTCAATAACGGTCTTATGGCGTAGGGAGATAATGCAGTTGTATTCTTCTTCGTCGCTTACAAAGGCCGGAACATCTGCCTCATCTTCAGGAAGCGATTCTGGTCGAGTTGGAAAAGTGCACCAAGCCGATGCCAAGTTCACATACGGCTCCCCATTCGGTTTTCCAGCACCCGCTTGGAATAGTATTTGAGTCGTGCCAAATCTCAGGCCGCTTGGTTTTTCGCCAAGTAGCAAATGTCTCAAGATTCGAGTTGCCTCTTTTGCTTCTTTCAAATTGCCATTAACCATAGGAGAGCAGCCTAACACCCGAGTTAAGCTGCACCGAGCAGTGGTGCAGGTTCTGGGCTAGCGTAGCGCAAGCCCAGAACCTGTGCCACGAAGCGGTGTCAGCTTGAACGAGCTGTTATGCG
>JASLDW010000030.1 GCA_030151365.1 Lysobacter sp. | reverse complement strand
GCCGAGGGTGCCGACGATGGGTGTATAAGGCATGGATCGATTTCGCGGGGACTCTGCACAGCATGACTGAAAACGCGTCGACACCGGAACATCCGCGCGAACTGACCATGCGTTTCCTCGCCGAACCCGGCGACGTCAATTACGGCGGCAAGGTGCACGGCGGAATCGTCATGAAGTGGATCGACCAGGCCGGTTATGCCGTCGCCGTCGGCTGGTGCGGCCGTTATGCGGTGACGGTGGCGGTGGGCGGAATCCGTTTCGTCGCCCCGATCGGCATCAGCGACCTCGTCACCATCAACGCCAAGCTGGTCTACACCGGCAGCACCTCGATGCACATCGCGGTCGACGTGAGCGCGCGCGATCCGCGCGGCGGGGCCGATCGCCTCTGCACCCACTGCGTGATCGTCTTCGTCGCCGTCGACCAGCAGGGCGGGCGTCCGGTCCCGGTGCCGCAGCTGACCCAGGAAAGCGACGAGGACCGCCGCCTCGCCGAATACGCGATCAAGGTGATGGATCTGAGCAAGGACATCGAGCACACCATCGCCCGCTATCGCGACGCGGAAACGACCGCCTGAAACGAAGAAACCGCCCGATGGGGCGGTTTCATTCCATCGCGGAGGGACGGCGGGTCAGCTGCCGGAAATGCGGCGGGCCGTGACCAGGTGCTGCGACCAGTAGCCGTCGAGGTTGGAGACGGTGACATCGCGGCCGGTGCGCGGCGCATGCAGGAACTTGCCGTCGCCGATGTAGATGCCGACGTGGTCGATGCCGCGGCCGCGGCCGAAGAACACCAGGTCGCCTTCGGCGAGGTCGGCGGTCTGGACCTTGGTGCCCTGGTGGGCGATCTCGCGGGAGACGCGCGGCAGGTTGATGCCGAGCGCGGTGCGGAAGACGTAACCGACCAGCCCGCTGCAGTCGAAGCCATTCGTGGTGGTGCCGCCCCAGCGGTAGGGGATGCCCAGCAGGCCCATGGCGCGCGACAGCACTTTCTGGATGCGGCCCTGGTCGGCGCTGCTGATCGCGCTGCCCACCGGCATGGCCGAGGGATCGAGCTGGCTCAGCGTCTGGTTCAGCGGATTGCCGTCGACCTGGTCGATGACGCTGCCGCCAATGGCATCGAGACGGTCCGCGCCGGTCTCGGTTTCGTGTGCGAATGCCGGCGCCGTGAAGGCGGTTCCGGCAATGAGCATCAATGTAATGGCGGCCTTCTTCCTGAGGCGGCCGAGGCGTTGGGAGCGCGTCTCGGTCATCGTCACTGGTTCTTCATTCGGCTAAACGAGCCGAGAGTTTGCCCGACCGGACGATGGAGTTTGTTTAAGAAATCGTAAAAAAGGGTTAAAAAATGGAACTGAATGCACAAAATTTGGCATCCGCCGTCATTTTTTCCTCACATGGCCTTCACGGATCGATCACGCGCCGGGCGCCCGAATAGCGTGCCAGCCAATAGGGCGTGTCGATCTTTTCCAGCCGGACCACGGTTCCGGTGCGGGGGGCGTGGATGAAACGGCCTTCCCCGACATAGATGCCGACGTGGCTGATCTGGCCGTCGGCGCCGAAGAAGATCAGGTCCCCGGTCTGCAGGGCATCGAGGGCGATCCGCGGGCCCTCGACCTCGGCCAGTTCGCGCGAAGTCCGCGGCAGGCGCATGTCCAGCATGTCGCGGAAGACGTAGTTGACCAGGCCGCTGCAGTCGAAGCCGCCCCCGGGGCTGGTGCCGCCCCAGACATAGGGCGTTCCGACCAGGCTGATCGCCCGCATCAGGACGGCATTGGCGGCGTCGGTACCGTGCAGCGGGGTCACGTTCCAGCGCCCGGAGGTGGCAGTGGGAGGCGGGGGAACGGAGGTGTTGTCGGGGTTGCCGGCCAGGGCAAGGCCCGGCCAGGCAAGGACGAGCAGGGTCAGGGCCATGCCGGTCGGGATACGGATCGATGCAGTTCGCACTGGCGACATGGAGCCCCTCCCCGGATAATGTCCAACGGCGCATGGCCGACCGGACGTGATCGGTGGCTGAAGTCTGCCCGCATCCGATACCAAATTTCAATACCTTACAAGCAGAAATTCATGAAAATTGAGAAAGACAAGGTCGTGCGCTTTCATTATTCGGTCGGTCCGGTCGGTCAGCCGTCCGAGGAGAGCTCGAAGGAACGCGGGGAACCGCTCGCCATCCTGGCCGGCCACGGCAACATCATCCCGGGCCTCGAGAAGGCGATGGAAGGCCATGAAACCGGCGACACTTTCGAAGTCGACGTGCCGGCGGCCGATGCCTACGGCGAGCGCCGCGAAGGCTTGAGCCAGCGCATCCCCAAGAAGCATTTCGGCAGCGTCAAGCTGGAGCCGGGCATGCAGGTCGTACTCAACACCAACTTCGGCCCGCGCGCGGTCACCATCGAGAAGGTCGGCATGACCGCCGTCGACGTCGACCTCAACCACCCGATGGCGGGCAAGGACCTGCATTTCGACATCGAGATCGTCGAAGTGCGTGACGCCACCCCGGAAGAGCTCGAGCACGGCCACGTGCACGGCGATGGTGGTCATCACCACTAATTGAAGGTGCGAAGTGGCCAGCACCACTGATCTGCCTGCCACCGATGTCCTGATCGTCGGTGGCGGCGTGGCCGGACTTGCGTCGGCGCTGGCATTGCTGCGCGCCGGTCGTTCGGTCCGGCTGATCGAGGCGCGCACGCTGGGCAGCGGTGCCTCGCATGGCAACTGCGGCACGCTGACGCCGAGCCACGCACCGCCGCTGGCGGCGCCCGGAACGGTGTTGAAGGCATTGAAATGGATGCTGACGCCGGACGCGCCGCTCTATGTGCATCCCGGTTTCGATCCGGCGCTGTGGCGCTGGCTGGCGCGTTTCGCGCTGCGCTGCAACCTGCGCGACTGGGAACGCAGCGCGCGCGCCAAGCACGCCATCCTCGAACACTCGCTGCAACGCATCCGCGCCTGGGTCGACGAACTCGCGCTCGATTGCGGCTTCCACGATTCCGGCGAAGACTACGTCTTCCGCACCCAGCGCCTGTTCGAACATGACCAGGAAGAATTCCCGCTGCTGCGCGAACTCGGCGTCCAGGTCGAGGCGATCGACGGTCGTGCCTACGAATCGATGGAGCCTGCGCTCAAGCCGGGCATCGTCGGCGCGATCCGTTTCAACGGCGATTCGATGTTGCGTCCCGATCGCTATGTCGACGAACTGGCGCGTACTGTCCGCGCGCTGGGCGGGCAGGTCCACGAATCCTGCGCGCTGTCGGGGTTGCAGCAGGGCAGCCTCGGCTGGGAAATCGAAGCCGGCGGCGTGCGTTTCGCTGCGCGCAATGTCGTGATCGCCGCGGGATCCTGGTCGCCGTTGCTGGCACGCACGCTGGGCATCGGTTGGTTGCGCGGGCTGATCCAGCCCGGCAAGGGCTATTCGATCACCTATTCGCGCCCGGCGCGGACGCCGCAACGTCCGCTGATCCTGCGAGAACGCTCGGTGTGCGTGACCACCTGGGGTGATGGCTATCGCCTCGGCAGCACCATGGAATTTTCCGGCTACGACGACAGCCTCAACCCGCGCCGGCTCGCGGCGCTGGAGCGGGGCGCGCGCGAATATCTCCACGATCCGGTGGGGCTTGAAGTGCAAGAACGCTGGTGTGGTTGGCGACCGATGTGCGTGGATGACGTGCCGTTGATCGGTGCCGTGCCCGGACGTCCCGGCCTGTGGCTGGCGACCGGCCACGGCATGATGGGCGTGGGCATGAGCGCCGCGACCGGCGAACTGATCGCCGATCTGGTCTGCGCCCGGGCAACGCATCTGGATCCCGCCGCCTATGCGCCGGCGAGGTTTGCATGACTACGATGCCCATTTTTTCCCTGCACCAAGGCAGTGCGCCACTGCTGGTGAGCCTGCCGCACGACGGCAACGAAATTCCCGACGACGTCGCGCGGCGATTGACGCCGGAGGCGCGCAAGGCGCCCGATACCGACTGGTGGGTTTCGCGTTTGTATGCCTTCGCGAAGGAGCTCGGCGCATCGGTGCTGGTGCCGCGCTATTCGCGCTACGTGGTCGATCTCAACCGCCCGCCCGACGATGCCTCGCTCTATCCCGGCCAGAACACCACCGGCCTGTGCCCGATCGTGCGCTTCAGCGGCGACCCCGTGTATGCCGAAGGTGATCTTCCCGATGCCGCCGAAATCGCGCGCCGAGTGGAGACCTATTGGCGGCCGTATCACCAGGCATTGCAGGATGAACTGAAGCGCATCCGCGACCTGCATGGGCGCGCCGTGCTGTGGGAAGGGCATTCCATTCGCGGCGAATTGCCGTTCCTGTTCGAAGGCCGCCTGCCCGATTTCAATCTTGGAACGGCCGCCGGCGCCAGTTGTCGCCCGGAGCTGCAGCTGCGGCTCGAAACGGTGCTGGCAGCCCAGAGCGATTACAGCCATGTCGTCAACGGGCGTTTCAAGGGCGGTTACATCACGCGCCACTACGCCGATCCGGCCAACGACATCGATGCGGTGCAGCTGGAGCTGGCGCAGCGCACCTACATGGGCGAGGAGCGCGTCGAGTGGGACGACGGAAAAGCACAGCGCCTGCAACGGGTGTTGCAGGCGTTGCTGGAAACGGCGCTGGCCTGAGATCAGTTGCTGGCTTTCGGGGCGCCGTCGCCGATGTACTTCTTCAGGAAGGTATCGACGCGTTCGAACAGCTGGGTGCGATTGTCGACCCCGTAGAACCCGTGGCCCTCGCCGTCGGCGACCATGGTTTCGACCTTCACGCCACTGGCCTGCATCGCATTCCTCAGCGACTTGAACTGATCCATCGGCACCCGCTGGTCGATCGAGCCAGCAGCGAGGAAGACCGGGACCTTGATCTTGTCGATGTTGCGTGCCGGCGAGTTGGCCGCGAGCACGGCCGGGTCCTTGCCAAGCACGCGGTCGAGATAGCGCTTCCCGGTCTTGCTTTCCGGGATGTCGCCGACTTTGCGCATCAACGCGAGGTCATACACGCCGACATAGCCGATCGCGCATTTGTACATCCCGGGATAACGAATCACCTGCATCATCGCGGCATAGCCGCCATAGCTGGCCCCGAAGGTGCAGATGCGATCGGGGTCGGCGCCCTTGTGCTCGATCACCCACTTCACGCCGTCGGCGATGTCGTCCTGCATCTTGCCGCCCCACTCGCGATAGCCGAGCGTCGTGAAATTGTGGCCGCGACCGCCGGAGCCGCGGTAATTGACCTGCAGCACGGCATAGCCGCGGCTGGCCAGGAACTGGGCTTCGGCGTCGAAGCCCCAAGTCTCGTTGATGCCATGGGGGCCGCCATGCGGCAATACCACCATCGGTCCGGGACCATTGTGGTTGGTGGTGAGGAAGCCGGTGATCGTTTCGCCATCGCGAGCCTTGTATTCGATGGGGATGACCGTGGCCATCTGCTCGGGCTTCAGCCAGGGCCTGGCTTCGGCGACGAGTTGCAGCTTGTTGCTGTCGCGATCGAACAGGTACCAGGAGCCGGGGTCGTGGTCGGATGTGGCGTAGAAGAGCAGCTTGCGGTTGTCGCGCGTGAATCCGTTGAAGTAGATCAAGTGCCCCGGGAACGCCTTCATCAGGCTTGCATGCAGCTGAGCGTATTCGGATTGCGGGTCGAAGTACTGGACCGATGGCTTGGCGAGGTCGGATACCAGCCCGAACGGAAGCCCGTTGCGCCCTGCACGCAGGATGCTGTCGATGTCCGTGCCTTCCTTGCTCGGGAGTTTCTCGCGGGCAGCGGTCTTGAGGTCGAGCTTGTAGAACGAGGTCGATTCACCATGGTCGCTGACCTCCGCGTAGGCGGTGTTGTCGTCGGCGTCGAAGATGACGCTGCCGACGGTGCGGCCAGCCAGGGACTTGGGCATCGGCGTCCATTCCGATGTCGGCAGCGGTCGATAGAACAGATGGGGTTCGTCATCGTCGTCGAAGCGCACGAAGATGCGCGCGCGGCCATGGGTGTCGACCCAGAACCCGGACGCATCATCGATCTTTTCCAGCTGCTGGCGCTCGCCGGTGCGGGTATCGACCTTGTACAGCACGGAATCGGGTCGTTCGCCGCAATCCCAGCACTGGAAATTGATCAGGACCTTGCCCGGCTCGCCGTCCAGGATCTTGATGACATCGGCGAAGCCTTCGTCCTTGCGTCGACCGGTCTGGAAGCCGCTATCCGAGAAATAACCGAACAGGACTTGCTGTTTCTTTCCGGTGGTATCGGTGGAGAAGAGCTGCCCGCGGCTGTAGGGCTTCGGCTCCAGTGGCAAGTTGGTGGCGCGCGCAAGCGTCACCATGTCGTCCGCGCTCCAGACGATGTCGGCGACATGCTCCATCTTGCCGAAGCGCAGGGTCTGGGTCTTGCCGACACCATCCAGCGGCACGATCTGCAACTGTGTTTCGCGGTTGTCCGCCGTCGGCACCGCCATCGCGACGTGCTTGCCATCGGGCGACAAGGCGACTTCATAGACTTCGCTCCAGCGGGCGAAATCGCGCGCGGTCGGTTGTTGTGCGGATGCGGCACACGGCAACAGCAGCGCCAGGAGCGCGGCGGCGGTCGTCTTCATGGATTCCCCTTCCATTGACTGGTGGGGAGAGGTTACTGCAGCGAGCCTGCAGTGCGGAAGTGGTTCCCGCGGATTCAGTGCACCGTCTTCACCGCCCGCAATTCCCAGCGCAGCCAGTGGCGTTCCGGCGGCGGGACGACGTCTTCCTCCGGCTTGCCGCGCATGCGCCGCGACCAATGGCGAACGCGTTGCGCGAACCGTTTGAGGGGGCTTTGGTATTGCCGTGGCGGAGGAGGAGCGTCCAGCCTCGGAGCATCGACGGTCCGTGCTTCCTCGGGATTGACCCAGTCCTGGCGGATCAGTTCGAAATGGCCCCGGAAACCGTACATGCGGCCAAGCGGCGCATCGCCGATGAAATAGCCCAGGGTCCCTTCGGTGATGAGGTTGACATGTGTCGGGTCGACGAAGGCTTCCGGGTGCGGCCACGCCGGCGTCACCGCATAGAAGCGGCCCCCGTCGGCGAGCGTGCGCCAGATCTCGTTCATCAATTCGATGAAGGGCAGGCGGGTGCCGCCATTGCCGTCGGCGAGGACGCGCGGCACGTGTTCGATGAAGTCGAAGGCCGAAATCGAGTCGAAATGATCATCGGGATACGGGATCGCTTCGGTCACGACATTGGCGCGGCGGTACGTGTAGCCGCTGTCGCCGAGGTCGAGCGGGCGCATGTCGACGCCGTGCAGTTCCGACCGGTGGTAGGGATTGCGCGGGCACATGCCGCAACCGAGATCGAGATGGCGGTCGCTTGTCATCATACGTCCAGGGTGGCAAGGTCGCCCTTCTGTTCCAGCCACGCCTTGCGATCGCTGGCGCGCTTCTTGGCCAGCAGCATGTCCATCAGGCCGCGGGTCGCGTTCTCGTCGTCGTTGGTCAGCTGCACCAGCCGGCGGGTGTCGGGATGGATGGTCGATTCGCGCAACTGCTGCGGATTCATCTCGCCCAGGCCTTTGAAGCGGGTGATCGTCACCGCGCCCTTCATTTTCTCGCGTTCGATGCGTTCCAGCATCAGGCGTTTTTCTTCCTCGTCCAGCGCGTAGAACACCTGCTTGCCGACGTCGACGCGGAACAGCGGCGGCATCGCGACGAAGACATGGCCGGCGTCGACCAGCGCCGGGAAGTGGCGCAGGAACAACGCGCTCAACAGCGTGGCGATGTGCAGTCCGTCGGAGTCGGCATCGGCGAGGATGACGACCTTGCCGTAACGCAGGCCGGAGAGATCGTTCTTGCCTGGGTCGCAGCCGATGGCGACGGCGAGGTCGTGCACTTCGGTCGAGGCCAGCACCTGCCCCGATCCGACTTCCCAGGTGTTCAGGATCTTGCCGCGCAAAGGCAGGATCGCCTGGAAGTCCTTGTCTCGCGCCTGCTTGGCGCTGCCGCCGGCCGAATCGCCTTCGACCAGGAACAGTTCGGTGCGCGAGAGGTCCTGGCTGATGCAGTCGGCGAGCTTGCCGGGCAGGGCGGGGCCTTGCGTGACTTTCTTGCGGACGACCTGCTTCTCGGTCTTCAACCGTGCCGACGCGCGCTCGATCGCCAGTTGCGCGATCTTCTCGCCGAATTCGACGTGGGCGTTCAACCACAGCGAAAACGCGTCGTGGCTGGCGGATTCGACGAAGGCCGCGGCCTGGCGCGAACTCAACCGTTCCTTGGTCTGGCCGGAGAACTGCGGTTCCTGCATCTTCAGCGACAGCACGAAGGCGACGCGATCCCACACGTCCTCCGGTGCCAGCTTGACGCCGCGCGGCAACAGGTTGCGGAAGTCGCAGAACTCGCGCAGCGCACCGGTGAGTCCGGAACGCAGGCCGTTGACGTGGGTGCCGTGCTGCGCGGTCGGGATCAGGTTGACGTAGCTTTCCTGCACCAGTTCGCCTTCGGGCAGCCATGCGACCGCCCAGTCGACGATCTCGGTGTCCTTCTTCATCTGGCCGACGAAGAGATCGGGCGGCAGCGACTCACTGTTGGCGAGCTCGCCCTTCAGGTAATCGCGCAGGCCGTCCTCGTACAGCCATTCGTTCCTTTCGCCGCTGGCTTCGTCGAACAGGGTGACGGCGAGGCCCGGGCATAGCACCGCTTTCGCACGCAGCAGGTGGCGCAGGGCGCGCGCGCTGAACTTCGGCGTGTCGAAATACTTGGGATCGGGCCAGAAGCGCAGGCGGGTGCCGGTGTTTTTCTTGCCCACCGTGCCGACGATTTCCAGTTTCGAAGTGCGATCGCCGTTGGCGAAGGCCATGTGGTACTCGTTGCCCTCGCGCTTGATGTAGACGTCGACCTTGCTGGAGAGCGCGTTCACCACGCTCACGCCGACGCCATGGAGACCGCCGCTGAAAGTGTAGTTCTTGTTGCTGAACTTGCCGCCGGCATGCAGGCGGGTGAGGATCAGTTCGATGCCGGGGATTTTTTCCTCGGGATGGATGTCCACCGGCATGCCGCGACCGTCGTCGGCGACTTCGCAACTGCCGTCGGCGTGGAGGATGACGTCGATGCGGCTGGCGTGGCCCGCCAGCGCCTCGTCGACTGCGTTGTCGATCACTTCCTGCGCCAGATGGTTCGGGCGGCTGGTGTCGGTATACATGCCCGGGCGGCGCTTGACCGGATCCAGGCCCGAGAGGACTTCGATGTCCGCGGCGTTGTAACGGGTATTCATGCGGATAGTGTACGGGCAGCGGGCATTCAGATTGCGCGGTGCAAGATGGCGCCGATCCGGGGATCTCCCGGTGAAGGAGGTTGCAATGAAGCTGGGTACGAAGATCGTCGTGATTGCCGCCGCTGCCTTGGTTGCCATGCCGTTGATGGCGCAGCAGGCCAACCAGAAGGCCGATGCGGCCCCCAAGCCGGCCGACAAGACCGCACAGAAGGATGACGCCAAGGCGAAGAAGGACGATCACGAGCACGCGGCCGCCAAGAAGGACACGGCCAATGCCCGCGCCGCCGCGCGCGAGGCCAAGAAGGGCAAGGAGCTGGAAGAGGAGACTCATCCGCTCTGATCGTCCCGTGACGGATACACGACGCCCCGCAATGCGGGGCGTCTTCGTTTCGGGGGAGACCAGGCCGGCAGCGTCAGGGCTTGGGTTGCTGGTCCTGCTCCTGGGAGGCCGGTTGCTGTTTCTGCGGATCCTGCTCCTTCTTCTTGTCGTCACCGTCGGGAACGACAGCACGAACCGCCGCCGCAGTGCCCTTGACCGCAAGTTTGCCGGCGCCGTAGACGACCTTGACCGGCGCCGTCACCACCGAGGTGAGGCAGCCCTGCAGCGACAGCGCCATCAGTGTGATCGCCGGGATCATCAGTGTGCGTTGGATGTTCTTCATGGTCGTGATGATACGTGCTCCCTGCACTTCAACCTACCACGCACCTGAACAAGGTGTCGAGAAAGGATGAACGGACCATTTCCCGATTCAGTGAACGTTGCGCGCGCCGCCGCACTGTGCGGGTGCTGCCGCTGGCAGCGGTCGAACTTCTTTTCCCCTCCCTCATAAAGAAGAAACCGAGGTAAATCCAATGAATGCGAACAAGATCCGGGTTGCGACGATTGCGATGAGTGTGGCACTGATGGCACCGACGGCGTTTGCGCAAGTCAGTGTCGGCGGCGTGGCGCGTAGCGCCGTGCAGGCAGGCCCCGTGGGTGCCGGCATCGGCGCGCAGGGCGGTGCCTCTGCGAATGGAATCGGCAATGCAGTGAACGGTATCGGCCAAACAGCCGGGCAGACCGTGAGTGGCGTGGCGCATGGCGTACGCGATACCGCGCAGGGCGCGGCGAGCACGGCCGGCCAAGCCGCCAGCCAGGTCGGGGCGACCGCTTCAGGTGCCGCCATGCAAACCACCAACAGCTCGGTCAATGGCGCGCTGAACTCGAGCACGACCGCGCATGACGCGGTGTCGGGCAATGCGACCGCCGCCAGCCACAGCGCGGTGACCAACGATGGTGCCACCGGTCAGGGCACGACCAGTGCCCAGTCGGGTCAATCGACCGACGCTTCGGTCTCGGGCAGCACCAGTGTCGGCGCGGATGTCGGCAACGGCTCGGTCAAGGCCCAGGGATCGGCCTCGACCAAGGTGAAGGCGCACCACCGCAGCCATCGCAAGACCAAGTAAGGCGCAACGGGCCCGCCACGGCGCAGTGGCGGGTTCCTGCCGCGAGGCCCCGCTTCGGCGGGGCTTCGTTTTACGGGGAATCCGGGCCGTGATTCGCGTCGAGGCGGCCGAGCCGGTAGAATGTGGCTTTCCAGCGAGACGACTCCGTCATGACAGCCCCCGCTGCTGCCCCTACGCCCCTGATTTTCGTCACCGGAGGCGTGGTCTCCTCGCTCGGCAAGGGCATTGCCGCCGCCTCGCTCGCCGCCATCCTCGAAGCCCGCGGCCTCAGCGTCACCATGATGAAGCTCGATCCCTACATCAACGTGGATCCGGGCACGATGTCGCCGTTCCAGCATGGCGAGGTTTACGTCACCGATGACGGCGCCGAAACCGACCTCGATCTCGGCCATTACGAGCGCTTCGTCAACACGCGTTTGTCGGGCAAGAACTCGATTACGACCGGCAAGATCTACGACAGCGTGATCCGCAAGGAACGCCGCGGCGACTATCTCGGCGGCACCGTGCAGGTGATCCCGCACATCACCGACGAGATCAAGGCGCGCATCGACGAGGCCACCGCCGGTTACGACGTGGCGCTGGTGGAAATCGGCGGCACCGTCGGCGACATCGAATCGTTGCCCTTCCTCGAGGCGATCCGCCAGATCCGCATCGAGCGCGGTGCCCACAACGCGATGTTCATCCACCTGACCCTGGTGCCGTACATCGCCGCGGCCGGCGAGCTCAAGACCAAGCCAACCCAGCATTCGGTGAAGGACCTGCGCACCATCGGCATCCAGCCCGACGTGCTGATCTGCCGCAGTGAACAGCCATTGCCGGATGGCGAGCGCCGCAAGATCGCGTTGTTCACCAACGTGCCCGAGCACGCGGTGATCTCGGCGATCGACCTCGACAACATCCACAAGATCCCGGCGTGGCTGCACAGGCAGGACCTCGACCAGATCGTGGTCGACCAGATGCGCCTGGGCTCGAAGGCGAAGGCGGCCGACCTCTCGGCGTGGAACGCGGTGGTGGATGCCAGCGAACATCCCATCGACGAAGTCACCATCGGCATCGTCGGAAAATACGTCGACCACAAGGACGCCTACAAGTCGGTGGGCGAAGCGCTCAAGCACGGCGGCATCCGCCAGCGCACCAAGGTCAACCTGAAGTGGCTGGAATCGGAAGACGTCGAGCGCGAGGGCGCCGAGAAGGCCCTCGCTGGTCTTGACGGCATCCTGGTGCCGGGCGGGTTCGGCGATCGCGGCTTCGAGGGCAAGGTGCTTTCGGCGAAACACGCGCGCGAACGCGGCATTCCCTATTTCGGCATCTGCTACGGCATGCAGGCGGCTGTGGTCGATGCCGCGCGCCATCTCGCCGGGCTCGAAGGCGCCAACAGCACCGAGAACGACAAGGCCTCGCCGCATCCGGTGATCGGCCTGATCACCGAATGGCGCACGTCGTCGGGCGATGTCGAACGGCGCAGCGAGGACAGTGATCTCGGCGGCACCATGCGCCTCGGCCTGCAGGACCAGCGCATCAAGCCGGGCACGCGCGCGCATGCGCTGTACGGCAAGGACGTGGTCGGCGAGCGCCACCGTCATCGCTACGAATTCAACAACCACTATCGCGCGCCGCTGGAAGACGTCGGCCTGGTGTTCTCCGCCAAGTCCGCCGACGACACCTTGGTCGAGATGATCGAGTGGCCGAACCACCCGTGGTTCGTCGCCTGCCAGGCGCACCCGGAATTCCTGTCGACGCCACGCAGCGGCCATCCGTTGTTCGTCGGGTTCATTCGTGCCGCGCGCGAACAGCGCCATGGCGGCAAGTTGCTGGAGGAAGCAGCATGAAGTTGTGTGGTTTCGAAGTCGGCCTCGACCAGCCGCTGTTCCTGATCGCCGGGCCCTGCGTGGTCGAATCGATGCAGCTGCAGATCGATACCGCCGCCAAGCTCAAGGAAATCACCGGTGAGCTCGGCATTCCCTTCATCTTCAAGTCGAGCTTCGACAAGGCCAACCGCACCTCGCTGCACAGCTTTCGCGGTCCCGGCATGGAAGAAGGCCTGAAGGTGCTCGCCGAAGTGAAGCGCCAACTCGACGTGCCGGTGCTGACCGACGTCCACGAATACACGCCGATGGACGAAGTGGCGTCGGTGGTCGACGTGCTGCAGACGCCGGCGTTCCTGGTGCGCCAGACCGATTTCATCACCAAGGTCTGCGAGACCGGATTGCCCGTGAACATCAAGAAGGGCCAGTTCCTGTCGCCGTGGGACATGAAGCCGGTGGTCGAGAAGGCCAAGGCGACCGGCAACCAGCAGATCATGGTCTGCGAACGCGGCGCCTCGTTCGGCTACAACAATCTCGTCTCCGACATGCGGTCGCTGGCGGTGATGCGCAACACCGATTGCCCCGTGGTGTTCGATGCCACCCATTCGGTGCAGTTGCCGGGCGGACAGGGCAGCAGTTCCGGCGGCCAGCGCGAATTCGTGCCGGTACTGGCGCGCGCGGCGGTGTCGGTCGGCGTCGCCGGCGTCTTCATGGAAACCCATCCCGACCCGGCCAAGGCGCTCAGCGATGGTCCGAATGCGTGGCCGCTGGACAAGATGCGCGCGCTGCTGGAAACGCTGAAGGAACTCGACGCGATCACCAAGCGCAACGGTTTCCTCGAAAGCACCGTTACCCGATAAACCAATCTTTCATTTCCGATAACGACAACATGACCACGATTGCTTCCGTCCACGCCCGCGAAATCCTCGACAGTCGCGGCAATCCCACCCTTGAAGCCGACGTCACCCTGTCCGATGGCAGTTTCGGTCGCGCGGCGGTGCCGTCCGGCGCCTCGACCGGCACCAAGGAAGCGGTCGAACTGCGCGATGGCGACAAGGCGCGCTACCTCGGCAAGGGCGTGCGCAAGGCGGTCGAGAACGTCAACGGCACGATCGCCGATGCGCTGAAGGGCATGGGCTCCGGCGACCAGCGCGCGATCGACCAGCGCCTGATCGATCTCGACGGTACCGAGAACAAGGGTCGCCTCGGCGCGAATGCGTTGCTCGGCGTGTCGATGGCGGTCGCACACGCGGTGGCGACCTCGCAGAAGAAGCCGCTGTGGCAGCACATTGCCGATATCAGCGAGCATCCGGCGGGCTGGCAGCCGACGCTGCCGGTGCCGATGATGAACATCATCAACGGCGGCGCCCACGCCGACAACAACGTCGACCTGCAGGAATTCATGATCCTGCCGGTGGGCATGGACAGTTTCTCGGAAGCGCTGCGCGCCGGCACGGAAGTGTTCCACGCGCTGAAGTCGGTGCTGAAGGGCAAGGGCCTGTCGACAGCGGTCGGCGACGAAGGCGGTTTCGCGCCCGACCTGCGCAGCAACGTGGAAGCGCTCGACGTCATCCTCGAAGCGATCGGCAAGGCCGGTTACGGCGCCGGCGACGACATCCTGCTCGGCCTGGACGTCGCCAGCAGCGAGTTCCACGAGAACGGCAAGTACAACCTGACCGGCGAGGGCAAGCGCCTGACCTCGGAGCAGTTCACCGATTTCCTCGCCGGCTGGTGCGCGGAATACCCGATCATCACCATCGAGGACGGCATGGCCGAAGACGACTGGACGGGCTGGAAGCTGCTGACCGAACGCCTCGGCAACAAGGTACAGCTGGTCGGCGACGATCTCTTCGTCACCAATCCGCGCATCTTCAAGCAGGGCATCGAGCAGCAGGTCGCCAACGCGATCCTGATCAAGGTCAACCAGATCGGCACGCTGTCGGAAACGCTGGAAGCGATCGCCATGGCCGACCACGCGAAGTACGCCGCGATCGTCTCGCATCGCTCGGGTGAAACCGAGGACACCACGATCGCCGACATCGCGGTCGCGACCACCGCCACCCAGATCAAGACCGGTTCGCTGTGCCGCTCCGATCGCGTCGCCAAGTACAACCAGCTGTTGCGCATCGAAGAGCAGCTCGGCAAGGCCGCGCGCTATGCCGGTCGCGACGCCTTCGTGTCGCTGAAGCGTTGAGGATGAACGACCGCCGCGCCGTCTTCATCGCCGTGGTGCTGTTGCTGGGCCTGCTGGCCTGGCTGCAGTACCGCTGGTGGTTCGGGCGCGGCGGCCATCGCGACGTGGTGGTGCTCGAGCATCGCGTCGAGGCGCAGGTCAGCGACAACGCCTCGCGCCAGCAGCGCAATGACGCGCTCGCGGCGGAAGTGCACGACCTCAAGGACCCGGCGTCGGGCGGCGCAGCCATCGAAGAGCGCGCGCGCAACGAGCTCGGCATGGTCAAGCCGGGCGAAACCTTCTATCGCGTGGTGAATGACCCCAATACCGCGCAGGCAAAAAAACAGGATCCGGCAAAACAACCCCAAGGCCAGCAATGAACACGGAGCGTCATTGGTGCGTGGTGCCCGCCGCGGGTACCGGACAGCGTTTCGGCGGCGTCGTGCCGAAGCAGTATCTCGAGGTCGGCGGTCGCAGCATCCTGCGCCACACGCTGGATGCCTTGCTGGCTCATCCGCTGATCGCGGGCGTGGTGGTGGTGCTCGCCGCCGGCGATCCGCACTGGCCGGGCGAGCGCGATGCCCACGGCAAACCGATCCTCACCGCAGTCGGTGGCGACAGCCGCGCGGCCTCGGTGCTGTCCGGACTCGAACGCTTGCCGGCGGACGTCGATGCGGAGGACCTTGTATTGGTTCACGATGCGGCGCGTCCGAACTTGCGGGCATCCGATCTCGATGCATTGATCGCGGTGGTGCGGGCACATCCGCGGCAGGGCGGCATCCTTGGCGCGCCGGTGCGCGATACCCTGAAGCGCGCGGGCGAAGCGCATTCGATCGCCGCGACCGAGCCGCGCGAAGGCCTGTGGCGCGCGTTCACCCCGCAGATGTTCGCGCGTGGCGCCTTGTCGAGCGCATTGCGCGCGGTGCGGGCGGCGGGCGAGGCGATCACCGACGAGGCGATGGCGATGGAGCTGCAGGGCGCACATCCGCTGCTGGTCGAGGGTCGCGAGGACAACCTCAAGATCACCACGCCGGCCGATCTTGTGCGCTTCGAATTCCTGCTGGGAAGGCGCGGATGACTGCTTCGAATCAATTCGTTCGCATCGGCCACGGTTTCGACGTCCACGCCTTCGGCGACGGCGACCACGTGATGCTCGGCGGCGTGCGGGTGCCGCACGTGCGCGGCGTCGTTGCGCACAGCGATGGCGACGTGGTGCTCCATGCACTCTGCGATGCCATCCTCGGCGCGCTGGCGCTGGGCGATATCGGCAGGCATTTCCCGCCATCGGATGCGCGCTGGAAGGACGCCGACAGCCTGCGTTTCCTCGAAGCCTGCATCGCCATGGCCGGCGAGCGCGGCTGGCAGCTCGGCAATGCCGACGTCACCTTGCTGTGCGAGCGACCCAAGGTCGGGCCGCATGCCCAGGCGATGCGCGAGGCGATTGCAGCCGCATGCAAGGTCGATATCGACGCCATCAGCATCAAGGCCACCACCACCGAAAAACTGGGCTTCACCGGACGCGAGGAAGGCATCGCGGCGGAAGCGGTGTGCCTGCTGGTGCGGGAGTGACGGAGTTGCGGCGCGCGCACGGCGAGCCCGTGCTGTCGGCGCGCACGCGCGCCATACCGGAAGATTTTCGCGTCGACGAGATCGATGCCTTCGAGGCCGGCGGCGAAGGCGAACATTTGCTGTTGACCATCGAGAAGCGCGGGCTCACCACGGCTGAAGCGGTGCGCCGCGTTGCGGCATGGGCCGGTGTCGCCGAATCGGCGATCGGCCATGCCGGCCTGAAGGATCGCCATGCGGTGACGCGGCAACGCCTGAGCGTGTGGCTGCCGGGACGCGAGGATCCCGATCCGTCGGCGCTGGACGGCGAAGGCTTGCGGATCATCGAAGCGCAGCGCCATTCGCGCAAGCTGCCGCGCGGCGCGCTGGCCGGGAATCGTTTCCGGCTGGCATTGCGCGAAGTGGTCGGCGATCGCGCTGCCATCGAAGAACGCCTGCAGGCGATCACGGGGCAGGGCGTTCCCAATTATTTCGGCGAACAGCGCTTCGGACGCTTCGGCGACAACGTGGCGCAGGCGCTGGCGATGTTCGCCGGACGGCGGGTGAAGCGGGAAGAACGTTCGCTGCTGCTGTCTGCGGCGCGCTCGGAACTCTTCAATCGCGTGCTGGCGCGACGCGTGCACGACGGCAACTGGAATGCCGCGCTGGACGGCGACGTCTTCATGCTCGCCGGCAGCCACAGCGTGTTCGGGCCGGAGCCGCTGGATGATCGCATCCGCGAACGCATCGCCAGTTTCGACATCGATCCCACCGGGCCGATGTGGGGGCGCGGCGCCTTGCGCACAGCCGATGCCGTGCTCGCGCTGGAAACCGCAGCTGTCGCTGGCGACGATGCTTCGGCCTTGCGCGATGGCCTCGAACGCGCTGGCCTGAAACAGGAACGTCGCGCGCTGCGCCTGCGCGCGACGAATCTGCAATGGCAGTGGTTGCAGGACGATGTGCTGGAACTCGGCTTCGAATTGCCGCCGGGCAGCTACGCCACCTCGGTGCTGGCCGAACTGGGCGACATCGCCGACGCCATGCGCTGAACGCGGTCAGCGATGCTTCAACAGCACCAGCACCGCGCCGGTGCCGCCCTGCGCGAGGGGCGCCGAATGGAAGGCGAGGACGTCGGCGCGCTGGCGCAGCATGCGGTCGACCAGGTTCTTGATCACCGGAAGACCCTCGGAGTTGCGGCCCTTGCCGTGGATGATGCGCACGCAGCCGGTGCCGGCGGCGATGGCGTCGCGCAGGAATTCGCGCAGCAGCGATTCGGCGACCGCGACGGTGAGGCCATGGAGGTCGAGCTCGTCGCGCGCGGCATATTCGCCGTTGCGCAGTCGCGCCAGCACGCGCGGCGGCACTTCGTCGCGGCGATAGCTGGAGACGTCGCCGGGATCGAGCAGGGGATCGTGCATGGCATGGCGGAATTCCGACCAGGCCGCGCGTTCGTCGGCCTCGCGCATGCCGGCGCGCGCCGGTGGCGCCGGCTTGCGTGGCGCTTCCGGCTTCGTGGCGATCCGCCGCACCGGGCCGATCGCGGATCGGAACAGTTCGGAATCGTCGTCGGGATCGGCCATTCCACAAGAGTACGGCAGAGTCGGCGAAGAATCGGAAATGATTCGTTATCATGGCTGCTCTTATCAAGCACGTTTAGACGAAAGGCGCATGCGGATCCTGGTCAGCAACGACGATGGTGTGGACGCGCCGGGCATCGCCGCCCTGGCGGCGGCGTTGCGCGAGGCCGGGCATGAAGTGATGGTGGTGGCGCCCGACCGCGACCGCAGCGGCGCCAGCAATTCGCTGACGCTGGACATGCCGATCCGCGTCGTCCAGCTGGATGAGCGCACCTGGCGCGTGCACGGCACGCCGACCGATTGCGTGCACCTCGCGCTCACCGGGATGTTCGCCGGCCAACGCGAACCCGACATCGTCGTGTCCGGCATCAACAATTCCGCCAACCTCGGCGACGATGTCATCTATTCCGGCACCGTCTCCGCGGCGATGGAAGGGCGCTTCCTCGGCTTGCCCGCCGTCGCCGTGTCCTGCGTCGCTCGCGACCATGCGCCGAAGCACTACGAAACAGCCGCGCGCGTCGCCGTGGAGATCGTTGCGCGATTGGCGCACGATCCGTTGCCGGCCGACACCATCCTCAACGTCAACGTACCCGACCTCCCGTGGTCGCAGCTGCGCGGCTTCGAGGCAACCCGTCTCGGCAATCGCCATCGCGCCGAAAGCTGCATCCCCGCGCCGGATCCGCGCGGCCGCCAGTTCTACTGGATCGGGCCGGCCGGTAGCGAACAGGACGCCGGCCCCGGCACCGATTTCGACGCCACCCACCGCGGCGCGGCGTCGATCACGCCGATCCACGTCGATCTCACCCGTTACAGCGCGCTCGAACAGGTCGCGCACTGGGTGACCGGATTGGAGCGACCGGCGGCATGATCGCGCGACTGCGCCTCGATCCCAACACCAGCGGCGTTGGCCTGACTTCGCAACGCGTGCGCGATCGCCTGATCGAGCGCCTGCGCGAGCAGGGCATCCGCAACGAACAGGTGCTGTCCGCGATCCGCAACGTGCCGCGCCATGTCTTCATGGACGAAGCGCTGGCGCAGCGCGCCTACGAAGACAGCGCGTTCCCGATCGGACACGGCCAGACCATCTCGCAGCCGTGGGTGGTGGCGCGCATGACCGAGCTGGTCCTCGACGCGCCCGCGCCGCCGCAGAAAGTGCTGGAGATCGGCACCGGCTCCGGCTACCAGGCCGCGATCCTCGCCTCGCTGGGATTGCAGGTGCATACCGTCGAGCGCATCGGTGCGCTGCTGCGCGGCGCGCGCAAGGTGCTGCGCGGCCTCGGCTACAACGTGCGCAGCAAGCACGACGACGGTCGCGCCGGCTGGGCCGAGCACGGTCCCTTCGACGCGATCGTGGTGACCGCGGGCGCCGCGGCGCTGGAACCGGCCTTGCTCGACCAGCTTGCCGTCGGCGGAACGTTGGTGGCGCCGGTCGGACAAACGCTGCTGCGCGTGCGCCGTGAAGACGACGGTCAGTTGCGACAGGACATGCTGGAGCCCGTGGTGTTCGTGCCGCTGCTGGCCGGAGTGATCGACGGATGAAGTTGAAATTGTTCGCACCGCTCTACGAGCGCGCGATCCGCTGGGCCGGCAGTCCGCATGCGCCATGGCTGCTGTTCGTGTTGAGCATTGCGGAAGCGGTGTTTTTCCCGATCATGCCCGAGATCATGCTGGCGCCGATGATGCTGGCGCGGCCGCAGCGCGCATTCCGCTATGCCGGCATCAGCCTGGCGGGATCGATGATCGGCGCCGTGATCGGCTACTGGCTTGGCCACCACGCCTGGGAACTGGTGAAACCGCTGCTCGCCGAACTGCACATGGTCGACAAGATCGACGCCGGCATCGCCACCATCCACGCCAAGATGGCGGAATCGCCGTGGGGTGTGTTCTGGTTCCTGGTGCTGGGCGGCTTCATGCCGATCCCGATGAAGGTGTTCACCTGGGCATCGGGCATCGTCGGGGTGCCGTGGTTGCAATACCTCCTGGCGATGCTGGTCGGCCGCGGCAAGCGCGTCTTCCTGCTCGCCGCCGCCATCCGCATCGGCGGCGAACGCGCCGAACGCGCGCTGCGGCGCTGGATCGAGCCGATCGGCTGGATCGCGACAGCATTGCTGGCGATCCTGATCGCCTATCTCTATTTCAAATCGCGAGGCGCCTGATGACGAAGCCGCGACTTTCCCTGATCCTTGCCGCACCGGCGCTGTTGGCCGCGTGCACCACCGCGCGCGTGGTCGAATATCCGTCGAACCGCGCGCCGACACCGTCGCGCACGACGGGCTCGCCGATGCCGCCGGCATCGCAGGCGCCCGCCGCGAAAGTCTCGACGCCGAAATACGGCGCGACCTATGAAGTGCAGAAGGGCGACACCGTCTATCACATCGCCACCACCAACGGCATCACGCCGCTGGATCTTGCGTTGTGGAACGACATCCCGCCGCCTTACACCATCCATCCCGGCCAGCGCGTGCGCCTGTATCCGCGCAACGGCAAGGCACCGCCGCCGCCGCCGAGCACGACTGCAACCACGGTTCCGGCCCCGCGCCCGGCGCCGCCATCGCCATCGCCATCTTCCTCGCCGGTACCGACGCCACCGCCTGCGCCAACTACGCGCCCGACCGCGGGCAACCTGGCGTGGCGCTGGCCCGCCGATGGCCAGGTCATCAGCACCTATCTCGCCGGCGAACCGACGCGGCAGGGCCTCGACATCGCCGGCAGCGCCGGGCAACCGGTGCGTGCCGCATCGGATGGCGTGGTGGTGTATTCCGGTGCCGGACTGGTCGGCTACGGCGAACTGATCATCATCAAGCACAACAGCGAATGGCTGTCGGCTTACGGACACAACCGCAAGCGCATGGTCACCGAAGGCCAGCGCGTGACGGCGGGCCAGCAGATCGCGGAAATGGGCCGCACCGCCGCGCCGCGCGACATGCTGCATTTCGAGATCCGCTTCGACGGCAAGCCCGTCGATCCCCAGCTGTACCTGCCGAAGAAGTGACTCAGCCGGGAAGCACGAAGGCCGCGACCACCTTGCGGCCTTCGCCCGCCAGCACGTTATAGGTGCGCGCGCAGGCGGCGTTCGCCATCGGTTCGAGGCCGATGCCACGCTGCAGCACCGCGGCCATCACCTTTGCGGATGGAAACGCCTGACGTTCGCCGGTGCCGAGCAGGATCACGTCGGGCTGGAGATCGAAGAGGGGGGCGAGGGCCGCGTCGTCCAGTTCCGCCACGGTCTTGACCGGCCAATCGGTGACGAGCGCGTTCGGGGCGACGATGCAGCTGGAAGTCAGCGTGCGCTCGTTGACCAGCACGCGGTCACCATCGGCGCCGCGCAATACATATTCGAAATCGGGGCGTTCCTGGACGAGTTCCATCAGGAGCTCAGGCTGTCAGGCGCGCGGCAGGACGATCCGGCGCTTGTCCTGCGAGGGGCGATAGAGGATGGCGACGTGGCCGATCCGCTGCACCAGCGTGCTGTCGGTGCCGGCGACCAGTTCGGCAATCACCGTATCGCGCGCGTCGCGGTCTTCGCCGCCGACCTTCACCTTCACCAGTTCGTGCTGTTCCAGCCCGGCGGACAGTTCGGCCACGAAGGCCGGGGTCAGGCCCTTGGCGCCCAGTTGCAGCAAGGGTTTCAGGTCGTGGGCCTGGCCGCGCAGGAAACGGATCTGGGCGGGGGTGAGGGCGGGTGACATGCAGTGGCGAACGGTCTTGGGGGATCGACACGGTATCATGACGGCTGGACCGGCCCGGCCACACAGCTCGACCTTACGAATGGCCACGCGCAGCAAAAGCAGCCAACGCTGGCTGAAAGAACACTTCTCCGACCCCTACGTCAAACGCGCGCAGGCCGAGGGCCTGCGTTCGCGCGCGGCGTTCAAGCTGGAGGAGCTGGTCGAGCGCGACCGCCTGCTCAGGCCGGGCATGGTCGTGGTCGACCTCGGCGCGGCGCCGGGCGGTTGGTCGCAGTGGGCGCGCCAGGCCCTGGGCGACAGCGGCCGGGTCATCGCCACCGACATCCTCGACATGCCGGGACTGGCTGGAGTCGAGTTCCTTCATGGCGATTTCAGGGAAGACAGCGTCTTATCCCAGTTGGTGGCCATGCTGAACGGCGCCGAGGTCGACCTTGTCCTGTCCGACATGGCCCCCAATATGAGTGGTGTGGATGCGGTGGACCAGGCGCGGGCCATGCATCTGGCGGAGCTGGCGATGGACTTCGCGGACGCCCACCTGCGGGTCGGCGGCGATTTCCTGATCAAGCTGTTCCAGGGCGTGGGCTTCGACGAGTACGTACGCGACGTGCGCAAGCGTTACGACAAGGTGTCCATCCGCAAGCCGGCGGCCTCGCGCCGCCGTTCCAATGAAGTGTATGCCTTGGCGCAGGGACGACGCGCACAAGCCAGGGTGTAGAGTGCCAAAACGGCGCGGCTGACCGCGCGGAGAATCGGATCCGAATGAACAACCTGGTGAAAAACCTACTGCTGTGGGCCGCGGTGCTGATCGTCGTGATGGTCCTGTTCCAGGGCTTCAGCTCGAAGTTCGGCGACACCGCGCGCTCGCTCACCTACGACCAGTTCGTGCAGCAGGTGCAGGCCGACAAGATCGCCAAGGTCGCGATCAGTGATGACGGTTCCACCATCACCGCCGAGGGCAAGGATTCCACCCGCTTCACCACCCAGAAACCGGAAGACAAGGACCTGATCAACGACCTGCTGAACCACAAGGTCGAGATCAAGCAGGAGGCGCCGTCGAACGGCCGCGGCCTGCTTATTGCCTTGCTGGTGAACGTGCTGCCGCTGGCGCTGTTCGTCGGCATCTGGTTCTACCTGATGAAGCAGATGCAGCAGGGCGGCAAGGGCGCGATGTCGTTCGGCAAGTCGCGCGCGCGCCTGCTCAACGAGGACCAGACCAAGGTCACCTTCGCCGACGTCGCCGGTTGCGACGAGGCCAAGGAGGAAGTGTCCGAGCTGGTCGAGTTCCTGCGCGATCCCTCCAAGTTCCAGAAGCTGGGCGGCAAGATCCCGCGCGGCGTGCTGATGGTCGGTCCGCCGGGCACCGGCAAGACGCTGCTGGCCAAGGCCATCGCCGGCGAGGCGCGCGTGCCGTTCTTCAGCATCTCCGGCTCCGACTTCGTCGAGATGTTCGTGGGCGTCGGCGCCAGCCGCGTGCGCGACATGTTCGAGCAGGCCAAGAAGAACGCGCCCTGCATCATCTTCATCGACGAAATCGACGCCGTCGGCCGCCATCGCGGCTCCGGCATGGGTGGTGGCCACGACGAGCGCGAGCAGACGCTCAACCAGATGCTGGTCGAGATGGACGGTTTCGAGGGTGGCGAGGGCGTGATCGTGATCGCCGCGACCAACCGTCCCGACGTGCTCGACAAGGCGCTGCTGCGCCCGGGTCGCTTCGACCGCCAGGTGATGGTCGGGCTGCCCGACATCAAGGGCCGCGAACAGATCCTGCGCGTGCACATGCGCAAGGTTCCGCTGAGCGACGACGTGCGCCCGGAAGTGCTGGCGCGCGGAACGCCCGGATTCTCCGGCGCCGACCTCGCCAACCTGGTCAACGAAGCCGCGCTGTTCGCCGCCCGCCGCAACAAGCAGCAGGTGGAGATGAAGGACTTCGAGGACGCCAAGGACAAGATCTACATGGGTCCGGAGCGTCGCAGCATGGTGATGCGCGATGACGAGCGCCGCGCCACCGCATTCCACGAATCGGGCCATGCCGTGGTGGCGATGTCGCTGCCCAAGGCCGACCCGGTGCACAAGGTGACGATCATGCCGCGCGGCTGGGCGCTGGGCGTGACCTGGCAGCTGCCGGAGCACGACCAGATCAGCCACTACAAGGACAAGATGCTGGAAGAGATCTCGATCCTGTTCGGTGGCCGCATCGCCGAGGAGATATTCGTCGGCCAGATGTCGACCGGCGCGTCCAACGATTTCGAGCGCGCGACCAAGCTGGCGCGCAGCATGGTGACCAAGTACGGCATGTCCGACGCGCTCGGCATCATGGTCTACGCCGACGACGATGCCGGCTTCGGCGTCCACAACAAGACGATTTCGGAAGCGACGCAGCAGAAGGTCGACGCCGAGATCCGCCGCATCCTCGACGAGCAGTACGCCGTCGCCCGCCGCATCCTCGAGGAGAAGCGCGACCGCGTCGAAGCGATGACGGCCGCGCTGATGGAGTGGGAGACCATCGATTCGGAACAGGTCAAGGCGATCATGGAAGGCCGCACCCCGAACCCGCCGGCGGGCTGGGTGGCGAAACCCGCGCCGGTCGGCAACAACAACGGTGGCGGCACCGCGACCGCGCCGGTGGTGGGCGGGCCCGCGCAACAAACCTGATCCGCACATTGCCAGTGCACGAACGAAAGGCCAGACTCGCGTCTGGCCTTTTCTTTTTTGCCGATTCCGCATGTTCGACACCACGCCACGACTCGATTGCGCCGGTCGCATCCTCAAGCTCGACCGCACCCGGGTGATGGGCATCGTCAACGTCACGCCGGATTCGTTTTCCGATGGCGGTCGCCACGCCACCGGCGATGCCGCGATCACGCACGGATTGAAATTGGCCGAGGAGGGCGCGGACATCCTCGACATCGGCGGCGAATCGACGCGGCCGGGTGCCGACGACGTTCCGCTTGAGGAAGAATTGAGGCGCGTGATCCCGGTGATCGAGGGATTGGCGAAACAGGTGTCGATCCCGGTCAGCATCGACACCTCGAAGCCGGAGGTGATGCGCGCGGCGGTCGCGGCCGGTGCCGGGATGATCAACGACGTCTACGCCCTGCGTCGCGAGGGCGCGCTCGATGCCGCCGCCGAACTCGGCGTTCCCGTCGTGGTGATGCACATGCTGGGCGAACCGCGTTCGATGCAGGACCATCCACGCTACGACGACGTGGTCGCCGACGTCCATCGTTTCCTCGCCGAACGCATCTTCGTGGCGGAAATGGCGGGGATCCCGAAGAAGAACATCGTCGTCGACGTCGGTTTCGGTTTCGGCAAGACCCTCGAACACAACCTGCAATTGCTGGCGCAGCTGCAGCGTTTCACCGAACTCGGCGTGCCGGTGCTGGCCGGCATCTCGCGCAAGAAAACCATCGGCACCCTGGCGGGGCGCGATGACCCGGAGGATCGCGCCGCCGGATCGGTGGCCGCGCATCTGGTCGCAGCGCAACGCGGCGCGAAGATCGTCCGTGTCCATGACGTCGCCATGACCGTCGATGCACTGAAAGTATGGGAAGCCGTCGCCGCGGTGCCAATGCCGCGTGCTGCATCAGCGAAGCCGGAAATCGCCTGGCCGGACGACGCCTGATCCCGGGTTCTTGACCCCGCTTGTCGGGGCTTTAACAAAAGCGTAACGTCGGGTGCTGGCACTTGGGGAACCGCTGTTTCGATGCAGGCCAGCACCGAACCGTCCGGGACACTGGAAGTCGCGCTCGCGCATGCGGCACGGCTGCTCGGGGAGTCGCCGCTGCTGGCCGAACAACAGGCGCGGGAAATCATCGCCTCGGTCGGGCCGCATCCGGCGGCCGAGCACATCCTGGCGCGGGCACTTGCGGGGCAGGGGCGGTGGCAAGAGGCCGAAGGGCATCTGCGCATCCTCCACGGGCGCTATCCACAAATCCTCCAGATCCAGTTCGACCATGCCCAGGCCTTGATGGCGCTTGGCCAGCCTGGAGATGCCGCCGTGCACTTGCGCAGGATGGCGGCGCTGCGCTCGCCACCTGTCGCCGTCTGGCTGATGCTGGCCGATGCCCTGGCGGCACTGGGCGATCCCGGGGCCGCGGCCGCCTATCTCGAACATGTCCGCCATTCGGGCAAGGAACCCGCCTTGTTGCAGGCGGCGGACGCGCTGGCGCGCGGCGAGATCCCGACGGCGGAAGCATTGTTGCGCGGACGCCTGAAAGACGCCCCGACCGATGTCGCGGCGATCCGCATGCTGGCCGAAGTCGCCGCGCGCCTGGGCGAATACGGCGATGCCGAGGCCTTGCTGCGTCGTTGCCTGGAGCTCGCGCCCGGGTTCCTGGAGGCGCGCCAGAACTTGGCGCAGGTCCTGCATCGCGCCAACCACACCGAAGCCGCGATGGCCGAGGTCGAGCGACTGATGGCGGACGATCCGCGCAACCCGGCCAATCGCAACCTCAAGGCGGTGATGCTGTCGCGCCTGGGCGACTATCCGGAAGCGATCGCGCTGTATCGCGACCTCGTCGCGGAGTTCCCCACCCAGGCGAAGATCTGGTTGAGCTACGGTCACGCGCTGAAGACCGCGGGCCGGCAATCGGACGCGGTGGAGGCCTACCGGCGCAGCGCGATGCTGCAACCTGCCTTCGGCGAGGCGTGGTGGAGCCTGGCCAACCTCAAGACGTTCCGGTTCACCGCGGAGGATCTCGCCGAGATCGATGCGTGCCTCGCCGATCCGTCGCTATCCGACGAAGACCGCCTGCATTTCGAATTCGCCGCCGGCAAGGCGCGCGAGGACGCCCGCGAATACGAGGCGTCGTTCGGCCATTACGCGCGTGGCAACGCCTTGCGCAAGCGCATGATTCCCTACGATGCAGGCGAAATCGGCGCGCGGGTGGAATTGGCCAGGCGGACGTTCACCCGCGAATTCTTCGAGGCGCGCCAGGGCTGGGGCGCGCCGGATCCGGATCCGGTCTTCATCCTCGGCTTGCCGCGTTCCGGTTCGACCCTGATCGAGCAGATCCTCTCCAGCCACAGCCGGGTGGAAGGCACGATGGAGTTGCCGGAGGTGCTGGCGCTGACGCACCAGTTGCGCAAGCGCGTCGATCCCGACGGACAGACGCCGTACCACGCCTTGCTGGCATCGCTGGATCGCGATGCCGTCGCCGGACTCGGCCGTCAATACCTTGAACGCACGCGCGTGCAGCGCCGCGACGGCATGCCGTTCTTCATCGACAAGATGCCCAACAACTGGCTGCACATCGGCTTGATCCACCTGATGCTGCCGAACGCCCGCATCATCGACGCGCGCCGCCATCCGCTGGCCTGCGGGTTTTCCGGCTTCAAGCAGCAGTTCGCGCGCGGCCAGTCCTTCACCTATGGCCTCGAGGACGTCGGCCGCTATTACCGCGATTACGTCGAGTTGATGGCGCATTTCGACGATGTCCTGCCGGGCCGCGTCCATCGCGTGTTCTACGAAGACATGGTTGGCGACACCGAAGCGCAGGTGCGCGCGCTGCTCGCCTATTGCGGCCTGCCGTTCGAGGACGGCTGCCTGCGCTTCTTCGAGAATCGCCGCGCGGTGCGCACCGCAAGTTCGGAACAGGTGCGCCAGCCGATCTACCGCGATGGCGTCGACCACTGGCGTCATTACGAACCCTGGCTCGGCCCGCTCAAGGCCGCGCTCGGTGACGTGCTTTCGATGTACCCCCACGTGCCGGCGTTTTCCGGCGGCTCCAGCATCGCCCACCAAGGAAAGAGCGCATGAAATCCACATGTCGTGAGCGTCGTGCCCGTTACCAGCCTGTCCGGCTGCCATTGGCGGTGGCCATTGCCCTGGCTTGCCTGCCGGCGGCCCATGCGCAACAGGCCGACCAGGCCGCGCAGCCATCCCCGGCCACCGAAAAGAAGAAAAGCGATACACCGTCGCTGGGCGAAGTGGTGGTGACCGCGCAGAAGCGCCGCGAGAACATGCAGAAGGTGCCGATCAGCATCCAGGTGCTGGGGCAGCAGAAGCTGGAAGAGCTGCACGTCAACAAGTTCGAGGATTACGCCAAGCTGTTGCCGTCGGTATCGTTCCAGAACGACGGTCCCGGCTTCAACAAGCCCTACATGCGTGGCGTGGTCAGCGGCGACAACGCCAACCATTCCGGTTCTTTGCCCAGCGTCGGCATCTATCTGGACGAGGAGCCGATCACCACCATCACCGGGCCGCTCGACATCCACATCTACGACGTCGCGCGCGTCGAGGCGTTGTCGGGGCCGCAGGGCACGTTGTATGGCGCGAGCTCGGAGTCGGGCACGTTGCGCATCATCACCAACAAGCCGGATCCCAACGGTTTCGAGGCAGGCTACGGGCTGGAAGTGAACTCGGTGTCGCACGGCGGAATGGGGCATGTGGCCGAGGGCTTCGTCAACATCCCGCTGGGCAAGCGCGCGGCGATCCGCCTGGTGGGTTGGGACAAGACCGATGCCGGTTACATCGACAACATCCATGCCACCCGCACCTATCCGTCGTCCATGCTCACCAGCGACAATGCCGCGCTGGTGCGCAAGAACTACAACGATTCGCGCAGTACCGGCGCGCGCGCCGCGCTCAAGATCGACCTCGATGGCGGCTGGAGCGTCACCCCGACGATCATGGGTCAGCGCCAGAAGACCAACGGGAATTTCTCGTACGATCCTGCGCTCGGCGACCTCAAGATCGGCCACTTCAAGCCGGAATGGTCGGATGACCGCTGGTGGCAGGCCGCGCTGACGGTGCAGGGCAAGATCGGCAACTTCGACCTGACCTATGCCTACGCCCACCTCAAGCGCACGGTCGAATCGGCATCGGACTACAACGATTACAGTTTCTGGTACGACACGCTGTTCGGTTCCGGTACTGCATGGGTCGATAACAACGGCGCAATGGTGAATCCGTCGCAATACATCCAGGCACGCGACGGCTACGGCAAGACCAGCCACGAACTGCGTATCGCCTCGCCGGAGGACAACCGCTTCCGCGTGGTCGGCGGCCTGTTCCTGCAGACGCAGACGCACGACATCCTCCAGCGCTATCGCATCGATGGCATCGCCGACGACATCTCGGTGGCGGGCTGGCCGGGCACCATCTGGCTGACGAAGCAGGATCGCCGCGACCACGACGAGGCGGTGTTCGGCGAGGCGTCCTTCGACATCACCAAGAGCCTGACCGTGACCGGCGGCATCCGCCACTACCGTGCGCACAATGACCTGCAGGGCTTCTTCGGGTATGCGCTCGGTTATTCCGGGAATCCGGAAAAGGGCGAGGCCAAGTGCGAGGCGCTGTATGGGGCAGATCGCAGCAAGTGGCCGGGCTACAAGGGCGCGCCGTGCAGCGATTTCAACAAGAGCGTGCGCGAAAGCGGCAACCTCGGACGCGTCAACCTGACGTATCACTTCGACAAGGACAAGATGATCTATGCGACCTGGTCGCAGGGGTATCGTCCGGGCGGTATCAACCGCCGTGCGGTGAGCGAACAGAATGCGTTCTATCTCGCCGACACGCTGACCAACTACGAGCTGGGCTGGAAGACGTCGTGGATGAACAATCGCCTGCGCTTCAATGGCGCGGTGTTCTCGCAACGCTGGAAGGACTTCCAGTTCTCTTTCCTCGGCGTGAACGGCCTGACGGAAATCCGCAACGCCAACCAGGCCCAGATCGACGGCACCGAGATGGAACTGACGTGGGCGGCGACCAACCAATTCACGTTGAGCGCTTCGATCGGAGCCTACAAGCCGCGCCTCACCCAGAACTATTGCACCCTCGACGCCGGCGGCAACGTCAGGACGAACTGTTCCGGGGACGACCTGCTGGCGCCCAAGGGCTCGACGCTGCCCTTCGCGCCGAAGTTCAAGGGCAATCTGGTGGGGCGTTACGCTTTCGACATCGGCAAATACAATGCCTATGTCCAGGGCGTTGTGGCGCATGTCGGCGAGCGCAATTCCGACCTGAGAACAGCCGAGGAAAACACCAAGGGGAAGATGAAGGCCTACACCACCTTCGATCTATCGACCGGCATCGGTGGCGAGAAGTGGAACGTGGAAGCCTATGTCGCCAACCTCACCGATTCGCGCGGCATCACCAAGCGCGGTCTGGAGTGTCTGGAATCGGTATGCGGTGCCAATCCCTCGGTATCCGGCTCGATCTATTCCACGCCGATCCGACCGCGCACCATCGGTATCCGATTCTCGCAGAAGTTCTGAGTCGCGCTGTCCTGACGACAGTACAGGCCGGTCGGTCATGCCGACCGGCTTTTTTTCGGTCTTTCGACTAAGCTTCGGTCATTCGCGCCTGCCGGCGCACGACCGGACGCCACCGCATGCAAAGCCTGCTTCGTCGCAAGGACATCAATCGCATCACCGAGCACGAGGAAGGCCGCAAGCTGGTGCCGACCCTGTCGTGGCCGCACCTGGTCGCGCTCGGCATCGGCGCCATCGTCGGCACGGGCATCTATACGTTGATCGGCGTCGGCGCCGACAAGGCCGGCCCGGCGGTGCTGCTGTCGTTCCTGATCGCCGGGGTGGTCTGTGCCTGCGCGGCGCTGGCCTATGCCGAACTGTCGACGATGATGCCTGCGGCCGGCAGCGCCTATACCTACAGTTACGCGGCGCTGGGCGAGGGCTTGGCGTGGATCATCGGCTGGAGCCTGATCCTCGAATATTCGCTGGTGGTGAGCACGGTCGCGGTCGGCTGGTCGGGTTATTTCGTCGGCTTCCTCGACTGGCTGCACGCCAACATGGGCTGGAGCGTCGCGCTGCCGAAGGCGCTCGCCGCCGGTCCGCATGCGGGTGGCCTGATCAACCTGCCTGCGGTGCTGATCGTCTTCGTGGTCGCCGGCGCGCTGATGGCCGGCACCCGCGAAAGCGCGACGGTCAACGCCTTCCTCGTGGTGTTCAAGCTGATCGCGTTGGCGATCTTCGTCGCCGTTGCGCTCCCGGCGTTCAATGCCGACAACCTGCATCCGTTCATGCCCTACGGGTTCCCGAAGTCGATGGGCGCGGATGGCGTCGAGCGCGGGGTGATGGCGGCCGCGGCGATCATCTTCTTCGCCTTCTACGGCTTCGATGCGATTTCCACCGCGGCGGAGGAGACGAAGAATCCCGGGCGCGACCTCTCGATCGGTATCGTCGGTTCGATGATCGGTTGCACCCTGATCTACATGCTGGTGGCGCTGGCGGCGATCGGCGCGATGAATTTCGGCGTGTTCGGCAAGAGCGCCGAGCCACTGGCGCTGATCATGCGCGAACTCGGCCATGGCACCGTCGCCTTCCTGATCGGCGTCGTCGCGATCATCGCCTTGCCGACGGTGTTGCTGGCCTTCTTCTATGGCCAGAGCCGCATCTTCTTCGTGATGTCGCGCGACGGCTTGTTGCCGCGCGGCTTGTCCAAGGTCAATGCGCGCACCGGCACGCCGGTGGCGATCACCGCGTTCACCGCCGTGCTGGTCGCCGCGCTCGCGGGCGTGGCGCGCCTCGATGAAATCGCCGCGCTGGCCAATGCCGGCACGCTGGCGGCCTTCATCGCCGTCGGCGCCTGCCTGCTGGTATTGCGCAAGCGCGAGCCGAATCGCCCGCGCAGCTTCCGCACCCCGCTGGCGTGGCTGGTCGGGCCGTTGGCCATCCTCGGCTGCCTGTACCTGTTCTGGAGCCTGCCGCAGAAGACGCAAATCTGGTTCCTGACCTGGAACCTGATCGGCATCGTGGTCTACCTCGTCTATGCGCGCGGCCACAGCATGCTGGCGCGCAAGGATTGACGCATCCGATGGCGCGACGATGAGCGCTGATGCACGCCCGATCGCGATCGCATTGCTGGGGCCGACCGGGTCGGGCAAGACCGACCTGGCGCTCGATCTGGCCGAACGCGTCGGCGGCGAAATCGTCAGCATCGATTCGGCGCTGGTCTATCGCGGGCTCGACATTGGTTCCGCCAAGCCGAGCAGGGCAGAGCAGCGGCGCGTTCCGCACCACCTGATCGACATCCGCGATCCCTGGCAACCGTATTCGGTCGCGGAGTTCGTCGACGACGCGAAAGCGGCGGTCGCCGGCATCGTCGAGCGCGGCGCATTGCCGATCCTCGCAGGCGGCACCAGCCTCTATGCGCATGCGCTGTTTTCCGGGCTGGCGCCGATGCCCGCCGCGGACGCCGATATCCGCGCAGCGATCGCCGCCGACGCCGAGCGGCGCGGTTGGGCGGCGCTCCACGCCGAGCTGGCGCAGGTCGATCCCGACGCGGCGGCGCGCATCCACGCCACCGATCCGCAACGCATCCAGCGCGCGCTGGAAGTGTTCCGGCTGAGCGGCAAGCCGATCACGCGGTGGCAGGCCGAGCACCTGCATGCGCCGCGCTGGCCGGTGCGGGTCCTGAAGCTGGCGCTGGTGCCGGAATCGCGCGAGGAACTGCATGCGCGCATCGAACGTCGTTTCGACTGGATGCTGGAACGCGGCTTCCTCGATGAAGTGCGCAACCTGCGCGCGTTGCCGCAGTTGGCGGAGCATCCGGCGCCGCTCGATCTCCCGGCCATCCGCGCGGTCGGTTATCGCCAGGCCTGGGAGCATCTCGATGGCGAGGGCGACGCCGCGCAGTTCCGCGATCGCGCCATCTTCGCCACCCGCCAGCTCGCCAAGCGCCAGATGACGTGGCTGCGCGGGCAGCTGGACGTGCGTCGTTTCGATGCGCAACGCCAGCGCGGCCGACTCGTTGACGCCATCGCGCTGTTCCTGCGGGGAACTTCGTTGGGCGGGCGTTTTGCCGGCTTCCGGTAGACTATCCGGACCGCGCCAGAGACGCGGGTCGAAAACGACTTTTTCCCCATCGAGATTTCCTCCATGCAGCAGCGCAATTTCCAGGCCTCGCGGCCGCAGTCCCTGCAAGACCCCTTCCTCAACGTCCTCCGTCGCGAACGCGTGCCGGTGTCGATCTATCTCGTCAACGGCATCAAGCTCCAGGGCACCATCGAATCGTTCGACCAGTTCGTGGTCCTGCTGCGCGGCACCACCAGCCAGATGGTCTACAAGCACGCGATTTCCACCGTGGTGCCGGCGCGCGCGGTGCGCGTGGGACCGACGGGCGCCTACGTCCAGCAGGATTCGCCGTCGCGCAACATGGGTCAGGACGACCATGACGAAGACGACGAGGATGGCGATTACGAGGACGACGACGAAGGCGACCTGCCGCCGCGCGGCTGACGGGAACCGACTTGTTCGAACGTTCCCGCAAGGGTGAACACGCGCTGCTGGTGCAACCGCACCGGGGCAGCCGCATCGAGGACGACGTGCTGGAGGAGTTCGTCGAACTGGCGCGCTCCGCCGGCGCCGATGTCGTCGCGACCGCCAATGCGCGCATCGATCGCCCGAACGCGGCGACGCTGATCGGCGAGGGCAAGGTCGAGGAACTGAAGGCGATCGCCGATGCCAGCGGCGCCGACCTCATCCTCGTCAATCACGCGCTGACGCCGGTGCAGGAGCGCAACCTCGAACGCGCGCTGCAGCGACGCGTGGTCGATCGCACCGGCCTGATCCTCGACATCTTCGCCCAGCGCGCGCAATCGCACGAAGGCAAGCTGCAGGTCGAACTGGCGCAGCTGAAGCACCTGGCGACGCGCCTGGTGCGCGGCTGGACCCACCTCGAGCGCCAGCGCGGCGGTTCGATCGGCTTGCGCGGTCCCGGCGAAACCCAGCTGGAAACCGACCGCCGCCTGTTGCAGACGCGACTCGAACAATTGCAGCGCAAGCTCGACAAGGTCGAGGTGCAACGCACCCAGATGCGGCGCGCGCGCACCCGCAGCGAACTGCCGCGCGTGGCGCTGGTCGGTTACACCAATGCCGGCAAGTCGACGCTGTTCAATGCGTTGACTGGAGCGGAGGCCTATGCCGCCGACCAGTTGTTCGCGACGCTCGATCCCACCGTGCGGCGCATCGATATCCCCGGCGGTCGCGCCATCCTCGCCGACACCGTCGGTTTCGTCCGCGACCTGCCGCACGAACTGGTGGCCGCCTTCCGTTCGACCTTGAGCGAAGCGCGCGAGGCCGACCTGCTGTTGCACGTGGTCGATGCCGCCGATCCGCAGCGCGAGGAACGCATCGCCCAGGTCGATGCCGTGCTTGCCGAAATCGGGGCAGGAGACCTGCCGCAGATCCTCGTCTTCAACAAGATTGATCGCATCGAAGGCGCGACCGCGCGTCGCGACGTGCCGACCGATGCGCGGCCGCGCGTGTGGCTGTCGGCGCGCGATCGCACCGGCCTCGATGGCTTGCGCGATGCCCTCGGCGATGCGTTCGCCATGCGGCGCGTGATCGGCGAGCTGTACCTGCCCGCAGAATCGGGTCGCTTGCGCGCACGGCTGCATGCGCTCGATGCGATTCGTTCGGAAACGCACGACGAGACCGGCTGGCGCATCGCCATCGACTTGCCGGAAACCGAAGCGCTGCGCCTGATGGCCGCGGGCGATGCCGAGGTGTTGCGGCCGCTCTTGCCCGAACCCGAAGCCGACCCCATCTGACACACTAGCGACCAGCAAGACGTCCCGACGAGCCCGATGGCCTGGAATCCCCCCGGAAAACACAGCGACCCCGCCGACGCGCCACCGCCGTCGCGGCTCGACCTGCGCGACTGGCTGCCCGGATCCTCGGGGCTGCTGTGGACCGGCATCGTGCTCGGCGCCTGGTTGGCGCTGTCCAGCGTGGTGGTGGTCGGCACTGGCCAGCAGGCGGTGATTTCCCGCCTGGGCCAGCCGCTGCGCGTGCTCCAGCCGGGCGTGCATCTCAAGTTGCCGTGGCCGCTGGAGCGTGCGACCGGCCTCGAGATCGGCGCACGCAAGGCGATCGACGATTCGTTGCCGGTGATGGTGGGCGATCCCGCCATGTTCGACCTGCCGTTGCAGATCGGGTACATCATCGACGACCCGATCCGCTACATCGCCAACAGCCGCGACGTGCCGCAGGATGCCTTGCGGCGAATGGCGCGCGATGCGGTGTCGATGCAGGTGGCTGCGGGTTCGCTGGCGACGCTGGGCGGCCGCGACGGCCAACTGGAGCCGCAGGCGCTGGCGGCATTGCAGGCGCGCGCGCAACGCGCGGGGCTCGGGATCCGGCCGCTGTCGGTGGCGTGGTCGGCGCCGGTGCTGCCGAGCGCGGTGAGCGATGCCGGCAACACGCTCAAGTCGATCAAGGAAGAGCAGGAGCGTGCGATCGCGGATTCCAAGGCGGAAGCGGCGAAGCAGATGCCCGCGGCGCAGGCCGAGGCCGACGCCATGCTCGCCGCCGCCGAACGCGATCGCCAGGCGCGCATCCTCGATGCCCAGGGCGATGCCGCGCATTTCCGCGAACTCGCGGCCCAATACAAGGCAGCGCCGATCGTCACCCGCGACGCGGTGTTGCAGGCTGCGGCCAGCGACAGCGCTGCCGGCAACCAGCCTCCGGTGGCTGCAACGGCCCCGACGGCGAATCCGGCGCCCGCGGCGGCAGCGCCTGCGACCGGGACCGGACGGCCGTTGCGCGATGCCTCGCGTGAAGTCGACCGCAGCGTCAATCGCGGTGGCCGCGGCACGGAGGCGGGGCGATGAAATCGCTGGCCGCGAGTTTCCTGCTGTTCCTGCTGGCGCTGGTCGCGTTCGATGCCGGGTTCCGCGTCGATCCCGGCCAGTTGGCGGTGGTGTCGTCGCCGATCACCGGCACGCGCAACAACATCGGTCCCGGCGTGCACCTGAAGTGGCCGCTGCTCGATCGCGTCCAGCGCGTTCCGCAGCGCGTGTTGTTGCAGCCGGAATTGCGCTGGTCCAGCCGCGACGGTCGCGAACTGGTGCAGTCGCCGTGGGTGCTGGCGCGCGTCAGCGACGCCGCGCGCTACGCCAATGCATTGGCCACGAACCCCGGCGTGCCGCGCGATCGCCTGGCCACCGCCCTGCAGGCCAGCGCGGTGCCGGCATTGCGCGAGCAGACCTTCGCACAGGCGCTGGCGGATCGCGGCCAGACGGTGTGGGCGAATGCCACGATGGCGGATGCGGCGGTGCGCGAGGTCGGGCTGGCGATCGAGGATCGCGGTGTTGCCGGTGTCGGCATGCCCGCCGACAGTGCGAGCGCCAGGACGATCCAGTCCGGCATGCGCGCGACCCAGGACGAAGTGATCGCGCGCGCGCGCGTCGATGCCCAGGCGCAACTCAAAACCGCGACAGCCCAGGCCGACAGCGAGCGCATCCGGCTGCTGGCGACGGCGCGCAAGAGCGCGGACGCCCGCCGTGCCGAAGGCGATGCCGAAGCGGCGCGCATCTATGCCGAAGTCGCAGCCGAGGATCCGTCGGCCGCGGCCTTCGATCGCGCGGCGATGGCCTATCGGCGCGCGAAGCTGGCCGGCAAGCCGGTCTCGCTGGACGACCCGGCATTCCAGGCGTTGCGATACCAGCACTGAACGCGGTGCTGGCCGCATTCACGAGACAGGCGTACAATGTCGAAAAGTCGGGGCTCGCCTCGGCTTTTTTCACGTCTGGAGCAAGGAAATGGGTCAGTCGGTCGTCGTTTTGGGTGCCCAGTGGGGCGATGAGGGCAAGGGCAAGATCGTCGATCTGCTCACCCA
>JASLDW010000110.1 GCA_030151365.1 Lysobacter sp. | reverse complement strand
AGACACTCGTTGCAAAGTCGTCGAATAGTCGTCTGTAAGGCGTTGGATTTGTACGGTCAGAAAAGTCCTGGCTGGGGCTTGGAAGCCCCAGCCAGGACAACAAATTAAGGCTTAAGCCAGAGCTGCTCCAGCATCTTGATAAAATACCCACCTACCACACTCCTCGCCTGGAATCCGACCATTTTACCATTGGTCGTCTCGTGCCAGTCACTCAGCGGAACGCGGGAAGGCGTCTCGGTCGCGAATTTATATACAGGATCAATCAATGCCTGGAAATCTGCATCCTTGTCTGCCAAAACAGAAGTCCAGATGATCCAGTCAGATTTGGTATAAGTTTTTCTGCTGTCGAGTGGCAACCCGAAAGGCTGTTGTTTGGTCAGATAATATTTGATCTCTGTCTCATATACTTCTTTCGGAAACAGGTTTAGCTTCAAAAGCTTGTCCCAAACCAGGTTATACTTCTGGCTCCAAGTGCCTTTTTTATCAAATGTCAGCGCATAATGATCACCGTCCTTTGCCATCTCCATCCACTTCAATGCCATCGATTTCGCCATCTCCGTGTATTTCTTTGCTTCCGCCGCCTCGCCCAGCTGCATCGCCAGGTTGCCGTAAGCGCCTAAGGCAACAATGGCCTTCACGGATAAGTTCGCGTTCCTGGCCAAGTGGCCGGCAAAGTCATCGGTGCACAACTGGTTGCCCGGGTCGAAGCCTTCTTTGCTCAGGTAATCTGCCCATACACCCAGCGTCTTCCAGTGCTTGCGCGCATAATCGGCATTACCCTCAGCGCGGGCCAAAGCAGCGGTGAGGATCAACATATTGCCCGATTCCTCTACCGGCATATCTTCACCATAGGTCTGACCGTTGGCCAATGGGTAAGTACCAAGGTCATGTGCGGCAAAAGGCTTTTTCCATTTTCCGCTTTCGCTGTAGTAAAAGATGCCATTGAGCAGCCCTTTTACCAGTTCGGGGTTGTAAGCCAGGAATAATGGCGCTGAAGGGTAAGTTACGTCGACTGTATAAATGGAACCATTGCTGAAGTTTTCCTTTGACATGAACAACAGTTCACCCTGTGGACTCTTTACCAGCTTATGGGCCGAGATGGCCTGCCGGTAAGCAAGTACACAAAGCTTTGCATATTTTTCACCGCCTGAAGACAATGCTTTCTGATACATACTGGCATCAAATGCATTACACCTGGACATCATCTGTGCATACTCCGAAGCAGAAGCCACCAATTCATCATTAAAGGATTTCGTTCCGTCTGAGTTCCAGTAAGCCTTCAGATTCTGGCCGAAAAACTGTACCGATTCCAGATCGTCATAGCCCAGCATCACAAACTGTTGTTTCGGGCTGCTGCCAACTTTACCAAACCTCATTACGGTGCTCAGGGAGAGCTTGGTGCCTGTCAACGCGGTTGGACGTTTGATCTTAGCAGGGCTGTTGAAATCTGCAATGGCATTCTTCAATGGCACCACATATTGCGTTGCGCCATTGCTCGTTGGAGTCGCCACATACATATAACCCCAGTCTATTCTCAGGTCATCTCCCTTTTTCTGCAACACAGGTTGTTGAGTCGTACCTGCCTTAAGGATTGAAAGGGGCCCAAAGTTGCTGCTCTCTGCCCGTACTTCCTGGGAAGGTATATTTACGGCAATATTGGTTGATGCATTGAACAACACCTCTACCTCGTGTACTTTTTTGTCGCTGGCCTTTACCTTGTAAGTGATATAAGAAACGGGCCGGCTTACCAGATGCAGATCATCCAGTAATAAAGGTGAGGTAAAAGTCAGGGACAGATCTATTGCTCCGGCCTTAAATTCATATTGTGTTTGGGTGGACGTAATGTTCACACTTTTCTGTTCAGCTAAGGCAATCTTATCCAAAGAAGGTGCGGTGGTAACCAAACCTGCATCCAGCCCCTGCCCTCCGGCGGTATTGATCACATAAATGGCCAGCACATTACCCGTTTTTTTAAGGCTTTTCAGTACTTCTGCCTTTACGGGAATGTAGTTAAACTTATTATTTGTCCAGCCTTCATGCTCGTATACCAGCATGCCGTTCAGGTAAACCTCCACATTATCATCGTGGTTTAGCTTCACAAAGAGGTCCTTCGGGCTACGGGGCAAATTAAAGGAACGTCTGACCCAAAGGTTTTTACTCTTCCACTCAGTTTTGGCAAAATGTTCTGAATCCCCGAAAGGTGCGGCTCCTGATTTCCATTTGCTATCGTCAAAGGAAAGCTTGTTCCAGCCCTCAACGGGGCTTTCCTCTGTGTATTTAAAGTGATAAGGCTGATCATCCGAAGCAGCCAGTATATTCTGGTACTTTTGCTCGGTTGCCCCCAGAAAACGGTAAGATTTACCGTCTACCTTCACTACGCCCAACAATGACTGGTCTGCACCTGTCCAGTGATGGGTAACAGATTGGTTCAGCTCATCCGTATTGGACCAGATACTGAAATAACTGTCGTGAGTGATTAAAGGATAAGCAGGCGCTTTTTTCTCCTGGGCTATCGCATATCCTGCGGTCAGGAAGGTTAGGAAAGTAAGTAATGATCTTCTCATCATCTATATGATTTTATCAGGTTATATCGTTAAAAACCCGGCTGCCTTCAGGCAGCCGGGTTTTTAACGATATAACCTGATAAAATCATATAGATGATGAGAAGATCATTACTTACTTTCCTAACCTTCCTGACCGCAGGATATGCGATAGCCCA
>JASLDW010000087.1 GCA_030151365.1 Lysobacter sp. | reverse complement strand
CCTGTCTGAACTGACAGTACGATCGATTTCCAGCCTACGTTACGTTACGCCCAGACGATACACCCGAAAGAAGTCGGGTTGTACAGCCGCGCATGCGCGCGAAACCGAGGAATGACGATGATTCTTGATGACGATGGCTATGTGAAACTCCAGCTGAGGAATTTCCACGGCATCCGTTTGCAGCACTTCGTGTCAGGCCTCGATGAAGAGTCGCCCGAAAGCACGTCCATGGAGGGCGCGTGCGTTTCCACGATCGAGGGTTACACGGAATGGGTCAGCATCTCCGCGCCGGTGATCTCGCTGGGATGGGACTGGATTTATGACCCGATGAGGATCCCCGCGATGCTCGTGCACCCGGGTTCGCTCAGGACCAACGTGATGCTGCTCGACAACGATGGAGCGGAAGTGGGGCCACTCAAGACATCGGTCCTGCTCGAGGCCGTCCTCGATTGCTTCGATTGGCAGGAAACGGTTCTCGGGGCGATCGAAAACCGCTACGCCATGCACCCGGGCCCCATGCCGCAGGAAGTGAGCAACCGCCTCGAATAACGGAATCAAGTGTCAAATCTGACAGTTATCCCGGCAGCGGGCTTCTGCGAGCCTTCCCCTGAATGCATGGGGGGAGAAAATCCATGGATGTCCTGTTCGGAAATGCGGCTTCACTGACCGATCCCGTCTTCCAGGATCTGGGCAAATACCGGCGCGACATCTTCGTCGAGAAACTTGGGTGGGAGCTCGACCTCACGAACGATCTCGAACTGGACCAGTTCGATCGCAAGGACACCATCTATGTCCTCGCTCGGGACGAAAATCGGAAGGTGATCGGTTGCGCCAGGTTGTTGCCCACGACCCGCCCGTACCTGCTCGGCGAGGTGTTCCCCAACCTGTTGAATGGCCTGCCCCTCCCCTCGTCTCCGGACGTGTGGGAACTCTCGCGGTTCGCCGCGACCGGCGAGCCCGGCCAGGGCGGAAACGCGGGCCCGCAAAATCCTTCGAAACTGGCGCTGGAGATCCTGAATGTCGCGGCGGATTACGCCAGGCGCCAGGGCGCCAAGCGATTGATTACCGTGTCTCCGATCGGCATGGAGCGCCTGCTCCAAAAGACCGGCTTCCACACCCACAGGGCGGGACCTCCGGTCTTGGTGGCTGGACATCCCACCGTGGCCTGCTGGATCGAGATCGACGGATAGCCGGTGCCGATGCGATGGACGCCAGACGGGAAATGACGATTGCCGACACCGACATCGAGCCGTCACGCCTGTGGTGGCTCCTCTCCGGCGCCTGGGTCCTGATGTTCGGCCTGGTGTTGATGTTCGTACTGCTCGCGGAATACACCCGATACGAGCGCCTCGAAAGCCACCCGCACCCTGCCACCGCGCAGCAGGTCAACGCGGAACTTTAGACCGCCCGTGGTCGCCGTTTTCTGGGGCCGGGGGTACCTTCGATCGCCGTCCTCCCTGGGCAGATCGGGGTACTCCCGGATTTATTGATCGCGGTGTCGCCCGAGCCGCAACGCATTGCTGACCACTGAAACCGAGCTCAGGCTCATCGCCAGTGCCGCGATCATCGGGCTCAACAACAGACCGGACACCGGATAGAGCACGCCGGCAGCGAGCGGCACGCCGAGCGCGTTGTAGAGGAAGGCGAATCCGAGGTTCTGTCGCATGTTGGCGACGGTGTCCCGCGAAACCATGCGTGCTTCGACGATGCGCCCGAGATCGCCCTTGACCAGGGTGACCTGCGCGCTCGACATCGCGACATCGGTGCCGGTGCCCATTGCGATGCCGACGTCCGCCGCCGCCAGCGCCGGCGCATCGTTGATGCCGTCGCCGGCCATCGCCACATGGCGACCTTCCGCTTTCAGTCGCCGGATCAATGCCACCTTGCCTGCGGGGTCGACACCGCCATGCACTTCGTCGATGGCCAGGATGCGCCCGACCGCTTCCGCCGTTGCCGTGGCATCGCCGGACGCCATCACGATGCGCACGCCATCGGCGCGCAAGGCGTCGATCGCCGGTTGCGTGCTGGCCTTGACCGGGTCGGCGACGGCGATTGCCGCGGCAAGACGGCCATCCACGGCCAGGAACACCACCGTGGCTCCGCCGGCGCGCAGTCGGGCGGCGTCGTCTGCCAACGACTCGGCGCCATTTCCGATCTCGTCCATCAGCGGCTGGTTGCCCAGCGCCAAAGCATGGCCATCGACCTGCCCGCGCACGCCGCGTCCGGTCAAGGATTCGAATCCGTCGATGTCGGAAAGTCGCAATGATCGCCGCTTTGCTTCGGCGACGATCGCGGCCGCCAACGGATGCTCGCTGCCCTGCTCCAGGCTCGCTGCCCAGGCAATCACGGTGTTTTCGTCGAAGCCGTCGGTGACGAGCGTTTCACGATACGCCGGCCGGCCTTCCGTGAGCGTGCCGGTCTTGTCGACCACCAGCGTGTCGATCGAGCCCAGTCGCTCGATCGCCTCGGCATCGCGGAACAACACACCGGCATGCGCGGCGCGACCGGTCGCGACCATCACCGACATTGGCGTCGCCAACCCCAATGCACAGGGACAGGCGATGATCAGGACCGAGACCGCATTGAGCACCGCAAAAGTCCACGAGGGCTCCGGTCCGAACACGCCCCACGCGGCGAAGGTGACCGCCGCTGTGGCCAGCACCGCGAGCACGAACCAGAACGCCACCTTGTCGGCCATGCGCTGCATCGGCGCGCGCGAACGCTGCGCCTGCGCCACCAGTTGCACGATCCGCGACAACACGGTGTCGGAACCCACTTGTTCCGCACGCATCACCAGGCTGCCGGTGCTGTTGAGCGTCGCGCCGATCACGTGATCGGCCACGCCCTTCCACACCGGAACCGGCTCTCCGGTCAGCATCGATTCGTCGATGCTGGAATGTCCTTCGAGCACGACGCCGTCGACCGGCACTTTTTCGCCGGGGCGAATGCGCAGGCGATCGCCGACGTGGACGTGCTCCAGCGGAATGTCGTCCTCGTTGCCGTCGGCATCGATCCGGCGCGCGGTCTTCGGCGCCAGTCCGAGCAGCGCCTTGATCGCGGCCGAAGTCTTCGAACGGGCGCGCAATTCAAGCAGCTGCCCGAGCAGCGTCAACGACACGATCACCGCCGCCGCCTCGAAATACACGTCGACACGGCCATGTTCGCGGAACGACGCCGGGAAGATGCCCGGGGCAACCGTGGCGACCACGCTGTAGCCGAAGGCGGCTGCAACACCGATGCCGATCAGCGTCCACATGTTGGGACTGCGAGCGCGGATCGACTGCAGGCAGCGCCCGAAGAACGGCCAGCCCGCCCACAGCACCACCGGCGCGCTCAAGGCGAATTCGATCCAGGTGCGCGTGGTTGCCGGGAGAAAGTCGAATTTCGGGCCGAACATCGCCAGTACGAAGACCGCGATCGTCAACGGCAATGTCCAGCGGAAGCGCCGGCTGAAATCGACGAGCTCCGGGTTCTCCTCTTCCTCGAGCGACGGCATTTCCGGTTCGAGCGCCATCCCGCAGATCGGACAGATGCCCGGTCCTTGCTGGCGGATTTCCGGATGCATCGGGCAGGTGTAAATGGTGCCGGCCGGCATCTCGATGGCCGGGGCGGCATTCGCCGCATGGTTGCCGGAACAGCACGATTTCATCTGCCCGTGATCATGGCCGCCACCATGATCATGATCATGGGCATGGTTGGAATGCGCGTTCACTGTGCATCCTCCGACAACGCATTGAGGATCGGGCATTGTTCGAGCGCGCCATGCCCCGGGCAGGATTCGGCCAATCCTTCGAGCGCGATGCGCATGCGCTCCAGTTCGGCAATGCGCGCCTTGACGTCGGCGATCTTGTCGAGCGCGGCCGACTTCATCGCCGCCATGTCGCCATCGCGCGAACGCGACAGTTCCAGCAGCTCGCGGATTTCCGGCAAGGTGAAACCAAGCGCCTTGGCACGGCGGACGAAACGCAATCGCTTGACGTCGCCCTCGCCATAGATGCGGTAGCCGGACGACAGGCGTTCCGGCTTGGGCAGGAGCCCTTCGCGCTCGTAATAGCGGACGGTGTCGATGTTCACTTCGGCGCGTTGCGCCAGCTGGCCGATCTTCATTCCGGCATCTCCGATCTGGACGATGCCGGCACTCTAAACCATGGACCAAAGTCCAGAGTCAAGTGTTTTCAGAACCAGGTGCGAAATCCGAGGACGAACCGGGTGTCACCGCGTCGTCCCGATTCCGCCTTGCGAAAATCGGCGGTCCGGCCAAACGCCTGCTCGCGGGTGATGCCGATATAGGGGGCGAACTGTCGGGTGAATTCGTAGCGCAAGCGTACCCCTGCCTCCGCCGTACTCAGGCCGGAACCGATGCCGCGCAGGCGATCGTCCTTGCCGTAGGCATTCACTTCGACCATTGGCTGCAGGATCAGGCGGTTGGTCAGCAGCAATTCGTATTCGGCCTCGAAACGCAGCGCGGCCTGCCCACGTTGGCCGAGATAAGCCGTCGTCTCGACCTCGAATTTCTGCGGTGCCAGCCCCTGCACGCCGATCGCGGCGAAGGTCTGCCCGCTCCCCGGCTTGAAATCCTGGCGGACACCGGCCACCACGTCCCACCACGGCGACACGCTATGCCCGTAGAGGATTTCCGCATCGGCGGATTCCGTGCGATTGGAAACGCGCTCGCCTTCCGTGCGCAACCAGGCACGATTCAAGTCGGTGCCGATCCAGCCGCGCCCCTCCCACGCCACTCCCCTGCCCGGCGAGTCGTTCCAGGTTTCCAGCCTGTCGAGCAGCGCATAGCCGTGGATCGCGTTGTCCAGCATGTCGTGTCCGCCATGCGGCGGGACCGCAGCGGCGCGATCGGCATCGGTCAATGCGGGGATCGGGGTTTTCGGTTCGCCCGGCGCCGGCGCCTTCTTCCGATGCATGGCGTGGTCCATGCCCTGCATGTCGTCTTGATCCATCTGCATCCGAGAATGGTCCGTTCCCGGCATTTGCGAATGATCCGTTCCCGGCATTTGCGAATGATCCATGCCCTGCATCTGTGCGTGGTCCATCGCCTGCGCGCCTGCATGCGGCGCCAGCACCGCCAGTCCGATTGCGGCGACCAGCAGGCGAATCGTTGCCTTCATCGCGCTCATTCCGCCACCCGCACGGTGCGCATCATCCCCGCCTCCATGTGGTACAGCAGGTGGCAGTGGTAGGCCCAGTCGCCCAGCGCATCGGCGCGCACGCGATAGCTGCGCCGGGTTCCCGGCGGGATGTCGATAGTGTGCTTGCGGACCATGAAGTTGCCTTGTTCATCCTCCAGGTCACTCCACATGCCGTGCAGGTGGATCGGATGCGTCATCATCGTGTCGTTGACCAGGACGATGCGCAGGCGCTCGCCGTAATTGAGCCTGAGCGGCGCGGCATCGGAGAATTTCCGGCCGTTGAACGACCATGCGAACTTCTCCATGTGGCCGGTCAGGTGCAGTTCGACATCGCGAGCGGGATCGCGGCCATCGGGGTCGTCGAAGGCGCTGCGCAGCATCGAATAGCTGAGCACCTTGCGGCCGTTGTCGCGCAGGCCCACGCCGGGGTCGTCCAGCTTCGGCGTCGGCGACATCGCCTGCATGTCGACCAGCGGGTTGCGAGTTTCACTGGCTGGATGCGTCGGCATCGCAATGCCGACGCCATGATCCATCCCGGCCATCGCACCCATGTCGTGCCCTGCATGCGACATGCCAGCCATGTCCATGCCCTGCATCGACGACATGTCGTGGCCCATCGCCATGTCGGACATGGTCAGCAACGGGCGCGGATCAAGCGCGGGAATCGGTGCACGCAGACCTTCGCGCACTGCCAGCGTGCCGCTGACGTAACCGGTGCGTCCAAGATCCTGCGCGAAGATGGTGAACGCATCCTGCCCCGAAGGCTCGACGATCACGTCATAGGTTTCCGCGGCGGCGATGCGGAACTCGTCCACCGTCACCGGATGCACGTACTGGCCATCGGCGGCGACCACCGTCATCTTCAGTCCGGGAATGCGCACGTCGAAATGCGTCATCGACGAGCCGTTGATGAAACGCAGCCGCACCTTCTCGCCGGAACGGAACAATCCGGTCCAGTTGCCGAGCGACGTGGTGCCGTTCATCAGATAAGTGTAGGTATTGGCATTGACGTCGGAGAGATCGCTGGGCGACATCCGCATCCCGCCCCACATGCGGCGATCCGCCAACGTTGCCGGCAAACCGTTCTTCCTTGCGTCACGAATGAAATCGCCGGCGGTGCGCTGGTAGCGGTTGTCGTACATCGCCATCTTCTTCAGGCGCGCGAACAACCGCTGCGGATCGAGATCGGTCCAGTCGCTGAGCAACACCACGTAGTCGCGATCGAAACGGAACGGTTCGGGTTCGATCGGATCGATGATCAACGGACCATACAGGCCGCGTTGTTCCTGGAATCCGGAATGGCTGTGATACCAGTAGGTGCCGGATTGCCGCGCGTCAAAACGATAGAGATAACTCTCGCCGGGACGGATGCCGTCGAAACTCAGGCCCGGCACGCCATCCATGTTCGCCGGCAACACAATGCCGTGCCAATGGATCGACGCTTCACCTTCGTGTGCTGATACACGCGGCAACGCATTGCGCACGCGGATTTCGACGGTGCTGCCCTCCTTCCAGCGCAGCAGCGGCGCCGGCAGCGAACCATTCACCGTGACCGCAGTGCGCGACCTGCCGGTGAAATCCACCGGCGATTCGCCAATGGACAGGTCGAAATCGGTTCCCGCCAATACCTCCCGTTGACCGGCGGAACGCAAGGCCCAGCCCTGTTTCGGCCACAGGCCAAGCCCCGCCAGCACGCCCCCGGCCGCCAGTCCCTGGACGAAACGGCGGCGCGACAACGCTGCGCCATCTTCCTGCATGTCATTGAATCCAAAAGCCATTTCCGTCCCGAATGGTGCGGCTGCAACCGCTGTCCGCCCAACTCTAGAGTCTGGAGCCACCCCAAGGTCAAGCCGGACTTCCGATCCGTCCGCGTCTATGTCTTCAGTTGGGGGACAGCCTATTGACGGGTTCTGATTTGGTGTTATAGTTCAATACAACACCAGTCGAACAGGACGCCACCATGAACATCGGAGCAACTGCCCGCAGGCACGGCACCACCGCTCTGTTGGGTCTGGCCATCGCCGGTTTCGGTACCGCCACCGCGCTGGCCGGCTCACCGCCACTCCCCACTGCTTTGCCGGCCTCGCCGCAGCTGTCCGCCAATGCGGTCGCTGTCGTCAAGGCACACCCGGACCGGGCCAGGTCCGGCAAGACCCTCCGCAATCGCCGCCAGGCCCAGGCGGTTCCGTTCTTCGCATTCCCGCCGAGGATCTGACATGTCTCCCGTGCAATGGGCAGACGGAAGCCCGATTTACCGTCAACTCAAGGAAAAGGTCATCGCCATGATGCTGGATGGAGTCCTCAAGCCGGGCGATGCCCTGCCCTCCGTGCGCCAGGTTGCCGCCGAATACCAACTCAACCCGATCACCGTCTCGCGCGCCTACCAGGAACTCGCCGACGAAGGCATGGTCGAGAAGCGTCGCGGCCTCGGCATGTACGTGACCGACAGCGCCCGCAATCAGCTGCGCAACAATGAGCGCGACCGCTTCCTCAAGGAAGAATGGCCGCTGATCCTGGAACGGATCCAGCGCCTCGGCTTCGAACCCGCCGAACTGCTCGACCCCTCACGCAAATGGAGCGCGCCATGACCGCCGTCATCACCGCACGCGGCCTCCGCAAGGCCTACAAGAACACCACCGCGCTCGACAACGTCAGCTTCGAGATCCCGTCCGGCCGCATCGTCGGCCTGATCGGTCCCAACGGCGCCGGCAAGACCACCGCGCTCAAGGCCATCCTCGGCCTGATCCCGTACGAAGGTTCGCTCGACGTGCTCGGCCGCGACCCGCAGAGTCAACGCGATGCCCTGATGAATGATGTCTGCTTCATCGCCGACGTCGCCGTGCTGCCGCGCTGGCTGAAGGTCAAGCACGCCGCGGAATTCGTCGAAGGCGTCCACCCGCGCTTCGACCGCAGCCGTTTCGAACGCTTCATCGCCCACACCCAGCTGAAGCCCGACATGCGCGTCGGCCAGATGTCCAAGGGCATGATCGTGCAGTTGCACCTGGCCCTGGTGATGGCGATCGACGCCCGCCTGCTGGTGCTGTACGAGCCGACCCTCGGCCTCGACATCCTCTACCGCCGCGAGTTCTACCAGCGCCTGCTCGAGGATTATTTCGACGAAGGCAAGACGATCATCGTCACCACCCACCAGGTCGAGGAGATCGAACACATCCTCACCGACGTGATGTTCATCCAGGGCGGCAAGCTGGTGCTCAACTCGCCGATGGAAGACGTCAGCCTGCGCTTCACCGAAGTGCTGGTGAATCCCGACCAGCTCGAGGCCGCCCGCGCGCTCAAGCCGGTCAGCGAACGCGCGATGCCGTTCGGAAAATCCATCCTGCTGTTCGACGGCGTGCCCCAGGTGCAGCTCGCCGCGCTCGGCGAAACCCGCAGCCCGGGCATCGCCGACCTGTTCGTCGCCACCATGAAGGGGACCTACGCATGAACGCCATCGTCAACAACGCCAATGCAGCGCTCCGCACCGCGCCGCATCCCACCCACCGCATGAAGACGCTGCTCAAGCGCGAGTACTGGGAACACAAGGGCGGCTTCCTGTGGGCACCGATCATCACCAGCGTCATCTTCCTCGTGTTCACCATCATCGGCAGCAGCGCCGGCCAATTCGCCTTCCACAAGTTCCAGTCGGAATCGTCGTCATGGGTCGTCAACATCGGCGGCCAGGACGTGCCGGCGAACAGCGACAGCGTGCGCCAGGCCCTGGCCCATGCCTCGCCCTCCGATCTCGCCCAGATGCATGACGCGGTGAACGGCCTTCTGATGATGGCCGGCGTGTGGCCGCTGATGGTGCTCGGTTTCGTGGTGTTCTTCTACCTGCTGAGCGCCCTGTTCGACGAACGCAAGGATCGCAGCGTGCTGTTCTGGAAGTCGATGCCGGTGTCCGACACCGAAACCGTGCTGTCGAAACTGCTGTCCGGCCTGGTCGTCGCGCCGCTGATCGCAATCGCGGTGTCGCTCGCCACCATGGTGGTCTTCGCCTTGATCATCAGCGTGTTCATGCTCGGCAACGGCCTGCCGCTGGCCCTGCTGTGGTCGAACATGGATCCGTTGCTGATCGTCGGCCAGACGCTGCTGATGGTGCCGCTGTATGCGCTGTGGGCGCTGCCGACCGCCGGCTGGTTGCTGCTGTGCTCGGCGTGGTCGCGTCGCGTTCCCTTCCTGTGGGCCGTGGGCCTGCCGCTGCTGGCCGGCGCGCTGATCTCCTGGGCGGTGGCGTTGAACGGCATGTACCGCGATACCCCGGTGCTGGGCATGATGTGGAAGCACGGCATCGCCCGCCTGCTGACCGGCACTTTCCCGGGCACGCACCTGATCGGCCTGTCCGATGGAATGAATCACCACCATTTCCCGGGGACCTTGCGCGACGGACTGCACTTCTTCAATGGACTGAATGCCTGGGCCAGCCCCGGCCTGTGGATCGGCGCAGTGGTCGGCGTCGCGATGATCTTCGGTGCGATCCGCCTGCGCCGCTGGCGCACCGAAGCCTGATCCCGACATCGGCACCATTCCCCAGATCCGGAGAACTCCCATGAGCCGTACCTCCAAACTCGTTTCACTGACGCTCGCCACCGCATTGATGGGGTGCTCGCCATCACCGCAGCCTTCCGCCGCGCCGGCACCCGGCAATACCGCGCAGACCGCGATCGGGCAAGCTGCACAGAAGGCCATCGCCGAAGCGCGCACCAAGCTCGAAACGGAAAACATCAAGCTTGGCCAAGGCAATGGTGTTCGCTTCGGCGCCGGCAAGAGCAATGCCAACCTGCCGCTGGCGGAAATCACTCCGAAGGGCGACTTCATCGTCGATGGCAAGAATGTCGCCGTCGATGCCAACCAGCGCGCATTGTTGCTGGACTACCGCAAGCACGTGCTCGAAATCGCCAGTCTCGGCATGACGATCGGCACCAAGGGCGCGGACCTCGCCGGCACTGCGGTCAACGAAGCGTTGGCCAGCATCTTCACCGGCAAGACCGACGAAGTCGAGAAGCGCGTGAACGCGCAGGCGGAGAGCCTGAAGGCCGATGCGCAGCAAATCTGCGCCACGCTGCCGGCGATGCGCGTCACCCAGGACAAGCTCGCGGCGGCGCTGCCGGCGTTCAAACCCTACGCCACCATGACGCAGGACGACATCGACAATTGCAGCAAGGACCGCAATGACCATGTCGTTGTCCGTGGTCCGTCCTCCGGTCCGAATGCCGATATCGACAACGACTCGGATTCCGGTGCGGCGGCGGCCGCCGCTGCAGCGTCCAACATGCCCGACCTGCCCGACATGCCTTCGGCATCGCCCGCTCCGCCCGCCCCCCCGAAGCCGCCCAAGCCCCCGGTGCCGCCGAAGCACGATTTCGCGAACATGGCGTGCGCATTCCAGCGCCCGATCAACCTCGCGCTCGATACCCGCGGCATCCGCACGGTACGCTTCGACCTGCAGAGTGACGACCTGACCGCGGACGCCGTTTCCGGCGGCGCCAGCGTCGGTGGCCGCGCCTGCGCATCGTCGCAGTCGTCGCTCGACACCATGAAGGTGGAGCAGCAGCGCAACGGCGACACCCTCGTGGTGCGTGCGTGGCACACCGACGGTTTCACCGGCCGTTCCAGCATCAACATCGGCCCGATCCGCATGAGCCGCTACAGCGTGATGCAATTGCAGGCCAAGGTGCCCGACAACGTGACGGTCGAAGTAGCCGCCAAGTCCGGCGACGTGGTCGTGCGCAACGCGATGCGCGCCAGCCTCGACCTCGGTTCGGGCGACGGCCAGTTGCTCGGCGTGCGCGGCGACGCCTTCGCCAAGCTGGGATCGGGCGACCTGGTGGTCGACGGCGCGCGCAGCCTGCACGTCCTCAGCATCGGCTCCGGGGACGCCAGGCTGCAGAACATCGCCGGCGCCGTCAGCATCGACACCATGGGTTCGGGCGACGCCAAGGTCAACACCGCCGGTTCGGTCGAGGTCGGCACCGTCGGTTCGGGCGATGTCACCGTCGCCGGCATCCGCGGCAACGTCCATGTCGCCACGGTCGGCTCGGGCGATGTCACCGCCAATGACGTGCAGGGCGATCTGCGCGTCGACACCATGGGCTCCGGCGACGTCAACCACAAGAACATCGGCGGCAGGATCTCGGTACCGAAGAAGAACGACGATTGATGCAAGTGTTCCGATGATGCATGCGATCCGGCGCCTTCATGGCGCCGGATTGGCGCGAATAACGAAAACCGACATCAAAGGGGAGTTTGATGCACTCGAAAATCGGAATGGACCGGATCGCCGGCGTGCTGTATTGCGCGGTCGTCGTCACCGGGATCTTCAGCCTGGCCTATGTGCCCTCCCGGATCCCGGCGAACGGCACCGTCGAAAACTTCATCGGCCACATCGCCGCATCCGAACAGCTGTACCGCCTGGGCGTCGCCTCGCTGCTCGTCAATCAGGTCGCGTTCCTGCTGCTCCCCCTCGTCCTGTTCGCCCTGCTTCGGGACACGAATCGCAAGACCGCGGTCGCGATGGTCGCGCTGGCCTGCGCCGGAATTCCGGCCGCGCTGGCGGGCGCGTCGTACCGGCTGGACATACTGTCGCAAGTCGCGTCGATGCCCCATGCGCCGATGGCCGATCCCGCGCTTCTTCATGCCCGGGTCGCCGCTGCCCTGGCTTCGTATCGCAGCACCATGCTGGTCGCCAATCTGTTCTGGGGACTGTGGCTGTTTCCCCTGGGCTACCTCGTCATCCAATCGCGTTGTATCCCCAGGCTCCTGGGCGTACTCCTGATCCTCGGCTGCATCGGTTACTGCATCAATGTGTTCGGCAACGTGCTGGTTCCGGGCTATCGCGACTCATCGTTCTCCGATTACGCAACGCTTCCGGCAGCTTTCGGCGAAATCGGAACGGCGCTGTGGCTGCTGGCGTTCGGGGCCAAACCACGCAGGCAAAGCCATCCGGGTTGAAGCCGCACGTCAGCCCGACGACCCGCCGCCCGCGTGGATGCCACCCCTGGTGAGCTTGGCGGGATCGAGCAGGCGCTTCAGCGTCATTGCATCGAGGCCGCTGTCCTCGACGGCGACGTCGAGCACCGGACGCTTTTCCTTGTAGGCGCGCTTGGCGATCGCGGCGGCCTTCTCGTAACCGATCACCGGGTTGAGCGCGGTGACCAGGATCGGATTGCGCGCTAGCGCGGCATCAATGTTGTCGTGACGCACCTTCAAGCCGGAGATGGCGCGATCCCCGAGCAACGGCAGCACGTTCGCCAGCAAGCGGATCGATTCCAGCAGATCGTCGGCGATCAGCGGCAGCATCACGTTGAGCTGGAAGTTGCCGCTGGCACCCGCAATCGTGATCGCCGCGTGGTGTCCCATCACCTGCGCACAGACCATGCAGGCCGCTTCCGGGATCACCGGATTGACCTTGCCCGGCATGATCGACGAACCCGGCTGCAACGCCGGCAGTTCGATCTCGCCCAATCCCGCCAGCGGTCCGGAATTCATCCAGCGCAGGTCGTTGGCGATCTTCATCACCGCGACCGCGAGCGCGTTGAGCTGGCCCGAGAGCTCGACCAGATCGTCCTGCGCGGCCAGTCCCTCGAACTTGTTGGCGGCGGATTCGAAGCGCACACCGGTGCCGGCCGTGAGCGCCTGGGCGACACGGCGGCCGAACTGAGGATGGGCGTTGATGCCGGTGCCGATCGCGGTGCCACCGAGCGGCAGGCGGCGCACGCGCTTCAGCGAATCCTCGATGCGCGCGGATGCCGACTCCAGCTGCGCCGACCACGTGGCGAACTCCTGGCCCATGGTCAGCGGCATCGCGTCCATCAGATGGGTGCGGCCGGTCTTGACGACTTTCGCCAAAGATTTGCCCTTGCGATCGATGACGCGACGCAGTTGCCTGATCGCCGGCAACAGGTCGCGCCGCACGGCGAGCACCGCGGCGACGCGGATCGCGCTCGGCACGGTGTCGTTGGAACTCTGGCCGAGATTGACGTGGTCGTTGGGATGGATCTTGCGACGCGCCGTGCTGGCGAGGTGCGCGATCACCTCGTTGGCGTTCATGTTCGACGAGGTGCCGGAGCCGGTCTGGTAGACGTCGATCGGGAACTGGTCATCGTGGCGACCGGCGGCGACATCCGCCGCGGCACGCGCGATCGCCTGGGCGCGCCCGTCGTCGAGCAGGCCCAGCCAGCCGTTCACTTCGGCGCCAGCGGCCTTGATCAGCGCCAGCGCGTGGATGAATTCCGGCGGCATCGACCGGCCCGAGACCGGAAAATTGTCGATGGCGCGCTGGGTCTGCGCGCCCCACAGGGCATCGGCGGGAACGCGCAATTCGCCCATGCTGTCGTGTTCGATGCGGAAGGTCTGGGCCACGGCGTGCTCCGGGAATCGAAAACCGGAAGGATACGCCCGGGGCGCTCCCGGAGCCGTCGCGTTAAAATGCGCGGATGCATTCCGCCCGCCGGCGGCTCCCATTTCCCCACGAATCGACATGACCCACTCGACCCTGACCGCCCTCTCCCCGCTCGATGGCCGCTACGCCGCCAAGGTCGATGCCCTGCGTCCGATCTTCTCCGAATACGGATTGATCAAGGCGCGCGTGAAGGTCGAGGTCGAATGGCTGCTGGCGCTGGCCGGCGAAGCGAAGATCGTGGAACTCCAACCGTTCTCGGCCGAGGCGCAGGCGCGCCTGCGCAAGTTCGCCGATACGCTGTCGGTGGCCGACGCGGCGCGCGTGAAGCAGATCGAAGCGACCACCAACCATGACGTCAAGGCAGTCGAGTACCTGATCAAGGAACACCTCAAGGACGATGCCGAACTGGCGCCGGCGCTGGAATTCGTCCACTTCGCCTGCACCTCCGAGGACATCAACAACCTGTCCTACGCGTTGATGCTGCGCGAGGCGCGCGCCACGGTGCTGCTGCCCAGGCTTGACGAAACCATCGCCAAGCTGAAGTCGATGGCGCACGATCTCGCCGCATTGCCGATGCTGTCGCGCACCCATGGCCAGACGGCTTCACCGACCACCATCGGCAAGGAAATCGCGAATGTCGTGGCCCGCCTCGAACGCCAGCGCTCGGTGCTCGCTACGCTGCCGATGCCGGGCAAGATCAATGGCGCAGTCGGCAACTACAACGCGCATGTCGTCAGCTATCCCGACATCGACTGGCCGGAGTTCTCGCAGCACTTCGTCACCTCGCTCGGCCTCGATTGGCAGCCCTACACCACCCAGATCGAACCGCACGACGGCATCGCCGAACTCAGCGACGCGATGAAGCGCATCGACACCATCCTGATCGATCTGTCGCGCGACATCTGGGGCTACATCTCCCAGGGCTATTTCAAGCAAAAGCTCAAGGCCGGCGAAGTCGGCAGCTCGACCATGCCGCACAAGGTCAATCCGATCGACTTCGAGAACGCCGAGGGCAATTTCGGCATCGCCAACGCGCTGTTCGAGCATTTCGCCGCCAAGCTGCCGATCAGCCGCTGGCAGCGCGACCTCACCGACTCCACCGTGTTGCGCGCGCTCGGCACCGCCTTCGGCCATGCGCTGATCGGTTTCGACGCGTTACTGCGCGGCTTGAACAAGCTCGAAGTGAATCCGGAGCGCCTCGCCGCCGATCTCGACGCCAGCTGGGAAGTGTTGGCCGAAGCCGTGCAGACGGTCATGCGCCGCCACGGCCTGCCGGAACCCTATGAACAATTGAAGGCACTGACGCGCGGCCACGGCATCACCCGGGAATCGCTGCGCGCCTTCATCGCGCAACTCGAGCTGCCGGCCGATGACAAGCGGCGCTTGATGGAATTGACGCCTGGCGGTTACATCGGTGTTGCCGCGGAACTCGCGCGCAATATCTGATACGTCGTCGCCGCCACAAAAAACCGCTCCCTCTGGAGCGGTTTTCGTTTTGTGCGCCGACAATTACTTGCCGTGATGCCCCAGTCCTTCCGCCTGCAACGCCGCCTGCACCGCCGGACGTTCGCCAGCGCGCTTCTGGAAATCGGCCAGCGCGGCGAATGCCGAAAGATCGACGTGCACGGCCTTGGCCCAGCGCGTCACCGTGAACAGATAGGCGTCGGCGACGGTGAACTGCTCGCCCATCAGCCACGGCTGCCGGGCCAGGATCGCGTCGAGATGGGCGTAACGCTTCTGCAGATAGGCCTTGCGGTTGGCGACGGTCGCTTCCGGCGTGTCCGGCGAGAACAGCGGGCTGTAGGTCTTGTGGATTTCCGACGTGATGTAGTTGAGCAGCGACTGCAGCTGGTAGCGCGCCATGGTGCCGTTCGGCGGCGCGAGATGGCTGTCCGGCTTGAGGTCGGCGAGGTACTGGTCGATCGCGGGGCCCTCGCTGAGGATTTCGCCGCCGTCCAGCTCCAGCACGGGCACGTAGCCCTTGGGGTTGATTTCGAGGAAATTGCGGCCGTCCGAGGTCTTCTTTTCCTTCAGGTCGACCTTGTCGAGCGCGATGTCGATCCCGGCTTCGAGGGCGACGATGTGCGGCGCGAGCGAGCAGGCACCGGGCGAGTAGTAAAGCTTCATGCGTTCTTCCTGATGTTGGATGGGATGATCCCGATGGCACGTCGCCACCGACCCGCGCATCCTAAACCCGCATGGTTACTGTTGGATACCACATAACCACTGATTACCGATAGAATGCGGTATCCCCGAAGTAACCAGTGAACCGCCATGGGCCTGCCCCTCCGTCGCAGCAAGGTCGAACCGCCGCCGGTGTGCCCGCTCACCGAATGCATGACGCTGTTGCGCGGCGCCTGGTGCCCCAACGTGATCTGGTATCTCAGCGGCGGCCCCCGCCGGTTCGGCGAATTGCGCGTCGATATCCCGCGCGTATCGGCCCGCGTGCTGACCGCCCGGCTGCGCGAACTCGAGGCGAAAGGCGTGATCGTGCGCGTGGTGCTGGCGACGTCGCCGCCCTCGGTGGAATACAGCCTGACCGAACTCGGCGAGGAACTGGTTCCGGCAATCCGGGCGATCGTGCGCGTCGGCGCGCGGTTGAAGGAGCAGGCACGCCCCGCGCCGCGGAGAAAGGCTGCATAACTGATGGCGGTCTTCTCCACCATCGGACACTCCAACCGCAGCCTTGAAGAATTCATCGGGCTGCTGGCCGAATCGAAGATCGAACGCGTGGTCGATGTCCGTGCCTTTCCGCGTTCGCGCACCAATCCGCAATTCAACATCGACACCCTGCCCGCTGCGCTGGAAGAACACGGCATCGCCTACGAACACCTCGCGGCACTCGGTGGCAGGCGCGGCAGCGGACACGACAAGGTCCCGCCCCGGACCAATGGGCACTGGGGACACCAGAGCTTCCACAACTACGCCGACTACGCCCTGTCGTCCGAATTCCGCCATGGCCTCGATCACCTGATCGCCGAAGGCGAACACCTGCATTGCGCCATCATGTGTTCGGAAGCGGTGTGGTGGCGCTGCCATCGCCGGATCATTTCCGACTATCTGCTGGCGAGGGGTAAGACCGTGCTGCACATCCTCGCGCCGGGACGCGTCGATCCCGCCGTGTTCAACGAAGGCAGCGAAATCCACCCCGACGGCCGCATCACCTATCCCGGTGCGCCGACGCTGTTCGATTGATCGGTTTGCACAAGGCTTGCGGCACAATGGATGCCCTTTCCCTTGGACCAGAATTCCGTGCCGATCCGCCCCACGCTCTTCCCGGCCGTTTTCGCCATCGCCGCCGTCGCCAGCTGGCAGTCGCCCGCATCCGCCGGCGAACCCGCATCCAAACCCGGCGCCGGCACGACACGCGACTGCGGCAAGGATCCGTCGTGGAGCCAGCCGACGCCGCCCCGACACATCTTCGGCAACAGCTGGTACGTCGGCACCTGCGGCATCACTGCGGTGCTGGTCACTTCGCCCAAGGGCCACGTCCTGATCGATGCCGGGCCCAAGGAATCCCCGGAGGCCGTCGAAGCCAACATCCGCGCACTCGGTTTCAAGCTCGAGGACGTCCGCATCATCCTCAACACCCATGAACACCTCGATCACGCCGGCGGCATCGCCCGCCTGCAACGCGATACCGGCGCGAAGGTACTGGCGCGCGCACCCGCCGCCGAAGCCCTGTCCGCCGGGATGAGCGATCGCCGCGACCCGCAGTTCACTTCGACCAAGCCTTTTCCTGCCGTCGCCAACGTGCACGCACTCGCCGATGGCGCAAACGTCACGCTCGGCCCTGTCGTCATCCGCAACATTCCTTCGCCCGGCCACACCGCCGGCGGGTCGAGCTGGGGCTGGCGCAGCTGCGAAGGCAAAGTTTGCCGCGATATCGTCTTCGCCGACAGCGTGACCACGTTTTCCGACAAGGTCTATCGCTATTCGGACCATCCCGAATTCGTCGCGGCATTCCGTGACGCTCTCGTCAGGCTCCAGTCGCAGCCCTGCGACATCATGCTGACCACCCATCCCGACGCCAGCAATACGCTCGACCGCCTCGATGGCAAGGCGCCATTGGTGGATGCGGGGGCCTGCAAGGCCTATGCAGTCCACGGCATGCAGAAGCTCGACGAGCGCCTGGTCGATGAAACCCGGGGCAGGAAGCCGTGATCGAGATCGACGCCATCGACGGACCGCTGCCGCTGGGCATGGCGCCCGAACGATTCCTGCGCGAGTACTGGCAGAAGAAACCGCTGCTGATCCGCAATGCCTTCCCGAATTTCGAATCGCCGATCCAGCCGGAAGACCTCGCCGGCCTCGCCTGCGAGGAAGGTGCGCTCGCGCGCATCGTCAGCCACGATCAGAAGAACGATCGCTGGACGCTCGAAACCGGCCCGTTCCCGGAAGAGAAGTTCCCGGCGATGCCGCATCACGACTGGACGGTGCTGGTGCAGGACGTCGACAAGTGGGACGCCGACGTTCGCGCCCTGCTCGACGAATTCGATTTCCTGCCGCGCTGGCGCATGGACGACATCATGGTGTCGTTCGCGGCGCCGGGCGGATCGGTCGGTGCGCACATCGACAATTACGACGTCTTCCTGCTGCAGGGCGTCGGCCATCGGCGCTGGCAGATCGATACCCATCCGGATCCCGAATCCGAATATCGCGACGACGTCCCGCTGCGCCTGCTGCGCGACTTCAAGCCCAACCACGAATGGGTGCTCGGGCCGGGCGACATGCTCTACCTGCCACCGGGGGTCGCCCACCACGGCATCGCCGAGGATGCCTGCCTGACGATTTCGATCGGACTGCGCGCGCCATCGACCGCGGAACTGCTGATCCACCAGGCCGATACCCTCGCCTTCGACGCCGACGAACGCGTGCGCTATGTCGATCCCGATCTGGCACTGCCGACCGATCCCAACGAGATCGACGATGCCGCGCTCGATCGCGCCCTCGCCGCGCTTGCCCGCATCCGCCTCGAGGACCGCGACCAGATCGGCGAGTGGTTCGGCCGCTTCATCTCCGCCTATCGCGTTGCCGAAGGCCAGGCGCCGACCGGCGACGATGCCTCGGGCCTCGACATCGCCGAGAGCATTGGCAGCGGCGAGACCTGGATGCGCCATCCGCATACCCGCATGGCCTGGCGCCGGCTGTCCGATGGCAGCGCCCTGCTCTTCGCCAACGGTGCGGCATGGCCGGCGACGGTCGCCGACGCCAAGGTGCTGGCCGCCGCGCAGTGGCTGGATGGCGATACGCTCGCCGCCTTGAGCCCGGCCGGTCGCGAATTGCTGCAGACCTTGGCCGATGGCGGCTATCTGCAGCCGGAATCTCCATGAACGCATCACTGCAAGACGGACGCATCGATGGCCTCGACGCGGTCATCGCAGCCACGACCGTCCTGCTGTCGACCAGTACACGCCGGATCTGCCTGTTCGCCCCAAGGCTGGAGTCCCGGCTGTGGAACCAACCGGCGATCGTCGACGCCCTGCGCGGTTTCGCCATTTCGGGCCGCGAACGCGAAATCCGCATCCTCGTCGGCGAACCGGCCGATCTCGCCCGCGATTGCGGCGCTTTGGTCGCCCTCCACCAGCGCCTGCCCACCGCCCTGCAACTGCGCCAGCCGCTGGAAGGGGACGAATGGCCGGCCAGTTCCCCCTTCCTGCTTGGCGATGAGGGCGCGATCCTGCGACTCGACGGCGATGGCCGCCTCGGCGGCGACCTCATCGCCGCCAAAACCGGCCAGGGGCGCGCCTTCCAGGCCCGTTTCGATGCCGTCTGGGAGCGGGCTCGACCAATGTCTGAACTGCGCGCACTCGGAATTTGATGCAGTGCGGAGCCGGCTGCGCCTATAATCACCAACTCGACTGATCCAGCGCATTCAGCCGGTCTGTTGCGTCGGAAAATCAGCCACTTGCACCATCCCTGACCCCGGCGACATCGCGAGTATCTCCCCATCATGGCGGACAGCCTTCTCAAGCAGTTTGCGCAAACCTCCCAGCTCGGCAGCAATGCCGCCTACATCGACGAGCTCTACGAGCAGTACCTGGTCGCTCCCGACAGTGTCGATGGCAAATGGAAGGCGTATTTCGACAGCCTGAAAGGCCGCGAAGCCGGTGACGTTCCCCATTCGGTGATCGCCGATGCCGTGGCCGCCGCGGGTCGCAATGCCGTCCGCAACGGTGGTGGCGGCGCATCCTCCGGCGACGAGCGCGAGCGCCATGTCGGTCGCCTGATCAACGCCTATCGCGCCCGCGGTCACCTTGTCGCAGACATCGATCCGCTGGGCATGCTCAAGCATCCGGACGCACCGGACCTGACGCTGGCCTTCCACCACCTCTCCGATGCCGACCTCAAGAGCGAGTTCAGCACCGGTGGCGTCGGTGGCCGCGCCCGCATGGTGCTGGGCGACCTGTTCGCCCTGCTCAAGGCGACTTATGCCGGCCCGATCGGCGCCGAATTCATGCACATCAGCGACGTCGAACAGCGCCGCTGGATGCAGGAACGCCTGGAAGCCGCCGGCGGCAATTTCAATTTCGACAAGGCCACCAAGCTCCGCATCCTCGAGCGCCTGACCGCGGCCGAAGGCCTCGAGCGCTACCTCGGCACCAAGTACGTCGGCCAGAAGCGCTTCTCGCTGGAAGGCGGCGATTCGCTGATTCCGATGATGGACGAGCTGATCCGCCGCTCCGGCAGCCAGGGCGCCAAGGAGATGGTGATCGGCATGGCCCACCGCGGTCGCCTCAACGTGCTGGTCAACACCCTCGGCAAGCCGCCGCGCGTGCTGTTCAACGAATTCGAAGGCAAGTTCGAGCACAACGACGACGATCACGCCCATACCGGCGACGTGAAATACCACATGGGCTTCAGCGCCGACATCGGCACCCCGGGCGGTCCGGTCCACGTCGCGCTGGCCTTCAACCCGTCGCATCTGGAGATCGTCAATCCGGTGGTCGCCGGTTCGGTGCGTTCGCGCCAGCGCCGCTACGACGACACCACCCGCAAGCACGTACTGCCGGTGCTGCTGCACGGCGACGCCGCCTTCGCCGGCCAGGGCGTCGGCATGGAACTGCTGCAGATGTCGCAGGCACGCGGCTTCAAGGTCGGCGGCACCATCCACATCGTCATCAACAACCAGGTCGGCTTCACCACCAGCTACCACGAAGACGCGCGTTCGACGCTGTACTGCACCGACGTCGCCAAGATGGTGGAAGCGCCGGTGCTGCACGTGAACGGCGACAACCCGGAAGCGGTGCTGTTCTGCATGGATCTGGCCCACGATTTCCGCCAGCAGTTCGGCAAGGACGTGGTGATCGACCTCGTCTGCTATCGCCGCCAGGGCCACAACGAGGCGGACGAACCGGCGGCAACGCAGCCGCTGATGTACCAGAAGATCCGCTCGATGAAGACCACCCGCGAGCTGTACGGCGACAAGCTGATCGCCGAGGGCGTGGTCACCGCCGAACAGGTCAAGGCAATGGTCGATGCCTACCGCGACAAGCTCGATGCCGGCGCGGTCACCGCCGACGTGGTCGAGGTCAAGCCCGATCCGCTGCTGCCCGACTGGAGCAAGCTGCTCAAGGGCAAGCTGTCGGATCCGGCCAACACCCGCGTCGATCGCAGCAAGCTCGATGCGCTGGCCAAGCAGATCAACACCATTCCCGATACCGTCGTCCTGCATCCGCGCGTCGCCAAGATCTACGACGACCGCCGCAAGATGGCCGCCGGCGAATTGCCGGGCGACTGGGGCTTCGCCGAGAACCTCGCCTACGCCACCTTGCTCGACTCCGGCAAGCGCCTGCGCCTGGTCGGACAGGACGCAGGCCGCGGCACGTTCTTCCATCGCCATGCCATCCTGCACGACCAGAAGACCGACGATTTCTACATCCCGCTGCGCCAGCTGGTGAAGAATCCGGAAGACGCGACGATCATCGATTCGCTGCTGTCGGAAGAAGCGGTGATGGCGTTCGAGTACGGCTATTCGACCACCGATCCCGACACGCTCGACATCTGGGAAGCGCAGTTCGGCGATTTCGCCAACGGCGCGCAGGTGGTGATCGACCAGTTCATCGCCGCCGGCGAAGCCAAGTGGGGCCGCCTGTGCGGACTCGCGCTGTTCCTGCCGCACGGCTACGAAGGCCAGGGCCCGGAACACAGCTCGGCGCGCCTGGAACGCTTCCTGCAGCTGTGCGCGCTCGACAACATGATCGTGTGCGTGCCGACCACGCCGGCGCAGGCGTTCCACATGATCCGTCGCCAACTGTGCATGGATACCCGCAAGCCGCTGGTGGTGATGACGCCGAAGTCGCTGCTGCGCCACAAGCTCGCGGTGTCGTCGCTGGACGAACTCGCCAACGGCGAATTCCAGCAGCTGATCCCCGACGCCAAGGCCGACCCGAAGCAGGTCAAGCGCATCGTGTTGTGCTCGGGCAAGGTCTATTACGACCTGCTGGAAGACGCCGAAAAGCGCGTCCAGACCGACGTCGCCATCGTCCGCATCGAACAGCTGTATCCGTTCCCGCGTGCGCTGCTCAAGGCGGAACTGGCGCGCTTCCCGCTGGCCAAGGACGTCATCTGGTGCCAGGAAGAACCGCAGAACCAAGGCGCCTGGTTCCAGATCCAGCACCATTTGCGCGCCTGCCTGTTGAACGGCCAGTCGATCACCTACGCCGGACGCGCGCGTTCGCCGTCGCCGGCTGCCGGTCATCTCAACGATCACGTCGCCGAACAGGTGCAGTTGATCGCCGACGCGCTGGTCAACCCGCCCAAGCTCGAACACGGCAACGACTGACGTCGCGCCGCCCTCCTTTCACGCATTCCCATTTTTCATCGGACACCCGACATGGCCACCGAAATCAAAGTCCCGGTTCTTCCCGAATCCGTCTCCGACGCCACCATCGCGACCTGGCACAAGAAGGTCGGCGACAGCGTGCGTCGCGACGAGAACCTGGTCGACCTGGAAACCGACAAGGTGGTGCTTGAAGTGCCGTCGCCGGTCGATGGCGTGATCAAGGACATCAAGTTCGCCGAAGGCGCGACCGTCACCAGCCAGCAGGTGATCGCCGTCGTCGAGGAAGGTGCCGTTGCCGCCGCGCCCGCCCCGGCTCCTGCCGCCGCTGCTGCACCGGCCGCGCCCGCCGCAGCCGCACCGGCGCCCGCTGCTGCCGCGGCTCCGGTTGCCGCGCCGGCCGCGGCCGCCGGCAACAACGCCCAGCTGCCGCCGGGCGCACGCTTCACCGCCGAAACCAAGGGCATCGATTCCGCCCAGGTCGCCGGCACCGGCCGCCATGGCGCGGTCACCAAGGAAGACCTGATCAACTACGCCAGTGGCAAGACCCCGGGCGTGAGCGGTGGCGCGCGTCCGGAAGAGCGCGTGCCGATGACGCGCATGCGCGCCCGCATCGCCGAACGCCTGATGCAGTCGAAGAACTCGATCGCGATGCTGACCTCGTTCAACGAAGTCAACCTGGGCAAGGTCATGGCGATGCGCCAGGAGCTGCAGGACGACTTCGTGAAGACCTACGGCATCAAGCTCGGCTTCATGAGCTTCTTCGCCAAGGCCGCCGCCAACGCGCTGCAGAAGTATCCGGTGGTGAACGCCTCGGTCGACGGCAACGACATCATCTATCACGGCTATTCCGACATCTCGGTCGCCGTCAGCACCGACAAGGGCTTGGTCACGCCGGTGCTGCGCAATGTCGAGCGCATGGGCTTCGCCGACATCGAGAAGCAGATCGCCGCGTACGCCAAGGCGGCGCGCGAAGGTGGCCTCAAGCTGGAAGACCTCCAGGGCGGCACCTTCACCATCACCAATGGCGGCACCTTCGGTTCGCTGATGTCGACGCCGATCGTCAACCCGCCGCAGTCGGCGATCCTCGGCATGCACGCCATCAAGGAGCGCGCGATCGTCGAGAACGGCCAGGTGATCGCAGCGCCGATGATGTACATCGCGCTCAGCTACGACCATCGCATCATCGACGGCAAGGACGCGGTGCTGTTCCTGGTCGACATCAAGAACCAGCTCGAGAACCCCAGCCGCATGCTGCTCGGCATGTAATTTCGACGGCGCCCCGCACATCGCGGGGCGCTCTGCTTGAAGCGTTTCGCACAGGAATCCAGCAATGTCCGAACAACAACAATTCGATGTCGTCGTGATCGGCGGCGGCCCCGCCGGCTACCACGCCGCAATCCGCGCCGCGCAACTCGGCCTCAAGACCGCCTGCGTCGACGCCGCGCTCGGCAAGGACGGCCAACCCGCGCTCGGCGGTACCTGCCTGCGCGTGGGCTGCATTCCCTCCAAGGCGCTGCTCGATTCCAGCCGCCAGTTCTGGAACATGTCGCATATCTTCGGCGAGCACGGCATCAGTTTCGCCGACCAGAAGATCGACGTCGCCACCATGATCGGCCGCAAGGACAAGATCGTGAAGCAGTTCACCGGCGGCATCGCGGCGCTGTTCAAGGCCAACAAGATCACGCCGTTCTACGGCTTCGGCCAACTGCAGCCGGGCAATGTCGTCACGGTGAAGCAGCACGACGGCAGCACCGTCGAGCTCAAGGGCACCAACGTCATCCTCGCCGCCGGTTCGGATTCGATCGAACTGCCGTTCGCCAAGTTCGACGGCAAGGCCATCGTCGACAACGTCGGCGCCCTCGACTTCGCCGAAGTGCCGAAGACCCTCGGCGTGATCGGCGCCGGCGTGATCGGCCTCGAACTCGGCAGCGTGTGGAACCGCCTCGGCGCCAAGGTCACCATCTTCGAAGCGCTGCCCGACTTCCTCGCCGCCGCCGACAAGGAAGTGGCCAAGGTCGGCGCCCGCGAGTTCAAGAAACAGGGCCTCGACATCCGCCTCGGCACCAAGGTCTCGAAGACCGAGGTCAAGCCCGACGGCGTCCACGTCACCTTCAACGACGGCAAGTCCGACCAGGAAGTCGTGGTCGACAAGCTGCTGGTCTGCGTCGGCCGTCGCGCCGCTACCAAGGGCCTGCTGGCCGACGGCACCGGCGTGAAGCTCGACGCGCGCGGCATGATCGAAGTCGACGACCACTGCCACACCGGCGTCGACGGCGTGTGGGCGATCGGCGACTGCGTGCGCGGCCCGATGCTGGCGCACAAGGGTTTCGAGGAAGGCATCGAGGTCGCCGAGCTGATCGCCGGCCTGCCCGGCCACGTCAATTACGACACCATCCCGAACGTGATCTACACCGAGCCGGAAATCGCCTGGGTCGGCAAGACCGAAGAGCAGCTCAAGGCCGATGGCGTTGCCTACAAGGCCGGCAGCTTCCCGTTCGCGGCGGTCGGTCGCGCGGTGGCGATGGCCGAGCCGATCGGTTTCGTGAAGGTGCTCGCCGATGCCGAGACCGATCGCATCCTCGGCATGCACCTGATCGGCCCGAACGTGTCCGAGCTGGTGCACGAAGGCGTGATCTCGATGGAGTTCAAGGGCAGCGCCGACGACCTCGCGCGCATCTGCCACGCCCATCCGTCGCTGTCGGAAGCGGTGCACGACGCCGCGATGGCGGTCGACAAGCGCGCCATCCACAAGGCCAACTGATGCACGCGCAGGTTCACTTCGCATGAACCTGCAACTGCTGATCAAGCTCGCCATCACCGTCGCGACGGTGATGGTGGCTTCGGAATTGTCGAAGAAACCCGGCGTGCTCGGCGCGCTGGTCGCGTCGTTGCCGCTGACCTCCTTGCTGGTGCTGGCCTGGCTCTATCGCGACACCGGCGATCCCGCGCGTGTCGCCGCCATGGGAATGGACATCTTCTGGTTCGTGCTCGGCAGCCTCGCTTTCTTCCCGATCCTTGCTGTCACCGCGCGCATCGGGTGGCCAATCTGGCTGTGCTTCGCCTGCGCGAGCGTTGCCGGTGCCATCGGCGTTGCCATCGTGCAACTGCTGCTGCGTTCGCGCATGATGGGCGCATGACTTCCAAGCACAACCCGTTGTGGGCCATCCTGCTGCCGATCATCGCGGCGGTCGTCCTGGTGATCGCCAAGGGCGTCCCGGCAATCCCCGGCAGCGGACTGTTGCTGGGCGCGGTGGTGATCACCAGCGTGATCGCCGCCGTCCACCATGCCGAAGTGATCGCGCATCGCGTCGGCGAACCGTTCGGCACCCTGGTGCTGGCGATGGCGGTGACGGTGATCGAATGCGCGCTGATCATCTCGATGATGATGTCGGGCAATCCCGATGCCGCCACCTTGCCGCGCGACACGGTATTCGCCGGCGTGATGATCCTGCTCAGCGGCCTCGTCGGCATCAGCCTGCTGGCCGGTGGCCGCCGCCACCACGTCCAGCAGTTCAAGCTCGACGGCATCAACGCCGCGCTCGGCACCCTAGTGGCGATCCTCGCCTTCACCCTGATCCTGCCCAACTACACCATCACGCCGGGCCCCGCGTACAACCAGAAGCAGATGCTGTTCGTCGCCATCGCGACGCTGGCGCTGTTCGGCGCCTTCACCTTCTTCCAGACGGTGCGCCATCGCGATTACTTCCTGCCCGAAGGAAATGGCCAGACGGACGAGGACGGCGACGGACACGCCGATCCTCCCTCCAACCGCGACACCCTGGTCAGCAGCCTGCTGCTGGTGATTGCGTTGGTGGCGGTCGTCCTGGGAGCCAAGGCGGTATCGCCGAGCATCGAGGCCATGCTCGATCGCGCCGGCGCACCAGCGGGAACCGTCGGCATCCTGATCGCCGCCATCGTGCTGTTGCCGGAAAGCGTTGCCGCAGTGCGCGCAGCACTCGGAAATCGCCTGCAAACCAGTCTCAATCTCGCCATCGGTTCGGCGATCGCCACCATCGGCCTCACGATTCCCGCAGTGATCATCGTCAGCCTGACCCAGGGCTGGTCGCTGTCGCTCGGCCTCGCGCCAATGTCGATGGCCCTGCTGGTGGTGACGCTGTTCATCACCTCGATCAGCCTGCGCACGGGACGCACCAACATCCTGCCCGGCATTGTCCACCTGGTGCTGTTCGCGGCCTATCTCTTCCTCAGTTTCGTGCCATGAAATCGATTTGCGTGTACTGCGGCTCCAATGCCGGTTCCGATCCCCGTTACGCCGAAGCCGCACGCGCCCTTGGCGGTCGCATCGCCAATGAAGGCGCGCAGCTGGTGTATGGCGGCGGCAACGTCGGCCTGATGGGCATCGTCGCCGATGCGGTGCTCGCCGCCGGCGGCGAAGTCACCGGCGTGATCCCGCACCAGTTGATGGAATGGGAAGTCGGCCATCGCGGCCTGACGCGGCTGGAAGTGGTCGGTTCGATGCACGAACGCAAGGCGCGCATGTTCGAACTGTCCGACGCCTTCATCGCCCTGCCCGGCGGGTTCGGCACGCTCGACGAAATGTTCGAGATGCTGACCTGGCGCCAGCTCGGCCTCGGCCACAAGCCCTGCGCCTTCCTCGATGTCGCCGGGTTCTGGCAACCGTTGATGGCGATGCTCGACCACATGGTCGGCGAGCGTTTCGTGCATCCCGAACAGCGCGACGATCTCTGGCACGGCGAAGACATCGATGCCTTGTTCGCATGGATGCGTGATTACCGCCCTGCGCAAGCCGACAAGTGGATGGACGAGAAGCGCCGCAGCCAATTGCGCTCGGTGGCGGAGACATGAGCATGCCCACCGTCTTCAATGCATTCCGCATCCACAACGACGCCCAGGGCTATCGCAGTGGTGTCGAACGCATCACGCTCGACGCGCTGTCGCCCGGCGAAGTGGTGATCCGCACCGCGTATTCCTCGGTCAATTTCAAGGACGCGCTGGCCGGCACCGGACAGGGCAAGATCCTGCGGCAATTCCCGCTCAACGGCGGCATCGATGTCGCCGGCCATGTCGTGCAGTCGAGCGATTCCAGGTTCAAGGAAGGCGACGCCGTTCTCGTCACCGGTTGCGGCTTGTCGGAAACGCGCGATGGCGGCTATTCCGAATACGCGCGCTTGGAGTCCCGTTGGGTGATTCCGCTGCCGACGGGTCTCAGCCTGCGCGAAGCGATGATCCTCGGCACCGCCGGCTTCACTGCCGCATTGGCGCTGTACCGCATGCTCGACAACCGCCAGCATCCCGGACTCGGCCCGCTGGCCGTGACCGGCGCCACCGGCGGCGTCGGTTCGCTGGCGGTCGCGATCTTCGCGCGTGCCGGCTTCGAGGTCCACGCGATCAGCGGCAAGCCCGAGCATGGCGACTACCTGCGCGCGCTCGGCGCCAGCGAGGTGCTTGGCCGCGATGCGCTCGCGACCACGCGCCCGATGGAGTCTGTGCGCTTTGGCGGCGGCCTCGACAACGTCGGCGGCGCAATGCTGAACAGCCTGCTGGCGCAGACCTCGCCCTACGGCAACGTCGCCACGGCGGGACTGGCGGCCAGTGCGGAACTGCCGACAACCGTGATGCCGTTCATCATTCGCGGCGTTTCGTTGCTCGGAATTGCGTCGGCGGGCACAGAACGCAACATCCGCGACGCCATCTGGCAGCACCTCGCCAGCGACTGGAAGCCCGCCAACCTCGATGCCATCTGCACCGCGACCGTGGATTTGCAGGGGTTACCGGCGATATTCGCCCGCATGCTGGCCGGCGGATCGTTCGGGCGCACGCTGGTGGCGTTTCCGGAAAACGCCTGAAGCTGTGTAAAATCGCTGCAATCCTAGGGGGACCAGAGAACACCACATGGCTCACATTCTTGTTGTCGACGACTCGCCTTCCCAGCTGCTGGGGCTTCGTCGCGTGGTCGAAAAGCTCGGCCACCAGTGCAGCACCGCCGAAGACGGCGCGGCCGGCGTCGAACTCGCCAAGAGCCTTCAGCCCGACCTGATCCTGATGGACGTGGTGATGCCGAACCTCAACGGTTTCCAGGCAACGCGCTCGATCACCCGCGAGGAAACCACCAAGCACATCCCGGTCGTGCTGGTCACCACCAAGGACCAGGACACCGATCGCATGTGGGGCATGCGCCAGGGCGCGCGCGCCTACATCACCAAGCCCTTCAGCGAGAAGGAATTGGCCGAAGTGGTGACGGAATTGCTGCCGAGCGCGGCCTGATCAAGCGAACGCGTCGCGCAGTCCCTCGTAGGCTGCGCGTTGCGCCG
>JASLDW010000050.1 GCA_030151365.1 Lysobacter sp. | reverse complement strand
GCCAACCTGCCGCGCGGCGGCGACGGCGGCATCGACTTCAGCCGCGACTTCTTCGGCAAGGAAACCTTCCTGACCGTGTCCGGCCAGCTCAACGTCGAGGCGTACTGCCTCAGCCTGAGCAAGGTCTACACCTTCGGCCCGACCTTCCGCGCCGAGAACAGCAACACCACGCGCCATCTCGCCGAGTTCTGGATGATCGAGCCGGAGATCGCCTTCGCCGATCTCGACGACGACGCCAACCTCGCCGAGGAATTCCTCAAGTACCTGTTCCGCGCGGTGCTCGACGAGCGCGCCGACGACATGGCCTTCATCGCCGAACGCGTGCAGAAAGACGCGATCACCCGTCTCGAGGGTTTCGTCAACGCACCGTTCGAGCGCATCGACTACAGCGAAGCGATCAAGCTGCTGCAGGCGTCCAACAAGAAGTTCGAATTCCCGGTGGAATGGGGCCTCGACCTGCAGACCGAACACGAGCGCTGGCTCACCGAGGAACACGTCGGTCGCCCGGTCGTGGTGATGAACTATCCGGAACAGATCAAGGCGTTCTACATGCGCCTCAACGACGACGGCAAGACCGTCGCCGCGATGGACGTGCTCGCTCCCGGCATCGGCGAAATCATCGGCGGCAGCCAGCGCGAGGAACGCCTCGCCGTGCTCGACGCGCGCATGGCGCAGTTCGGGCTCGATCCCGCGCATTACGGCTGGTACCGCGATTTCCGCCGCTACGGCAGCGTGCCGCACGCCGGCTTCGGCCTCGGCTTCGAGCGCCTGGTGGTGTATGTCTGCGGACTGGGCAACATCCGCGACGCCATCGCCTATCCGCGCGCGCCGGGCAGCGCGGAGTTCTGATGCGTTTGCGTGCGGAATATCGAGAGGCGTACGCGGGATGCCTACGCCCTCGATACCGCGTCCCCACTCACAGGGATATCACTCTCTCCAACCGGCACCATCGTGCTCAGTAGGAAGAACAGTGCCCGCCATTCACGTCGTAGTTCCAAATGCACCAACGCGTGGCGAGGCAATCGGCCTCGTTGTCATAGTCGGGACAGTTCGGACGCAAGGCAGGTCCTGAAGGCAATTTGCCCGCCTGTACTTTGGCGTTCGACGCCAATTGTTTCGGCGCACCCTTTCCGGCGACCGTTTGCCACACGGGAGCAACAGGCTTTATCTTAAAAACGTCATTCCCCTGGTTCTGCACTGGCTGCGTACGGCGTGAAGCAACTCCCGTGTCCGGACTGACTGCCTGGACATTGAGTGCCAGAAACAACAGCGAAATTCCCACCACGGCTACAGATTTCATAACGCCTCCGTTGATGTCGGCCCCATATTCCCTGCCGCATGGAGCCGGAATGGAATTGACAGGGCCCTTGATTGATCTCACATTCCCAGAGCAAAGGCACCTGCAAATTCTCCCAGTATGATTCTGTTCTTCGCCATGCTATTCCTCGCCACCGCGATCGCCGGCTTCTGTGCCTTCGTGATCTTCTGGCCGCTGTCGCTGGTGCACCTGCGCGATCGCCATCCCGGCCTGCGCGGCCGCATCGGCGACTTCTCCTTCCTCAATCCGACGGCCTTGTCGTGGCTTCTGCTCGGGCGCTATCGCGAAGTGCGCGATCGCAGTTTCACCGGGCTGGCGACCCCGGCCAGGATCTCGTTGCTGGTGATCATCGGGGCATTGTCGCTGGCCGGGCTCCTGTGGCTGGTTTCGATCCTGTTCCCCGTCTTGGGACGTTACTGAGATGCTCGACGATTCCCTGCAGCACGACGAATGGTGGCTGGCCAGCCTCGGCCGCACCCTGGTGTGGGCACGCCTGCGCGTACGCGAAGCCGGCACCGCGGAAATACTCGATTCCGATGGCAACACCCTGTCCTATGACAGCCCGGACACTGCGCGCGCCGCGTTGATGGACGCCGAGTTCGTGGCCTTCGACGGGTTGGATGAGGACGACGCCCTCGCCCGCGGCTTCCGCCTCGGCGAGGTGACGCCGCCACGCACCGCCAGCGACGACGCATTGCGGCCCTTGATGGTGCAAGTCCTGGGCGCACGCGCCTGACCTCTCCACGGGAGACATGACATGGAATTGGACCTTTCCGGCAAACATGCATTGGTCTGCGGCGCCTCCGAAGGCATCGGCCGCGCAACGGCTCATGAACTCGCCCTGCTTGGCGCCGAAGTGACCGTGCTGGCACGCCGCCGCGAAGCGCTGGAAGCGGTCTTGCGTGCGTTGCCGACGCCGAACGGCCAACACCATGGCCTGGTCGTCGCCGACGCCGCCGATCCCGTCGGGCTGGGCGAGAAGGCCCGCGAACTCGCCGCGCGGGGGCCCGTGCACATCCTGGTCAACAATACCGGCGGACCACCCGGCGGTCGCGCCATCGATGCCGATGCCGGCGCCTTCCTCGATGCCTATACCAAACACCTGCTCGCCAACCAGGCGCTGGCGCAAGCGCTGGTCCCCGGCATGCGCGAGGCGAGATACGGTCGCATCGTCAACATCGTTTCGACATCGGTCTATGAGCCGATCCCTGGCCTTGGCGTCTCCAACACCACGCGTGGCGCGGTCGCCAGCTGGGCCAAGACCCTGTCGCGCGAACTGGCGGTGGATGGCATCACCGTCAACAACGTCCTGCCCGGCTACACCGAGACCGGACGCATCGACCAGATCGTGCGCGGGCGCATGGCGAAGGAAGGCCTGGGCGAAGCCGAAATTCGCGCCGACATGCTGGCGGGCGTGCCGGCGCGACGCTTCGCGCGACCGGAAGAACCGGCGGCGCTGATCGCCTTCCTGTGCGCACCGTCCGGCGGCTATATCAATGGCCAATCCATTGCGGTGGACGGCGGCCGGATGATGTCGATCTAGGCGCCCGTTAGCGGGTAAGCTGGCGTCATGCAGCGCTACCCGCACTGGATCGACGGCAAGCCCTACCCGCCCGCAGGCGACGCGTGGCTGGATGTCCATTCCCCTGCTAACGGTGAAGTGATCGCACACGTTGCGGCGGGAACCGCCGTCGACGTCGATGCCGCGATGCAGGCGGCACAACGCGCCTTCCCGGCGTGGTCGGCGTTGCCGAATTCGCAGCGCGCCCACTGGCTGGGGCGACTCGCCGATGCACTGCAGGATCGGCTGGAAGAAGTCGCGCAAGCCGAGTCGCGCGATGGCGGCAAGCCGATCACGCTGGCACGCGACATCGAGATCCCGCGCGCGATCGCCAACCTGCGTTTCTTCGCCCACGCCGCCACCCAGTTCACCAGCGAATCCCATCATGGCGAGGCAGGGCTCAACTTCACCCTTCGCCAGCCGCTGGGCGTGGTCGCGACGATCTCGCCATGGAACCTGCCGCTCTATCTCTTCACCTGGAAGATCGCACCGGCATTGGCCGCAGGCAATTGCGTGGTCGCCAAGCCTTCGGAAGTGACGCCGCACAGCGCGACCCTGCTGGCGGAAATCGCGGCGAACATCGGCTTCCCGCCCGGCGTGTTCAACCTGGTGCACGGCACCGGCCCGGAGGTCGGCGAAGCGATGGTGACGCATCCGCTGACGAAGGCGATTTCGTTCACCGGCAGTACCGCGGTGGGCAAGCGCATCGCCACGCTCGCCGCGCCCTTGCTGAAAAAGGTCTCGCTGGAACTCGGCGGCAAGAATCCGTCCCTGGTGTTCGCCGACTCCGACTGGCGCGACAACCTCGACATCATCGTGCGTTCGGCCTTCCAGAACAGCGGGCAGATCTGCCTGTGCGGATCGCGCCTGTTGGTCGAGCGCGGCATCTACGACGAATTTCGCGACGCCTTCGTCGCGCGGGTGAAATCATTGCGCGTCGGCGACCCGGCGGATCCGGCGACCCAGATGGGCCCCCTGGTCTCGCAGGCGCATTTCGACAAGGTCGTGCGCGCGCTGGCGACAGCCCGCGATGAAGGCGGCCACGTATTGTGCGGAGGCGGCGCGATCGATCGGCCTGGCTGGTACCTCTCGCCGACGGTGCTCGAAGGCCTTGGCCCCGACTGCGCGACCAACCGCGAGGAAATCTTCGGGCCGGTGGCGACGCTGCAGCCCTTCGACAACGACGACCATGCCCTCGACCTCGCCAATGCCAGCGATTACGGCCTGGTGGCGACGCTGTGGGATCGCCAGCTGTCTCGTGCGCTGCGCTTCTCCCGCGAACTGCGCACCGGCATGGTCTGGATCAACAACTGGCTGATGCGCGACCTGCGCACGCCGTTCGGCGGCAGCAACCAATCCGGCCTGGGGCGCGAGGGTGGTGCCGAGGCCATGCGCTTCTTCACCGAAGCAAAGAACGTGGGGATCAAGGCATGATTCGTCTGACTCATTTCTTCGTGTCATTGGCATTATGCTCGGCTCCGGCGATCCAGTCCTGGGCGCAAAAACCCGATCCCCAGCAATTGATGCGATTCATGGATCGCTACCGGGAATACAACAACGCGTTCGCGCGTTACCAGTTTTCCACTTCACCCGCGACGATCTCCAACCGATCGACCTATTTCTGGAACGCGCAATTGGCCGCCGCGGATGCGAGCATGATGGGTAGGCCCAACGATGCGCTGCTGTATTTCCCGATCGTGACCGCCCCCCCCAAATCGCTTCCGGATCCCGAACACTACCGAGCCGCGGATGCGCGACAGTGGATCGCCACTCAGGCGCCCAGCTATCGCATCGTGATGATCAACGAAGCCCATCACGTGCCCCAAACCCGGTTGCTGACGCTTTCATTGCTGAAGCCGCTGCACGACGCCGGATTCCGCTATCTGGCACTGGAAGCGCTGGTCAACAACGGCAAAAACCCCGTTGCAGCCGGCTATCCGGACATGAAGACAGGCGAATATACAAAAGAACCGATCATGGCCGATCTCGTGCGTGAAGCGCTTCGACTCGGTTACACGCTGGTGCCATATGAAACGGACGATGACGAGGCGATGCAAATCGCAACTCGCGAGTCGGGCCAGGCACGCAACCTCGCCGCGTTCCTGTCGAAGCACCCCGATGCGAAGTTGCTGCTCCACGCCGGTTATGCGCACGTCGCCAAAACCGATGCGGTCACGATCTCCGGGGCGCACACCATGGCAACCGAACTGATCGCGAAAACCCACGTTCGCGTACTGTCCGTGGACCAGACCGAGTTGACCCCGGTTTCGAAGGCATCGCAGGAGGCCATCGATGCCCAATTGCGCATGGCCAGGGAATTTTCGGTTGCCGGCCCCGTGGTTTTCATCCAGAAAAATGGCGGCACCCCATGGTCGAGCAAGCCAGGCGCATATGATGCCAACGTCCTGTTGCCGCCCTCGCCGGGGGACGTCACTCGCCCGGACTGGATGTCGCTGGGAGGTGTCCGTCGCAAGGTCTACATCGACGCCATCGAAGCCTGCGCCGACCAACTCCCTTGCCTGGTGACGGCGACCCCGGCGAATGAACCGCGCGAGGCGATTCCCGCCGACCAGTTTGTCGTGCTGATCGCGAGCGAAGCGCGCTCACCGTTGTTTCTCCGCGATGGTGTCTATCATTTGCGCTACACGACCAAGTCGGGGCGCCTGTTGTTCCACCGGCTTCTCGACGTACATGACAATCCCGGCGGAGCCTCCGTCGACCACAAGCCGTGACGAATTCGATCCCATGAACCGCCTCCACCATCTCCTCGCCAGCAATCGCGCCTGGTCCGAACGCATCCACGCCGAAGACCCGACCTTCTTCGAACGCCTCTCGAAACAGCAGGCGCCGGAATACCTTTGGATCGGCTGCTCGGATTCACGCGTGCCCGCGAACCAGGTGGTGGATGTCGCCCCCGGCGAAGTCTTCGTCCATCGCAACATCGCCAACGTCGTCGTCCACACCGACCTCAATTGCCTTTCCGTGATCCAGTTCGCTGTCGACGTGCTCAAGGTCAAGCACATCCTGGTCGTCGGCCACTACGGATGCGGCGGCGTCCATGCAGCATTGCATGGCACGCGCCTCGGCCTCGCCGACAATTGGGTGCGCCACGTCAAGGACGTCGCACACATGCACGCCGACATCCTCGACAGCCACGACGACAAGACGTTGAAGCACGATCGCTTGTGCGAACTCAACGTACTCGAGCAAGTAGTCAACGTGTGCGAGACGACCATCGTCCAGGACGCCTGGGCGCGCAATCAGCAATTGACGGTGCATGGCTGGGTGTACACCTTGCGCGATGGCCGCGTGCACGACCTCGGCATCAGCGTCACCGGCAAGGATGATCTCGCCCGCGACTATCCCGAAGCACTCGCGCGCATTCGCGCCGACGTGGAAGAACGATGAGCACGCAAGGCATCCACAGCGGCAACGCCCCGAAACCGGTCGGTCATTATCCGCACGCGCGTCGCGTCGGCCAGTGGCTCTACCTGTCCGGCGTCGGTCCCCGCGACCCGCGAACCGATCGCGCGCCCGGCAATGTCCATGCAGAAGACGGTTCGCTGGTCTCCTACGACATCGCCGCACAGACACATTCCGTCTTCGCCAACGTCGGCCGGATCCTCGCCGATTGCGGCGCCGACTGGGACGACGTGGTGGACGTCACGGTCTATCTCACCGACATGGCCCGGGATTTCACGACCTACAACGCCATCTGGGCCGAACATTTCCCTGATCCCGCGCGGGCGCCCTGCCGTACCACCCTCGGCATCACCGCGCTGCCGGCGCCGATCGCCATCGAATTCAAGTGCGTGGCGATCCTGCGCGACGGCACCTGACACCTAGCGGAGCGCGAGCCATGGCACTGCCCGACCCCATCAATCTCCAGAAATGGATCGACGCGCACCGTCACCTGCTGAAACCGCCCGTGGGCAACAAATGCATCATCGATGGCGACTTCATCGTGATGATCGTCGGCGGCCCCAATACCCGCACCGATTACCACTGGGAAAAGGGGCCGGAATGGTTCTACCAACTGGAAGGCGAGATGGTCTTGCGCATCCAGGAGGATGGCAAGCCGCGCGACATCCCGATCCGTGCCGGCGAAACCTTCTATCTCCCGCCGGAAATCCCGCACTCGCCGCAACGCATGCCGGGCTCGATCGGACTGGTCATGGAACGTCGTCGACTGTCGTTCGAGGATGATGGCCTGATGTGGTTCTGCGTGAGCTGCAACCACAAGCTGTACGAGGAGTTCTTCCACCTCGTCGACATCGAAACCGATTTCTTCCGCGTGTTCGAACGCTTCTATCGCGACGATGCCCTGCGCACCTGCAGCCAATGCGGGACCATCAACCCGCGCCCGTCGCGCTACGAACTGGACGCCCGTTCGGAAGCCGACATTACCTGATCGCGGCCCGCCGCGGTTCATCCGTCGTTCCAGCGTGGCCGGGATCATGGCCACACGCATCGATTCCGGATTTCACATGAAACCCCTGTACGCACTTGCCCTGACCGCTTTCGCCTTTTCCGCCCAGGCCGCCACGCCGCCCCTGCCCGCCGGCAAGCAGGCCGTCCAGTGCTTCGTCATGTACAAAATGGCGGCCGATGTGCCGGACAACGCCGCCCACCGCGCCGATTTCCAGAAGCTGCAGAACCTGATGACGTGGTCCATGGGAAAGAACCAGGTGACCGAAGCGCAGGCGACGAAATGGGCAAACGAGTTCAATCTCGCCAAAACCGACAGCAAGAAGGCAGTGATCCAGGCTTCGAATGCCCAGATCGCGTCATGCAATGCATTCGCCCAGACGCAATACGATGCCTTCGTGAAGGAAAAATCGACGTCGCAGTCGAAGTAAGCCGCATCACCACTCGGTCCTGCGCGGCAACAGCCCGCGCAGTTCGGCATCCGTGAGGTTGCGCCAGCGCCCCGGTTTGAGATGACCGAGCTTGACCGGCCCGATGCGCACGCGCACCAGCTGCTTGACGCGATAGCCGAAATGTGCCGCCATCAGGCGGATCTGGCGGTTCAGTCCCTGCACCAGGATGATGCGGAATCCGAACGGGCCGAGCTTCCCGGTCTTGCACGGCAAGGTCATCTGGCCGTGCACCGGTACGCCGCGTGACATGCCGCGCAGGAATTCCTCGCTGACCTGGCGATTGGTCGCAACCAGATATTCCTTTTCCAGCTTGTTCTCCGCGCGCAGGATCTCGTTGACGATGTCGCCATTGCTGGTCAGCAGGATCAGCCCTTCCGAATCCTTGTCGAGCCGGCCGATCGGGAAAATCCGCTGCTCATGGTCGACGAAATCGACGATATTGCCCTTCACCCCAGGCTCGGTGGTGGAAGTCACCCCCACCGGCTTGTTCAGAACGATGTAGACATGCCGGCGCTTGCCGGTCGGCGCGCTGCGGACCGCAAGCGTCTCGCCATCCACGCGGACCTCGTCGCCATCGACCAGTTCCTGCGCCACGCGCCCACGCTCGCCATTGACGGTCACGCGGCCGGCCGCGATCAGCCGATCGGCTTCCCGGCGCGAACACAGGCCGGTCTCGGAAATGTACTTGTTCAGTCGCATGGGGCAATTGTCCCATGCCGGCGGCGATCAGGCTCCGCGCGGGCTCGCCCGGGATGCGCTTCCGGTAAAACGGGCGTTGATCGGGGAAAAATACGCAAGCGCGAGAATCGCGCCCCTGAGCAGGCTGGAGGTCTCGAGGAAAGCATTCGCCACGGCGTTCAGCAAAGTGGGACCGAAGAAGAAAATCAGGAGCAGCGCGACCAGCGTCGTGGCAAGCGAGATCCTGCGTGCCCATGATTTGAAGAAAAACATGCCGATGCAACCGGCGATGCCCGCGATGGCCAACGGAACCATGATGACGAACGCCAGCCAGGCCTGTCGGTAAACCAATGGCTCCGGCTCGCTTTTGTAGGCGACCGCCAAGGCATGGGAATACCCCCCCGGCATGAAGCTGGCCGCGAGACCGACGATCAGGGAAATGCCGTACAGGACGATGAACAGGCGGAACCGGGTCTGTGTCATTTCCATTTCTTCCCTCCAAGAATCGGGAATCCGATCCGGATTCCCGATTCAATGCACCTTTACCGACCTTGGCTCATCTGCTGTTGCTGCTGGCCCTGGACGTGATGCTGTTGCTGCAATTGCTGTACGTCCTGCTGTAGTTGCTGCGTGCTTTGTGTCACCGGCTGCTGCGCCGCATGCGCCTTGTTCGCCACCTCGCGCTGCTGGGCCGGATCGCTCAGGCCACCCTGGATCATCACCAGGTTCTGCTTGTTGGCCGTTTCGATCACATGATCGACGCGAGTCAGGCCGGAAGTACGCGCCTGCCAGGTCATGTTCGCCAACGCTTGCGTGTATTCCTTCCCACTGTCGAAGCCGAGCGCCTTGGCGCCCCCGAGCTTGTCGGTCTGCGCCTTGATTTGCTCGTACATTCCATGCGATGGATGCCCGGCCTCGTTGATCAATGGATGATCCTTGGCATGCCTCAAGGCTTCGAGCGTCTTCGGGCCGGCAATTCCATCCGGCTTCAAGCCATGCGCAGACTGGAACTCCTTCACGGCATGGACGGTGTTTTCGCCGTTGACCCCAGTGCCTTTGAGCTGGTAACCGTTCAGGCCGCGGTAGCCGAGGGCGGCGAGCTGTTTCTGGGCGGCAACCAAATCGACATCGCTTGTGTCGCGCGTACCTCCAGCAGATTTCACTTGGCCGGGTGAGGGCGCGGTGTCCGTATGATGCACGGACGAGCCATGACTTGGCCGTGCCGGCTCCGCCTTGGCAGGCGCACCACCATTGAGCGGCTCGCGCACCTGAAACTCCGGCTTGGCACGCAGGGCCCCGATAATCTGGAAGTCCTTGCCATTCCAGTATTCACCCGGCCCGGTGTTTTTCTGAACGGCGGCCGGGCCAGTACTGACCTGCGATCCATAGAAAGTGATGTGGCCGTTCTTGTCGTAACCACTGAAGATGGCGACATGACGACCATGCTTGCCTTCGAACATCAGCAGATCACCGACCTGCAGTTTCCCATTCGTCTTGGCAGCATCCGCACCTGAAATCACGTCAAAATGCTTTTTGGCGTAGCTGGTGACCTCACCCCGCGAGAACAATGCAGCGGTCGTGAACGGCTCCTTGGGAACGTCATATCCTGCATTTTTCAGGGATTTCCAGACAAGCGAGGAACAATCCACGCCTTTCTTGCCGTCATGATCCAAGTCGCGCCCATCACGACTGGGATCGGTGAGTCCGCCACTCCTGTCATTCTTCAACCGCATGTCGGGGCGGCCGTATTCGTACTGCCCATGGCCTCCATCAAACTGGGCCTTGGCTTCGTCCAGAATCGCTTTTTGCCCTTTGGTCGAACCAGCCCGATCGGGGATACGCGATGGTGCTGGCGCCTGGCCGAATTGATCATGCCCCTGCGCATGCTTATGCGAATGCGCTTTGACGAACCCCTCATACTGCTTGGCATATGGCATCACGCGCTTTTCGGAGATGCCTAATCCACCATAATCTTTCGACGGGCCATCATGGTGGTATTTGTAGATGTATTCATCACCATGGCCACGCGCGACCGCAAGCCGTTTGTTGTCGAGGTAATGCATGACAAGCGCATCGGCCTGTTTGTCCACGTCCCAGCGATTCGCGTTGTTGACGCCGTAGTGTTTTCCGGTTTTGTCAATGAACTGCCCCAGACCGGCTGCCGAAGTCGTTCCTGCGCAAGCATCGGGATTGAAGCCGGACTCAACGCGGGCAATTGCCAGCACATAAGCGGTATCGCGGGTACTCAGCCCCTTGCGTTCGCAAGACTCGATGATCTTGTCAACAACCGCCGACTGCACTTCCGGGCTTGCATCCCCCCAAACCCGGGAATTCCCAGCCAGCCGTCCATTTGCCGTATCGATTGGTTCCCGGTAATGGCTCCACGGCTTGATCTGGTCGCTTCTGTATGCAGCCCCCTTGGGCTGGATCATGTCCTGATAAATTTCTTGTTTCATTCTGTGCACTCCGTTCTATGAAAAAGTGTCCTTCCGTGGGATGACTTTCTCCATGCAAACCTCAGTCGTCGATGATCATCACCTCCGGATGCGTAAGCCCAAGCGTATTCAAGTGTTGCTCGTAGTCGGTATTGTTCGGAGATTCGACAGCCTCGCCGCTCGTGTCAGGCTCCGCCAGCGAAATCGGATGGCTGCGCGTCAGCAATTTCCCATCCATACCGTAAAGATGGAACCATTCGCCGAATGAAGCGCCGATCGGCAATTCGGCGTATTGCACGACAGGGTATGAATGCCCGGAGGCGTGCTTGGCGATTCCCAAGCCTACACACTCGAGCCCATCCATTTCGTGTGGTATCTGCAGCAGGCGGGCTGCGCCATCGGGCGTCCGCAAATACACTTCGCGCCAGATATCTCCGGCTACACAACTCAATAACAACCCACCCTC
>JASLDW010000048.1 GCA_030151365.1 Lysobacter sp. | reverse complement strand
GCTGACCGTGTGGGGCAACCACAGCCCGACGATGTATCCGGACTACCGTTTCGCCACGGTCGACGGCAAGTCGCTGAAGGACATGATCAACGACCAGGACTGGAACGCGAACACCTTCATCCCGACCGTCGGCAAGCGCGGTGCGGCGATCATCGAGGCGCGCGGCCTGTCGTCGGCGGCGTCGGCGGCGAACGCGGCGATCGACCACATGCACGACTGGGCGCTGGGCAGCAACGGCGAATGGGTGACGATGGGCGTGCCGTCCGACGGCAGCTACGGCATCCCGGAAGGCATCATCTACGGCGTGCCGGTGATCACCGCGAACGGCGAATACACCCGCGTCGAAGGCCTGGAAATCGACGACTTCAGTCGTGCCGCGATGGACAAGACGTTGGCGGAACTGGAAGAAGAGCGCGCCGGCGTGGCGCATCTGCTCTGATCCGCGGGCCGATCCGATGAAATGAAAAACGCCGGGGAAACCCGGCGTTTTTTGTTGCGCGATGGCGATTCAGTGATGTGCGTGCTCGAGGCAGAGCACGCTGTTCCAGGCGCACAGGTCGTCGATCAATTGCTTTTCGTTGGCGACGATCTGCGCCTTCTCGCTTTCACCGATCAGCTGGATGAAATAGCTCTGCGCGGCATTGCCCTGCTGGTCGACGAAGGGCCATTGCAGGCTGGCGGGATCGGCAAGATCGGGCTTGGCCGCGATGTCGGCATTGGTGATGCCCGGCGCGTAGAACATCAGGTGCGGCATCGCCATGGTGTGCAAGGCGAAGTCGGGCGGCCCCTTGGCGCGCATCAGCGGTGCGACCATGTAGGAAAGCCCGGCTTTCGACGGTGCATGGTAGATCTTCGCGCGATAGCGTCGTTCGACTTCGGTCTTGATCGCGGTGGCGTCCTTGCCGCTCGCACGCATCGCGGCGACATCCATCTTCACCTTCAGCAAGGTGTCGCTGCCGGCCTTGTCGTAGCACAGCGGAACGAAGACATCGTCGCGCAATTCGTTCCATTCCCAGACCGTGCGTTCGACCAGGCAGCCGATGCCATTCGTGCCCTTGCGCGACAGCCGATAGCCTCTAGCCGGATCGAGCAGCCAGACCGTGGCGCCGTCGCGCAGGGCAGGTGGCAACGCGCTGAGCGCGAAACGGGTTTCGAGTTCCGCGGGCATCGAGGTGGGCCGAGTTTCGGTGGCTTGAACCGGCAGCGCGGCAATGCACCACAGCACTGATATCGCAATGACGGATTTCGATTTCACGAAGGTTCCTTTGCCCGTATCAGAGGCGCGGGCCGAGTTCGTCAAGGAAGCTGGTCCAGCCACCCCTGTGCGCATCGGCCATCTCTTCCGTCGGCAGGCCGTCGTGCGTCAATGTCAATTCGGTCTTGCCGTCGCGTTCGGACAGCTCGATCAACACCACGGATTCCTTGCCGTGCGTCCATTCGCTGACCCAGGTGTGTTCAAGCGCTCGAGGACTGTCGACGCGGAGGTAGCGGCCGTAGTGCGGGTTGATCTTCTCCATCCCGCGCATTTCGAGGTAGAACAAACCGCCGGGACGGACATCGGCGCTGGCATATTCGCCCTTGGTCAGCCATGCGCTGATGCTCGCGGGATCAGTCCAGGCGCGAAACACCTTCTCCGGCTTGGCGTCGTAGGTACGTGTGACGCGGATCGAGTGCGGGCCCATCACCTGCGCGTTGCGACCCTGCATCTGTGCGGCATTCATCAAGGCATTCATGGTTGTTGTTCCTCATCGGGTTGGTTGGCAAGGAATTCCTCGAGCGAGTCGAGTTTCGTGTTCCAGAAGCGTTCGTAGCGGGAGATCCAGCGGGCGACATCGCGCATCGGTTTGGCCCGCAGTTCGAGGAAGTGTTCGCGACCGAGCTTTTCGCGTCGCACCAGGCCGGAGCGTTCCAGCACCTTGATGTGTTTCGACACCGCGTTCAGCGACATGTCGAAGGGCAGGGCGAGATCGGTGACGCGCGTGCGCCCGCGTGTCAGGCGCTGGATGATCCGGCGACGCGTCGGGTCGGAAAGGGCGGCGAAGGCGAGGTCAAGCGTGCTCATGGAAAATATTCAACCAAATGGATGAATATTTGTCAAATGCGGCAAATATGGGCAGTCGGGGTGGGGCAAGCAAAAAGAAACCCCGCGCGGGCGGGGTTTCTTCGACATGGCACGCGCCGCCGAGGATTTACTTCGTGATCGCCTTGCGTGCCGGCGCGTTCTTCACGTAGCGATCGAACCAGGTCAGCATTTCGTAGACCTCCTGTTCGTTCGATTCCATCGCGGTGTACCAGTGCGGCTCGTAGGGCAGCATCACCAGGCGCGTGGTGCCGCCGAGGCCGCGGATCGCCTGGAACAGTTTGGGCGACTGGATCGATTCGGTTCCGGGATTCGCATCGTCCATGCCGTGCATGATCAGCAGCGGCGACTTGATCTTGTCGGCGTGGAAGAACGCCGAAGCCTGTTCGTACACCGGAGTCGCGGCCCACAACGAACGACGTTCGTTCTGGAAACCGAACGGTGTCAGCGTCTTGTTGTAGCTGCCGCTGGTGGCGACGCCGGCGCGGAACAGGTCGGTGTGGGCGAGCAGGTTGGCCGTCATCAACGCACCGTGGCTGTGCCCGGTGACGCCGATGCGATTGCGATCGACCACGCCGAGTTCGACGGCCTTGTCGACGGCGGCCTGCGCATCGGCGACGAGTTGGTCGAGATAGGTGTCGTAGGCTGACTTGGGATCGCCGACGATCGGGAACGATGCGTTGTCGATGATCGCGTAGCCGGCGAGCAGCAACAGGCGATAGCCGCGCAGGAAATCGAAGGTCTTCTGCGAGCCGCTGACCTGGCCGGCCTTGGACGGATCGGCGAAATCCTGCGGGTAGGCGTAGAGCACGGCAGGCAGGCGCGTGCCCTCTTTGTAGCCGGGGGGCGTGTACAGTGTGAAGGAAAGATCGACGCCATCCTTGCGCTTGTAAGTGACCAGGCGTTTCTTGACGCCGCGCACCTGCGGCATCGGATCGGCGATGTGGGTGACCGGTGTGGTCGAGGTTGCATACGCCGCTTCGCCATCGGCGGCCGTGGTGGCAGCGCCGAGCGTCGCCATGAAGACATTGGGCGGATCGACCGGCGACTGCCTCGATACCAGGAAGCGCGTGCCGCCTGTCAGCACCGAACCGGCGCGCTCGTAGGCATCGGGGCTGCTGCGGAACAGGCGTTCGGTCTTGCCGGTGGCGAGGTCGTAGCGATCGAGGAAGGGACGATCGCCCTGCGGCGACGAACCGTTGCCACGCAGGTAGACCTTGCCGCCGTCTTCCTGCACGACGACTGCGCCGCTCGGCTGGCGCTGCATCACCAGCGAGCCCGGCGCCTTGTATTTCTCGTCGGTGGAGTAATCCCAGATCACCTTCGGCGATTTTCCGGGCGACGCGACATCGATTCGGGTCACGCGCATCCAGTGGCGGTTTTCATCGTACTCGTAGACGAAGGGCTCGTCGCCCTGCGCCAGCCACGACATGCCGCTGAACCGCTGCGGCGTGCGCGCGACCTCGACCGGCTTCGCGGTGAACGGCGCGCTCTGCATCATCACCTTGTCGCGATTCGGCACGTTCGCCTTCCAGTCGCCGCCATCGAGCGCTTCCGCCCAGACCAGCGTCGCCGGCGCATTGGCGCGCCATTCGAATCCACGTGGTCCGACGGGGACGCCATGCACGGGCACACGATCGGCGATCGGCGAACTGTCGATCACCTTGATGCTGCCATCGCCGGTATCGAGGACGGAGGTGTCCCGGGCGAAACGTTCCCAGGTGGTGACGTAGGAGTAGGGGCGCTTCAATGTCTCGAACAGCACATGCCTGCCATCGGGCGCAACATCGACGCCGGCGATCGTCGCCGGCTTGCCGTAAGGCGTGATTCTTCCGGTGGCGACATCGACCTTCGCGAGTTGCGACGTCGTGTAGTAGTCGAACAGCGCCTCGTCTTCTGGGCCGGTGAGGGTGTCGCGCGACTCGTAGGTGCTGCTTTCGCCTTTGGTGCCCAGCGATTCCTTGATCTCCGGCGCGATCGGCGCTTCGCTGCGGGAAGGGGCGGCGCCGAGATTGGACGGAACCTGCTTCACCAGCAACGTGTTGCTGCCGTCCAGCCATTGGATGTCATTGTCGAGGATGGTGTTGAGGACGACGCCATCGACGCGGTGCGCACTGGCGCTGGCGACATCGCCGACCCACAGTTCGACATGGTCGGCAACGGTGTTGTTGAAGGCGAAGCGCTTGCCGTCGGGCGACCAGCCCGGCATGCCCGGGCAGGCGCCGGCGGGCAGGGCGATCTTGCGTTCCTTGCCACTGGCGATGTCGACCAGGCTGAAACCTTCGAGGCAGGCGCGTATGCCGTAGCCGTTCGAGGCATCGTGGCGGGCATGGGTGCGCGGCTCGACGCGCACGCCACCGAGCTTGAGATAGGGCTCGGCGACGCGCTTGATCGACGGGTACTGTGCCTGCTGCACCATCAGCAGCGTGCGGTTGGTCGGATCGGCGAGTGCCGACGGCGGCAGCGGCGTATGCATCGTGCCGAGGATCGGTTCCGGCGGCTTGTTGTAGCCACTGGCGGCGAACGAGGGTGTGGCGATGCATAGCGAAATGGCGAGCGCGATTGCGCCATATGACAAGGGGCGGCGCAGGCGTTGGCGTGACATGGCGGGATCTCCTCCTGGATCCGTCCCACGCTACACCAGCCTGCCGGCCGCTCTCCCTGCCGAAAGTCATGTGACAACGCCGCAGCCCCGGCTGGCTTAAAATTGTCCTTTTCCCGGAGTCCGCATGAATTCCCCTGCCTCCGCCGGCGCTCGCTTCCGCGCCGCACTGTCCGAAGAAACCCCGCTGCAGGTGATGGGCGCGATTACCGCCTATGCCGGCCTGATGGCCAAGCGCACCGGCTACAAGGCGCTGTATCTGTCGGGTGGTGGCGTCGCCGCCAACTCACTGGGCATGCCCGACCTCGGCATCAGCACCATGGAAGACGTGCTGACCGACGCCCGCCGCATCGTCGACGCCACCGGCATGCCGTTGCTGGTCGACATCGATACCGGCTGGGGCGGGGCGTTCAACATCGGCCGCACCATCCGCAATTTCGAGCGCATCGGCGTCGCCGCCGTGCACATGGAAGACCAGGTCGGGCAGAAGCGCTGCGGCCATCGTCCCGGCAAGGAAGTGGTGACGAAGGACGAGATGGTCGACCGCGTCAAGGCCGCGGTCGACGCGCGCACGGATCGCGATTTCGTGATCATGGCGCGCACCGATGCCGCCGCGGTCGAGGGCATCGATTCGGCGATCGAACGCGCGGTGGCCTACGTCGAGGCCGGCGCCGACATGATCTTCCCCGAGGCGATGAAGACGCTGGACGAGTACCGCAAGTTCAAGGCTGCGGTGAAGGTGCCGATCCTCGCCAATCTCACCGAGTTCGGCTCGACGCCGTTCTTCACCACCGACGAGCTGCGCGACGCCGGCGTCGACATCGCCCTGTACTGCTGCGGCGCCTACCGCGCGATGAACAAGGCGGCGTTGAATTTCTACGAAACCGTGCGCCGCGAAGGCACGCAGAAGAACATCATCGACACGTTGCAGACCCGCGCCGAGTTGTACGACTTCCTCGGCTACCACGCCTACGAAGACAAGCTCGACCAGCTGTTCTCGCAGAACAAGTAACCACAAGGAATCCCGATGAGCGACAACACCACCCAGACGCTTCCCAAGGCCAAGAAATCCGTTGCCCTGAGCGGCACCGCCGCCGGCAACACCGCGCTGTGCACGGTCGGCCGCAGCGGCAACGACCTGCATTACCGCGGCTACGACATCAAGGACCTGGCGACGCAATCGACCTTCGAGGAAGTCGCGCACCTGTTGGTGCACGGCACGCTGCCGACCGCGTCGCAGCTCAAGGCCTATCGCACCAAGCTGAAGCGCCTGCGCGGCTTGCCGGCGATCGTCACCGATGCGCTGGAGCTGGTGCCGGCCAATGCCCACCCGATGGACGTGATGCGCACCGGCTGCTCGGTGCTGGGCACGGTGTTGCCGGAACGCGACGGCCATCCGGTGTCGGAAGCGCGCGACATCGCCGACCGCCTGATCGCCAGCTTCGGTTCGATGCTGCTGTACTGGTGGCACTTCACCCACAACGGCCGCCGCATCGACGTCGAGACCGACGACGACACCGTCGCCGCGCATTTCCTCCACCTGCTGCACGGCGAACCGCCGTCGGCGCTGCACGCCGATGCGCTCGACAAGTCGCTGATCCTCTACGCCGAGCACGAGTTCAACGCCTCGACCTTCACCGCGCGCGTGATCGCCGGCACCGGTTCCGACATGTATTCCTGCATCACCGGTGCGATCGGTGCGCTGCGTGGACCCAAGCACGGCGGCGCCAACGAAGTGGCGATGGACATCATCAGTCGCTACGGGAGTGCCGACGAAGCCGAGGCCGACATCAAGGCGCGGATGGAGAAGAAGGAGATCATCATCGGCTTCGGCCACCCGGTCTACACCATCGGCGATCCGCGCAACCCGATCATCAAGGAAATCTCGCGCACGCTGTGCAAGGACGGCGGCAATCAGACCCTGTTCGACGTCAGCGAGCGCATCGAGATGCTGATGTGGGACAGCAAGAAGATGTTCCCCAACCTCGACTGGTACAGCGCCTCGTCCTACCACATGATGGGCGTGCCGACCGCGATGTTCACCCCGCTGTTCGTGATCGCCCGTACCACCGGCTGGAGCGCGCACGTGGTCGAGCAGCGCGAGGACGGCAAGATCATTCGCCCGAGCGCGAATTACGTCGGTCCGGAAGACCGCGAGTACGTGGCCATCGACAAGCGTTAAGGCAAGACGTAGCTGAATGGGGTAGACTAACCGTGTTCGCGCACGGCGGATCCGTTTTCCATCGGAATCCCCGCGGGGCCCAAGCCCCGCCTTCCCACGCACGTCTCTCGTTGCGCCGACACGTTCCCGGATTCCCCGGAACGTCTCAATCAGCACTCGCAGCGCGTCAGGAAAGCTCCGGGTCATCGCACGGCACAGTCCGTGCGGACACACTTTGGAGCTTACAAATGAACTTTGAAACCCTCGGCATTTCGCCGGCCTTGCTGCGTGCGCTTGCCGACGCCGGCTACACCACGCCCACGCCGATCCAGGCCCAGGCCATTCCGCTCGTCCTCTCCGGCGAGGACGTCCTCGGCGGCGCCCAGACCGGCACCGGCAAGACCGCCGCGTTCGGACTGCCGCTGTTGCAGCACCTGTCCAAGAACATGGGCGTGCGCGGACCGCGCAAGCCGCGCGCGCTGATCCTGGTGCCGACCCGCGAACTGGCGGTGCAGGTCAGCGACAACCTCAAGACCTATGCGCGCCACCTGCGCATCAACGTCACCACGCTGTACGGCGGCGCCGGCATGCAGCCGCAGATCAACAACCTGCAGCGCGGCGTCGACGTGCTGGTCGCCTGCCCCGGTCGCCTGCTCGACCACATCGAACGCGGCACCGCCAAGCTCGACGCCATCGAAATGCTGGTGCTCGACGAAGCCGACCGCATGCTCGACATGGGCTTCCTGCCGGCGATCAAGCGCATCCTCGCGCGCGTGCCGGCGCAGCGCCAGACGCTGCTGTTCTCGGCGACCTTCGAAGCGCGTATCAAGGCGCTGGCGCTCGAGTTCATGCGCAATCCCAAGCAGGTCGAAGTGGCCGCGCAGGCGACCATTGCCTCGACGATCGTCCATCGCGTGCATCCGGTCGACGCGTCGCGCAAGCGCGACCTGCTGATCGACATCCTCGCCGCCCGCCACAGCGAGCGCGTGCTGGTGTTCGGCAAGACCAAGCATGGCTGCGATCGCCTGTGCAAACAGCTGGACCAGGCCGGGCTGCCGTCAGTGGCCATCCACGGCAACAAGAGCCAGGCCGCGCGCCAGAACGCCTTGAACCAGTTCAAGAGCGGACGCACGCGCATCCTGGTGGCGACCGATGTCGCCGCGCGCGGGCTCGACATCCCCGACCTGCCGCTGGTGATCAACCACGACCTGCCGATGGTCGCGGAAGACTACGTGCACCGCATTGGTCGCACCGGTCGCAACGGCGCCAGCGGCGAAGCGTTGTCGTTGGTCGCGCCGGACGAGGCCGCGTTGCTGCGCCAGATCCAGCGCATGCTGAAGGCCGACATCGCGATGGAAACCGTGGACGGCTACGAGCCTTCGCGTCCGCTGCGCCTCGATGGCCCGGCGATGGCCAAGCGTCCTGCCGGCAAGCCGGGTGGCCAGCATGCGCCGCGCAAGAATTCGGCGCCGCGTCCGCAGGGCGCTGCAGCCAAGGCCGGCAAGCCGCATCGCGGACATGGACACGCCCATGGCGACGCGAACAAGGCCGGTGCGCATGCCCACGCCGCGCGCAACGGCAGCCCCAAGCATCGCGGTGCGCAGGGCGGGCGACGCGATCGACGCGCCTGATCGACACCCATGAAAAAGGCCGGATCGCTCCGGCCTTTTTCTTTGCGCGCATGTCGCGAATCAGCGCTTCTGCGCCGCGATCCAGCGATCTACCTTCTGCTCGAGGATCGACATCGGCACCGCGCCATCCTTCAGCACTTCGGCGTGGAAGCCGCGGGGATCGAAACGGTCGCCAAGTTCGGCCTGTGCCTTCTTCTTCAGGCGTTGGATGGTCAGTTCGCCGATCTTGTAGGCCACCGCCTGCGACGGCCACGCAATGTAGCGCTCGGCTTCGGCGGTGGCGTCGGTGAGCGAGACCGCCGAGTTCTTCATCATGTAGTCGATGGTCTGCTCGCGCGTCCAGCCCTTGCTGTGCAGGCCGGTATCGGTGACGAGGCGGATCGCGCGCCACAGTTCGTCCTGCAGGCGGCCGAAGTAATCGTACGGCGTTTCATACACGCCCAGCGACTTGCCCAGCGATTCCGAATACAGCGCCCAGCCTTCGACATAGGCGGTGTTGCCGCCGAAGCGGCGGAAGGCCGGCACGCCCTTCAATTCCTGCTGGATGCCGATCTGGAAGTGATGGCCGGGAATCGCTTCGTGCAGGAACAGGTCCTCGGCGGACCAGGTCTTGCGCGAGGGCAGGTCGAAGGTGTTGACGTAGAAGATGCCGGGGCGGCTGCCGTCCTCGCTCGGGCTCTGGTACTCGCCGCCGGCGGCGGATTCGGCGCGGAACGCTTCCACCGGGCGGATCTCGAAGCCGGCCTTGGGCACCAGCGAGAATTGCTCCGGGATGCGCTTCATGATCCGCGCTTCCAGGCTGCGGTAGAACTTCAGCAGGTCGTCTTCCGACTTGAATTCGAACTGCTTGTCCTCGCGCATGAATTTGAAGAAATCCTGCAGAGAACCCTTGAAGCCGACGTCCTTCATCACCTGCTGCATCTCGCCGTGGATGCGTTCGACTTCCGACAGGCCGAGGTCGTGGATCTGCGCCGGCGTCAGGTCGGTGGTTGTGGTCTGGCGTACGTTGAAGGCGTACCACGCCGCGCCGTTCGGCAACTTGTCGAGACCGACGCTGTCGCGGGTCTTTGGCAGATAGTCGTTGGCGATATAGCCGCGCAGCTTGCGGAACGCCGGCATGATGTCGTTGGCGATCATCGTCTGGTATTCCTTCGTCAGGCGCGCCTTGTCGGCGGTGCTGAAGCTCTTCGGCATCTGCTTGATCGGGCCCCAGAACACGCTGTCTTCCGGCTTGTCCTTGATGATCGCGTCGTATTGCGGCACCACCTTGGTCATCAATGCGCGGGGTTGCACCACGCCCGCGTTCACGCCGGCCTGCATGTCGGTGATGATGCTGTCGACCAGCACCGGGATGCGCCGGCCGCGCTTCAGCCAGTTGTCGTAATCCTTCACCGTCTTGAATGGTTGCGCGCCGGTGCCGCTGCCGAGTTGCGCCATGTTGGTGGCGATGCTGCCCATCTGGTCCACCGGCATCATCCAGCTCGGGTAGCGCTCGCCTTCCAGCGACGCCTTGGAGTCATGCACGAAGATGTCGTAGCTGATCAGCGCCTGGCCATCGAGGCCGGCGCTGCCGATGGCTTCGATCTTCTTCAGCCAGCGCGCGGTGAAATCGTGGTTCTGCTTGCGGTAGCCGGCGGAATAGAAATCCGGCAGCTGGTCGTTGTAGCGGTTGTCGCCCTGGTAGGTGGCGCCCAGCGGATTGAGCTTCAGCGATTCTTCCCAGTACTGGGCATAGAGCGCATCGAGCTGCCTGGCCTTGGCGCTGGCCGCCGGCATGGCATGGGAGGTTTTCGCCGAAGCGGCATGCAGGGTCGGGACCGTGGCGGCGAGGGCCACGGCAAGGGCGAGTCGGGCAAGGCGCATGGTCGACTTCCGGTTGGGAATAGCAGGCGAGTGTATGCCTGCGGTGCGGATGCCGGGTTGTGCCCAAAGTCAGGGGTGGGATCAGGGGCGCACGTAATAGACGACGCCGGATTTGTCGTCGGTGAAGAGGAAGGCGTCGGTGCCGACGCGCAGCACGCCACAGGGGCGCCCCATGACCTTGCCTGCTTGCAGGAAACCGGCCACGAGATCGCGCTGGCCGGAGCCGTCGCGGCGCATCCGCACCAGCTTGTAGCCGTGCCCGAGGCGGACGCTGCCGGAGCCGTGGAGAGCGACCACGATCTCGTCGCCGAGCTGGGCGTTGTCGCCCTTGGCGAAGACATCGAAGCCGAGCGCCGATGCATGCGCGGGGAACGTCGCCAGCGGGCGCACCACGTTCGCGCAGCCTTCCTTGCGCGGATACTTGGGATCGACCTTGATCGCCTTGCCGGCGACGTAGCACGACGGCCAGCCGTAATCGCCGGGCTTGATCGCGTAGAAGGTTTCGTTGGGCACGTTCGGGCCGAGATGGTCGACGCCCTGGTTGGTCGCCAGTAACTGGCCATCGACCATCGCCATCCACACCGCGTTGCGCAGGCCGCGCGCCACGATGCGCTGGCCGCTGCCGTCGGGATTCATCTCCACAACCACTGCGCGCAAGGTTTCGGTTTCCACGCAGGCATTACAGCTGCTGCCGATCGAGACGTAGAGCTTGCCGTTGGATGGCACCACCGTGCGGGTGAGATGCCAGCCGCCGTTGGCCGCGCTCATGCCATGGTCGGGGAAGCGCGCCACCAGTTGCGCCGATCCGGTCGGATGCAGTTCGCCCGGCGTGTAGCGATAGCGCAGCAGCGAATCGGTCAGCGCGACGTAGATCCATTGCACGCCCTGTGCGTCCTTGAAGAAGGCGACGCTGTTGGGATTGCGCAGGCCGGTCGCCCATGCCGTGATCTTGCCGACCTTGCCGTTCGCGGCATCGAAACCGTCGAGGATGTAGATCGCGCCGCGCGTGTTGTCGCCGAGGTCGTGCATGTCGGTGAGGAAGATGCGGCCATCGGGACTGCGCGTGAAGAAGCGCGGACGCTTGAAGCCTTCGGCCAGCGGCGTGATGCGCAACGATGCCGGCGCCTGCAGATCGAAGCTGCGGCCGTCCTTCAACGCGATGCGATGTGGCGTAAGTGCATCGTTCGCCGCGGCCCGGCTGGTGGATGGCGCGATGGCCAGCGTTGCGGCGAGGATCAGGGCAGCGAGGCGCATGGCGATCGTTACTCGGTCTTGCGGAACGGAATCGATTCGGGGGCGACGGCGCCGCCGGAAATGATGAAGCTCATCGCCTGGTCGACCGACCAGGTGGTGGCGACCAAGCGTTCCACCGGCACGATTTCCAGATAGCCGCCGGTCGGGTTGGGCGTGGTCGGAATGAACACCGCGGCGAGCTCTTCGCCGGTGTTGGCATCGTGGAAGACGCGCGTCACCAGGCCTACCGTTTTCATGCCCGGGTGCGGGAATTCGACCAGCACCACGCGCTGGGTGCCGTCCGGCGACGTCTGCACGGTATCGAGCAGTTTGCGCGCGCCGGAATACACGCTGTTGGCCAGCGGGATGCGCGCGATCAGCGCCTCGAACCACTGCAGCAGTGCCTGGCCGACCAGGTGTTCCGCCAGCCAGCCGACCAGCAGGATCACCAGCAGGGTGCCGAACAGCGCGACCGCGCCCATCACCACCGATTGCTGCAACCACGCCAGTGCCGGCGAGGTGTGCGCCAGCGATGACAACAGTGGCTGCACCCACGGCCGGCTGATGTCGCTGAGCATGCGGAACACGAAGCTCAGCACCACCCAGGTCAGCCAGATCGGCAACAGGGTGAGTAGGCCGGTGACGAGCAGCCGGCGCAGGGACACATTGACGCGTTTGGGAGCCATGGCGTGATTTTACGTTGTCGCGGTCTTGGGTGGTTTCCTGCGCACGTAGATCTGCTTGCGCACGCGCGCGATCACTTCGCCGGCGCCATCGACGACGTCGGTATCGAACCAGCGCAACACCTTGCCGCCGGATGCGGCTTCATCGATCAAGGACTGGATGTCGGCATCGGCGAGATGGAATTCCGCGAACACGTCGCCGCGCCCGGGTTTGACGAACTCGATCGTGGCCGCCTTGTCCCAGACGAAGTAGTCGTTGCCGATGGCGTGCATGATCAGCAGCATCCAGAACGGATCGGTCATCGCGAACAGACTGCCGCCGAACTGGGTGTTGACGAAATTGCGGTTCCACGGGCGCTTGCGCAGCACAACGCGCGCGCTGCGCCAGTCGGCGCCGATGTGTTGCACGCGGATGCCGGTGAACAGGAAGGGCGGCCAGATGTTCATCACCCGGCGCAGCCGCGTCGGCGTCACCCGCATGTCAGGACAGCAGCAGCGCCGACATCTGGCGACGATACTTGCCGACGAGATCGTCGTCCTCGATCACCCGGAAGGCGTCGATCAGCGCCTTGCGCGGCAGGCCGTCCTCGAACTGGCGATCACGGCGCAGCATCTCCATGAACTGTTCGAGCGCGCCCTCGGCATCGCCTGACACCAGCTTGTGCGCGCCGAGCAGATGGCGTGCGTGGAGATCGCCGGGATTGGCGGCGATCGCCTGTTCCAGCGTGGCGACCGGCGGCGCATCCTTCAGCAAGGCAGCGAACCCAAGGCGCGCGCGCGCCTGCACGGCGCGATCGTCGGTGGCGAGGTTGGCCGGCAACGCGTCCAGCAACGATTCCGCTTCCTGCGCGGCGCCGGTCTTCAGCAGTGCCAGCGCGAGATCGAGGCGATGCACGGGCTTGTCGGCTTCGGCCTCGACCAGCTTGCGCAGGCGCAACACTTCCTCGTGCGGATCGATGGGCGCCGGTGCTGCTTCAACTTCGTCGCCGCCTGCCGCAGCCTCGATTCCATTGCGGGCGAGGAATTCGCGCAGCTGACCTTCCGGCAACGCGCCCTGGAAACCGTCGACCGGCTGGCCGTTGCGGATCAGGTAGACCGTCGGGATCGAACGGATCTGGAAGGCCTGGGCGATTTCCGGCTCGTTTTCGGTATTGACCTTGGCGAGGGTGAAGGCGCCGTTGAATTCGGCCGCGAGCTTTTCCAGCACCGGCGTCAGCGATTTGCACGGTCCGCACCATTCGGCCCAGAAATCGACCAGCACCGGCCCCTGCATCGATGCCTGCAGCACCTCGCTCTCGAAGGTCGTCATGGAAACATCGAGCACGTGCGTGGACATGGATCACCTCGTCGGAACGGATGCGAATGATCGCATGCCTGCTGTCAGGGCGAGTGCAACAAGGCAGACTGTCGCGATGGACCGGAAACACTTCGACCGCTGGCTGGCCGTCATCGCGCTCGTGGCGTTCGCGTTGGCGCTGGCGTGGGCCGGCCATGCCGGCGAATGGACGCCGCGACACGCGCTTGCGGTTCCGGGCGCGCAGGCGATGCCGGGCGCGGGCCTCTTCAATTGGCTGGCGTTCATCGTACCGGGGGCGGCCATGCTGGCGGCAGCAACGTGGCGACGCTGGCGTTCGCGCAAGAGTTCCGGAACGGCGATCGGCATCGCGCTGTGGTTGCTCGCGATCGCCGGGTTGGCATGGCTCGCGCTGGGCCTGTCTCCGATCGATGCCGGCGACCTGGCGGGCGAGGGCAGCCAGCGCCATGCGGCCTTGTGGATGCTGTGGCTGATCGCGGTCTCGGCTGCGGTCGTGGCACTGGCGATGGGCGCCGGTAAAGGCCAGCGTGGCCTGGGGGGCGTGCTCGTCATGCTGTGGTTCGTGGCGGGATTTGTCCTGCCGGTGTTGCTGGGGGGCTGGGCCCAGGTGCTGGCCGCCATGGCGTGGATGGCCTGGCCGTTGACGCCACCCACCCGGATCTGCATAATGACCGGCTCAGCGCGCCCGTAGCTCAGTTGGATAGAGCACCAGGCTACGAACTTGGGGGTCGGGCGTTCGAATCGCTCCGGGCGCGCCATCTAAAAAGAAAAAACCAGCCTCGCGGCTGGTTTTTTCTTTTGGCGCGTCCGTCGGGTCCCGGACCCGTTATTCGCCCGTCTCCCGGATCGCCGGATTGACCAGGGGATTCGGCTTGGCCGGGGCGATGCGCCGCATCGTGTTGGTGTCGCGATGGTCGAAGGCCGGGGTCTTGCCGCGGATGGCGAGATCGGTGCGGGTCACGTAGGTCCAGCTGTCGTCGTCGTTGAAGTCGATGTCGATGCGGTAGTAGTCGGTGCGGAACGCCTCCTCGAGGAAGGTGGTCGAGCAGATGCCGAAGCGGGTGTCGCCGCGACGCGCCTCGACCGAAATGCGCGTGTCGTCGGGATGCGCGGTGCCACCGGCCAGCAACGCCTGTCCGCGCGGGATCGTCAGGCTCTGCATGATCAGTCCGGTCGCCGGCTCCCACAGCCAGTAGCCGACTTGGTCGTGGAAGGTGATCTGTTCTTCCGGCGTGTTGATGTGGACGTGGTAGCGCAGCCCGTAGAGGAGTTGCGGACCGTTCGACTGCGGATCGATCGGTTGCATGCTGATGTATTCGCTGTAGACGCGGCGCTCCGGGCCATCGGCCTTGGGGTTGATGTCGACGCCCTTGTCGGAACGCCACTCGCCGGCGAGTCGACGCAGCGGACCAAGGCTCGCCAGGGTGTCGGTCGAATAGCCTTCCTGCTCGGTGTAGATGTCGGAGAGGTCGGGAAGAACGGTGCTCATCAGGCGTCCTGTGGCGAGGCGGGTGTCGTCGTCATCCATCATAGGGCAGCGCGGCGACCCAGTAGCGTCGTTTGCGCATCCCGGTCATGGCATCGTGGCGCTCGTCCTCGAACTGGCCGTCGTTCTTTTCGATCACGCGGATCGATGCGAGATTGCCCGGATCGCAGGTCACGAGGACGCGCGGGATGCCCAGTCGTTCCCACGCATGCCGGGTCGCGAGGCGGAGGATTCCGGTCGCATGGCCGCGGCCGCGGAACTCCGGCAGCACTGCATAACCGATATGGCCGGCCATCTGGCCCGCCGGGTAATCGAGGTTGTGGCGAATCGAGGCGCGACCGACGATGCGGCCGTCGACGAAGGCGAACAGGAAGGTCGATGGCACTTCGCGGCCGGGTGCGGGATCGATGATGCCGAGCTCCTGTCGCCGCAGCATGTCGAGATAGTCGGCAAGCGACATGCCCGGGCGATGGAAGTGCAGGAAAGTCGGATTGTCGGCGGGAACCGCGGCGACCGCGCGCCGGAATTCGGCTTCTTCCTGCGGTGTGGGCAGTCTCAGTTCCATGCGGGCATGTTAGGGCATCATGTCGCGAACACCGCCACGGAATCGCCGCACCATGCCCATGACATTGATCGTCGTCGCCGTCACCGCCGTGGTGTCCTACCTGGCATGGCAGAAACCGGCGCTGATGTCGCGCCTGATCCTGTGGCCGCCGGCGATCAATCGCAGCAAGCAGTACGACCGCCTGGTGACCTACGGTTTCATCCATGCCGACGGCATGCACCTGTTCTTCAACATGTTCACCCTGTATTTCTTCGGACGCGTGGTGGAGCAGCTGTTTGGCGCGCTCGGTTTCATCGCGTTCTATCTGGCGGCGCTGGTGGCGTCGATCCTGCCCACCTACCTGTCCCATCGCAACGACGCCAACTACCGCAGCCTCGGGGCATCGGGCGCGGTCTCGGCCTGCCTGTTCGCCTTCATCGTGATCGCGCCGTGGGAGAAGATCTATCTCTACGGCGCGCTGGGGATTCCCGCCATCGTCTATGCCGTGCTCTACGTCGCCTATTCGATCTGGATGGACCGGCGCGGCAGCGACAACGTCAACCACAGTGCGCATCTCTGGGGCGCGGCGTTCGGCATGCTCGCGGTGCTGCTGGCGGTTCCGGGAGCCGCCGCGCACTTCCTGCGGGTGCTCGCGCATCCCGCCGGCTGAATCCGTCGCCTCAGGCCAGCGCCTCTTCCTCGATCAATTCGACGCTACCCGGCAGGACCGGATGCGCGAGCCACGCGGCCTGCAGTTCCGCGGAATTTGAGGCCGCTGCCTGCTCCTGCTGGCGCTTGAGGATCGGGCACAACTGGTTCATGTAATCCACGTCGAAGCTGAAGCGCTCGACCAGGAAATCGACGAACGCGCGCACCTTCGGCGATTGCGTCATGCCGCGCGGAAACACCGCGTTGAATTCGTATTCCGGGCCGGTCCAGCCGGCGAGCACGCGTTGTACCAACCCGTGTTCGATCAGCGGTTTCATCATGACGTCTGCCGACATCATCATTCCCTCGCCGCACAGCAGCGCCCCCCTGAGCGCGCCGTAGTCATTGGCGACGAACACCGGCTCGACGCGGAAGTCGGCGCTGCGCTCGCCATCTCCCAGCGTCCACGCGAATTCGTTGCCGTTGCGGCGCGACTTGGTGAAGGCCAGCACGGAGTGGTGCACCAGGTCGTCGGGATGCAGCGGTTCGCCGTGGCGCCGGATGTATTCGGCGCTGGCGAATACCTGGGTGCGGAAGGTTGCCAACCGGCGCGCCACGAGATTGGAATCGGGCAGGTTGCCGACGCGCAGGGCGACGTCGATTTCCTTGTCGATCAGGTCGAGCGGTTCGTTGCTCAGGTGCATCTCCACGCGCACTTCCGGATGGCGTTCGTGGAATTCGCCGAGAAGAGGCGCGATCTTCTCGGTGCCGAGCGAGTAGGGCGCGGTGAAGCGCAGCCAGCCGCGCGGGCCGCTCTGCAACTGGCCGACGGCGCTTTCGGCTTCGTCGAGTTCGCGCGCGATGCGCTGGCAATGCTCGAAATAGATGTTGCCGGCTTCGGTGAGGCCGAGCTTGCGCGTGGTCCGGTGCAGCAGCTGCGCGCCGAGGCGTGTTTCCAGTTCCTGCACCTTGCGGCTGACGGTGGTCTTGGGCAGGCGCAGCGAGCGCGCGGCGGAGATGAAGCTGCCGTGTTCGACCACCTTGACGAAAACCAGGGTGTCGTTGAGGTCGCGGGTCATGGGGAGAGTCTCGTTTCGATTGGACCGATCACGGGACAATTATTCCCTGAATTGCCGACTTATCAAGTGCCGGTCGCGCGCCTAACCTGCCGCCAGTTCCCCTGGTGCCGCTTCCATGCTTTCCGCTTCCGGTGTTCGCTGGATCTATGCCCTGGTCGTTTCGGCTGGCCTGATTGGCGTGCCTTGGCTTGCTGTCATCGAGCTGCAACATGCTGTTTCCATTGGAACCGCCGAGGCTTGGATGCTGGTCGGGGTGATGGCGATCGTCGCCGGCCTGCCCGTGCTGATGGTCCTGCTGGTCCTGGTCGACTGGTTGCGTCGTGGCCTGCATCGCCACGCGACTGTCCCAGCTGCGGGAGAAAATGTCCCATGAGCGGGACGATAAAACCGGTCGTGCTCATCCTGGGGGCCACCGGCACCGTGGGGCGGGCAGCGGTGAAAGCCGCCGCCGAGGCGGGCTGGCCGGTGGTCGCGGTGGCCCGCGATGCCCGCGGTCTCGCCGCGCTGGAAATGCAGTTTCCCGGCGCCATCCTGCGCACGATCGAGGCTTCGCTGGTGAACGATGCCGGTGCATTGGCGCTGGTCGCGTCGTTGCGCGAAATCGGCCAGCCCTTCCTGGGCGTGGTGGCCGCGTTGGGCGCGGGCGGCGTGCGCGGTCGCCTGATCGACCAGTCGGCGGAAGCGTTGCGCCGCAATTTCGACGAAGCGGTGTTGCCGCACCTGGTTGCCGCGCGCCATCTGCTGCCGTGGCTCGCCGAGTCGGGGCGCAATTGCGGTTACGTGATGATCGGCGGCCCCGGCGGACGCAATCCCTGGGCCGGTTACGGCCATCGTTCGATCTCCGCCGCCGCGTTGCGCATGCTCGCGCGCGTGCTGCACGACGAAGCGCGCAGCCATGCGGTGCGCCTGCAGCTGTTGGAAGTCGAGTCGCCGGCGCGCACCGACGCCAACGAGAAACACGCCTGCCAGGGCTGGCCTTGCGTCAATCACATCGGGCGCAAGGCGCTGGAGCTGCTCAAGCATCGCAATGACGCGCGTTGTACCCAGGCGATCTTGACCCTGGAGCCGGACCACGCCGCACGCTCCGTGCACAAGTTCCTCGACACCGTCGCGTCGAAATTTTCCCCATCCCCCATTGCTGCAAACAGGAATCAGGAGCACACAAGATGACTTACGACAATTCTCCCAGCCGGGAACTGCAAGGCACGGCATCGGGACCGGCATGGCCGGGGCTCGCCCTTGGCGCGGCGATGATGCTGGCGTTGGCCGGTTGCAGCAGCCAGGCCGCGCCGAACGCCGGCATGCCGCCGCCGCCCGAAGTCAGCGTCGCCACCGTGCTGACCAAGTCGGTGCACCAGTGGGACGAGTACAGCGGGCATGTCGCCGCGGTGGAAAGCGTCGAGTTGCGGCCGCGCGTCAGCGGTTACGTGCAGCGCGTCGCCTATCGCGAAGGACAGGACGTTCGCAAGGGCGACCTGCTGTTCGTGATCGATCAGCGTCCGTACCGGGCCGCACTCGACCGCGCGCTTGCGGATCTCGAACGCGCCCGCAGTGAATCGAAGCTGGCACAGGCGCAGGACACCCGCGCGCAATCGCTGATCGAAGCCAAGGCAATCTCGCGCGAGGAGTTCGACCAGCGCCGCGCCGCCACATCCGGCACCGGTGCCTCAGTGCGTGCCGCCGAAGCCGCGGTTGCCGCCGCGCGATTGAACCTGCAGTTCACCGAAGTGCGTTCGCCGATCACCGGTCGCGCCGGGCGCGCGCTGGTGACCGAGGGCAATCTCGCCCAGGCCGATGCCACGCAATTGACGACGGTGGTGTCGCAGGATCCGGTTTTCGTCTATTTCGAAAGCGACGAGCAGAGCCTGCTGCGCTACGCCGAAATGGCCCGCAAGGGCGAGCGCAACGCGACCAAGAACCCGGTGCGTGTCGGTCTGGCCAGCGAGAGCGGGTATCCGCATGAAGGCACCGTCGACTTCGTCGACAACCAGGTCGATCCCAAGACCGGGACCATCCGCGCCCGCGCCGTGCTGAAGAATCCCGATCGTCTGTTCACGCCCGGCCTGTTCGCGCGCGTGCAACTGCAGGGCAGCGGCGAGTTCAACGCCATGCTGATCGACGACAGCGCCGTGCTCACAGACCAGGACCGCAAATACGTCTATGTCGTCGGCCCGAACAACGCGGCCATGCGCAAGGACGTGGTGCTCGGTCGCAGCATCGACGGGTTGCGCGTGGTGCAGTCGGGTCTTGCGCCCACCGACAAGGTGATCGTCCACGGCGTGCAGAAGGTGTTCATGCCGGGCATGCCGGTGAAGCCGCAACAGATCGCGATGGGCGCCCCGGCGCCGCAGCCGGCAGCCGCAGGCCCCGCCTCGAACTGACGCGCCCGCAACAGACAAGGATCTTTCAATGGATTTCTCGAAATTCTTCATCGACCGGCCGATCTTCGCCGCGGTGCTGTCGATCGTGATCTTCGCCGCCGGCCTGATCGCGATGCCGATGCTGCCGATCAGCGAATACCCGGACGTGGTGCCGCCATCGGTGGTGGTGCGCACGGTGTATCCCGGCGCCAATCCCAAGGTGATCGCCGAAACCGTGGCGACGCCACTGGAAGAGGCGATCAACGGCGTCGAAAACATGATGTACATCAAGTCGGTCGCGGGTTCCGACGGCGTGCTGGTCACCACCGTGACCTTCCGCCCCGGCACCAATGCCGATGACGCGGCGGTGCGGGTGCAGAACCGCGTCAGCCAGGCGCTGGCGCGCTTGCCCGAGGACGTGCGCCGGCAGGGCGTGACCACGCAGAAGCAGTCGCCGACCTTCCTGATGGTGGTGCACCTGACTTCGCCGAACGGCAAGTACGACACCCTGTACCTGCGCAACTACGCGCGTCTGCACGTCAAGGACGCGCTGACGCGCATCCCGGGCGTCGGCGATGCGCAGATCTTCGGCGGCGGCGACTACGCGATGCGCGCGTGGCTCGATCCCGACAAGATCGCTTCTCGTGGCCTGACCGCGGGCGACGTGGTGCGGGCGATGCGAGAGCAGAACGTGCAGGTCTCGGCGGGCCAGCTCGGTGCCGAACCGATGCCCGACAGCAAGTTCCTCACCCTGATCAATGCGCAGGGCCGGCTGAAGACGCCGGACGAGTTCGGCAACATCGTGCTCAAGGCCGGCGACGATGGCGAGATCGTCCGTCTCTCCGACGTCGCGCGGATCGAACTCGGCGCCGGCGACTACACCCTGCGCTCGCAGCTCGACGGCAAGAACGCGGTCGGCATCGGCATCTTCCAGGCGCCGGGCGCCAACGCGCTCGACATCCAGAAGAACGTGATCGCGGCCATGGATGGCATGACCAAGCGCTTCCCCGACGGCATCAAGTACGAGGCGGTGTACGACACCACGATCTTCGTCCGCGATTCGATCAAGGCGGTGGTGTCGACGTTGCTGGAAGCGGTCGCGCTGGTGGTGTTGGTGGTGATCCTGTTCCTGCAGACCTGGCGCGCCTCGATCATTCCGCTGATTGCGGTGCCGGTGTCGATCGTCGGTACCTTCGCGGTGCTCTATCTGCTCGGCTTCTCGATCAACACGCTGAGCCTGTTCGGCATGGTGCTGGCGATCGGTATTGTTGTTGACGACGCCATCGTGGTGGTGGAGAACGTCGAACGCCACATCGAGCATGGCGCCACGCCGTTGCAGGCCGCGCACCTTGCGATGAAGGAAGTGTCCGGGCCGATCATCGCGATCGCGCTGGTGCTGTGCGCGGTGTTCGTTCCGATGGCCTTCCTCTCGGGCGTGACCGGCCAGTTCTACAAGCAGTTCGCGGTGACGATCGCCATCTCGACGGTGATCTCGGCGATCAACTCGCTGACCCTGTCGCCGGCGCTGGCCGCTCGCCTGCTGAAGTCGCACGACGCCGCCAAGGATGCACCGTCTCGCCTGATTGATCGTCTGTTCGGCTGGATCTTCCGTCCCTTCAACCGCTTCTTCAAGCGCAATTCCGATCGCTACGAAGGCGCGATGAAGCGCACGCTCGGCCGTCGCGGCGCGGTGTTCGCGGTGTATGCGGTGCTGCTGCTCGCCACCGGGTTCGTGTTCAAGCTGGTGCCCGCGGGCTTCATCCCGACCCAGGACAAGCTCTACCTGATCGCCGGCGTGAAGCTGCCGGAAGGCGCGTCGATCGCGCGCACCGACGCGATGCTGCGCAAGGTCGCCGACATCGCCCAGCACACCGAGGGCGTCGCCCACACGATTTCGTTCCCGGGTCTCAACGCGCTGCAGTTCACCAATACGCCGAACACGGGCGTGGCCTTCATTCCCCTCAAGCCCTTCAGTGAGCGCCATGGCCGCACCGCCGAGCAGATCAACGCGGAAATCAGCCAGAAGATCGCCGGCCTGCAGGAAGGCTTCGCCTTCTCGATGCTGCCGCCGCCAATCCTCGGCCTCGGCAACGGCAACGGCTACCAGCTGTTCGTCGAAGACCGCGCCGGCCTCGGCTACGGCGCGTTGCAGAACGCGGTGCAGGGCCTACAGGGCGCGGTGATGCAGACGCCGGGCATGAGCTATCCGATCACCAGCTACCAGGCCAACGTGCCGCAGCTCGACGCCGAAGTCGATCGCGTCAAGGCCAAGGCACAGGGCGTTCCGCTGACGGAACTGTTCGACACGCTGCAGACCTATCTCGGTTCCGCCTACGTCAACGACTTCAACCAGTTCGGTCGCACCTGGCAGGTGATCGCGCAGGCCGACGGCAAGTTCCGCGGCAATGTCGAGGACATCGGCAACCTGCGCACGCGCAACGAGCGTGGCGAGATGGTGCCGATCGGTTCGATGGTGACGATCAAGCAAAGCTACGGCCCCGATCCGGTGCTGCGCTACAACGGCTATCCCGCCGCCGATCTCGCCGGTGCCGCCGATCCGCGCCTGCTGTCTTCGGCGCAAGCGATGACGGCACTCGAGCAGACCGCGGACAAGGTCTTGCCCAACGGCATGAACATCGAGTGGACCGACCTCAGCTACCAACAGGTGATGCAGGGCAAGGCCGCGCTGGTGATCTTTCCGCTGGCGATCCTGCTGGTGTTCCTGGTGCTGGCGGCGCTGTACGAAAGCTGGACGCTGCCGTTGGCGGTGATCCTGATCGTGCCGATGTGCCTGCTGTCCGCGCTGCTCGGCGTCAAGCTGACCGGTGGCGACAACAACGTCTTCGTACAGGTCGGCCTGGTGGTGTTGATGGGCCTCGCCTGCAAGAACGCGATCCTGATCGTCGAGTTCGCCCGCGAACTGGAATTGCAAGGCAAGGGCATCGTCGAAGCGGCACTGGAAGCCTGCCGCATGCGCCTGCGCCCGATCGTGATGACGTCGATCGCCTTCATCGCCGGCACCGTGCCGCTGGTGTTCTCGCATGGCGCGGGCGCGGAAGTGCGTTCGGTCACCGGCATTACCGTGTTCTCGGGAATGCTCGGCGTCACGTTGTTCGGCCTGTTCCTGACGCCGGTGTTCTACGTCGCCCTGCGCAAGCTCGCGCGTCGCGAGCTGGTGCGCCATGACGCGTTGCCGGAACACGCGTCGGCGACGCCATCTTCAGTGCTCTGATCTCCCATGGCGGGCCACGGCCCGCCCCACCCAAGGAATTCAAAATGTCCGCCCAGAACAACTCCAAAATCGCCCTTGTCACCGGAGCCACCCGCGGCATCGGGTTCGAAACCGTCCGCCAGCTCGCCAGCCAGGGCGTGCACGTCTTGCTTGCCGGTCGCGATCGCGCCAAGGCGGTCGAGGCTTCGCTGAAGCTGCAAGCCCAAGGCCTGCCGGTCGAAGCGATCGCGCTCGACGTCACCAAGCCCGACAGCATCGCCGCCGCCGCACAGGAAGTCGCGCAGAAGCACGGCAAGCTCGACATCCTCGTCAACAACGCCGGCATCCTGGTCGATGACGCCAGCAAGGGCGTATCCGGCCAGTCGCTCGGCACTTGGCGCAACACGTTCGACACCAATGTATTCGGCCTGATCGAGACCACGCAGGCCTTCCTGCCGCTGCTGAAGAAGTCTGACGCCGGGCGCATCGTCAACGTGTCCAGCCTGCTGGGTTCGATCTCGGAACACCAGAACCCCGAATCCTTCATCTACGAGTTCAAGGGCGTTCCTGCCTACAACGTGTCCAAGAGCGCGGTGAATGCGTGGACGGTGCATCTGGCGCATGAACTGAAGGACAGCGGGATCAAGGTCAACACCATCCATCCGGGCTACGTGCAGACCGACATGAACAAGTCCGGCGACCAGCAGAACGGCGAGCTGCTGGTGCCGGAAGGTGCGCGCACCAGCGTGCGGCTGGCGCTGATCGGCAACGACGGTCCGACCGGTGGCTATTTCTACTTCGATCAGGTGCTGCCATGGTGAGTGCTTCCACCGTTCGACCGCTGGTCGCCGCCATCGCCTCCGTGCTGCTGGCGGCCTGCGCGGTCGGACCGAATCACGTCTATCCGAACATGAGTGGCGTGCCCGACCGTTTCGTGAAGGCAGAGGCGGCGACGGATGTCGCGACGGCCGATCATGCGCCAAATGCAGCAGACAGCGAATTCTGGCGCGGCTTCAACGACCCGTTGCTGACGCATCTGGTCGACGATGCGCTGTCCGCCAACCACGACCTGCGCATCGCGCTGGCCAATCTCGACCGCGCCGATGCGCTGCTGCGCGGCGCCAGGTTCGATCGACTGCCGACGATCACCGCGCAGGGGCAGGCCTCCGACAACCGCGCCAGCGCCGACCAGCAGCCGGGCGTCTCGCGCGGCGATCGCGATTACGAAAGCTATAACGTGGGTGCGCAGGCGTCGTGGGAACTCGACCTTTTCGGTCGCGTCCGCCGCAGCGTGGAAGCGCAACGTGCGGACCTGCATGCGTCGTCTGCGGACCTGCAGGCGCTGCAGGTGACGATCGTCGGCGAAGTCGCGAACACCTATGTCGCCCTGCGTGGATCGCAGGAACGTCTGCGCGTGGCGCGCCAGAACGCCGACAACCAGGCGCAGACGCTGAAGCTGGTGGAGGCGCGCTTCAATGCCGGACGCGGCACCGAATTCGATACCTCGCGTGCACGGGCGCAACTGGAAGCGACGCGGTCGCGGGTGCCGGCGCTGGAAGCGCAGGTCGCGGTGTCGATGCACCGGCTGGCGGTGCTGACCGGACGCATGCCGGAAGCCCTGATCTCCGAGCTCACGCCGCAGGGTGCGTTGCCGGTGCTGCCCGCGCGCATCGATCCATCGACGCCCGGCGACTTGCTGCGCCATCGCCCGGACGTCGCTGCCGCGGAACAACGGTTGCATGCGGCGACCGCGCGGATTGGCGTGGCCACCGCCGACCTGTTCCCACGCTTCACGCTCGGCGGGTTGATCGGTTCACAGGCGGCAAGTACCGGCGCCTTGTTCTCGCGCGACAGCGAAACGCACCTGGTCGCGCTCGGCATCGACTGGTCCTTCCTCGATGTCGGCCGGGTCCGCGCCCGCATCAAGGCCGCCGATGCCAATGCCGAGGGCCAGCTCGCGCAATACGAGAAGACCGTGTTGCTCGCGCTGGAAGACACCGAGAACGCATTGGTCCGTCACGACCGCGCCCGCAGCGAGGACGCGCATCTGGAGCAGGCGGCCCTCGACAGCGCGAAGGCGGCGCAACTGGCGCGCTTGCGTTACCACGCCGGCGCCACCGACCTGTTCGAAGTGCTGGACGCCGAACGCACCCAGCTGCAGGCGGAGGACGCCTTCGCCGATGCCCGCACCCGCAGCGTGGGCAGCGCCATCGCTCTGTATAAAGCGTTGGCCGGAGGCTGGCCCGACCACCTGCCGATGCGGAAGAAGCTGGCGGCACGATCGCCTTGAGGGGGCGGGCCGGATCGGCTGGCAGGGCCTCCCCATTGACCCGCAGCCGCTCCGGCCCTATGTTTCCCCCATCTCCACCGGACACGGGTGGCCTGCGGCGACGCCGGCCGAGCGTGCGACATGAGCACTACCACCGCCCATCGCTGAAGCGTCCCGAGGTCCCGAAAAACGGCGCCTCCGGGCGCCGTTTGCGTTTCCGGCCCACGGCGGAAACACCTCCGAAACTCCCTCTGCATCTGCCCCCATGATCAACATCACGCTCCCCGACGGTTCGCGCCGCGAATTCGACCATCCCGTCACCGTCGCCGACGTCGCCGCCTCCATCGGCGCCGGCCTCGCCAAGGCCGCGCTGGCCGGCAAGGTCGATGGCCAGCTGGTCGATACCGGTTTCCGCATCGACCGCGACGCCGAACTCGCCATCGTCACCGACAAGTCGCCCGAGGCGCTCGACATCCTCCGCCACTCCACCGCGCACCTGCTGGCGCAGGCGACGCAGCGGCTGTTCCCGGACACCCAGGTCACCATCGGTCCGGTGGTCGACAACGGCTTCTACTACGACTTCGCGCGCAAGACGCCGTTCACCCCGGAAGACCTCGAGAAGATCGAGGCCGAGATGAAGAAGATCGTCGGCGAAGCGCTGCCGGTGGCGCGCTCGGTGCTGTCGCGCGACGAGGCGGTGAAGTTCTTCCGCGACAAGAACGAGGAATACAAGGCGCAGATCATCGAATCGATCCCGGCCAACGAGGAACTCTCCCTCTACACCCAGGGCGAATTCACCGACCTCTGCCGCGGCCCGCACGTGCCCAACACCGACAAGCTGCGCGGCTTCAAGCTGATGAAGGTCGCGGGCGCCTACTGGCGCGGCGACTCCAACAACGAGATGCTCCAGCGCGTCTACGGCACCGCCTGGCTCAACGACAAGGACCTCAAGGCCTACCTGACCCAGCTGGAAGAGGCCGAGAAGCGCGACCACCGCAAGATCGGCAAGGCCCAGGACCTG
>JASLDW010000043.1 GCA_030151365.1 Lysobacter sp. | reverse complement strand
CTCCGCGCGCGAACTGGCCGGCGAGATTCCCGGCCTGCGGCGCATGGCGACGATGGACGAGGAAGCCATCATCAAGGCGCTGGTGCCTGTCCGCGGCATCGGGCGCTGGACGGTCGAGATGATGCTGATGTTCAAGCTCGGACGGCCGGACGTGCTGCCGGTCGACGACTTCGGCATCCGCAAGGGGCACCAGATCCTCGATGGCCTCGACGAGATGCCGTCGCCCAAGGAAACGCTGGCGCGCGGCGAGGCCTGGGGACCGTATCGCACCTGGGCCAGCCTCTATCTGTGGAAGATTTCCGATTTCGGCAAGGGGCCGATCCCGCGTTCGCAAACCAAGTAGGCGAACACCAGGGGTGCCAGCAGGGTTTCAACCGTGCCAGCGCCAGTGCCAGGGTTCGTAGACGATGCCGTGGCGATTGTCGCGCGGATAGCTCAGGCGGAAACCGAAATCGCCGGCGTGATCCGATAGCCAGCGGAACGCGGCGGTATGTTCGAACGACTCTTCCGCCGGCGGTTCGTCCTCGGTACCGATGTCGAGCGCATCGCCCGAGTGGTGTTCGGAAAACCCGGGCGCGGCGTTGACCGCGAGGATCTCGTCGACGTTCAATCCGCGCGCGCGCTTGCGCGCGAAGATGCCCATCTGGTAGGCGTGGCTGCGATACCCGGAAATGGCGTCGAGCGCGACGCCATCGCTTGCCGCGGCCGCGCGCATGCGATTCCAGGCGCGGCCGGCGCCGTCGCCCAGCCACAGCGGACGCCGATAGCGATCGAATCCGGCCAGCGTGAGTCGCGACGGCTCGGGAATCTGCATCAGCCCGGTGCGCTGCGCGTAATCGTCGGCATCGAGCCCGAGTTCGAGCAGGCGGCGTTCCAGCCCGTGCATCGGCAGGTCGCGGACGGGGGCATGGAGTTCGGCGCCGGCGCGCGCCAGTGCGCGCCAGTCGTCGGCGTCGCGCGACGGCTGCATCGGCGGCAACGGATGAAGCTTGCCGCCCGCATCGATGGTCGCGAGATAGCCGCCCTCACGGCTGCGGACGACCCAAGCGGCGGTCGCCAGCGCGCGGGCATCGGCATTGCGGCGCGCCCGCAGCAGCCATGCCGGCCACAGTTCGGCGCGGGCGCTGTTGATCAGGTATCGCGGGCGGGACTGCATGCGGACAGCTTAGCGATGCGGTGTCCGCGTGGCCACTTGGTTCAACGCGTCGAGCAACTGTTGGGGACGTTCCATGCTGAGCAGCAACAGGCGGCCGTCCAGGTCGGGGAGGGCGAGCACGCGGTGGCGGTCGGTCAGCAGGACGAATGCGGTGCCGCCGCCTTTCAGGTGGAAACGGCCGGCTTTCAGCCCTGGCATTTCCACGCCGAACAACTTGACTCCGATGCGGATGTCCGCGGAGGTGTCGAGATCGATGACTTTGGCATTGGCGATGTCGAGTCGGTCGATTTCGACTTTCGTGCCGGTGATGCCGGCAACGATGTGCAACGCGCTGCCATCCACGACGACGCGTCGACGGTGGATGCACGCGAAGGTGATGGCCGCGGCCAACACGAGAACGATGGTCGCGACGAGCGGTCCGCTGCGCGGCCAGAACGCCATCGTCGTCGCGACCGGGTGCCGCGACCACGCCCACCACGCGGATCCGGCCGCGAACAGCAGGCTGGCGGCGGGAATGCTCCACGCCAGCGCGAGGTTCGGCGCGGTGACCGGAAAGTCGCGGGAAATATTCGCGGTCGCCATCTCAGTGCGCCTTGATCCAGGCGGCGACATCGTTGACCAGCTGCGCATCGACATGCCCGGGTTGCGCGTATTCGGCCGGAGAGAGCGTTCCCGTTCCGGCGATGCCGAGATGGCTGAGCGCGGGATACAGCTTCAGGGTGAAACGCTTGTCGTCGCCGACGGCGCGTTGCCACATCGACCAGTCTTCCATCGGCACCTGGAAGTCGCGGCCGCCGTGCAACAGCAGCATCGGCACATGCACGGATTTCGCGGCGACGATGGGATCGATCGCATCGATGCTGCGCCAGTAATCCGCGGACTGGCCCATCAGCCTGGGCGCGGGGCTGGCATTGCCGCGGATCGCGGCGATGTCGCGTTCCATCCCGGCGATCGCGGCATGGACCCGGGGATCGCCCGACTTGCCCTGCAATTGCGCGAGAAAACGTTGCTGGTAGGGGAGGATATCCATCATCTTCCGCCCGAGTCCGCCGAGTTCGATCACGCCGGCGACATTGCCGGCGCGCTGCGCGATGCGCGGCGCCACCAGCGCGCCAAGGCTGTGCCCGAAGACGAAAACGTGGCGGGGATCGACGCCAGGCAGCGCCGACAACACCTTGAGCGCGGAAACGGCATCGTCGGTGGTTTCATCGTCGATGGTGGCGTTGCTGCCGGCGGCCGCTTCCTTCGGATACGCATACGCGCGCTTGTCGTAGCGCAACACGGCGATGCCCTGCGCCGCCAATCCGCGCGCGATGTCGGTGAAGACATGGTTCGCACCGACCGTTTCCTCGCGATCGTTGGCACCGGATCCGTGCACCAGCACCACGGCCGGGAAGGGCCCTTTCCCCTTCGGCATCGCCAGCGTGCCGCCGAGCGGATGGCCTTCGGCGCCGACGCGGATCTCGCGTTCGCCATAGCCGGCATCGACGGGAATCGCGGGAACAGGCGCGGCGTTCTGCTGCGGCTGCACGAACATGGCGCCGACCTTGCCCTGCGCGTCGATTGCCGCGGTGAATATCCAGGTCGTTCCCTCGCGATGCAGCGTCTGTTTGACGATCTGCATGCCGTTCTGCTGCGACAGTTGTGCTGCATCGCGACTGCCCGCCCGAGGCAACGATTGCCATGCCGCCTTGAGCTTGTCGACGGGTACGTGCTGTTGCATGTTCGCGTCCAGCATCGCTTCGGCCTGTTCGTACTGGCCGGCATCGAGGCGATCAAGCAGCTTCGACGCGATCGCCTGCGGGGTATCGGTGGCGGCGGAAGCGGGCAGGGCCAGCGCACAAGCGAGGGCGATGGCTGAAATGGAATTGCGCGTGCGTTTCATGATCATGCCTCGCGCTTGAGCACGGCCAGCAGATGGTTGAGCGGCATCGTCGGTGCGACGCTGACCAGCTCCCATCCCTGGGCACCCAGTTTGTCGAGTTCGGCCTGCCATTCGTCGGGCTTGAGCCCGCCCATCAATGCCGGTTTGAATTCGACGACCTTGTATTGCCAACGGCCACTCATGATTCCTCTCCCTCGTCATTCGATTGTGTTTGGGGTGATTTCAACCGTCCCGCCTTGCGCAACGCCTCGCGCAGCACGTATTCGATCTGTGCGTTGACGCTGCGCAGCTCGTCGTCGGCCCAGCGCTGCGTCGCCGAGAGGATCTCGGCGTTGATGCGCAGCGGATAGGCTTTCTTCTCGGCCATTGCAGCGGATCAGTACAGGGTGCCGGCGTTGACGATCGGCTGCGTCGCGCGCTCGCCGCACAGCACGACCAGAAGGTTGCTGACCATCTGCGCCTTGCGTTCCTCGTCGAGCTGGACCACGCCGTTCTTCTGCAGTTCTTCCAGCGCCATTTCGACCATGCCGACGGCGCCGGCGACGATGCGGGTGCGCGCGGCGATGATCGCGTTGGCCTGCTGGCGCTGCAGCATCGCCTGGGCGATTTCCGGGGCGTAGGCGAGGTGGCTGATGCGCGCATCGAGCACTTCGACGCCGGCGTCGGCGAGGCGCGCCTGCAACTCGTCCTTGAGATGCTGGCCGACTTCGTTGGCGTGGCTGCGCAGGGCGAGCTGGCCTTCCTCGTGCTGGTCGTAGGGATAGCTGGTCGCCATCGCGCGCAACGCGGACTCCGACTGGATGTGCACGAAGCTCTCGTAGTCGTCGACGTTGTAGACCGCCTCGGCGCAATCGACCACGCGCCAGACGATCACGGCCGCGATCTCGATCGGGCTGCCGTCGAGCTCGTTCACCTTGAGCCGGCCGCTCTCGAAGTTGCGCACGCGTTCGCTGACCTTGCGCTTGCCGTAGAACGGGTTGTTCCAGCGCAGGCCGTTTTCCTTGACCGTGCCGACGTACTTGCCGAACAGGCTGAGCACCGCGCCCTGGTTGGGCTCGAGCTTGTAGAGGCCGGTCAGCGACAGGAAGGCAAGGATGGCGAGCAGGGCGCCGCCGACGATCCTGGCGACCGAGGCCGGGCCAGAGCCATCCGGATCGGGACCGACCCCGCTGACGAACAGCCAGGCCGCGACCAGGGCGACCACGAAGATGAAGACGAGGAAGGGAATGCCCGGCAGCGATTTGAGGATGCGTTCTTTCATGGGGAATCTCCGTTGTGCGGAAGGATGATATCAAATTGATATCATATTGTATGAATGGCCCTCCGCTAGACTTGGCGGCCCTTTCCAACGCGCTTGCACCGATGACCACACTGGGAACGCCGCTGACCGCCAAGGCCACACGGGTATTGCTGCTGGGATCGGGGGAGCTGGGCAAGGAAGTGGCGATCGAGCTGCAGCGGCTGGGCGTCGAGGTGATCGCCGCCGACCGCTATGCCGATGCCCCGGCGATGCAGGTCGCCCATCGCAGCCACGTGCTCGACATGCTCGATGGCGCGGCCCTGCGCGCATTGATCGCGCAGGAGCAACCGCACATCGTGGTGCCGGAAATCGAAGCCATCCATACACCGACGCTGGTCGAACTCGAGCATGAGGGCAGCGTGCGCGTGATCCCGACCGCGCGTGCTGCCTGGCTCACCATGGATCGCGAAGGCATCCGTCGCCTTGCCGCGGAAACGCTGGGCCTGCCGACATCGCCGTTCCGTTTCGTCGATACGCACGCCGACTATCGCGCCGCGGTCGCCGAGCTTGGCCTGCCGTGCGTGGTCAAGCCGGTGATGTCGTCGTCCGGCAAGGGACAGTCGCTGGTGCGCAGCGAAACGGACATCGACGCCGCCTGGGAATACGCGCAGACCGGTGGCCGCGCCGGTGCCGGCCGCGTGATCGTCGAGGGCTTCATCGATTTCGACTACGAGATCACCTTGCTCACCGTTCGCCACGCCGGCGGCACCGCGTTCTGCGCGCCGATCGGCCATCTCCAGCGCGACGGCGACTACGTCGAAAGCTGGCAGCCGCAGCCGATGTCGGCGCTGGCATTGCAACGCGCCAAGGACATCGCGACCGCGGTCTCCGCCAACCTCGGCGGCTGGGGCGTGTTCGGCATGGAATTCTTCGTCAAGGGCGACGACGTGTGGTTCTCGGAAGTGTCGCCGCGTCCGCACGATACCGGGCTGGTGACGCTGGTTTCGCAGGAGTTGAGCGAATTCGCCCTGCACGCGCGCGCCATCCTCGGCCTGCCGGTGGGCGCCGATGGCGATGCGATCGCCAACCGGGGGGCTTCGGCGTCGTGCGCGCTGCTGGCGGAAGGCGAGGGCGTGCCCTGTTTCGCCAACGTCGAAGCCGCGTTGCAGGCGCCCGACAGTGCGCTGCGCCTGTTCGGGAAACCGCGGGTCTCGGGCAAGCGTCGCGTCGGCGTGACGCTGGCGCGTGCGGCGTCCTGCGATGATGCGCGGGCACGGGCGCGCGAAGCCGCCGCCTCCATCCACATCACGTTCGACTGACAGGGATCACCATGGCCGACACATCGGGTTACGACGTCTATCTCTTCCCCAATGCCATCGAGGCGCTGGGCGATGCCGGCAAGCCCTATCTCAAGGATGGTCCGGCCGGCACGCATTTCAGCTGCAAGGACGTCGATACCTCGGGCATGCTCACCGAGATGACGCTGGATGCCGGCGAAGGCAAGGAAGTGGAAGTGATGATCCCGACCAACATGGTGCGGATGATCGTCTCCAACTCCAGCGCCGCGGGCGAGTTCGGCTTCGGGCGCCGCGGCGCGACCATCGAGCCCGGAATGACGCCGAAAGGCTGAGGTCAATCGAACGGCTGCCAGGCGCGGCCGTCGTAGCGTTCCAGCGGCTGGAAGCGACGCTTGTAGTCCATCTTGCGGTGGCCGTCGATCCAGTAGCCGAGATAGAGATGCTTGCGGCCATCGCGCCGCGCCCATTCGATCTGCTGCAGCACGCCGAAAGTGCCGAGGCTGCGTTGCGCTTCGAGCGGATCGTAGAAGGTGTAGACCGCCGACAGCGCGTCATCGAGCACGTCGGTGACGGCCACCGCGAGCAGGCGTCCCGGGGCGTGGTCGCCGTGGGTGCGGAATTCGAGGAAGCGTCCCTGCGACCAGCGACCGATCAGGAAACCGTCGAAATCGGCTTCGCTGTGGTCGTCCATGCCGCCGCCGGGATGGCGGCTGTGCAGGTAGCGGCGATAGAGCGCGAAGTGCTCCTCGGTGCGCTCCGCCGGCACCACGCGGACCTGCAGATCGGCATTGCGGGCCAAGCAGCGCCGTTGGCTGCGATCGGGGCGGAACTCGTCCACCGGCACGCGCACGGCGACACAAGCCTTGCAAGCCACGCAATCGGGGCGGTAGATGACCTCGCCCGAGCGGCGGAATCCCCATTCCAGCGACAGCGGATAGACGTCGGCGATGCGCGGGTCGCGCGGATCGACCAGGAGGTCGCGCGCGAAGCGGTCCGGCCAATAACCGCAGGGGTGGAACCCGGTGCGGTAGATGCGGAGATCGTCGGACACGCTCATGGGTCGAGTCTAGCCCGTCGGTGAACGTCGCTGCCGTGGCGTCAACCACGGGTCGGGTCGCGGCGTTCCTTGCGCAGATACCCGCACAGGAAGATTCAGATGAAGAGTTCGACCCCGTTCGCCCTGGCCTTGGCGTGCGCGCTTGGCGCCGCCGCCGTGACCGCGATTGCCCAGCAGATGCCGGCCGATCCGCCGACCGCCGGCGCGCCCGCCACGGCGCCGCGTGGCCACGGCCCGATGATGGGCGGTTTCATGCGCCTGGACACCGACCATGACGGCAAGATCAGCCGCGACGAAGCCGCCAAGAACCCGAAGCTGGCCGCGAAGTTCGACCAGCTCGATGCCAACCACGACGGCTTCCTCGATCGCTCGGATTTCGAGGCGATGCGCAAGGCGCACGGGCAGAAGCGTTTCGCCGACATGGATACCAACCATGACGGCAAGATCAGCAAGGAAGAAATGCTGGCGGCGATGGCCAAGCGCGACGCCGAGCGCGCGCAGAAGCGTGGCGAGTTCGTCGACGCGATGTTCAAGCGCATGGACACCAACGGCGACGGCATGCTGAGCCAGGACGAGCTGGCGAAGGCGCATGCTCCGGGCGCGTGGGGCGATCACAAGGGCCAGCGCCCGCACATGGAGATGAAGCCGGCGCAATAAGCACCCGCCGCCGCGCGCGGGCTGTTGCTTTCTCACGCCTCCTGAAAGCATCCACCGGCGGCGCCGTGCGATGCTTTCGCCACCCCCAACTTAATGCCGGAAGAAGAACGTCCACGCCGCGACCGCGGCGCAAACGACCAGCAACACGACCCGCAGGCGGTTCGCGCGCTGCGACGATGATTTCCCCGGCAGCGGTGCGGCATTGCGCGAATTGAACGTCAGCGGCGCGCTTTCCGGACTGTTGGAACGATCGAGCAGTCCTGCTTCGTGCAGCAGTTTGCGCGCCTGCGGCAACTGGTCGGTGCGCACCACCCAGACTTCCGGCTGCGGTTCCTTGTTGCGCACGTTCTCGCGATAGCTGAAGGCGTGGCGATGGGTGCCCTTGTACGAGCGCCCGTTCATGATCCGGACCTCGATGCCGGCGGCTTCCAGCAACTTGGCCACGCCTTCGGCGTTCTCGAGTCGGCGACTGGTGAAGACCTGGCGCATGTCAGCCCCCCGCCTTTGCAGGCATGGTTCCGACGCGGATCATGCCTTCCTGCGCGGTACTCGCCACCAGCTTGCCATGGCGATCGAAGATCTGGCCGCGCGCCAGTCCGCGCGCATCCTGCACGCTGGGGCTGTCGATCGAATAGAGCAGCCAGTCGTCGGCGCGGAACGGACGATGGAACCACAGCGCGTGGTCGAGCGATGCCATCGCCACGTTCGGCTGGTAATAGCTGATGCCGTGCGGGAAGGTCGCGGTGCCGAGCAGGTGGAAATCGGAAGCGTAGGCGAGCAGGGCGCGGTGCAATTCGGGATCGTCGCCGACCTTGTCGGCGAGGCGGAACCACACTTGCTGGTAGGGCGGGCGCTTGGGCGGATTGAGTTCGTCGCGCGGATAGACGTGGCGGAATTCGAACGGTCCGGAGCGATCGAGCCAGCGCTGCACCTTGGTCGGCAGTTTCGCCAGTTCTTCCGGCGACAGCGGCGGCGCCGGTTCGATGTCTTCCGGTCGCGGCACTTCCGGCATCGACAGTTGGTGCTCGCCGCCCGGTTCGGGGGTGTGGAACGACGCCGCGCAGAAAAAGATCACCTTGCCGTGCTGGATCGCGGTGACGCGGCGCACGGAGAAGCTGCCGCCGTCGCGGGTGCGGTCGACCTGGTAGACGATCGGCGCCTCGATGTCGCCGGCGCGCAGGAAGTACGCATGCAGGGAGTGGGCGTTGCGGTCGCTGGTCTCGCTGTCGACCGTCGCCTGCGCCGCGGACAGCGCCTGGCCCAGAACCTGGCCGCCGAAGACGTATTTGGTGCCGATGTCGCGGCTCTGGCCGCGGAAGAGATCTTCTTCCAGCCGTTCCAGCTTCAGGAGTTCAACGAGTTCGAGGACGGGGGGCGTCATGCGTGCGGCGGCTGTTGCGATGCCGCAATTATAGGGAATCCGATCGGCTCCCCACGGGAATGCGCTGCAGCGCCACCGCCGCCTCGACCCGCTGCCACGGGAAATGCGGCCCGGGATCGCGCTTGCGATGCACCAGTTTTTCGGGGTCGTCGCTGGCCGGCACCATGTCGGTATCCAGATCCTCGTGGCCGGCCATCCAGCGCAGGTTCGGCAGTTGTTTCTTCAGGCGATGGAGGAGGTCGATCAGCGCCTCGATCTGCGCATCGGTATACGGCTCGTCCATCGCCTGATGGCGGGAATCCAGCCAGTCCGGCCAGCGCCCGAGGTTCACCAGTTCGATGCCGATGCTGCGCGGGTTCCAGCCGCGGGTGTGGTGGGCGATGCGGGCGTGGTCGATCCACTGGTGAACCCGGCCACCGCGCTCGATGTAGTAGTGGCCGCTGTTGCCGGTGCCGCTGTCCGGATAGTGGATGGTTTCGCCGTATTCGCGCGCGGTGCCGATGTCGGGCAGTTCGGTGCAGTGGATGACCACGGTGTCGATATCCGCCAGCGCGCGTCCGGCCAGCAACGCCTCGTAGGGCAATGGCTCGTGGCGCATGGCGGGCGGTCTGGACATCGCGGGATGCTAGCATCGTCACCTTTCATTGGATTTGCGTGAATGAAGGGCCATTGCATCCTCTCCCACGGATTCGAAAGCGGGCCGGATGCGACCAAGGTCACCGCACTGGCGGAGGCCGCCGAAGCGCTCGGCTGGAGCCATGAACGCCCCGACTACACCGATCTCGATGCCCGCCGCGACGTGAGCGAACTCGGCGACGTGCCCGCGCGCATGCAGCGCCTGTTGTCGCGCATCGATGCCGCGCCCGCCGGTCCGGTAGTGCTGGCAGGTTCGAGCCTCGGCGCCTATATCTCCGGATTCGCCAGCCTGCAGCGCCCGGTGCGCGGGCTGTTCCTGATGGCGCCACCCATCCAGATGGGGCCGGCGCCGCGCCTGGACGCAGCCGCTGTCCCGCTGTCGATCCTGCATGGCTGGGACGACGAACTGATCCCGGCCACCGAGGTCGTGGCATGGGCGCAGCCGCGTCGCGCGCGCCTGCTGATGGTTGATGACTCGCATCGCCTTGGCGCGCATGTGGAGGCATCGCGCGACGCCTTCGCCGAACTGTTGCGCACGTTGTGAGCGATCAACGTTTCTTCGTCAGCTGCGCCCGCGGCCTGGAATACCTGCTCGCCGACGAGTTGATCGCGGCGGGTGCAAAGGCGACTGCAGCGACCGCCGGCGTCAACGTGCGCGGGACCCTACGCGATGCGCAACACGCGCTGCTGTGGTCGCGGCTGGCCAGTCGCGTGCTGTGGCCGATCGCGGAATTCGACTGCCCGGATGAGGCCGCGTTGTATTCCGGTGCGTTGGACACCGACTGGACCTTGCACCTGTACGCGAACCAGACGTTCGCTGTTGATGCCCACGTCTCCGGCGAGGGCATCCGTCATGGCGGATTCGCGGCATTGCGCCTCAAGGACGCGATCGTCGATCGTTATCGCCAGGAACGCGGCGAACGTCCCGACGTCGATACCGAGTCACCGGACGTGCGTTTCAACCTGGTGGTGCGCAAGGGCCGTGCGATCGTCTCGATCGATCTCGGCGGTGCCTTGCACCGTCGCGGTTGGCGTGGCGAGCAAGGCGCGGCGCCGCTCAAGGAACCGTTGGCTGCCGCCGTGCTGCTCCGCGGACGCTGGCCAAAGCTGCATGGCGAAGGCGGCGGATTGTTCGATCCGATGTGCGGCAGCGGCACCCTGCTGATCGAAGGCGCGTTGATGGCCGCCGATGTCGCGCCGGGACTGCGCCGGTATGGCGATGCGCTGCCGACCCGATGGCCCGGATTCGACGTCGCCGCATGGCGATCGCTGCGCAACGAAGCGGAACAGCGCGCCGAGACCGGGTTGGCTGCGCTGAAGCCGGTCTTCCATGGTCGCGACATCGATCCCGGCGTGGTCCGCAATGCGCGGGCCAATGCCTTGTCCGCCGGCGTCGCCGAACTGATCGATTTCCAGGTCGCCGATGTCCGCGATGGATTCCAGCCGCCGGAAGCGAACGGCCTGGTCGCCTGCAATCCGCCCTATGACGTGCGCCTCGCCACCGGCAGCGATCTCTACCTGGCGCTGGGCGATGCCCTCAAACGCACGGTGCCGGCGTGGAGCGCCAGCCTGTTGTGCGGCGACGCCACGCTGGCGCGCGCGACCGGCCTGCGCGGACGCAAGCTCTATACTCTCTACAACGGTGCGCTCGAATGCGCGCTGCTGGTCTGCGATCGCATCGCGCCGGAAGCGCGCGAGGAGACGCCGGCGCTGAACGAAGGCGCGCAGATGGTCGCCAATCGCCTGCGCAAGACGCTGAAGCAATCGAAGGCCTGGCGCGAACGCGAGGGCATTTCCTGCTGGCGCGCCTATGACGCCGACATTCCCGAATATGCCGCCGCCATCGATGCCTATACCGATGCCGACAGCGGCGAACGCTGGCTGCACGTGCAGGAATACGCGGCGCCGGCGGATATTCCCGAAGCCCTGGCGCGCCGTCGTCTCGGCGATCTGCTGGCGGCCGCGCGCGAAGTCTTCGAGTTGCCACGCGAGCGCGTGGTGTTGAAGACGCGGCGGATCGGCAAGGGCGGCAGCAAATACGGCCAGTTCGACCAGCGCGGCGACCGCCTCGTGGTGCGCGAAGGACGCGCGCGCGTGCTGGTGAACCTGTTCGATTATCTCGATACCGGGCTGTTCCTCGACCATCGCCCGCTGCGCATGCGCCTGAACGCGGAGGCGCGCAAGCTGCGTTTCCTCAACCTGTTCTGCTACACCGGCGTTGCCACCGTGCAGGCGGCGCTGGGCGATGCAACCGCCACGACCAGCGTCGATCTCTCCGCGACCTACCTCGGGTGGCTGGCCGACAACCTGCGCGAAAACGAAATTGGCGGACCATCGCACCAGCTGGTGCAGGCCGACGTGATGGAATGGCTGCGGCGCGAGCGCGGCCAGTACGACCTGGTGTTCTGCGATCCGCCGACCTTCTCCAACTCCAAGCGCGCCCAGGACTTCGACGTCCAGCGCGAACACGTGGAATTGCTGCGATTGGCGATGGCGCGGCTGGCGCCGGAGGGCGTGCTTTATTTCTCCAACAACGCGCGCCGCTTCAAGCTCGACGCGGATGCCGTCGCGGAATTCGCGATGGTCGAGGACATCACGGCGGCAACGATTCCGCCCGATTACGCCCGCGATCCGCGCATCCATCGCGCGTGGCGGTTGCGCCCGCGCTAATGCCCGGTCGTGCTGTCGTCAGCGGGTCGCGATAGCGGAAATCTTCAGGGCCGAGATCTCGCCGAACGCGCGTTGCAGACCGGCATCGTCGCCGGCACGCACGACCATTTGCAGGCTGGTGCCGTCATTCAGGCGCACCAAGGCTTCGCGCACCTGCAGTTCGGGGCTGCCCACCAGCGTCGAGCGATACCACTGCAGCGACTGTCCATCGAAGGTGCTGACGTCGGCTACATTGCGGCGATCGGGTTCGAAGGTCGGCTTGCGGGTGAAGGTGAGCGCGAAAGCGTCGCTGCCATCGCTGCGTACCGCACGACAGAAGAGGAGTGTGTCGCTCTGGATTTCCTGCCAGGCCAAACCGCTGTTCACTGGCAAGTTCGGGCATTTGGTTGCCGATTGTGCCGACGAGATTCCCGGCGATGCCAGCAACAGCGCCAGGACAGCGGACGGAAACAGGATGCGCATGACACTCCCCTCGAATCACCGATTCCCAGTTATCAAGGATTTGCATGCGTGTCAATGATGAAAATCGCTGTATTTCAAGGGGTCAGGCGAACTGTGGCGCGCGCTTCGGAACCGCGCGTGACTGCATCGAGAAAAATAATGTGACCACTGGCGTGAAATGATTTCGGTTCGGTTCCGGTGTGGAGATGGAACTGTTCCGGCGCCTTGCCGGTTTTCACGAGCTCGAACAGGAGATCGGCGTCGCCGGCCCAGATGCACTGGGTCTTTTCGGGGCAACGCGAATCCGCGGCCACGGCGACATAGCGAAGCGTACTCCCATCGGGCAGCGTTGCGCGTTCCCCGGGCTGCAGGGTGATGCTGGCGCCGACGGCGAGCATCGCGCGCGGAGCGGTCGATGCGGAAGCGCAGGAAGCCAGCGCCGGAAGCAGCACCGTGGCGAGTGCGAGCGAATGGAATTTGCGTGCATGCATGGCTCAGTTCCTCTTTTCGTCTCGGCGTGATGCCAGGCGATCGGCGAGACGCGTCGGTTCGGGCAAGCGATAACGGGTGACGAAACGCATCACCAGTTCCGGTGCCGCGGCCATCGAGACCCGATGACCCGGCGAGACGATCAATGGCAGGCAGCGTTCCTTGCTGCGCAGCATCCAGCCGATCTGTTCATTGCCATCGCGCAGCGGGGCGTGTGCGCCGCGCATTTCGTGCAGCGGCTTCGACGTGCCGACCAGTACCGACTTGGCGACACCGATGGTCGGTAGCCCGGTCACCACGCCGGCATGCGCTGCGATGCCGAGTCGACGCGGATGGGCGATGCCGTGGCCGTCGACGAAGACCAGGTCGGGCATCTGCGACAGTGCTTCCAGCGCAGGGACGAGCGCCGGCAATTCGCGGAACGACAGCAGCCCGGGAATGTAGGGCATCCGTGTCGGAACCCTGGCGACCCGTTGGTCGAGCACGGCAAGCGTTTCGGCATCCAGCAGGACCGCCGCGGCACGGGTGATCGCGCCGCCATCCTCGAAGCCGACATCGAGTCCCGCCACCGTGCGCAACGGGCGCGGATAGTCGTCGCGCACGACCACGCGCGTGGCCAGTTCGCGCTGCAATTCGCGCGCGGCCTTCACGTCGCCATTCCATTCGGGGATCGCAGTCATCCGGGCCGTGGGAGCGGAAAGGATCAGGTTGCCACAGCCCGCGGCGTGGCGGGTATGCTGCGGCCATGAACAGATCGATTCTGCTTGCCGCGTCCATCTCCGTTTCGGGGCTGTTCACCGGATGCGCGACTGCCCCGGATGCGGCCCGGCCTGCAGCGCAGGCGTGGCAGGACGCGCGCCAGATGATCGTGGTGGTCACGCCCGACTGGGATGCCACCCAGGCGACATTGCGTCGTTATCGCCGCGATGCCGGCGATGGCGCGTGGGTCGCGGTCGGTGATGCCTCGCCGGTGGTGCTCGGTCGTTCCGGCAGCGCGTGGGGGCGAGGCCTGAGTCCCGCGCAATCGGATGGCCCGCAGAAGCACGAAGGCGACGGTCGCAATCCCGCCGGCGTGTTCGCCATCGGTCCCGCGTTTGGCGCGGCACCGTCGCTGGCCACCGGTCTCCAGTACCTTCCGATGACCGCCAGCAGTTGGTGCGTCGATGTCCCGGGATCGCCGCTGTACAACAGGATCGTCGATGCGCACGTGGTCGGCGCCGATGCGGTGAAGGGCGCCAGCGAACGCATGCGCCTCGACCTGTTGAAGGCGGACGACCATCGCTACAAGGAAGGCTTCGTGATCGAGCACAATTCCAACGGCGTCGCCAATGGTGGCAGCTGCATCTTCGCCCATCTGTGGGGTCGTCCCGACCAGACCACGTCCGGTTGCACTGCGATGGCCGAAGCGACCATGGACGCGCTGCTCGGTTGGCTGAAGCAGGAAGACCATCCGGTGTTCGTGCTGCTGCCGAAGTCCGAATACGCCCGACTGCAACGCGACTGGAAACTGCCGACGCCATGATTCCGACCTCCGCGACTGCGCGCGTATTGATCGCGCTGGTCCTCGCCGCCGTGGGCGGCCTGGTTTTCGCCGCATTCGCCCCGCAACAGGCCGCGGCCGTCGCCGATGTGCTGCAACCGTTCGGCAAGCTGTGGATCAACGCGCTGCAGATGACGGTGGTGCCGCTGGTCGGTGCGCTGGTGACGCTCGGCGTCGGCACCGCGCGCGATGCCGCGGCGTCGGGGCGGTTGGCGCGTCGCGCGCTGATCGTGTTCCTGGTGTTGTTGGGGTTCGCCGCCGCGGTGGCCGCATTGATCGCGCCGATGGTGTTCAACCTGTTCCCGCACAACCCGGAATTGGCGCAAGCGCTGGCATCGTCGTCCACTGCAGTACCGAAAGCGCCGGCGGTCTCCGACTGGCTGGGCAGCATCATTCCCAGCAATGCGGTGAATGCCGCGGCACAGGGCGCAATGCTGCCGCTGGTGGTGTTCTCGCTGTTCTTCGGGTTCGCGTTGACGAAAATCGAGCATGAGCGCGCGCAGCGCGTATTCGAATTGCTGCACGGCATCGCCGATGCAATGACGCAGATCGTGCGCTGGGTGCTGGTGGTGGCGCCGCTGGGCGTGTTCGCGCTGGTGTTCTCGGTCACCGCGCGCGCCGGCATCCACACGTTGACCGCGTTGGCGGTCTATCTGCTGACCGCGATCGGCCTCTACCTGCTGGTGGCGATCGCGATGTACGCAGTGGTCGCGGTCGCAGGCCGCGATGCGCTGCCGCGCTTCATCCGCGCCGCCGTACCGGCGCAGGCGGTGGCGATGAGCACGCAGTCGTCGCTGGCGTCGTTGCCGGCGATGCTCGATACCACGCTCGGCACACTCGGCCATCCGCGGCGGGTGCCGTCGCTGGTGCTGCCGATGGCGGTGTCGCTGTTCCGTTTGACCAGTCCGGTGCAATACATGGTGGTGGCCGCCTTCATTGCCTGGGTCCATGGCGTCGATATCGGCCTGCTGCACTGGGCGGTGGGCGTGGCGCTGGCGGTCGTGGTCAGCCTCGGTTCGATCGGCCTGCCTGGGCAGGCCAGCTTCATGATCACCAACCTGCCGATTACGCAGTCGCTGGGCCTGCCGGTGGAGCCGTTGGGCGTGCTGATGGCGCTCGATACCATTCCGGACGTCTTCGCCACGCTGGGCAACGTCACCGGCGACCTCGCTGCCGAGAACGTCGCGGCGAAGGGTGAAGCCGACGAGCCGGAAACCGCCTGAGGGCTGGCGGCTGTCGCGCCACCGCGGTATCCTGTAAGCCCACACGGGGCCATAGCTCAGCTGGGAGAGCGCGTCGTTCGCAATGACGAGGTCGGGAGTTCGATCCTCCCTGGCTCCACCAATCGGAAGCCCGCAAGTCGAGCGACTTGCGGGCTTTTTCTTTGCCTGGGCGTCTTGCCGGCTGCGAAAAAAAGTGACTGCTGGCACACTATGGCAATGGGTCAAATCCGTGTCAGGGGAACTGGATGAAGGCGGGGAAAGTCGTGTTCGTGTTGGGCTGCCTGGTGCTGGCAGCGGTGGCGGGACTGTGGTTGTCGGGGATGTTCACGACCATGCTGCTCGGGGTCGAAAGCCGCAAGGTCTTCGTCTGGCTGGATTACCTCCAGCATCTGCATGAGCCGCGCGTTCGACCGTATGCAATGAAGATCAAGCTTGGCGGCGTCATCGGCTTCGGGATTCCGTTGCTGGCATGGGTCGTCCTGCTGTTCCTGGCGCTGAAGCCGCAGCGCAAGGCCTTGCACGGCGACGCCCGTTTCGCCAACGGCGGCGATGTCGGCGCCAAGGGCCTGTTCGACGACAAACCGAACGGCGTGGTGGTCGGCAAGTTCAAGGGCAAGCTGATGAAGCTCGCCGGCCAGCAGTTCGTGATCCTGGCGGCGCCGACGCGCTCGGGCAAGGGCGTCGGCGTGGTGATCCCCAACCTGCTGGAGTACCAGGAGTCGGTCGTTGTCCTCGACATCAAGCAGGAGAACTACGAACTCACCTCGGGCTGGCGCAAGTCGCAGGGGCAGGAGGTTTTCCTGTTCAATCCGTTCGCGGAAGACCGGCGCACCCATCGCTGGAACCCGCTGAGCTACGTCTCGCAGGATCCGGCGTTCCGCATCTCCGACCTGCAGAGCATCGCCGCGATGCTCTATCCCGACACCAGCGACGAACAGAAGTTCTGGGTGAGCCAGGCGCGCAATGCCTTCATGGCGTTTTCGCTGTATCTGTTCGACAACTTCGACGACCAGCTGGAGCAGGGCATTCCCGCGGAACTGGTCCAGTTCCCGACGCTGGGCGCGGTGTATCGGCTGTCGTCCGGCGACGGGAGCGACCTGCGCACCTATCTGCAGGGGATTTCCGGGCGTTCGTTCGTGCGACCGAACACGCGCACGGCGTTCAACAACCTGTTGTCGCAAGCCAACGAAACCTTCGCGTCGATCCTCGGCACCTTCAAGGAACCGCTGAATCCGTGGATCAACCCGGTGCTCGACGCCGCCACCAGCGGCAACGACTTCTGGCTGACCGACGTCCGGCGCAAGCGCATGACGATCTACATCGGCATCCAGCCCAACAAGCTCGCCGAGGCGCGGCTGATCGTCAACCTGTTCTTCAGCCAGCTGATCAACGTCAACACCAAGGAATTGCCGCAGAACAATCCGGCACTGAAGCACCAATGCCTGTTGCTGATGGACGAATTCACCAGCATCGGCAAGGTCGAGATCATCGCCAGCGCGGTCAGCTACATGGCCGGCTACAACATCCGCCTGCTGCCGATCATCCAGAGCATGGCCCAGCTCGACGCCACCTACGGCAAGGACATCTCGCGCACCATCATCACCAACCACGCCCTGCAGATCGTCTACGCGCCACGCGAACAGCAGGACGCCAACGATTATTCCGAGATGCTCGGCTACACCACCATCCGCAAGCGCAACCGCAGCACCTCGCACGGCCAGCAGGGCAGCGTCAGCTACAGCGAGGTGGAAGAGAAACGCGCGCTGATGCTGCCGCAGGAGTTGAAGGCGATGGGCGACCGCAAGGAGATCGTGTTCTACGAAGGCTTGCCGAATCCGGTGATGGCGGAGAAGATCCGCTATTACGAGGACAGCCACTTCAGCGAGCGCCTGCTACCCAAGGCCGACGTGCCGGTGTTGAGGGTCTGAACTGCCCATACGTCTCGATGCCGCTAGACTCCGGGGAACCCCGGAGGCTGGCATGACGATGAAGCATCTTGTTCCGCTGATCCTGATTGCAGCGCTGGCGTCCGTGCCGGCGCGTGCGGCGGATGGCGGCGATCGCAAGTTCTTCGATGCCGCCTTCGATGCCACGGTGGCGCGCTATCGCTTGCCGGGATTGGCGCTGGGCGTGGTGGAGGACGGCAAGGTGGTCTACGCCCGTGCCGAAGGCGAGCGCATCGTCGGCAGCGGCCAGCGCATCGACACGCAGACGCTGTTCAAGATCGCCTCGAACAGCAAGGCGATGACGGCGGCGTTGCTGGCGCGCCTCGTCGACCAGGGCAAGTTGAAGTGGGACGATCCGGTGACGAAATACCTCCCGGATTTCCAGATGCACGATCCCTGGGTCACCAAGAACATGCAGGTGCGCGATCTGCTGATCCACAACAGCGGACTGCCGGCCGGTGCCGGTGACCTGATGCTCTGGCCCGATCCCAACCTGTTCACCCGCGCCGACGTGATCCACGGGTTGCGTTACCTCAAGCCGGCCTACAGCTTCCGTTCGCGCTACGCCTACGACAACACGCTCTATATCGTCGCCGGCGAGGTCGCGGCGAAGGCGGGCGGGGCGCCGTACGAGGAATTGCTGAAGCGTGAAGTGTTCGCACCACTCGGACTGCAGCGCTGCCGGATCGGTGCATGGAACCGCGATGCGGTCGGCAACGTGGCGCAGCCGCATGCGCGCGACGGCAACCGCAACGTGCCGGTGCGCCAGGACGAGGCCGAAATCCCCGATGTGCCGATGGCCGCCGCCGGTGGCGTGCGTTGCAGCCTCGACGACATGCTGAAGTGGACGTCGATGTGGCTGGATCCGCAGCACGCGGGGCTGGTGGACGGCAAGCCGTGGCTGTCGGATGCACAACGGCGTGCGGTATGGGCGCCGCAGACGATCATGCCGGTGTCGTCGCTGATGCGCGAATGGGACAACAGCCACATGTTCGCCTACGGCTACGGCTGGCGCATGACCGACGTCGATGGTGCGTGGAAGGTTTCGCACACCGGCACGCTGGCCGGAATGTATTCGGCGCTGACCTTGCTGCCCGACAGGCGCACCGGGTTCGTGATCATGATCAATGGCGATGCCGACGATGCCCGTACCGTGCTCAACCAGGCGCTGGTGAAGCACTACACCGCACCGCGACTGGGCAAGACGGTGGCGGATTACGCCGATGCCCTGGGCGCATTGGCGGCGAAGGCGGCGGCTTCGGCGAAACCGGCCAAGGTGGAGCCACAACACCGGCTGGCGACTGGAGGCGATCGGGCCATCATTCCCGGGCTTTATCGCGATCCGTGGCTGGGCGAGGCGACGATCTGCCCGGATGGCGCCGGTTTGCGCTTCACCGCGCTGAAGTCACCGAAGATGACTGGCCTGCTGCACATGGCCGGTGCGCGGGCGATGGTGCATTGGGACGATCCGACGCTCGATGTCGATGCCTGGCTCGATTTCACCACGACGAAAAATACGACGACATTGAAGATGTCGAAGCTCGATCCTCAGGGCGATTTCAGCTCCGATTACGAAGATCTCGCGTTCACGCGCGTGGGCGCATGTCCGGCTCAACCGCCGGCGCGGGCCATGCACGCGCGGTAACGCAATTCGACGCGATTGGCGTACCACTCGGTGGTGAGCTTGCGGCTGATCTTCGGGCCGACGAGGTTGATCTGCGGAATCATCGCGCGTGGCAACGGACGTCGCGCGCGTTGTTCGGCGAGCGCGAACATCTGCCTGTAGAGCGGGGTGTCCTCGAAGTCGACGCTGCTTTCGCGCTGCAGGGCGGCGTGGATCGCGGCATCGTCCAGGCCCAGCGGGCCGCGCAACGAGCGCACCACGGTTTCGGTGGCGCTGACGGTGTCGGGCGTGACCAGGTCGCCGTTGAGGGCCAGCTTCACTCCGGACGCGATGCTTGCTGCGTTCTGGAACGCGGCGTTGCGACTGGCGTACTGGCCGGCGTTGAAGTCGGCGAAGCGATAGATGTGGCGCGTGTAGTGGTTGGGATAGGCGAACAGGTGCGCGATCCCGTAGTAGGTGCCGCCGCGACGGGTGAACAGTTCGTGGCGCACGGTATCGGGATTCGCATAGGGATAGGCATGGCTGGCGGAGAAGCGCTCGGCGAAGTCGACGCTGACCTGCATCGGGCCGGCGGTATGCACGGGATTGGCGCGCGCCAGCAGGCGATGGCCCATCGGCACGCGTTCCACCAGGTCCTCGTAGGTGCGGCTGAGTTCGCCTTCGGTCCGGGCGCTGTCGATGCGATCGGCGTAGCTGCGGCCATCCGATGATTTCACCAGCAGCGCACCGCTGACGACGATGCCGGGAATGCCGAGCTTGCCGGCGCGGCGGTCGATTTCATCACGGGCGATCTTGCCCAGTCCCGGCACCGGTGGATCGACCTTGTAGCCGGATTCCTGCTCGATCACGGCCAGCGACGCACACAGATTGTCGTTGCTGGGCGGCACGCCGAGGACCTGGTAAGCCGCCTGGATGTCGGCGGCCCAATCGGTGCGGTCCTTCACGGACGCGGGAATCAATCGTTTCAGGGTGGCGCGGACGTCCTCGGGGGTGCGTTCGCGGCGCACCGGTGTTTCCGAGGAACACGAAGCGATGCCCATGACCAGCACTGCCGCGGCGAGCAGGTGGCGTGTCCAGCGGGTCCGAGGGAAAGTATGGTCGGGGGACACGAGGCGGGAGATCGGGCGTTCGCGCGAGTGTATCCGGCAGCAATCGGGGAAACGGAAGTGCCGGACGTGGCCTCGGGTGTTCCCGTTCAGGTGGCGTCGCGGATCGGGGCGCTGGCAGTCACCAGCGGACGCGGCCGGTCAGCATGTCCAGCCACAGCTTCCAGTCGCCCATGAAGCTCAGCAACGGGTAAGTGAAGGTGGCAGGCCGGTTGTGCTCGAAGAAGAAGTGGCCGACCCAGGCCCAGGCGTATCCCTGCACCAGGGCCAGCAGCAGGAATCCGTAGCGGCCACTGGCCAGCGCATAGAGGATCAGCGCGATCGCGATCGACGTCCCGAAGAAGTGCAGGCGACGGCACGTGCGGTTCTGGTGCTGCGACAGGTAGAAAGGATAAAACTCCTGCAGCGTGCGGTAGCGGCGGCTGTTCATGGATCACCTCGACGTCGGAATCGTCGTCCTCGGCAGTATGCACGCCTTGACGATCGCCACGAACAGCAGGAACGCCATGCAGCAACCGACGGGCAGCAGGTTCTCCCGCAGTGTCGGCGGGAAGATCAGGAGATAGCCCTTGCCCTTGATCAGCGAAGAGAAACTCGAAACGCAGAACGGCATCATGAACAGGCGCAACGTCTGCCAGCGATCCGGTTTCCCGGACACGCTCAGCAACAAGGCGACACCGATGATCGCGCTGATGCCGAGCGAGCTCAGCCAGATGGCCGGAGACGGATCGAAGTGCGTCGCGACCGTTGCCAGATACCACGCCAGGTAGCACCACAGCGCGATTTTCCCGGCGGGCAGGCGTGCGAAGTAGTTGATGTCAGCCTTCCAGCCGGACGTGCGGGCCCAGGTACGACATGTAATCCGTCTTGCTGAGCGGCACGCCGAGATGGCGGAGGATGTCGTAGGCGGTGGTGATGTGGAAGTACAGGTTCGGCATCAGGTAATCGCTGACATAGCGATGTCCCGGCAGTTCGCAATAGCGGCCCGGGCCGAGGCCGATGCGCTTGATCTCGTCGAGCTTGGCATCGCCGGCCTGGATGCCGGCGACGAGCGCCTTGGTGTCGCGGATATGCTCGCGCGCGGCTTCGATGGTGTCGACTTCGCGGCCGAGGTTGTCGATCGGCAGGCCGGCGCACCACTGCGAGAATCCCCGCGGCTGGTTGCAGACGATGGCGATCTGCGTGCCCAGCGGGAACATGTCGGGGGCCAGGCGTTCCTGCAGCGCGGCGTTCATGTCGGGGAGATGTTCGCTACCGACATCGAGGATGCGCTCGAGGGCTTCGAGGCGTTCGGTGAAAATGCGCTTCAGGTCTGTGATGGCCGGGTCGGGCATGAGTGGTTCCTGCTGGTTGTCGGGGCGGTAGGAGGCGGCGGCGTCAATTCGCGCCGTAGTTGTCTTCCTGGATCACGGTGTCCTTGCGATCGGTGACCAGGTCGCCGAACAGGGCCTGTTCGTAGGCCAGCGTCGGATTGGATTTCTGGTCGGCGCGCGCGGAGGCATCCCGGTTGAACGCTTCCCAGCTGGCCCACTTGATCTTCAAGCGGAACGCCCATTGGTCGTTGCCGGTGTGAAGGAGCGGGGCAGCCGTGCTGAAGGAGACGATCTGGTGGTCGCCAAGCAAAGCTTTCAGCCGCGGCAGCTGGGTGCGATCGAACAAGGTGGCGAACTGTTTTTCCTTGCCGGCCTTCACCCAGAACGTGCGCTCGACCACGATACCGGAGGGTCTGGCGGCTTCCTGCGCGCTGCCGCGACTGGACAGCAACAGGAACGGGATGGCCAGGCAGGATGCGAAAAGTCTGTTCATGCCGGCATTCTAGCGGCATCCGGTTGGACAGCTCACCGGCAGCGCGATCGATTTCGCCGACCGTGATGACCGTATTCGCAGGCGTGCCATCGCCGGCGCTCGCCAACGGTCGGTCGCCCGCCTGGAGGAAAGTCGACCTTGGCAACACGCAGGCGCGCGACGCGCATGTGTAGTCGCGCGCCCCGGTGGCGCTACTCCGAAGTAGTCGGATCGATGATCTGCGTGATTTCCGAGATCCGGTTCGCCGGGAATCCGCCTTGCACGGCGTGTTCCCTGACCATGTCTTCATTCGGTGCGATGTACACGCAATAGACCTTGTCGCCGGTCACGTAGCTTTGTTGCCACTGGATCGTGGGGCCCATCTTGTTCAGGACACTGCACGATTTCTGGGAAATGGCCTTGAGCTCTTCCTGGGAGAGGTTGCCTGCTCCCGGGATTTCCCGTTCGATGAGGTATTTCGGCATGGATATCTCCACTGACGTTCCAAAGGTTGTCGGATGAAGATGGGCTGGCTGTGGAAGTGTCGGGCAGTCGCCGCGTCTCCTGCTGATCCGGTCCGGACAGCGAGGCGACTATACGCCGAATCCGGGCGCCGGACTTCGCCGGAGTTCATTGGCCTGCAGGCGGCTCCCACAGTTCGACCTTGTTGCCTTCGGGATCCATGACCCAGCCGAATTTCCCCTGTTCAGAACTCTCCGTCTTGTCGATGACATCGCAGCCTTCGGCCTTGAGTGCGGCGATCAGGGCATCGAGGTCGGCGACGCGGAAATTGATCATGAAGGATGACGTGCTGGGCGCCATGTAGGAGGTGTCGGCCGCGAACGGGCTCCAGATGGTCATCCCCGGTTCGCTGCCATCGCCACCCCAGTTGAAGATGACGCCGTTCCATTCCGTCAGGTCGAGGCCCAGGTGATCGCGGTACCAGGCACCGAGCCTGGCCGGATCCTTCGCCTTGAAGAAGATGCCGCCGATGCCGGTGACGCGTTTCATCGTGTTGCCTCCGTGCGGATTCAGGTGCGTGTGACGATATCGACAGAAATCTCGACAGCGGGAATCGTTCCGCGATTTTCCAGCCAGTGCAAGGTCTCGTGATCCTCGGGCCAGCCAACGCCCGGGCCGTAATCGGTGGCGATGCCATTGCGATGATCGGTGATGGTTCCCTCCAGGATGTAGACCGTGCCCGGCCGGCCGATATGGTCGTGCAGCGGGCCGAAGACGCCACCCGGCGCGAGGGTGACCTTGCGCATTCGCAACTGTCGTCCCGCCATGCCTTCGATTTCAGCATCGAGATCGATCGTCGAGAGAAGCTCGACCGTAACGCCGCGGGTCTCGGGGGCTGCCTGTTCGTTGCTCATCATGACCTCCCTGTTGTGGATGCCGGACGATCGCCCCTTTACGGCCTGAACTGCATCTTCCCGAGAACTTCTTCCGCGTGCCTGGAGTCGGTTTCGTTGTCCGCCGAAATCCAGACATGCATCAGGATTTTCCTGTCGAGATGCAGCAGGGTTTGCCTGGAGAATTGATCGACATGCTCGCCGGATGCGGGATACCACTGGATCTTCTGGCCGGCGACGGTTCCTTCTCCGACCGGCGTCGAATTCCCGGGATTGAAGCTCGGGGTGAATCCGGTATAGACGCCGAAGAGGTCCCTCTTCGAGGTAGCGTCGATGGCATAGCACAAATCGAAATCGGGACCTTCCTGGTAGGACCATTCGACTCCCGAATTTTCGGGAAGGATGGGGCAGCGATCTGCCTCCTGGGCACTTCCAGGCATGGGAAGGATCAACAAAAGTGCTGCGATGGTCTTGTACATATGCGCACCGGTGCCTGGGGTTTCGCCGCTCCGGATCGGTGCGGATTGCGGGCTAGCGTAGCCCAAGCACAAGGGCTGTGCCACGAGGCGACGCTGCTCGACGGATGGCCTGGACGGTGGTTCGTGAAATCAGTTGGCGACGGGTTTTCCCGCGGCTTGCCAGGCCTTGAAGCCGCCATCCAAGTGGGCGACATTGCCGTAGCCCAGCGCCCGAAGGGCATGGACGGCAAGTGCGGAACGCCCTCCCGACGCGCAATGCAGGATGACGCGGTCTTCCGGATTGAGTTCGGCCTTGTGATACGGGCTGCTCGGGTCGGCGTAAAACTCCAGCATTCCCCGTGAAGCATGAATGGAGCCGGGAATCGTGCCTGATGCCAATTCGGGAGCGTCGCGAACATCAATGAGCTTCGCCTTTCCGGACGAGAGTTCCGCTTCGACCTGGTCAGGCGTGAGGTTCTCGATGCTCTTTTTCGCTTCCTGGACGAGCTGGACGGCTGTTTTCACGGTCATGGGTCACCTCCTGTGATGTTCGATTGGACTGCATCGGCGATCTTACGCCTCGATCCGGTCTTCAGCGCCAGGAGCATCCCGAATTGCCGTCGTGCTGTGCATCCAGGTCTTCGGCGAACTCGACCCGCTTCGATCCGCTTGCGGACATATACGTAAATCCGTAAGTTCTGGCGCCTTGGGTCGTCACGATGTATTTCCCGGCGGGTCGGCCATCGACGATTTCGAGCCAGGTCGACTCGTTTTCGAAAGGGCGATCCGGGGCAAGTTCGGTCGATTTGACCGAAAGTTCGACGATGGAAATCGGCTTTTTGGCTTCCTTGTACCTGACGTATCCGCCATTCCAACGGTCGTTGCCGAAGATGGCCATTTCCAGGTGAATCGGTTTCGGCGTGCCTGTGCTGACATAGCACCGGTACGAAATTCCGGAGACCCCGGGAGATGATGTGAAACCGGCCAGTAGCAGAAGCGTGGGGATTGCGGTCATTTGGGTGCCGGGTTGGCCAAGTAACGGGTAACGAATAGGTTAACCGTTTCGGCATGCGAGGCGCCGGCGCCTTGATGCCATCGGCAAGTTGATTTCAAGTTCTTGGGCGATTTCAAGGCGGCATTCTCGATGCAGGGATCGCTTGGTTATCCGGGCTCTGTCCCTTGATCTTGGTTATGCCTGTCGAGCAGTGGAGTCGATTGCCGGAAATGTCGTAGTACCAATCGGTTTTTAAGGCAAGCAACTGCAGCTCTTACCCAGGAAACAGTGCAATTGTAACCCCATGGGTCCAACACCTGAGTTAACCGCATTACCAGCGAAACATGACAGGGATGGTGGCCTTAGAAGCTTTTCCGGGCTTGATCTTCGTGCAGAAGGCCCAATCGAGTGCGGCCCGATCAATATTCTTATTGCCCGAACTCTGGGATACGGATGCGGCGATTACTGAGCCAGAATTATCGAACTGCAATGCAATACGCGTAGTCCCGCTCTTGAATCCATGTTGACGCTCTTCTATATAAACCTGATGCAAGGGGCTAGGGTTCGCCGATGAATAACCGCCAGATTGGTCTGGAAAAGGAACGTTACGACAATCAAATTTTGGGATCTCTGAATTTTGAGTGCTATTGTTCTGCAGCTCACTGCCAGTAAGAGCTATTAGGGCTTGAACAACAAAAGCGATTGTTGGCCGATACATGATCATAGAGCCAAAAGCCTAACACCTGAGTTAAGCCGCCACGCGCAGTGGCGGCGGGCGCGTGCTAGCGTAGCGCAGGCACGCGGACGGTGCCACGAAGCGGGGTCGGCTTGAACGAACAGTTAGGCGTTCCTCAAGGCTAAGACGCCAACGAAGAGTCGCTTTTCCCTCTGCTGGTCTATGAAAATGCCATTCGGAGCCGGCCTTTGCTGTTGCTTGCTTTTAATCTACGGCTCTTGCTCTTACTAAGATTTACTTTTCTTCTCATCATAGCCGCCTGAAGCCAGCTTGCGCGCCGAGAGCGGAGGACGGCTCAGGAGCCAGGAATGCGCGCAAGCGTTCTTTAGCGAGCTTTGGCTTTTAACCGGAAGGCGAGAAGGGCAAAGAGCCAAAGGACATCAGCCTCTAAGGAAATCTCTTTGCAAAACGCCAATGGAGCGCCTAACACCTGAGTTAAGCCGCGCCGAGAGTGGTGCGGTTTTGGGCTAGCGTAGCGTGGAGCCCAAAACCGTGCCACGAAGCGGTGTCGGCTTGAACGAACAGTTAGACGTTTCGGCCTAATGCTTTTGTAAGAAGGACTTGAGGGGTCTAGCGAGCCCGGATCCAACTAAGGAACCAATCATGCTTGGGATAATAAATAGCGGAGCCCATCCTATGAATTCTTCTATATGACCGCTTTTAAATGCGCCATACCAATAAATGCAATTTGAAACGACAAAGGCGAGCGCGAAAGAAAATATAATGTATTTGTCTCGAGTTAGATTCTTTACAAATATCGAGATCGTGAAGGATAGCGCGGCAGAAATTAAAGAGAATGTCCAAAGGGTCATGGAATTTTCCAGGAAATTTCTGCCGAAAAGTCTAACACCTGAGTTAAGCCGCCCCGTGAGTGGCGGCGGATGCGTGCTAGCGTAGCGCAGGCACGCAGCCGGTGCCACGAAGCGGGGTCGGCTTGAACGAATAGTTAGACGTCACTCCGGTTATTGAAAAAATAGGCTGCCACCTCTGCATCGTCACGGACGATATGGTCGGTTATATGAAAGACCTCACTTTTCCAAGGATGCACCAAGGCTTCTTCACGATCCAAAAGACGACCTAAGAATGCCGTCTCAGCCCATGGAGATTCGTCCGCGTTCATAAGCCCTACGTTGAAATTATCGTCCGTATCCCAAAGGCGAAAAGGGAAGGCAAGTCGATCTTCTGGAGTTGATCCTTCTCCCCAAGAGCCCAACCCAACTAAACCCACCATCTCGCGCTTTGGATGACTTGGTGTGTATTGAAGGTAATACACAGCATGAGCATCTCCATCCTTCATTACAAATCGCGTGAGACGGATGGTTTCCTTGCCGCAGCATTCGCAGATAAATGAATTGGGCGGTTCAAATTCGATAGAAATCATTAGTGACGTCTAACACCTGAGTTAAGCCGCGCCGAGTAGTGGTGCGGTTTTGGGCTAGCGTAGCGGAAAGCCCAAAACCGTGCCACGAAGCGGCGTCGGCTTGAACGATTAGTTAGACCGCGGTTCAGTGCTTTTCTTGAATGTGATCTAGATACAGAAGGTTGGGTAAGTTACTAAAGCAACAGAGTCCCTTTGGCTGTTTGGGCGATGCTTTTATTAGATAAGTCCGGTTTGCAGCTATTCGCTTGCCCTGTCCTGATTGATTCTTAACTGTCAGATCATTAAGGCACGGAATAACGAGTGGAAATTCTTTATTTGTGGCTTTATCTATGAGCGTTACGTTTGTCCCAACAAAGAGGACACCGCAACTCTGGGTGTTTTTGGGAATAGCTTTGAAGTTTCCGACAAGTTCGATTCCTTCTTTATCGGCCGCAATAGCCAGACAGGGGAGGGCGATAGTAAGCGCTGCTAGGCTGGCTAGAATTTTCATCTGCGGTCTAACACCTGAGTTAAGCTGCACCGCCCATGAGCGCAGACCCGTGCTAGCGTAGCGTAAGCACAGGCCGACTGCCACGAAGCGGTGTCAGCTTGAACGAATAGTTAGGGCTTACGGCTTTGATATTTCAAGTCCTGCGCTTCATATTCCTTTTTCGAACTCGTCAAGTAGGACTTGGCGGCAATCATGTCTCGACTTCATGAAGAATTCGGGATGGTAATTTCTATTCTGGGTATCGTCCCTAAGAAAGATGCAATTTTTTCTTGTGCTCTTGCGCAAAATGAAGGGGGCTTCTGAGTTTTTTGCAGAGCGCAGTTCGATGTGGTCGCCGCTGTCCAGCCATCGGCCTGATATTTTTGGTTTTCCACCACATATGTCACAAACTTGAATGGATGAATATTCTCCGGTATTCAAAAGGATGAGGTCTGTGCCATATCCTTTGAGCGCACTAGTCCAAACAGTTCCTGGCATGTAGTAAGGATTATTGACCTGGTATTCCTGTTCTTGGACTTGAATCTGGTGTTTTGAGTAGAGGTGGAGCGCTATAAGGGCGCCAAGAACAATGCCTGTGATGATCATTAGGGAAACGATAATCTTCTTCCGCATAGCCCTAACACCTGAGTTAAGCCGCCCCGTGAGTGGCGGCGGATGCGTGCTAGCGTAGCGCAGGCACGCAGACGGTGCCACGAAGCGGGGTCGGCTTGAACGACTAGTTAGGCTATTTGCCCTAGTGGAGCTTTTCACTATTGGCTAGCATTTCAACGAATTGGACGATTTTTCTCGCACGGGTTTCCGCCCTCTTGACGTTTTGTATTCTAAAGAGATAGGCATATCGGTTCTGGCTGTTGAGTGTCGCGAAGAACGCCTTAGCTTTCTTGTTTCCGTCAAGGGCCTTTTGAAAATCGTCGGGGATAGTGGATGCGCTCGCAGATGAATATGCAGCATCCCAGCGACCATCCTGCTTGGCTAGGTCGATTTCGTGCAGCCCAGCGGGACGCATTTTTCCGGAAGCGATAAGAGCTTCAGCCTTGTCCTTATTGATCTTGGACCAAATGCTTCTGGCTTTTCTGGGCGTGAATCGTTGACGCCAATAATGCTCGTTCTCAGCCTGCTTTTGGCCGTCAATCCAGCCATAGCAAAGGGCGCTTTCGAGCGCCTCGGCATAGGAAACTGTTTGTCTTGGAGCGGATTTTTTCGCAAGACGAAGCCACACGCCGGCCGTCGTACTTCCATTGAGCTCAAGCCAAGATTCCCATTCGGCTTGGTTAGAAAAGGTGAGTGCAGGATCGCTCATGGCAAATAGCCTAACACCCGAATTAAGCCGCCCAGCGAGTGGCGACGGATGCGTGCTAGCGTAGCGTAAGCACGCAGACGGCGCCACGAAGCGGGGTCGGCTTGAATGAGTAGTTAGCGCGCAGGGGTAGGAACCGAAGGCATGGTTCACGGGGTGACGGCGAAGGTTGTAACCGGAGGCGGGTTTGATTGGAGAACCTGGACAGGCAGCACCGAGGTTTTACAGCCGAAGGCGAGGGCGCTGCTGGATACGCGGGCCGATCATAGAACGAGCGCCGGCGAGTGATTACCGAAGAATTGGGCTTTGGCGAGGAACCAGCGCCTTGAGCCTTAAAGCGAAATGCTGATTGTGAGCGCTAACACCTGAGTTAAGCCGC
>JASLDW010000038.1 GCA_030151365.1 Lysobacter sp. | reverse complement strand
CCGTCTTCTTGGCGGCTGCCTTTCAGACGGTCTTCTTGGCGGACTTCTTCGCAGCCTTCTTGGCCGGATTCTTGGCGGCCTTCTTCGCAGCTTTCTTCATTGCCATTGGATGGCTCCTCGTCTTGAGTTGTAACGAACCAGCCAGGCCGGTTCATACGCACAGCGGGAGTCGGACCCGCCACGGACCGTTGTCGCGCCCGAAGTCGCGGAACGGATTGGGTGTGGGATCACGCGCATGACGACATCCGCGTGGCCCCGCATTCGATTGGAAGGGACAGATTGAAACCCCATGTTGGACTTGCGTTCGATCACTCGATGCGTTACCGCCCTCCAGTTGGGCGAAACGTAAGTAGCCAATTTCGTCGTGTCAACACCTTTCGTGAAATTTTTTTCATCTCCGCCCCGATCGGCTGCGTCCGGGATCGCCGATGAAGCCTCCCTGCATCCGCGCCATCGCATCGCGCGACACGCCGGTGTTTGCAAACGCATTTCAAAAAAGACTTGTTTTCAAGTCGAAATTTTTTCAGCGTCGCGTTCGCGTCGATTCGAAGCACATGCCGGCGCGTTCTTCGACGCGACCGTCGATGGCCAGCAACGGCGGTTAAATCGAATCGAAAATATTTTTCGCGCGGACGCCATTTCCGGCATCGCAACACCCGATTTGCGCGAAAGTGCGCGAGCTTCGATCGCCATCATCGATGTGTTCCGGGTCGCGAAATGCGTTCGCCGAAACGAAGAAGCCCGGTCGTCGACCGGGCTTCGCGATGCAACCGGTGTGGCGACGATCAGTGTTCGTCGTCGGCCAGCGCCTGTTCGTAATCGTCCGGCGACAGCAGTTCCTTCACCTGGTCGGGCTCGCTCATCTGCAGGACGAACAGCCAGCCGTCGCCATAGGCGTCCTCGTTGATCGTCTCCGGCTTGTCGGTGAGCGCCGAGTTGACCTCGAGCACCTTGCCGCTGACCGGCGCGTAGACGTCGGACGCCGCCTTCACCGATTCCACCACCGCGCAGGCGTTGCCGGCTTCGAGGTCGTCGCCGACGGCGGGCAGTTCGACGTAGACGAGGTCGCCCAGGAGTTCCTGCGCGTGGTCGGAAATGCCGATGGTGGCGCGACCGTCACCCTCGACGCGCACCCATTCGTGCGACTTCAGGAATTTGAGATCACCGGGGATTTCCTGGCTCATGGGGTGCTCCGCGTTTGCAGGTTTCGGGGGGAAGGTGGAGATAGTCTAACGGTTGCCGCGGCGCGTGCCGCAACGGCGATCAGATGCCGTCCTGGATCTTGCCTTCGCGCACGAAGGGGAACTTCACGACGCGCACCGGGACCTCCTTGCCGCGGATGTCGACGCGCACGTCGCCGGGTTCGCCGGCCGGCACGCGCGCGAACGCGATCGCCTTGCCAATGGTCGGCGAGAAGGTGCCGGAGAGGATCTCGCCATCGCCATTCGCGGTGATGACGCGCTGGCCGTGGCGCAGCACGCCCTTCTCGTCCATCACCAGGCCGATCATCTGGCGCGGCGCCGACTGCGCCTGCGCTTCGATGGCACTGCGACCGATGAAGTCGCGACCTTCGTCGAGCACCACCGTCCAGCCGAGCGCGGCTTCGTACGGCGACACCGTCTCGTCCATGTCCTGGCCGTAGAGGTTCATGCCGGCTTCGAGGCGCAGGGTGTCGCGCGCGCCGAGTCCAGCCGGCGCGACGCCCGCGGCATGCAACGCATTCCAAAAGGCGACGGTGCGATCTTCCGGCACGATGATCTCGAAGCCGTCCTCGCCGGTGTAGCCGGTGCGGGCGACGAAGACATCGATGCCGTCGACCGTCTTCGCTTCGCGGGCGCTGAAGCGGACCAGCTTCGACACCGGTGCGCGATCCTCCTCGCGCAGCAGGTCGATGACCTTGGCGCGGGCGTTCGGGCCCTGCACCGCGACCATGCCGAACTCGGGACGCCCCTTCACCTCGACATCGAAGGCGCGGGCCTGCGCGGTGATCCACGCGATGTCCTTGTCGCGGGTGGCGGCGTTGACCACCAGGCGGAACCAGTCTTCCGACATGAAGTAGACGATGAGGTCGTCGATCACGCCGCCCTGCGGGTTGAGCATGGCGGTGTAGAGCGCCTTGCCCGGCTTCTGCAGCTTGTCAACGGAGTTGGCGACGAGCTTGCGCAGGAATTCGCGCGTGCGCGCGCCGCGCAGGTCGACCACGGTCATGTGGCTGACGTCGAACATGCCGGCGTCGCGGCGCACCTGGTGGTGCTCCTCGATCTGCGAACCGTAGTGGATCGGCATGTCCCAGCCGCCGAAGTCGACCATCTTCGCGCCCATGGCGCGGTGGGTGTCGTTGAGGATGGTTTTCTGGGTCATGGCCGGGTCCGGATGCGGAAAGCGCCGATTATCGCATCCGCCCCGGTTCCGCCGGGCCGCGGCGCTCACTCGAGGATGGTGAGCACCTGCGCGAAGTGGTCCATTTGCACCCGGGTGCCGTAGCGTGGCGGCGCCGACTTGCCCTTGCCCGATCTCCCCACCACCACGCGCCGGGCCACGCCCTGGACGGTCAGGTGCTTGTTGAGGAAGTAACGCGCGGCGGAATTGCGGGTATGCGCCGCGACTTCGCGTTGTGCCGCCGGCATCACTTCGATCACCAGCAGGTCGGGCTTGCGCAGGTCGCGCTCCGAATTGAGTAGGACGATACCGTCGCGAACGGAGACCGATTGCACGGTGAGTTCGAACACGCCGGCGACATTGCGGGTCGGTGCCGCCTGCGCGCGCACCACGGCATCGGGTGCGCTGATGTAGGGATCGGCGACCGGATCTTGCACGGTCGCGGTCTTTGCAGCAGGTGTGGTCGATGCACAGCCGCCCAGCACGATGGCCAGTGCGGCGAAGGTTGCAACGACTGTCTTCTTCCCTGAAAACCTGTCCCTCGGGATGGGACGAAGGTTTCCGAATGTCATTCACTCAGCTCCGGCGATGGGCTCGACAGTCAACACCATGCCATCGGTCGAAGCAATACGGACGCGCGTGCCGGCCGACGTGTCGGGCCCGCGGACGGTCCAGAACGCATCGGCGATCTGCAGTCGTCCCTGGCCATCGACGATCGGTTCGGCCAGAAGCACGACCTCGCCGACAAGTTGTTCGGCGCGACGATTGAGCTTGGGCTGGTCGCTGCGGCGGCCACGCCCACGGAACCAGCGCTGCCAGACCAGGATGGCGATGATGCTGAGGATCGCGAACGCGACCACCTGCGTGAGCACGGCCATGCCCGGCGCCAGCAACACGATCACGAAGGTGGCGGCAGCGGCGAGCCCCAGCCACAGCATGAAGGCGCCGGGCGCCATCGCTTCGGCGGCGAACAGCAACAGCGCCAGCCCGGCCCAGACCATGACTTCGATGCGCATGGCGTCAGCTCCGTTGCGACGGCAACGGCGGACGCGAGGTCGCGCTCGGCTGGCGCTCCAGCGCTTCCTTCGCCAGTTCGGCGATGCCGGCCAGCGAGCCGACCACGCCCGACGCTTCCATCGGCATCATCACGAACTTCTGGTTCGGTGCCTCGGCGAGCGACTTGAACGCCTCGATGTACTTCTGGGCGACGAAGTAGTTGATCGCCTGCACGTTGCCGCCGGAAATCGCGTCCGACACCAGCTGCGTCGCCTTGGCTTCGGCCTCGGCCTGGCGCTCGCGCGCTTCGGCGGCGCGGAACGCGGCTTCGCGACTGCCTTCGGCCTCGAGGATCACCGACTGCTTCTCGCCCTCGGCCTTGAGGATCGCGGCCTGGCGCAGGCCCTCGGCCTCGAGGATGTTGGCGCGCTTCTCGCGCTCGGCCTTCATCTGCCGCGCCATCGATTCGACGAGGTCGCGCGGCGGCGCGATGTCCTTCAACTCGATGCGGTTGACCTTGATGCCCCAGGGGTGCGTCGCCTGGTCGACCGCGACCAGCACCTTGGCGTTGATCTCGTCGCGCTTGGACAGCGACTCGTCGAGGTCCATCGAGCCGATCGCGGTACGGATGTTGGTCATCACCAGGTTGAGGATGGC
>JASLDW010000031.1 GCA_030151365.1 Lysobacter sp. | reverse complement strand
TGTTCGTGTTCGCGGTAGGCTGGTCGCGGCCCTATCTGGACGTGCACTATCCCAGCGATGTCCTCGCCGGTTGGGGCGCGGCGCTGGCCTGGGTGTTCGGCGTCCATGCGCTGATGTACGGCGTCCGGTCCGTTCAGCGCTTGGGCAGGTAATGCGCCGGCAGCGGGGTGTCCGGCGTTTCGCCCACCCACATGATCGAGACGATCCACCAGCGCTTGCCGTCGAACAGCAATTGCAGGCTGTTGATGCCGCGCTCATGGTAATCGCCCTTGTCGGTGCGGCCATCGTAAGTGCTGAACACCTGCGCCATGTTGCCGAAACGGTCGGTCTTGCGCGCCAGCTCGCGCTCGTGGAAGCCGTCGCGTTCGATCAGTGCGCCGGACGTGGCGACGTAGTCGTTCACCGTCATCCAACGCATGCGCACAGCGCCTTCCTTGTTCTTTGCGGTCGGAACCATGTGCGCGCCGGGCACGAACAGCGAACGCATGCGGTTCCAGTCGCGGGCCTTGCCCGAGGGGCCGGAAATCACGTCATAGAGTGCAGCCATGATCGCGTCGATGCTGGCGACATCGGCGGGCGCGGCGGCCGGCATGGCGGTATTGAGCGGCGTATCATTGGTCATCGCCGGTGGCGCGGTCTGCGCGGCGAGCGGCGTGGCGACGGCAAGGGCGAGCAGGGCAGGCAGCAGGTAACGCATGGCGGACTCCTTGAAGGGGCGGATTACTTCAGGATGGTTTCGGCATCGACGATGTCGACGCCCTGCATCTGGCCGAGGAAGCGGTCGAACCACGGCTTGTGCGAGCTGCCCACGATCGACAGCACGCGGGCCCCCGGGCGATGGGCGAAGGCGGCGCGGATGTTGGCGACCATGCGCAGGTTGCGGGTTTCCCAGCCGGCGACGTACAGGCGGCCGAAATGCTGCGGCGAAGGATCACGCAATGCGCCGCCGAAATCGGCGTCGATGGCGAGGCGCTGGGATTCCGGCCTGTTGATGAGGCGATAGAGCGCCAGCATGTCGCCGGTCTTCGCCAATGCGTCCTGTTGCGCGCGAGCTTCCAGGGCTTCCTTCGATGCCTTTCCCCAAGCTGCGCGGATAGCTTTTTCGAATGCGGCTTCGTCGTCGATGCTGATGTTGTCGCCGGTGTGGTCGTCGGCCGGATACACGCGCTGCAGTCCGAGGCGTGCGGCGAGCGCGGCGGCGACCAGGTAGTTCTCGTTGTTGCGCGTCGCCAGCTTGTCGAGGTCCTGCGCCAGCACGGCGTCGATGCCGTCGCCGGCGCGACGTTCCGCTTTCGGCAATTGCAGCCATTGCACGACGGCAGAGGCAGGATCGCCGGCGGCGAGGAACACGCTGGCGAGACGGCGGCGTTGCGCGGCCGTCGGGTCCTGCGGCCAGGTCTTGAGGATGGCTTTCTGCTCGGCGATCGCGGCGGGCATGTCCAGCCCGGTCGCGGTTTTCGCTGCGGCGGTGCTCCGGCAATAGGGACCGATGTCGGTCGGGCTGTAGATCGCGGGATGACGCGCGATCAGATCGCACTGTTCGCCCGGCAGTGCTTCGATGGTGATGACGTCGGGGCGGTAGGCGGCGAGGCGATCGAGTACCGGCTGCAGGGATTCCGCCTTGAAATCCTTGGGCATGCCGGAGAGATGCGCTGTGCCGAGCACGAGGACTTGCGTGCGCGGTGCCGACATGCCGGCGTCGAGTTTCGAGATGTCGACCTGTTGCGCGTTCGCGAGCGCGCCGGCACTGGCCAATGCAACGGCGATGGCAAGGGGGAAAAAGCGCATGCAGCATGATTTCCGTATCGGGACCAGGCGACCTTACGTCAGAACCGCGCGGCGCCCCCGTGCCATTGGTCATTCGGGCGATGGTGCGCTCAGCGTCCCGCTTCGGCGGCCTCGCTGGCGGCGACGCTGCGGTGTTGCCGCGCCAGTTGCGCTTCGCGATGGGCGATATAGGCGGTCGAGGCGAAGATGATGCCGGCGCCGAGCAGGGTCCAGCGATCGACGCGTTCGTCGAACAGCAGCCAGCCGGCGATCGTCACCACCACCAGCTGCACGAAGCTGATCGGCGTCAGCGCCGAGACTTCGCCGAGCTTGAGCGCGCGCGTCCACATCACCTGGCCGACCGTGCCGAGCACGCCGGTCAGCGCCAGCCACAACCAGGTGATGCCCTGCGGCCAGTGCCACTGGAACAGCGCGGCGACCAGCGACATCGGCACCCACAGCACATATGTCCAGAACACGATGGTGTCGGGGCCGTCGGTGGTCGACAACTGCTTGATCTGGATCGCAACGATCGCGCTGGTGATCGCCGCGGAAACCGCGACCAGCGAGCCAAGGGTGAAGGCGTGCGAGAACGGCCGCACGATCACCAGCATCCCGATGAAACCGATGGCGACCGCGGCCCAGCGGCGCACGCGCACGACTTCGCCCAGCATCAGCACGGCGGCGATGGTGACGAAGATCGGCGACGAATAGGCCAGTGCGATCGCCTGCGACAGCGGCAGGTTGGCGATCGACCAGAAGCCGAGGAACATCCCGACCATGCCGATCAGCGCGCGCACGCCATAGCGCGACAGCCGCGTGGTATGCACGGTCTTGCGGAATGCCGCGCGCGGATCGGGCGTGCGCAACGCCGGTCCGAGCAGCAATGGCAACAGCGCGATCAGGCCGAAGAAGTTGCGGAAGAAGGCGATTTCCAGCGTCGACTCGGTACGCGAGGCGAGCCGGATCGTCACCGCCATCAGGCCGAAGCCGACGGTGCTGAGCAGCATGTAGAGCGCCGCGCGCAGCAGCTGTGGGCGTTGTCGCGATGGCCGGGACGCGCTCACTCGTTCGTGCTCACCAGCTCGCGCCGATGATGCGCGGTTCCGGCTCGATCGCGACTCCGAAACGTTCCTGCACCGATGTGGCGATGCGTCGCGCGAGATCGAGCAGTTGCGCGCCGCTGGCGTTGCCGTGGTTGACCAGCACCAGCGCGTGCCCGGCGGAGACGCCGGCATCGCCGTCGCGATGGCCTTTCCAGCCGCAGCGGTCGATCAGCCAGGCGGCCGACAACTTGCGGCGGCCAAGCGATCCGGCAGGGAAGACCGGGAGATCGGGATGCGCATTGCGCAATGCATCCGCGATGTCGGTCGCCACGATCGGGTTCTTGAAGAAACTGCCGGCATTGCCGATCACCGCGGGGTCGGGCAGTTTGCGGCGGCGGATGCGGATCACCGCGTCGGCGACATCCTGCGCAGTCGGGTCGTGGATCGCCATCGCCGCCAGTTCCTCGCGGATGCCTGCGTAGTCGAGTCGCAGTCGTGGCTGGCGATCGAGGCGGAATTCCACCGAGGTCACCACGTAGCGATCGGGTTCGTGCTTGAAGCGGCTGTCGCGATAAGTGAAGGCGCAATCGGCTGCAGCGAAACGCAGCCAGCGCGCATCGTGGCGATCCCAGGCATCGACGGCGGTGATGCGTTCCATCACCTCGACGCCATAGGCGCCGATGTTCTGGATCGGCGAAGCGCCGGCCGTGCCGGGAATCAGCGACAGGTTCTCCAGTCCCGACCAGCCACGCTGCAGCGTCGCCATCACGAAGTCGTGCCAGACCGCGCCGGCGCCGCAACGGACGTCGACGTGATCGTCGCTTTCCGCGACTACGCCGATGTCGTCGTTGGCGAGTTCTAGTACCGCATCGGGCGCCATCACCATTAGCAGGTTGCTGCCGCCGCCGAGGATTAAGGCATCGGGCGCCAGAGCCAGTGCGTCCGGGAGTCGTGCGGGATCGCCGACGCGCAGCGCCAGCGGCGTGGTGACGTCGATGCCGAAGGTGTTGCGCGTGCGCAGCGGTTGCGCGTGGCTGACCTGCAGGCCGTCGCTCATTTCAGCGCGGGCGTCGAGGCTTGCTGGGTGCGGCGGTGGATCGCGTCGACGCATTCGCGGATCAGGCGCGGGCCGCGATAGATCAGCCCGGTGTAGAGCTGCACCAATTGGGCGCCGGCCGCGGTCTTGGCGATGGCATCGGTGCCGCTGGAAATGCCGCCGACGCCGATCATCGGGATGTGGTCGGCGAGGCGCGCGCGCAGGCGGCGCAGGGTCGCGGTCGAGCGTTCCAGCAACGGTGCGCCGGAAAGGCCACCGACTTCCGCCGCAAGCGGGCTGCCCTGGATTTCGCTGCGCGAGACCGTGGTGTTGGTGGCGATCACGCCGTCGATGTCGAGATCGTTGAAGACGCGCGCGATCGCATCGATGTCCTCGTCGCTGAGGTCCGGGGCGATCTTCACCAGCAGCGGCACGCGCCGGCGCTGCTGGCCGGCGAGGCGTTCCTGGGCATCGCGCAGTCCGGAGACCAGGCGGCGCAGCGATTGTTCTTCCTGCAATTCGCGCAGTCCCGCGGTGTTCGGCGAGGAAATGTTGACGGTGATGTAGTCCGCCAGCGGATAGGCGCGTTCGAGGCAGACCAGGTAGTCGTTCAACGCATCGGCGTTGGCAGTGTCCTTGTTCTTGCCGATGTTGATGCCGAGAATGCCGCGATTGGGGCCGGCGTGGATGTGCTTCGAACGCCCGACATTGCGTACCAGCGCGTCGATGCCGTCGTTGTTGAAGCCCATGCGGTTGATGATGGCGTCGTGGTCGGCGACGCGGAACAGGCGTGGCTTGGGATTGCCCGCCTGCGGTCGCGGCGTGACCGTGCCGACCTCGATGAAGCCGAAGCCGAGGCCGAACAGCGCATCGACATGCGCGCCGTTCTTGTCGAGGCCTGCGGCCAATCCGACCGGATTGGGGAAACGCAGGCCCAGGGCCGACGTCGTCAACGCCGGTGGCGGACGCACCAGCAAGCCCGTCAATCCCGCCGCATGCGCGCGATCGAGCCAACGCAACGCACGATCGTGCGCGCGTTCGGCGTCCATCGACAACAGCAGCGGGCGGGCGAGGGCGTACATCGGTCGATCAGAGGTCGAACTTGATGCCCTGCGCCAGCGGCAACGCGTCGGAGTAGTTGATCGTGTTGGTCTGGCGACGCATGTAGGCCTTCCATGCATCGGAACCGGACTCGCGGCCGCCGCCGGTTTCCTTCTCGCCGCCGAAGGCGCCGCCGATTTCCGCGCCGCTGGTGCCGATGTTGACGTTGGCGATGCCGCAGTCGGAACCCGAGGCCGCGAGGAAGGCTTCCGCGCGCTTGAGGTTGGTGGTGAAGATCGACGACGACAGGCCCTGCGGCACGTCGTTCTGCATCTCGATGGCGTCATCGATGTCGCGATACTTCATCACGTAGAGGATCGGCGCGAAGGTTTCCATCTGCACGACTTCGGCGTCGTTCTTCAGGCCGGTGACGATCGCAGGCAGCACGAAGTTGCCCTTGCGGTCGTCCAGCGCCTTGCCGCCGCTCTCGATGGTGCCGCCGCTGGCCTTGGCCTTCTCGATCGCGGCGAGGTAGGCCTTGACGCCGTCCTGGCTGTTGAGCGGGCCCATCAGGTTCGCCGGGTCGGTGGGATCGCCGATCTTCTTCTCGACCTGCGCGTAGGCGGTCTTGAGCTTGGCCAGCACGTCGTCGTAGATCGATTCGTGGACGAACAGGCGGCGCGTGGTGGTGCAGCGTTGGCCGGCGGTGCCGACCGCGCCGAACACGATCGCCGGGATCGCCAGTTTCAGGTCGGCGGTCTCGTCGACGATGATCGCGTTGTTGCCGCCGAGTTCGAGCAGGCTGCGGCCCATGCGGGTGGCGACGCGCTCGCCGACGTTGCGGCCGACCTTGGTGCTGCCGGTGAAGCTGACCAGGGCGATGCGCTTGTCGTCGACGAAGGACTGCGCGAGTTCGGTACCGGCATCGTTGAACAGGAAGAACAGGTCGGGGAAGCCGCCGGCCTTCAAGGCTTCGTTGCAGATCTTCATCGACGCGATCGCGGACAGCGGGGTCTTCGGCGACGGCTTCCAGATCGAGATGTCGCCGCACACCGCCGCGACGAAGCTGTTCCACGCCCACACCGCGACCGGGAAGTTGAAGGCCGAGATGATGCCGACCAGGCCGATCGGATGCCACTGCTCGTACATGCGATGGCCGGGGCGCTCGCTGTGCATGGTCAGGCCGTACAGCTGGCGCGACAGGCCGACGGCGAACTCGCCGATGTCGATCATTTCCTGCACTTCGCCGTCGCCTTCCGGCTTCGACTTGCCCATCTCCAGCGCGACCAGCGAACCGAGCGCGTCCTTGTGCGCGCGCAGCGCGTCGGCGCACAGGCGGATCGCTTCGCCACGGCGCGGCGCCGGGGTCTTGCGCCAGACCTTGAAGGCGGCCTGCGCGCGGTCGACGATGGTGTCGTAATCGGACTGCGAGGACGCGTGCACCTTGCCCAGCACGTCGCCGGTGGTCGGGTTCACCGGTTCGAGCACGCCGGCGTCGCTGGTCTTCGACCATTCGCCATTGCCGAGATAGGTGCCGGATTCGTTCTCGCTCAGGCCGAGCGCGGACAGGACGGGGTGCAGGGACATGGAATCTCCGGTTTTATGGAAAGTCCGCACACGGATGTGCGGGCTCTTGCGCAGGGATGCGCATGTGCAAGTGGCGGCCCCGGCGCGATTCGAACGCACGACCTTCCCCTTAGGAGGGGGACGCTCTATCCAGCTGAGCTACGGGGCCAAGACGGCAATTTTCGCAGAGAACGGGCCATGATGTCGCATCGCGACGATTCGCCGGAATTTCAGCGCTTTCCGGCGATCCAATGCCCCAAAACCGTCAATCCGCCAAGTCCGGGTGTCGAACCGGCCAACAGGGCGCGGTGGACATAGTCGGATGCGGCGAGGCAGGCGTCGCGCGGCGACAGTCCCAAGGCCAGATTCGCCGCGATCGCCGAGGACAGGGTACAGCCCGTGCCGTGGCCTTCGACATCGATGCGCGGATGCTCGATCGATGTCGAGCCGTCCGGGCCCAGGTAGAGATCGCGCACGGGATTGCCGGGGATGTGACCGCCCTTGAGGAAGATCGATTGCGCACCTGCGCCGAGCAATCTGGACGCTGCCGGTTCCAGGTCGTCAGGGGCGTGGATCGTGCCGGAACCCAGCGCCTGCGCCTCCGGGACATTCGGCGTCACCACCGTCGCCAGCGGCAACAGCCGTATGCGCAATGCCGTGATCGCGTTGTCCTCGAGCAATTTCGCGCCGGACGTCGCGATCATCACCGGGTCGAGGACGATGGCGAGTCCAGGTTGCGCGTCGCGCTGTCGGCGCAGCACGTCAACCACGGTGTCGATCACTTCGCGATTGGCGAGCATGCCGATCTTGACCGCGCGCACGTCGAAATCGTCGAAACAGGCGTCGAGTTGCGCGCGCAGGAATTCGACCGGCGGCACGTGGACCGCCGTCACGCCGCGAGTGTTCTGCGCGGTGAGCGCGGCGATCGCCGACAGTCCGTGCACGCCGTGTGCGGCGAAGGTCTTGAGGTCGGCCTGGATGCCGGCGCCACCGCCGGAATCGGAACCTGCGATGGTGAGGACGGAGACGGGACGGGGGGCGGACATCCGCCTATTGTGCAGGTTGCTCGACCAGTCGCCGCGCCAGCTGGATCGCCTGGTCGAAATTCGCGGTGAAATGCAGTTCGCCCGGATGCTCCTGCCAATGCATCTGCGCGATGATCCGGTTCGGCTGCTCCTGCAATCCCGACACGATCAGCACGATGCCCTGGCGATGGCAGCGGTCGGCGAGTTTCTGCAGTGCATGGACGCCGCTGGCATCGATCACCGGCACCAGGCGCATGCGCAGGATGAAGACCCTCGGCGGCGCCAGGAACTGGTCGAGCAGGTTGTCGAGGCGATTGGCCGTGCCGAAGAACAGCGGGCCGCTGATCTGGTAGACCTCGGTGTCCTTCGGCAGGCGTGCGCGCTGGTCGCTGTCGTCGCGCGACGGATCGGGGTGCAGATCGTCATCGATCAGTTTCACGCCGGAACTGATTTCCACCGCTTCCGACATGCGGAACATGAAGACGAAGGCGGCGACCACGATGCCGACCTGGATCGCCACGGTGAGGTCGACGAACACCGTGAGCAGGAAGGTCAGCAGCAGCACCAGGCGATCGCCCTTGGGCGCCGACAGCGTGTTGCGGAAGTTCTCGTATTCGCTCATGTTCCAGGCGACCACCAGCAGCACCGCGGCGAGCGCGGCCAGCGGCACGTAGCGCATCAGCGGCGACAGCACCAGCATGAAGACCAGCAGGTAGCCGGCGTGCAGCATCCCGGCGATCGGCGTGCGTCCGCCGGAACGGATGTTGGTCGCGGTGCGGGCGATCGCGCCGGTCGCGGGCAGGCCGCCGAACAGCGCCGATCCCACGTTGGCCGCGCCTTGTGCGACCAGCTCCATGTTGGAACGGTGGCGACCGCCGGTCATGCCGTCCGCGACCACCGCCGACAGCAGCGATTCCACGCCGGCGAGGAAGGCGATGGTGAACGAACTCGGCAGCAACTCCATCGTCCGTTCGAAGGGAATATGCGGGAAGCTGAAATCCGGCAATGCCGAAGGCAGGTTGCCGAAGCGCGTGCCGATGGTTTCCGCCGGCAATGCGAACAGCGTGCAGATCACAGTGCACAGGATCAGCGCGATCAGGAATCCCGGCCAGTTCGGCTTCCACTTGCGCAACCCGAAAATCACCGCGAGCCCGAGCACGGTGAGCGCGACCGCGGCCGGCTGCGTGGTGGAGATGTGCCGCGCGAACGCCGCCCAGCGCGGCAGGAACTCGGCGGGGACCGCTCCCATCTTCAACCCGAGCATGTCCTTCACCTGGCTGGAGAAGATGCTCACTGCGATGCCGGAAGTGAAACCGGTGACCACCGGCTGCGGCATGTATTTCATCAGCGTGCCGAGGCGCAGCAGGCCGGCGGCGATCAGCATCAGCCCGGCCAGCAGCGTGCACAGGATCAGGCCGCCGTAGCCGAATTTCACGATCACCGCGAATACCACCGGGATGAACGCTGCAGTCGGACCGCCGATCTGCACGCGCGAACCGCCGAGCGCGGAAATCAGGAAGCCGGCCACGATGGCGGTATGCAGGCCTTTCTCCGGCGTGGCGCCGGACGCGATCGCCAGGGCCATCGCCAGTGGCAACGCGACGATCGCCACCGTGAGTCCGGCGATGGCATCGGCGCGGAACATCTTCGCGGTGTAGCCCTCGCGCAACACCGTCACCAGCTTGGGCACGAACATGCCGAGGTATTGCCTGCGATCGAATCCGGGCAGCGTCGACATCACTCGTGTTCCTTCAGGCGCACGCCGCGACCGCGCCCCTGGCTCGGCTGCTCGTTGCCGATCAATTCGATGCCGGCGTTGTCGAGTGCGGTGACGATGCGCGTCAGCGTGGCGACCACGCCGCGGACGTGCTCTTCCTTGCTGGCCTCCATGCGCTGGATGGTGGGCAGGGAGACGCCGGACATTGCCGCCAGCGTGCGCTGGTCGATGCCGAGCAGGGCGCGTGCCGCGCGCAATTGGGAGGCGGAGATCATGAAAATCCCGGACGATCCATGGTTGGCAGCAGTTTCCTGCCACCAACCGCGATCATGCAAGTCTCAGATCTCGATTGTGATGTTTAAAACATCAATCAAGACTGCTTACAGCACTTCCGACGCCTGATCCGCCAGTCGCGAACGCTCGCCGCGACGCAGGGTCACGTGGGCGCTGTGCTCCCAGTTCTTGAAGCGATCGACCACGTAGGTCAGGCCCGACGTCGTTTCGGTGAGGTAGGGCGTGTCGATCTGCTCGACGTTGCCGAGGCAGACGATCTTGGTGCCGGGACCCGCGCGGGTGATCAGCGTCTTCATCTGCTTCGGCGTCAGGTTCTGCGCCTCGTCGAGGATCAGGTAGCGATTGAGGAAAGTGCGGCCGCGCATGAAGTTCATCGAACGGATCTTGATGCGCGAGGCCAGCAGGTCGTTGGTGGCCGCGCGTCCCCACGATCCGCCTTCCTTGTTGTTCGGCATCAGCACTTCGAGGTTGTCGGTGAGCGCGCCCATCCACGGCGTCATCTTTTCCTCCTCGGTGCCGGGCAGGAAACCGATGTCCTCGCCGACGCTCACCGTCGCACGGGTCATGATGATCTCGCGGTAGCGCTGCGCATCCATGGTCTGGGCGAGGCCCGCGGCGAGCGTCAACAGGGTCTTGCCGGTGCCGGCGGTGCCGAGCAGGGTGACGAAGTCGATCTCGGGATCCATCAACGCGTTGAGCGCGAAGTTCTGCTCGCGGTTGCGCGCGCTGATGCCCCAGACCGCGTGCTGCTGCGAACGGAAATCGTCGACGATCTGCAGCACCGCCTTGCCGTCGGCGATCTTCGCGACGCGGAATTCGGATTGCTCGTCGCCGGGCAGGTAGAGGAACTGGTTGGCATGCCAGTCGTCGCCCTCGGCCATCGCCACTTCGTAGAAGGTGCGGCCCTTGTCGGTCCACGACTTCAGATCCTTGCCGTTGCGCGTCCAGAAATCCTCGGGCAGCGCCTGCGAGCCGGTGTAGAGCAGGTTGAAGTCGTCGAGCGCGCGATCGTTCTCGTAGTCCTCGCTGACGATGCCGGCGATCGCCGCCTTGATCCGCAGGTTGATGTCCTTGGAGACGAACACCACCGGCGTTTCCGGCTCCTGCGACTGCAGCGACAGGATCGAGGCCAGGATGTGGTTGTCGGGCATCGCCGTGCCCATCACCTTGCCGCCGCCGAAATCGCTGGTCTGGAAGCGCAGCACGCCGCTGCTGCCTTCGCTGCGCAATTGCAGACCGCCCGGCGGACGCAGCTTCAGGCCGGTGGCGATCTTGTCGGTGCCTTGCTCCTCGATCAACTCGTTGATGAAGCGGCTGACCTGTCGCGCATTGCGGCTGGCTTCCGACGTGCCTTTCTTGCCGTTGTCGAGCTCCTCGATCACCTGCATCGGCAGGAACACGTCGTGCTCCTCGAACTTGAACAGGGCGGTGGGATCGTGCATCAGCACGTTGGTATCCAGCACGTAGATGCGCTTGCCCTTGGTCATGCGGACGGATTCCCTTTGCAGTGGAGGAGTGATGAGGTCAGGCGGCGTGCTCCTTGAGCGCATCGAGCACGGCCTGGGCGTGCCCGGCGACCTTCACCGGTTGCCAGACCTGCGCGACCTTGCCGAGCGGACAGATCAGGAAGGTGCTGCGCACGATCCCTTCGAATTCGCGGCCATAGAGCTTCTTCATCTGGATCACGCCGAAGGCGCGGCACAAGGCTTCGTCGCCATCGCTGACCAGCGGGAAAGTGAAACCCTGCTTGGCACAGAAGTTGGCATGCGACTTCACCGAATCGCGCGAGACGCCGATCACCTCGGCGCCGAGTTTGCGGAACTCCGGCAGCAGCGCCTGGAAATCGAGGCCTTCGGTGGTGCAACCCGGCGTCGAATCCTTGGGGTAGAAATAAAGGACGATCCAGCGGCCGGCGAAATCGGCGAGGGTGGTGGTCGATCCATCGCCCAGCGCCAGCGGCAGCTTGAGGACGGATTTCGCGATGGCCGTGCCGGTATTGGTTTTCATGCGGCCTAGAACTTCATCGGGTCCATGATCGCGTCGAGGTTGAGGCGATCGGAGAATTCCAGGAAATCGTCGCGCAGCCCGGCGATGTGCATGTCGGCCGGCACGCCGATGGTGAGCTGGGCGGTGAACATCTCGGCGCCGGTCTGCATCGCGCGGTAGCGCGAGCAATGCAGGTTCTCGACGGTGATGCCCTGGCGGTCGAAGAAATCGGCGAGCTGGAACAGGATGCCCGGCTTGTCGGCGGCGACCACTTCGACGATGTAGGGGATGAGGTTGGACTGCAGCGGCTTGGGGCCGGTGCGGTACCAGTTGAGCTTGTAGCCCTCTTCGCGCTCGAGGCGGGAGAGCATCGCTTCCAGTTTGGCGATGGCGTCCCACGATCCCACCGCCAGCATGCTCACCGAGACATCGCGGCCGACCGTGCTCAGGCGCGCGTCCACCAGGTTGCAGCCGGAGTCGCTGATGCGCCGGGACACCGGCAGCAGCGGCGAGTCGGGGTGCGTCGCGTAGGCGTTGATGAGCAGGTGGTTCTCGTTGCCCGTGGGGCGTGCGGCGGTATCGCTCAAGATGTTCGTGTCCGGCGGCGGTCCGCCCAAGCGCCGGCAGGGCGCCGACAGCGACAGGATACTTGCCGGCCATTTCACGCCGCAAGTAACATGCAGGCTGTCTTTCGACCCCTCGCGGGCGGTTCTCTTGCAGCTTTCCGGCATCATCACGGCACTGGCGACCCCGTTCACCGAGACGGGGGCCGTCGATTTCGAGGCCTGGTCCAGGCTCATCGCACAACAACTGGAAGGGGGCATCCATGCCCTGGTCGTGGCCGGTTCGACCGGCGAGGCCAACGCGCTGGACGATTCCGAATACGACGCCCTGCTGCAGGCAGCGGTCCGCCAGGTGGCGGGGCGCATCCCGGTCCTGGCCGGGACCGGCACCTCGAACACCGCGAAAACCATCGCGCTGACCCGCCGTGCCGCCCAGCTGGGCGCCAATGCCGCCCTGGTGGTGACGCCGCCGTACGTCCGCCCGACCCAGGCCGGCCTGGTCGCGCATTTCCGCGCCGTGGCCGAGCAGGGCGGCCTGCCGGTGGTCCTCTACAACGTGCCGGGACGGACCGGCTGCGACATGCAGCCCGAGACCGTGGCCGAGCTGGCCGGGCACCCGAACATCATCGGCATCAAGGAAGCGGTCGACGCCGAGGCGCGCATGCAGGCCCTGCTGTCGCTGCGTTCGCCGCAGTTCGCGGTGCTGAGCGGGGATGACCCGACCGCCTGCCGTGCCATCCTCGCCGGTGCCGATGGCCTGATCTCGGTGGGATCGAACGCCGCGCCGCGTGCCTTTCGCCGGCTGTTCGACCTTGCCCATGTCGGCAACGCCGCCGATGCCGAGGGACAGGACGGGCGGATGCGCGGCCTCTACGCCTTTCTCGCCGCTGAACCCAATCCCATCCCGGTCAAGGCATTGCTGGCCGAGTTCGGGTATGGTCACGGCCTGCGGTTGCCTCTGCTTCCGCTGTCCTCGGGGCCACGCGCCGGCTTGGCGGCGATGGTCGCCGCGGTCGGCGACCTCGAAGCCGCCTGAATCATCCAAGAAATACCCATTCGTACCGATTCCCGGAGAACGTTGTCCCATGCAAGTTCGCACTCGTCTCGCTCTCGCCGCGCTCGCCGTCGCCGTCCTTTCCACGTCCGGTTGCAGCTGGGTCCGCGGCAAGCACAAGACCGAGGCCTACAAGCTCGCCGCCGAAGCGCGCCCGCTGGAAGTGCCGCCGGACCTCGACCGCCCCTCGGCCGACGCCGCGATGAACCTCCCCAGCGGCAGCAGCAGCGTCTCCGCGTCCCAGGTCCAGTCGCGTGGTTCGGTGACGCCGGCCGCTCCGCGTGAAAGTGCCAGCGCCTTCATCGTGCCGGGTGCCCGCGACGACGTCTTCAACAAGCTCGGCACCGCGCTGGCGGGCGTGCAGGGTGCGACCGTCAAGAACAAGTCGCAGTTGCTCGGCACCTACGACGTCTCGTACTCCGGCCATGATTTCCTGATCCGCACCGCGACCGTGGCCAACGGCGTGCACGTGTCGGCGATCGATCCGCGCGGCAGCATCGATGCCAGCGCCGAAGCGACCAAGGTCATCGCCGACCTCAAGGCAGCGCTCGCCAAGTAACCGGCGGCGTTCCATCGCAATGCGAAACGGGCGCCATTGGCGCCCGTTTTCGTTTTCGCGACCGACAAGGTTCAGCGTTCCAGGTATGGCAGCTTGTCGGGCTTGCCGTCCCACTCGGCGGCATCCGGTGGCGGATCCTTGCGGGTGGTGATGACCGGCCAGTCGCGCGACAGCTCGGCATTGAGGGCGACGAAGCCTTCCTGGCCAGCAGGGACGTCGTCCTCCGCGAAAATCGCGTTGGCCGGGCATTCCGGCTCGCACAGGGTGCAGTCGATGCACTCGTCGGGGTCGATCACCAGGAAGTTCGGGCCCTCGTGGAAACAGTCGACCGGGCACACCTCGACGCAATCGGTGTATTTGCACTTGATGCAGTTATCGGTGACGACGAAGGGCATGGAGCGGGACCAGTGGAACGTGCGGGTATTTTACGGGAACCGACCAAGGCTCGCCTTCGAGCATTTCCTGCGAGAGCGGCGCGTTGGCGAATAGAATCGCCAGGGGCAGGACGCCGATCTTGCCGCAGAGGGGGGGTGCTGCGCTCGCCAAGGGAGGTGAATGATGCATCTCAAGAGCCTTGCAGCCGCCGGTCTCATGGCGGCAATGACGATTCCGGCCGGGCCGCTCGGTGCCCAGCACGCCGGCCACGAGGGGCATGAGCCCCTGGCTGATTCGCAACTGGGCACGGTCGTTTTCCCCACGAGCTGCAAGGCGGAGGCGCAGGAACCCTTCCTCATGGGGATGCGCTGGCTGCACAGCTTCGAATACGAGCAGGCCGAGCGCAGCTTCGGGGCCGCCGCAGCTGCCGATCCCGCATGTGCCATCGCACAATGGGGGATTGCGATGACGCAATATCACCCGCTGTGGGCGCCGCCCACGGCTGCGGAATTTGCAAAGGGCGAGGCCGCGATCCGGAAGGCCCAGGGCATGCCCGTCGGCACCACCCGCGAAGGCGATTATGTCGCGGCACTTTCGGTTTTCTATGACCCGCCGCTTGGCGATCATCGCCACCGGGTCTTCGCCTACGAGAAGGCGATGGAGGGCGTCAGCACGCGCAACCCCGGGGATGGCGAGGCCGGGATCTTCTATGCCCTGGCCCTCATCGCTTCGGGGATGATGGATGGCGACGCCGGTTTCACCCGGCAGAAGAAAGCGGCAGCCATTCTCAATGCCGATTTCGCATTGCAGCCCGATCATCCGGGCATCGCGCATTACCTGATTCACAGCCTCGATTCGCCGGCGCTTGCCCCGCTGGCGCTCACTGCTGCGCGGCGTTATGCGGACATCGCACCGGGTTCGGCCCACGCCCAGCACATGCCTTCGCATATCTTCACGCGCCTCGGTTTGTGGGACGAGGGCATCAAGGCCAATTTGCGTTCCGAAGCGGCGGCGCTCGCCTATGCGAAGCAGCGAAACCTGCCCGGTGCATGGCAGGCACAACTCCATGCCACGGACTATCTGGTCTATTCCTATCTCCAGACGGCACGGGTGAGCAAGGCGCAGGAGGTGGCGGCACGGATGGCGCGCATCACCCAGGTCGAACCCAAGACGATGACGTCGGCGTATTCCTTCGCGGCCGTGCCGGCCCGGTTGGCGCTGGAGCGCAAGAACTGGGCGTCGGCGGCGGTACTCGAGTTGTCGCCGCGGACGCTTGCGCTCCTTCCCTGGGCGCAGTTCGGCGGGGCGGCGGCGCATATCCGCTTTGCCCGTGCCGTCGGCGCCGCACGTTCCGGCAATGCCGCCGCTGCAGAGCGCGAGATCGCCGCGCTGGCCATGCTACGCGACGGCATCAAGGGTGCGCCGGGCTACGACTGGAGCAAACAGGTCGAAATCGAGAGGCTGATCGCCCAGGGGTGGCTCGAGGCGTTGAAGGGCCGGGGGAATGCTGCACTCGGGACGATGCAGGCGGCGGCAACTCTCGACGATGCGACGGAGAAGGATCCGGTGACGCCGGGCCAGATCCTGCCCGCCCGCGAACAACTGGCGGAATTGCTGCTGGCGCAGGGCAAGCCCGCCGAGGCCCTGGCCGAATTCGACAAGACGCTGGAGCGCGAGCCTGGACGATTCAATGCGCTTTACGGAGCGGGGCACGCCTCGATATTGATCGGCGACAGGAAGCATGCGGGCGCGCGGTTCACGGCCTTGCTCAAGCAGAGTTGCGATGGCGATTGGTCACTGCCCGAGATCAAGGAAGCCTCGGCGTTCCTCGGCACGAGCCAGGCACGATTCTGCCGGTCGGGCACCTGATCGCTCCAACAAAAAACCCACGCCAAAGCGTGGGTTTTCGTATGGCGCTCCCTACGGGATTCGAACCCGTGTTTTAGCCTTGAGAGGGCCACGTCCTAGGCCTCTAGACGAAGGGAGCAAAGTCGTCGATCTCCGATCCGTGTCGGGGATCCCGGCTGGACGGGCCGGTGGCTTGCTAGTATAGCAGGATGATGTACCCATTCAGCCATGACGCCCGGCGCAACCACCCCGGGGCGATCGCTTGAGCCAGCTCCGAATCATCACGCGCGACCAGCACTCGGTCTCGCGCAAGGCGATCAGCCCGAACGCGCTGCGCGTGCTGTACCGACTGCACGAGGCCGGCCACGCCGCGTTTCTGGTCGGCGGCGCGGTGCGCGACCTGATCGCCGGCATCCAGCCCAAGGATTTCGACGTCGCCACCGACGCCACGCCCGAGCAGGTGCGCGCGCTGTTCCGCAATTGCCGCCTGATCGGCCGCCGTTTCCGGCTGGCGCACGTGGTGTTCGGGCGCGAGATCATCGAAGTCGCGACCTTCCGCGCGTCGTCGGACGACGGCAGCGGCGATCGCGAGGTCCACAACGATGGCCGCGTGCTGCGCGACAACGTCTACGGCAGCATCGAGGAAGACGCGGTCCGCCGCGATTTCACCGCCAACGCGCTGTACTACAACATCGCCGATTTCTCGATCCACGATTACGTCGGCGGTTTCGACGACGTGATCGCGCGACGCATGCGCATGATCGGCGACGCCGAGACGCGTTATCGCGAGGATCCGGTGCGCATGCTGCGCGCGATGCGCCTGTCGTCCAAGCTCGGCTTCACCATCGCCGAAGATACCGCCGCGCCGATTGCATCGCTGGCGCCGTTGCTGCTGCAGGCGGCACCGGCACGCCTGTTCGACGAATGCCTCAAGCTGTTCCTGTCGGGTCATGCCGTCGCGAGTTTCGAAGGCCTGGAGCGCCATGGCCTGCTGGCGGTGCTGTTCCCCGAAACCGCGAAGGCGCTGGCGTCGAATCGCAGCGGTGCGTTGCGGCGGATGGTGATCGCCGGTCTCGCCGGGACCGATGCCCGCGTCGCCGCCGATGAGCCGGTCTCGCCGGCCTTCCTGTTCGCGGTGCTGTTGTGGCCGGCCTATTGCCGCTCGCTGGCGCAGCTGGAAGGACAGGGCATGCATGCGGCGGAAGCGCAGCGTCGTGCCGCCGATCGCGTCACCTTGCACCTGACCCAGGTGGTGGCATTGCCGCGGCGGTTCTCGCTGCCGATGCAGGAGATCTGGCTGCTGCAGCCGCGTTTCGCGCAACGCAAGCGCACCGGTCGTTTCATCGTCCACCCGCGTTTCCGCGCGGCGTTCGATTTCCTCAAGCTGCGTGAGCGCGCAACGCCCAACCATGCAAGCGATGTCGCCTATTGGGCGGAGCTGCAGGCCGGCATGCCGCACGCGCCGGAAACGCACGATGATGGCGAGGGCGGTGATGAACAGCCGCGACCGCGCCGTCGCCGACGTCGCTCATGAGTGATGTGGCCCGCGCGGCCATAGGCCTGGGCGGCAATGTCGGCGATGTCCCGCGAGCCTTCCGGTTCGCCATCGAACGACTTGGCGGTGAATCCGGCATCGTCAATATCGCGATGTCACCGCTGTATGCTACCGCGCCCTGGGGCGGGATCGAACAGGATCGCTTTCTCAATGCAGTCGCGGTGTTCGACACCACGTTGTCGCCGCAGGAATTGATGGAATTGCTGTTGCACGTCGAACGCGCAGCCGGGCGCGATCGCAACCGGGAAACACGTTGGGGGCCACGCCGCCTCGATCTCGATCTGCTGTTGCATGGCGATGCCGTGATCGATGAAGCGGGGCTGCAACTGCCGCATCCGCGCCTGCACGAACGCGCATTCGCGCTGGTGCCGCTGCTGGATGCGTGGCCGGATGCCATGATTTCCGGTATCGGCCCGGCCCGGCGTGCGCTGGATGCGCTGGATCCGGCCGATGTCGCCGCGGTCATCGCCGGTCGGGTAGGCTAGGCGCCCTGCGAACGCCCCTTCAGGAACTCCGATGAAACCCTCGCGCATGGGCGAAGCCAAGCCGGTCACGGTGCCCGACCTGCATCTGGCGAAACAGGCCGGCAAGCGGCTGACGATGTTGACCGCGTACGACGCCGGATTCGCGCGCGTGATCGATACCAATGGCGTCGACCTCATCCTCGTCGGCGATTCGCTGGGCATGGTGGTGCAGGGGCAAGGCAATACGCTGGGCGTCACCGTCGACGATATCGCCTACCACACCGGCTGCGTCAGTCGCGCGGTGCAGCGCGCGCTGGTGATCGCCGACTTCCCGTTCCAGGCCGATGCCAGCGAAGAGCGTGCGCTCGACGCGGCAACGCATTTCCTGCAGGCCGGCGCCGGCATGGTCAAGCTGGAAGGCGCGGGCCACAAGCTCGACGTGATCCGGCATCTGGTCGAACGCGAGATTCCGGTATGCGCGCATCTCGGGCTGACGCCACAATCGGTGCTGCGTTTCGGCGGCTTCAAGGTGCAGGGCCGCGATGATGCCGCCGCCGCGAAATTGAAGGAGGATGCGCTCGCCGTGCAGGCTGCCGGCGCGACCTTGCTGGTGCTGGAAGCGGTGCCGTCGCCGTTGGCGAAGGAGATCACCGCCATGCTCGAGATCCCCACCATCGGTATCGGTGCGGGTCCGGATTGCGATGGACAGGTTCTGGTCCTCCACGACATGCTGGGACTCGACAGTGGTCATCGCCGCCCGCGCTTCGTCCGTGACTTCCTCGCCGAAGGCGGGTCGGTGGCGGGCGCGGTGCAGGCGTTTTGCACGGCTGTGCGCGACGGCAGCTTCCCCGGTGCGGAACATTCCTACTCAAGTTGATCCATGCAGATCCTGACTGAACTGACCGGCCTGCGCGGTGCGCTCGGCCAATGGCGCCGCGACGGACAATCGATCGCCTTCGTGCCGACGATGGGCAATCTCCACGCCGGCCACTACTCGTTGATCGCACGCGCGCGCCAGCTCGCCGATCGCGTCGTCGCCAGCGTCTTCGTCAATCCCACCCAGTTCGGCCCGAACGAGGATTTCTCGCGTTATCCGCGCACCCCCGAACAGGACGCCGAGGGTCTGGCCGATGCCGGCTGCGACGTGCTGTGGCTGCCGGGCGTGGAAACGATGTATCCCTTCGGCGCCGATCATGCGGTGGGCATGCACGTGCCCGGCATCACCGACGTCCTCGATGGCGCGGCGCGCCCGGGCCATTTCGATGGCGTCACCACGGTCGTGACGCGGCTGTTCCTGCAGGTGCAGCCCGATGTCGCGATCTTCGGTCGCAAGGATTACCAGCAGCTGGCGGTGATCCGCTATTTCGTGCGTGATCTCGCGTTCCCGATCGAGATCATCGGCGCCGACATCAAGCGCGACGACGATGGCCTGGCCCTGAGTTCGCGCAACCAGTACCTGAGCGCGGAAGAGCGTACCCGCGCGCCGATGCTGTATCGCACGCTACAGTCGATGCGCGACCGCCTGCTGGCCGGAGAGACGCGGGCGAAGGTGGAGGCGGCGGCCGCCGCCGAGCTCGAAGCCGCCGGCTTCCGGCCCGATTACGCGGTGATCCGCACGCCGGCGCTGGAAGCCCCGGTGGATGGCCAGCCCGGTCCGCGGGTGGCCCTGCTGGCGGCGCGGCTGGGCACGACCCGGCTGATCGACAACCTGGAATTCGACCTGTCCTGAACCCCGGTTGTTGCGGTGCGGCAGAAGGGGTCTACAATCGAAGGCTGACCGTTCCGACCATTGCCACCGCCATGCACATCACCCTGCTCAAGGCCAAGATCCACCGCGCCAGCGTGACCCACGCCGAGCTGCATTACGAAGGTTCCTGCGCCATCGACAGCCGCCTGCTGGAGATCTCCGGCATCCGCGACAACGAACGGATCGAGATCTACAACGTCAGCAACGGCGAGCGCTTCGCGACCTACGCCATCCGCGCCGAGGCCGGCAGCGGCATCATTTCGGTGAACGGCGCCGCCGCGCACAAGGCGGAGCCGGGCGACCTGGTGATCATCTGCGCCTACGGCATGTGCGACGAGGCCGAAGCGGCGAGGCACAAGCCGACGCTGGTGTACGTCGATCGCGACAACCGGTTGACGCATACCAACCACGGCATCCCGGCACAGGCGGCCTGACGCCATGGGCCTGCAGGATGCGTTGGCGGCCCAGGTCAAGCGCCTGGAAGGAACCACCCTGCAGGATCTGTTGCGCGACGACGCTTCGCGCGCGGGTTCGCTGTCGTTGCGGGCAGGTCCGCTGTACGCCAATTTCGCGCGCCAGGATTACGACGAAGCCGCGCTCGATGCCCTGTTCGCGCTTGCCGAAGCGCGTGGGGTGCGCGCGGCCTTCAAGCGCATGGTCGATGGCGAAATCGTCAACGTGACCGAGCAGCGCCCGGCGCTGCACACCGCGCTGCGCGGTGATCTTTCGTCGGCGGAGATCGCGCGCGATGCCTATGAAGTCGCGAAGGCGACGCGCGAACGCATGCTGGGACTGGTGCGCGACCTGCGCGCATCCGGCGTGCGCGACGTCATCAGCCTCGGCATCGGCGGTTCCGACCTCGGTCCGCGCTTCGTCGTCGACGCGCTCGGCCAGGATCCCGACGCGCCGCGCGTGCATTTCGTCTCCAACGTCGACGGCCACGCATTGGCGCGCACGCTTGAAGGGCTGGAGCCCGCGACCACCGCGCTCATCATCATTTCCAAATCGTTCGGTACCCAGGAAACGCTGGCCAATGCGAAGGTCGCGCGCGCGTGGCTGGGCGACGAAGGCGCGCGCACCTATGCCGTGACGTCGAAGCCGGAAAAGGCCGAAGCGATCGGCGTCGCGGCGGAACGCGTATTGCCGATGTGGGACTGGGTCGGCGGTCGCTATTCGCTGTGGTCGGCGGTCGGTTTCCCGATCGCGATTGCCGTCGGTCCGGAACGTTTCGATGCATTGCTGCGCGGCGCCGGCGATTACGACCGTCATTGCCTGGAAGCGCCGGCGCGCGACAATCCTTCGTTGTGGCATGCGCTGACCGCGGTGTGGAACCGCGACGCACGCGGACGCGGCAGCCTGGCCGTGGTGCCCTACGACGATCGCCTCAAGTTGTTGCCGTCGTACCTGCAGCAGTTGGTGATGGAGAGCCTCGGAAAATCGGTGACGGTCGATGGCGATGCCGTCGGCGTGCAGACCTCGCCGGTGTGGTGGGGCAGCGCCGGCACCGATGCCCAGCACAGCTATTTCCAGATGCTCCACCAGGGGACCGAGATCGTGCCGATGGATCTGATCGGCGTGGTCAATGCCGATCACCATCACGCCGACAACCACGACCTGCTGCTGGCCAACCTGCTGGCGCAGGCGCAGGCACTGGCCATGGGCGAATCTTCGGAGGATCCGCACCGCAACTATCCCGGCGGTCGTCCCAGCACCTTGCTGTTGCTGGACGCGTTGACGCCGCAGGCGCTGGGCGCATTGGTCGCTTTCTACGAGCACAGCGTCCATGCGCGATCGGTGTTGTGGGGCATCAACGCCTTCGACCAGTTCGGCGTCGAGCTGGGCAAGCGCTTGGCCGATCGCACCCTGCCGGCACTGAAGGGGGGTGCCGCGACCGGCGATGCGGTGACCGATGCCCTGATCACCGAACTCGGGCAGCGCACGCGCTGAAATGAAGCGGATCGCCGTCCACGGCGGCGCCATTCTCATGGTGCTGTATGTGTTGCTGCGCCTGTGGCTGGTGCGCGGCGCCGCGCTCGATTCCGACGAACCGCAACACCTGCACGTGGTGTGGGCGTGGACGCAGCAGGGCGTTCCCTATCGCGACGCCTTCGACAACCACATGCCGCTGTTCCACATGCTGTGCGCGCCGTTGCTGTCGCTGCTCGGCGAGCGCAGCGACATCCTCGATTGCATGCGCCTGGCGATGGTGCCGCTGGCGGTCGCGGCCTTCGTGCTGGCGTGGCGCTGTGGTCGCGCGCTGTGGGGCGCATCGGCGGCAAGTCTCGGTTTGGCGCTGTTGGCGCTGGAGCCAACCTACCAGCGGATGGCCGGACAATTCCGCGCCGACACCCTGTGGGCGCTGGCGTGGATCGCGGCGATGGCGGCCTTCGTGCTGGTGCGTCGACCGACGTTGCGCGCGTTGCTGACCGGACTTGCGGTGGGCATGGCGATGGCGAGCTCGTTGAAGACGATGCCCTTGCTTGCCTGTGCGCTGGCGACAGCGGGTTTCGTGCTGGCATGCATGCCGAAACAGGCGCGACCGGGCGGGCACGCGCTGGCGAGTGGACTGGCGATCGGTGCCGTCGCTGCGAGTGCGGTGGTCGCGACCGTCGTCGGGATCGTCGCGGCACGCGGCGGCTTGGCCGCGATGCATGAAGCGGTGCTCGGACACAACCTGTTGCCGGGATTCGGGCGCGATGCCAACGCGCGCCAACTGATCCTGCGTTGCGTCGAAGCAGGCATCGTCGTGATCGTTGCCGGTACGCTGGCGCGGCGCTCGATCCGTCGCTCCATCGACCCCGCGATGACCGCGCAGCGCTGGTTCGTCGCCGGTTCCTGTGGCCTGTTCGCGATCTTCCTGTATGCCGCGTGGCCATTGCTGACTTCGCAGGATTATTTGCCGGTGTTGCCGCTGTTCGCGCCGTGGTTGGGCGGATTGCTGTTGCATGGCCTGGCGCGGCTGCGGATATCGCAAACCCGGGCATGGATCGGCTATGCGTTGCTGGCGACGATCCTGTTGATCGTGCGTGCGCCGTGGCGGGATCGCCTGCAGGAGTATCGCCAGCAACTGGCGACCGTGCTGGCGATTACCACGCCCGCCGACGTGGTGATGGATGCCAAGGGCGAGGGCATTTATCGCCGTCGCGCTTTCCATCCCGTGCTGGAAATGGTGACCCAGGAGCGACTGCGCCGCGGCCTGCTGGCGGACACCATCGTCGCCGACATCCATTCCAGCGAAGCCCACGTGATGCATCCGGAACGCATGCCGGACGCGGACCTGCAGGCCCTGCGCGCGGATTTCATTCCTTTTGCCAATGGCGAGTGGGTGGCGGGGCGCGAGTTGGGCGAGCACGCCGCGGGACGCCTGCCTGTCGCGGCGATGATTCCGGGCTGCTATCGCTGGTTGCGCCTGGATGGCGAGCGCATCGTGCAAATCGGGCCGGAACTGCAGTTCGGTTCCGGCGATGCCGCGATCGACCTTCCCGAGGGTGGGCGCTATCGCCTGCTGTGGTGCCCCGCGGCAAGGCAGCTGAAAGCCATGCATGCACAATGACGCGATGATGCCCGCTTTCGATTCCGACACCCGCCTGCTGGTGATCGCACCGCATCCTGATGACGAGGTCATCTCTTGCGGAGGGCTGCTGCAGGCGGTGGCGAGCGTCGGTGGCCGGGCGCGCGTCGTGTTCGCGACCGATGGCGACAACAATCCATGGCCGCAACGCCTGAGCGAGCGTCGTTGGCGGATCGATGCGCAGGCGCGCAGGCGCTGGGGCGCCTTGCGTCGTGCCGAAGCCGAAGCGGCGCTGGATGCATTGCAGTGCGATGGGCTGGACGGCTTGCACCTCGGTTGGCCGGATGGCGGCTTGACGACCTTGCTGGCGCCTGCGCGCGCCGCCGAGGCGGTCGACATCCTGACCGACGTGATGGCGGATTTCCGCCCGACCATGGTGATGGTGCCGGCCTTCGGCGACTACCACCCGGATCATTCCGCCCTGGCCTTGCTGGCGACGCTGGCATTGCGCCGTTTCCCCGGCGTGCGGGCCGGTTCGTTCCACATCCATGTCCCGCCGACGAATGCCGGCCAGGAATGGTCGGTGGCGCTGGATGCGCAAGCGCTGGAACGCAAGCGCGAGGCCCTGCGCCGCTATGGCAGCCAGTTGCATTTCGGGCAAGGCCGATTGCTGAAATTCGCGCGTGCGCACGAAACATTCGACATCGGCACCGGCGTCCCGCGGGCGGAGGCGACCGGCGATCGCTGGCGCTGGCGCATCGCGCTGCCGGGATGGATGGCGAAAGTCGGGGCGCGCCACCTGCGGATTCTTGCGCTGGACGACGCGGGCACATTGCTCGACCAGAGATTGCCGCTGTCCGATCCGCGGTTCAAGGCGATGCGCAGGAACGGCGCGTTGGAGATCGAGATGCAGCCACTGATTGCCGGGGCGCGCCAGGTCTTCGCCAAGGTCGAGCACGGCATCGACGCCTATGTCTACGACATCACCCTGTGGACCGCGACCGGTTGAGGCCGGACCTCAGCGCAGGTGTTGTGCCAGCGCCCATTGCACGTGTTCCGCAACCAGCGCATCGGGCTCGTCGCGCGCCGATTCCAGCGCCGCGATCACGTCCGGCGTTGACGGTGCATTGCCCAGCGCCACCGCGATATTGCGACGCCAGCGCCGGTGACCGCTGCGACGAATCGCACTGCCTTCGCTGCGACTGAGGAATTCATCCTCGCTCCAGGCGAACAGTTGCGGCAGGGTCGCGGTGTCGAGGTTGTTGCGGGCGCGGAAATCGGCTTCGTCGTTGCGGCGGGCGAATTTGTTCCACGGGCAGACCAGCTGGCAGTCGTCGCAACCGAAGATGCGATTGCCGATCAGCGGGCGCAGTGCCTCGTCGATCGCGCCTTCGTGTTCGATGGTGAGATAGGCGATGCAGCGGCGGGCGTCGAGCTGGTAGGGCGCGACGATGGCCTGGGTCGGGCAGATGTCGATGCAGCGGGCGCAGGTGCCGCAGTGGTTGCCGGCGGGCGGATCGACGGCGAGATCGAAGTCGACGAAGAGCTCGCCGAGGAAGAACCACGAACCGCCGTCCTTGTCGATCAGGCAAGTGTGCTTGCCGATCCAGCCGAGGCCGGCGTTGCGCGCAAGCGCGCGTTCCAGCACCGGCGCGGAATCGACGAAGACGCGATGGCCGAGCGGGCCGATCATCGCGGCGACGTCGTCGGCGAGCTGCTGCAGGCGCTTGCGCATCAGTTTGTGGTAGTCGCGGCCCAACGCATAGCGCGCGACGTAGGCGCGTTCGCCATCATCGAGCGTCGCCCACGCATCTTCGGGGTCCTGCCCGTAATCCATGCCGACGCAAATCACCCGCAGCGTGCCCGGCACCAGTTGTTCCGGCGCGCTGCGCTTGTCGTGGTTGCGTTCCATCCACGCCATGTCGCCGTGGCGGCCCTGCGCCAGCCAGTGTTCGAGATGGGCGATGTCCTCGCCGAGTTCGACGCCGGACACGCCGAAGCGTTGGAAACCGCGGGCGCGCACCAGCCCCTCGATCTGCCGGCGCAGTCGCATGGGATCGTTCGTGGCAGGAGCAGCGGGCGTGGACACGATGCGCAAAGTATAGAATCCGCGCATGACCGCAGCCTCGCGACATGAAGTGGCCACGCTGGCCGAAGCCCAGGCGCGCATCCCGCAACGTCCCCGCGACGCCCACAAGGGCATGTTCGGCCATGTGCTGTGCATCGGCGGCGGCCGCGGCATGGGTGGCGCGCTGGCACTGTGCGCGGAATCGGCATTGCGCGCGGGCGCGGGGCGGGTGTCGGCGGCGACGCGCGCCGAACACGTCGCGGTGCTCTTGGCACGCCGTCCGGAATGCATGGTGCATGCGGTCGATGCGCCTGCCGACATCGCGGAGTTGATCGCCAGCGCCGACGTGATCGCCATCGGCCCCGGGCTCGGGCGCGATGCCTGGGCACAGTCGTTGCTCGTCGCCGGGTTGTCATCGCAACGCCCGCTGGTGATCGATGCGGATGCGTTGACGCTGCTCGCGAGCGATCCGCGGCCGTTGCCGACGGGGAGTGTGATCACGCCTCATCCGGGCGAAGCCGCGCGCCTTCTTGGCACGACGACGGAGGCAGTGCAGGCGGACCGTTCCGGCAGCGTGCAGGCACTGGCCGAACGTTATGGTTGCGTCGTCGTGCTGAAAGGCGAAGGCACATTGGTTGCTGCGAAAGGAGAGCGCATGCGCGTCATCGAGGGGGGCAATCCCGGCATGGCCTCCGCGGGGATGGGCGATACGCTGACCGGAATCGTCGCGGCCCTGCGCGCGCAACATCACGAAGCCTTCGCCGCGGCATGGATCGGCGCGGTGCTGCATGCCGCGGCTGGCGACGCGGTCGCCGACCGACAGGGCGAACATGGCTTGCTCGCTTCCGATCTCATCGCCGCGCTGCCAGCGGTGTTTCCACGGAGAATGGGCGGATGAAACCCGGTCCCGCCATCCACCTCGCCGACGAAGCCGCCACCGTCGCCTTGGCCGAGGCCTTGGCGAAGCAGTTGCCCGCGCGTGCGGTGGTTTGGTTGCACGGCGATCTCGGTGCCGGCAAATCGACTTTGGCGCGCGCGATGCTGCGCGCGCTGGGCGTGCAGGGCGCGATCCGCAGCCCGACCTATACCCTGGTCGAGCGCTATTCGATCGCTTCGGGCGACGCCCTCCATCTCGACCTCTATCGCATCGGTGATGCCGGCGAACTGGAATTCCTCGGCCTCGACCCCGACGACGGCCGCCTGTGGCTGGTCGAATGGCCGGAGCGCGGCGCCGGCGCATTGCCGCCGGCCGATCTCCATGTCAGGCTCGAAGTCGCGGGTTCCGGTCGTGCCGCCAGCTTCGAAGCGGGCTCCGAAACGGGGCGGGACTGGCTGGAAAAGCTCGAGGAACCTGAGAGATTCCTGACCCAAGTTCCCGATTCGCAAGGAATTCGTTGAAATGACGCAAGCAGGATGCTTGAATCGGCAAGGCTGGCTCCAGGGGCGGTACGTGGGTTTCACGAAAACGGCGATCACGACGATTCTTCTGCTGTTCGCGCTTCCGTCGTGGGCCGCGGACGTGCGCGCCGTGCGCGTGAGCCAGGGCGCGACCGGCACCCGCGCCGAGATCCAGCTCGACCGCGACGCCCAATACACCATCATCAACCTCGATAATCCGCGCCGCCTGGTCGTCGACTTCAAGGACAGCGCGGTTTCGTCTGACCTGCCGATGCCCTATGGCGCCGGCCTGGTTCGTGGCGTGCGCAGCGGAACCCCCGGGCCGGGTTCGGCGCGGCTGGTCTTCGACCTGCGCGGCGACACCGTGGCGATCCGCCCGCACATGGAATCGAACGCCAGCGGCCGCGTGCTGGTGATCGAATGGCCGGATGACGGCGATGGCGATGCCCGCGCGGTCGCCACCACACAGACCACGCCGGCAACGAACGGCGAACCAGCGCGTGTCGAACAAGCGCCGCCGCAGCAACCGGCGCAACCGCCGGTGGTCGAGCGTCCGCCGGTCGTTGTCGCGCCGCCGCCGAACACCACGCCGACCGCACAGGCGCCGGTGCGCACGGTCGCCGATGTCGCCAAGCGCGGTGGCGGTCGTCCGCTGCTGATCGCCATCGACGCCGGCCATGGCGGCCAGGACACCGGTGCCCATGGTGCCTCGGGCAGCCTCGAGAAGAACATCACCCTGCAGGTGGCGAAGGAGCTGGCGCGCCAGGTCAACGCGACGCCGGGGATGAAGGCCTATCTCACCCGCGATTCCGATTTCTTCATCCCGCTGACGCGACGCTACCAGCTCGCGCGCCAGCACAAGGCCGACATGTTCGTGGCGATCCACGCCGACGCCTTCACCGATCCTTCGGCCAGCGGTTCATCGGTGTGGGTGCTGTCGCGTCGAGGCCAGACCTCGCAAGCCGCGCGCTGGCTGGCGGACCAGGAAAACGCCGCCGATCTGGTCGGTGGCGTGCGCCTGCGCGACAAGGACAACACCCTGGCCTCGGTGCTGCTCGATCTCTCGCAGAGCGCGACCCAGCGCGCTTCAGAGGAAATCGCCAGCCAGGTGCTGCGCGGCCTCGCCGATCTCGGCAAGACCCATCGCGGCGAGATCGACCGCGCCAACTTCGTGGTGCTGCGCTCGCCGGACGTGCCGTCGATGCTGGTCGAGACCGCCTTCATCAGCAATCCCGGCGAAGAGCGCAAGCTCAACAATCCCGATTACCAGCGCGAACTGGCGCGCGCGGTGCTGAACGGCATCCACACCTATTTCCGCCGGCAGCCGCCGCCGGGCACGCAGTACGCGGCGATGTACATGGGGGCAGGGGCCAACGCCAATACCGCCGCGCGCCCCTGAGGGCCTCCCGGTATCATCACGGATCGTCCCGATCCGTGTGCCCGATGCCGATTCGCCAGCTTCCCGAAACCCTGATCAACCAGATCGCCGCGGGCGAAGTGGTGGAACGGCCGGCGTCGGTGGTCAAGGAATTGGTCGAGAACGCGCTGGATGCCGGTGCGCAGCGCATCGAGATCGAATTGCAGGATGGCGGCACCCGCCTGATCCGCGTGCGCGACGATGGCGGCGGCATTCCCGCCCACGAATTGCCGCTGGCGATCCAGCGCCATGCCACCAGCAAGATCGCTTCGCTGGACGACCTTGAGGCGGTCGGCACCCTCGGATTCCGCGGCGAAGCCCTGCCGTCGATTGCGTCGGTGAGCCGTTTCAGCCTCGGATCGCGCCATCGCGATGCCGATCATGGCGCCGAATTGACCATCGAGGGGGGGCGCATCGGCGAGGTGGCGCCGAAGGCGCATCCGGTTGGAACCACGGTGGAAGTGCGCGACCTGTTCTTCAACACGCCGGCGCGCCGCAAGTTCCTGCGCGCCGAACGCACCGAACTCGGGCACATCGAGGAATGGCTGCGTTCGCTGGCGCTCGCGCGTCCGGACATCGAATTACGCCTCAGCCACAACGGCAAGCCGTCGCGGCGCTATCGCGGCGAACCCAATGACGGCGGCTTGTTCGCGCAGGGGCGCCTGCAGGAAACCCTGGGCGCGGAATTCCTCGCCCACGCTTTGCATTTGCAGCACGAAGCGGGCGGTATAGAGGTTTCCGGCTGGATCGCGGATCCCACCTACAATCGCGCCAGCGCCGACCAGCAATACGTCTACGTCAATGGCCGCTCCATCCGCGACCGCACCATCGCCCATGCGGTGAAACAGGCGTACGCCGACGTGCTCTACCACGGTCGCCAACCGGCATACGTGTTGTTTCTTGCGCTCGATCCGCGCCGGGTCGACGTCAATGTGCATCCGGCCAAGCACGAGGTGCGTTTCCGCGATTCGCGCCTGATCCACGATGCCGTCTATCACGCCGTTGCGGCGACATTGGCGGAAGCGCGGGCAGGGCGCGAGACGGTATCGCCTCCGGCGCTCGTGAATAACGGAACTGCGTTTGCGCCTTCCAACCCGCCGTTGGCGCAAGTCTTCGCGCAAAGCGGATTGGGCCTGCGCGTCGCCGAGCAGTCGACGCAGGCGTGGCAATCGCTGTATGCCGCGTCGTCGGAACAGATGCCATCGATGCAAATGCCGGCGGAGACACCGGGCGAAATCCCGCCACTGGGTTACGCCGTCGCGCAGCTGCACGGCATCTACATCCTTGCCGAGGCGCGCGACGGCTTGGTCGTGGTCGACATGCACGCCGCGCACGAACGCATCGGCTATGAACGCCTCAAGACCGCGCACGATGGCCTCGGCCTGCGCACGCAGCCATTGCTGGTACCGATCACGCTCGCCGTCGCCGAACGCGAAGCCGAAGTCGCCGAGCAGGAAGTCGCGACGCTGCAATCGCTCGGTTTCGAGTTGACGCGCTCGGGGCCCGGCAGCGTGGTCATCCGCTCGGTGCCGGCGTTGCTCGCCAACGGCGACATCGAGGGTCTGGTGCGTGATGTCCTTGCCGACCTGCGCGAGCACGGCGCCAGCCGGCGTGTCGCGGAAACCCGAGACGAACTGCTTTCGACCATGGCCTGCCACGGCGCCGTGCGCGCCAATCGCCGCCTGACCATTCCGGAAATGAACGCCTTGTTGCGCGACATGGAAGCGACCGAGCGTTCCGGCCAGTGCAACCATGGCCGTCCGACCTGGGAGCATTTCACCCTTGCCGACATCGATCGCTGGTTCCTGCGCGGTCGTTGATCCATCGAATTGCGAATTCCACGAGGTCCGACAGAATGAAATTTTCCCGCGTGTTCTGCCTGGTGTTCCTTCTTGCGTGCGGGAGCGCGATGGCGCGCGACGCCCGGCCGGCGATGAGCCGTCCGGTCCCGTTGCTGTGGAAGGCCTGCGATGCCGACAACTGCATCTGGCTGCTCGGTTCCTTCCACGTGCTCAAGGCCAGCGACTACCCGTTGTCGGACGATGTCGATGCTGCGCTGGCGAAGTCGACGAAGGTCGTGTTCGAGATCTCGCCCGCGGAACTGCAGGACAAGAACGCGGCGGCCATGGCGTTGTTCAAGGCCGGGTTGCGGATGGACGGCACCACGCTCGACCAGGACCTGACGCCGGCGCAGCAGGCCGGGTTCGCGGCATGGTTGAAGAAGCATGAAAGCGGATTGGCGGAATCGGGGCTCAGCGCCGACATCATGCAGCGCTTCAAGCCGTGGTTCGTCGCGATCATGATCACCCAGCTTGAGTACCAGGCAGCCGGGATGTCGCCGGAATTCGGCCTGGACGAGCACATGATCAAGGCCGCCGGCGATGGCGGCAAGCAGACGCTCGGGCTGGAAACGATCGCCGAGCAGGTGCGATTCCTCTCCGGGTTGTCGCAGAAGGACCAGGTGCAGATGCTCGAGGAGTCGCTGGATGACGGTGGCTCCACTGCCAACGAGATCGCGGTCATGCACAAGGCATGGCGTGCCGGCGATGCAGATGTGCTGTGGAAGAACATGGGCCTGAAGATGCGCGACCAGTACCCGGATGCCTATCGCGCCATCGATGCCGATCGCAATGCCCAATGGCTGCCCCGCCTCGCGGCGATGCTCGACAACCCCGGCGAAAAGGACGCACTGGTCGTGGTCGGTTCGTTGCACCTGCTCGGGCCGGACGGTCTGGTGGAAGGATTGAAGGCGCGCGGCTACAAGGTCGAGCGGGTGTGTTCGGCGTGCGAGGTCAAGTCGACGCGTTGAGCCCCGGCTTCATCACGATGCAATCGACCGGGCAGGGCGGGATGCACAGCTCGCAGCCGGTGCACAGTTCGTCGATCACCACGTGCATCAGCTTCGATCCGCCGATGATCGCGTCGACCGGGCAGGCGGCGATGCACTTGGTGCAGCCGATGCATTCGGCCTCGATGATTTCCGCGACGATTGCAGGTTTCCACTCGCCGCGCGTGCGGTCGTAGGGAAGCGCAGGAACGCCCAATACGGCCGCAAGCGCGGTCGCACCGGCATCGCCCCCGGGCGGGCAATGGTCGATCCCGGCTTCGCCGCGCGCCATCGCCTCGGCATAGGGGCGGCAGCCGTCGTAACCGCACTGGCCGCATTGCGTCTGCGGCAACAGGCGGTCCAGGCGTTCGACCAGATCGCTGCGGTTCACCGCACCGGCATGCCCGGCTGCGCGCCGTTGTCGGCGTCGAGCAGGAACAGGCCGCCGCCGTCGAAACCGGCCGACAGGATCATCCCTTCGCTGGTGCCGAAGCGCATCTTGCGCGGGGCGAGGTTGGCGATGAACACCACGCTGCGGCCCACGAGCTTTTCCGGTTCGCCGTAGCTGGCGCGGATGCCGGAGAAGATCTGGCGCTGGCCGAGGTCGCCGGCATCGAGCAGGAAGCGCAGCAGCTTGTCGGAGCCTTCGATGAAACCGCACTCCAGCACCTTGCCCACGCGCAGGTCGAGCTTGGCGAAATCATCGATTCCGATGAAAACAGGTTCGCTTTTCGCTTCGGCGACGGCTGTCGTCGCGGTCGTTGCTTGCATGGTGTCTTTCGATGCTTCGGTCATGGCGTCGATCTGTTTCGGGTCGAGTCGGGTGAACAGCGGCTGGTAGGCGTTGATGCGCTGTGCGACGAGTGGGCGATCGCAATCCGTCCACGTCGACAACGGCGCCTGCAGCCACTCGGCGATGCGCCTGGAGACGTCGGGCAACACCGGGGCCAGCGCCAGCGCCAGCACGCGGAACAGGTTGATGCCCTGGGTGCACACGGCCTGCAGTTCGGCGTCGGCGCCGTCCTGCTTGGCGATGACCCAAGGCTTGCGCTCGTCGATGTACTTGTTGGCCTCGTCGGCCAGCGCCATGGTCAGGCGCAACGCCTGGGCGATGTCGTCGCCGGCGTAGGCGGCGCGGATCGGCGTGAGACGCTTGACGAAATCGTCGTACATTGCCGTTTCCGGCAATGACGCAGCGAGCATGCCGTCGAAACGTTTTTCGATGAAGCCGGCGCAACGGCTGGCGAGGTTGACGAACTTGCCGACGATGTCGCTGTTCACGCGTGCGATGAAGTCGCCGAGGTTGAGGTCGAGATCATCGACGCCACCGGACGATTTCGCCGCGAAGTAGTAGCGCAGCGCCTCGGGATCGAGCCCTTGGTCGAGGTAGGTGCGCGCCATCACGAAGGTGCCGCGTGATTTCGACATCTTGGCGCCATCGACGGTCAGGTAGCCGTTGACGTGCAGGCGCGTCGGCGTGCGCTGGCCGGAGCCATGGAGTACCGCCGGCCAGAACAGGCCGTGGAAGTTGACGATGTCCTTGCCGATGAAGTGGTGCATCTCGGCAGTGCTGTCGGCGCGCAGGTAATCGCCGAAGTCCAGTCCGCGCTCCTTGCACAGCACCCCGAAGCTGGACAGATAGCCGATCGGCGCATCCAGCCACACGTAGAAATATTTGCCGGGCGCGCCGGGGATCTCGAAGCCGAAATAGGGCGCGTCGCGCGAAATGTCCCACGCACGCAGTCCGCCGTCGCCATCCAGCCACTCCTGCAGCTTGGCCTTCACGCCGGGAATCGCGACATCGCCCGCGAGCCATTCGCGCAGGAAGGCCTCGAATTGCCCGAGCTCGAAGAAGTAATGTTCGGAGTCGCGCAGCACCGGCGTCGCGCCGGACACCACCGACTTGGGATTCTTCAGCTCGGTCGGGGCGTAGGTCGCGCCGCAGACTTCGCAGTTGTCGCCGTACTGGTCAGGGCTGCCGCAGTTCGGGCAGGTGCCGCGGACGTAGCGGTCGGGCAGGAACATCCCGCGCTCGGGGTCGTAGAGCTGCGACACGCTGCGCTTGCCGATGTGGCCGTTGGCGAGCAAGCGCGCGTAGATCGATTCGGTCTGGGCGCGGTTGCCCGCCGAGTTGGTCGAATCGTAGTGGTCGAAGGCGACGTGGAACGCGGCGAAATCGCGCTCGTGCGCCTGCTGGATCCCGGCGATGAAGGCTTCCGGTGTCTGCCCGGCCTTCTCCGCCGCCAGCATGATCGGCGTGCCGTGGGTGTCGTCGGCGCAGACGAAATGCACCTCGCGGCCTTCCATCCGCCGCGCGCGCACCCACATGTCGGCCTGGATGTAACCCACCAGGTGGCCGAGGTGGATCTGCCCGTTGGCATAGGGCAGGGCGCAGGTGACGAGGGTGGGGGACGACATCGGCAAGGTCATGTAACACGGGGCTTGCGATTATCGCATGGCCCCAAAAAAACAGGCCCGGAGATGCCGGGCCCGTACAGTGGATCGATGTCGATGCGATCAGTGCTTGCGGATCCAGGTCTGGCTGCGTCCCAGCAGCGAGAAGCCCATGTAGCCACGGACCTCCATCTTGCTGCCGTCGGCGCTCGGGGTCAGCTTCACCGAATAGGTCTTGCCGTTGTGCGGATCGAGGATCTTGCCGCCGTCCCAGGTATCGCCGTCCTTGCGGACGTTCCACATGATGACCATGCCTTCGACCGGCTTGCCCTTGCGTTCGCCCGTGCACTCCTCGCAGACCGGATGCGGTCCTTGGTCGGATTGCAGCACTTCCAGGACTTCGGCGGCGAGCGTGCCATTGGTCGTGGTGTAGATCTCGACGGTCGATTTCGGCTTGTGGGTACTGTCGTCGATGGTTGTCCAGGTTCCCACCGGCGAGGCTTGCTGGGCGAATGCGCCCAGCGGAAGGGCGGACAGGCAGAGGGCGATCAGGGTCTTGCGCATGGCTCGGAAACTCCTTGGATGCCGGATATCGGCATTGGAGAGATTTATAGCCGAACACGGTGAATGTGTCCTGTCGCTACGCCGCATGTTCAGCTGGTATGGAACTTTCGAAAAAAGAACCCCGCCGAAGCGGGGTTCCCTTACAGCATGTTGTGATCAACCTCAGAACTTGTAGTTGAATCGACCAAACAGTGTGCGGCCCAGGATGTCGTACTGGGTCGCGAACGCCGGGGTGTTGCCGTACAGGGTGGCAACACCGGCAGAGAGCTGCGGCGGCTTGCTGTCGAAGATGTTGCGCACGCCCAGCAGCAGCGACCACTTGCCGTGCTCGTAGCGCACGGAAGCTGTGTGGTAGATGCGAGAAGCGGCAATCGTTTCGCGGAAGGCTTCCGGATACTGGGCGTAGGTGGTGACTTCGTGGATATTGAAGTTGCGGGTGCGGCCGACGTAATCCATCTGCCAGTTGTAGGCCCAATCATTGCGCTTCAAGCCGACGCGGAGATTCCCGACCCACGAAGGCTGGCCGATCAAGCCGGTGTAGTTTGATGATTTGAACCCGCTTGCAGAAGCGCTTGAAAACAGCTGCTGCACATCCTCGAGAACCTTGGTGATCTGGCTTTCGACTTCAACCTTTCCGAAACCGAACTTGCCATCGTAACGCGCGATCATGTCGTAGCCGCGCGTTCTTTCCTTATTGATGTTGATGTACTGCGCATGCACCGTGTCGATCGAGTTGGGTGCAGTCGGGTCGTTGCTCGGCTTGCGAACGAACATGCTGCAGAAATCATTCGGATACACCTGCGCGCCATAGCAGCCATACAGGATGTCAGCAGCGCCCAGTGATGCGATTTCTCCGTTCACCTGCATGTCGAAGTAATCCAGCGCCACGCTGATCGGGGCGAAGGTCGGGGTGAATACAATACCGGCGTTGAAGGCCTTGGACGTTTCCGGCTTCAGGCGACCGGCGCCACCACCCGTGAAGACCTGAGCGGATGAGGTGCCGCCGCGATAGTTGACCGGAATGCCAGCTGCAGCACAATTGGTCCGGATGTTGCTGTTGGTGCTGCGCTCCCAGCGGATGCAGGGGTCGATCGCGGTCTGGGACTGGAAGCCGCTTTGGTCGCCCAGATAGAGCTCGTAGAGGCCTGGCGCACGGAACGAGGTGCCCTTGGTGGCACGCAGTCGGAACGTCGGGGTGATCTGCCAGCTCAGGCCGAGCTTCCAGACATTGCTCCAGCCGTCATTGACGGAGTCGTATTTGAATACACGAGCAGAGGCATTGGCGGTCAGAGCCTGGACGCCCGGAAGCCCCTTCAACAAGGGTACTTCGATCTCGCCGAAGACCTCTTTGACCTTATCGCTGCCTTTGGTGACCTGTGCGGTCGAGGAGCCCCAAATCTGGCCCGTGCTCAGGAGCGAGCTGGGCTGATCATTGATGCTGTAGCGACGATATTCGGCGCCAAACGCACCATTGACATCGCCGGCCGGCAATGTGAACAGGGTGCCGGTGACCGCGCCGTTGGCAATAAACTGGTCGTAGGTCGTGGTGCCGCGATACCAGATGCCGATCGCTTTCACCAACTCATCCAAGCGTGCACCACTGAGGAAGCCTGGATCGAAGTAATTCAGGGTGGGCGCGGTCGCGCTGTAGCGGACATCACCAGCCACGGCGTTGTTGATGCCTAGGACGTCGTAAGTGCCCTTCGAACGCGAATACGAGGTGTCGACCTTCCATGTCCAGTCGCGGAACGGCAATTGCCCGTCCAGGCCTACGTTGCTGTAGAGATAGTTGACCTTGATGTTTTGTGCTGACCGGAATGACAAGACCGGTTCTGCAATGCCGCCTGGGACGGGGGCCGCAAAGTTGGGGCTGTTCGCATACTTGTATTTGTTGCCACCGACAAGCGCGGTCTTGCCACCGATGTACGGGAAGAACTGACGGAAGCCACGCGCTTCCGTTTCGCGATGGGTGTACAGCAATTCGGCAGTGAGGTTGACACCGCTTCCCAAGGAGACATCAGCGCTGCCGTATACGCTCGTGCGTTTCTGGCGGTTGATGATCTGGGCCTTCTTGAGGAAGTCTGCGCTCTGTACTTCCTCGTAATAGGGGTGTGCATCGGTGGAGTAGTCAGTATCATTCGACGGGCGATAGCCCGGGATACCACCGATGGTGACGCCATCGGGCGAGGGAACGTAGTAGTCGCCATACACGAGGTCGACAACGGCATTCATGAACATGTCGTTGCAACCGGCCAGCTTGGTGCCGCGCAGGATCGAATGGTCTTCAAGGTCGAGGCGTTGACCATTGCGCGCCCAGAACCTGTCGCGGTTGCAGTTCAGATACGGGCGATCGCCTGTTTCCAAGGCTTCCTGCTGGTAGCCGCTGGCGGCGATGGCGATGTTGCCACGCGTAAAGTTCCAGCCTGTGACCGCCGAGACTTCATACGATTCACCACCCCCATGCACGGGTGTGCTGGCAGTGACGGATACTTCCGGCTTGGAAATGTTCTTGCGGGTGATCAGATTGACCACGCCGGCAACCGCGTCCGAGCCGTAGATCGAGGAGGAGCCGTCCTTCAGGATTTCGGCGCGCTGGAGGATGATCTGTGGGATCACATTGAGGTCGAACGCAGCCACCTGGCCGCGGGTGCCCGCGGGACCAGGGCGATTGCCATTGAGCAGAACGAGAGAGCGATTCGCGCCAAGGCCGCGCAGCGAAATGGTCTGCACGCCGGTGCCGCCTTCAACGACGAAGCCGCTGAACTGGTTGGTAATTTGGGTGGAACCAGCGGCTACGCTCGACTTTTGCAGGAATTCCGCAGTGGTCGTCTGGCCGGCCATGACACTTGTATCCGCGGTGATGACCTGAACAGGCGAGATGGAATCAAATTCCTTGCGCTTGATCAGCGAACCGGTGACGGTGATGGTGCCGAGTTCATTTTTCTTTGCCTCGGCCTTGTCGTCCTTCTTGGCATTGCCGGTGCCCTGTTCGGACTTCTGCTGTTCCGGCGCAGTTTGCGCGAACGCGGAAGATCCATACAGGCAGCCCATGACCGCCAGAAACAAGGGCAATTTACGGTTGACAACTCGCACGCGAAGACTCCCTGATGATTATGTATTTGTTCAGGAAATATAGGGTAAGCGCGAAGTGATTTGACCGATTTTTGTTTGTTTTACGTAATTGACTGGTTAAAAATTGAAGTTCGTCACAAAGTGCGACTGGGGCACGTTGGATGCTGAAACAATCGGTTGGCAATGCCAACCGATTGTTTCACAACAACTATTTATTGCAGTCCTGCTGCAGGAAGCTCTCGATGGCGGGTAGGGTGAGCATCTGGGACTCGTAGCTCCATGGCATCTGATGCTTCTGGTTAGGTACCAGCAGGAATTGGGCGGGTACACGACCTTTTACAGCCTCATAAAAGCCCTTGGCATGGAAGGCAGGGGTACGCACGTCGCGATCACCGACAAACAACAAGACTGGAATGCTGGCTTTGTCAGTGTTCTTCATGGGGTCCATGCCCTTGACGGTACGACCCTGAAGGACACGCTGCAGCCTGCTTTCGCTCCATTCTTGTCCAACCTTGGCCAGATCGGTCACCGGCGCGCCAGCGATGGCGCAGGCGAAGGGACCGCCTGGACGCACGACTGCTGCCGCAGCGGCGAATCCGCCATAGGAATAGCCGAAGATCGCGATCTTGCCGGGTGCGGCTATTCCCTGTTTGACTAACCATGCAGCGGCATCGTCATTGTCATCCTGCATTTTCAGGCCCCATTCGCCATCGCCGGCCATCCATAGCTTGCGGCCAAAACCATTCGAGCCACGATACTGCGGGCGGATTACGGCGTAACCGCGCGATGTCAGGAATGGAACCCAACCCGAACCGTCCCAGCCGGCGTTGTCGCGCGCCCAGGGTCCGCCATGAGGCTGGACGACGGCCTTCACCGGTACGCTGCCCTGTTTCCAGCCGGGGGGCAGGTCGACGATGGCGGGGATTTCCATGCCATCGCGCGCTGTATAGGTGACAAGTCGCTGTTCACCCAGTTGAGCAGAATTGATCCACGGGCGTTCGCTGCCGAGATCGACCACCTGTTTGCGGTCCATGAGCATGTGAAAACTTGGCGAATGCTGGCCACTCTCTGTGACGAACAGGATGCGCGAACGATCGTCATTGGCTTGGACAATCGAGACATGTTGGCCGGGAAAGGCGTTTTTCAATCCGGCTTGCAACCCGGCCAAATCCTTGTCGGTATAGATAACTTCCGATTCCAGGCCATCGACTTCGAAGCCAAGCACCTTGTTGAAATTGCTCGGTTGTCCGCCAAGGATGACGCGGCCGATCGAGTATTTCGGGTGGGCGACCAAAGGTTCTTCGTCGAATTTCTTCGTGGCCGGATCGTACATCCTGGCCTGTACTAGATCCGAGAGATAGTCGGTGAGGACGTAGTACTTGCCGGTGCTTTCATCGAGACCGACGAACGCGATGGAATAGCGTTCGCTGGCCTTGCGCGTCAATGAGGGTTGGGGTTCGAATTCGCCGGTCTTGGGGTTCAGGATCGAATAGGTGGTGGTGAAGTCGTTGCCGGTGGGCTCGGTTTCACTGCGAACCAGTATCTCGCCGTTGCGCGGGTTGCTGAGGGCCGGTGAAGAGCGATCGTCGGCGCGGAACAGCAACTGGCTGGTATTGTTGCGCAGGTTGTAGCGATAGTAGTCGGAGCGACCGGCCAGGCTGTCGTATTTGCTGATCACCACATTGTCGGGATCCAGTGGCAACGGATTGACCATGCTCGCCGTGATGTTGATGTCCAGGCACTTGACGGTGTCGTCGCCGACCCCGAGTTTGCGGGCATTGCTTGCAAACGCTTCGCTGAAAGTCTTTTGGGAAACATCGGTCAGATAGGCTTTCTGGATGGTCGTTTTGGTCGCTCCGCTTGCGTTGCCTTCGCCACAACCACCGAGTTGCCCGGTCCAGTCTTGTTGTCCGTACACCAGAACGCGACCAGCCTTCAGCGCGCGGGCACCAATGAACTTCATGCGATCGCCCGATTTGGTCAGCGTGGGTCCTGCAGAGAGATTGTCCAGATTCCAGGTGGCGAGTGCGGTTTCCTTGTGGTCGGTGCCCGGCGCCTCCACGATCGCGGCTAGGGTCTTGCCATCCGAACTCATCGATACCGACTGGATTTGCGGTTTGCGCGCAATGGCTTCGGCAGGAATGGATTCGCCTGCATGGACAGCTGGCACCGCAGCAAGCGTCGCAAGCAGCGCAAGGCACAGTTTCGACTTCAACATTGCGTTTTTCCCCTGATGGCAGATTATTAATGCAAGTGATGGGGTTTCCCGGCGCACTGGTCATACATGCCGGACTCCCTTCCTTGTTGCAGAATATACACAGCTGATACGGGGTGATGGATGACTTCCTCGGTCAAGCACATGTCCAGGCCTATCTCGTATTCCATGCATTCCATTCCCGCCCACGCCGTCCAGCCCAACCTCTCCCCCGACCCCCGCATCCGCAACATCATCGCGGTCGGGTCCGGCAAGGGCGGGGTCGGCAAGTCGACGACGGCGGTGAACCTGGCAGTCGCATTGGCGCAGCGGGGCTTGCGGGTTGGCGTGCTCGATGCGGATGTCTACGGCCCGAGCATCCCGATGATGCTGGGCACCCATGAGCGCCCGGAAAGCCCCGACAACAAGTCGATCGAGCCGCTGCGGGCCCACGGCTTGCAGCTGATGTCGATCGGCGCGCTGGTCGACCAGGAGGACACCGCGATGATCTGGCGCGGCCCGATGGCGACTTCGGCCCTGACGCAGTTGTTCAACGATACCCGCTGGGACGATCTCGACATCCTCGTCATCGACCTGCCGCCGGGGACCGGCGACATCCAGCTCACCCTGGCGCAGAAGATCCCGGTGGCGGGTGCGGTGGTCGTCACCACGCCGCAGGACATCGCCACGCTCGACGCGCGCAAGGCGGTGAAGATGTTCGAGAAGGTCAACGTGCCGGTGCTGGGCATCGTCGAGAACATGGCGGTGCATGTTTGCCGCAACTGCGGCCATGCCGAGCACGTCTTCGGCGCCGGTGGCGGCGAAAAGATGGCCGAACGCTACGGCGTGCCGCTGCTGGGCTCGCTGCCGCTGGACATCCGCATCCGCGAACAGGGGGACGCCGGTGCGCCGATTGCCGCAGTGGCCCCGGAATCCGCGGTCGGGCTGGCCTATCGCCAGGTCGCGGAACGGTTGCTGGAGGCGCTGGATCGGCGTCCACGCGCGACCTCGTCGATTTCCGCCACGCTGCTGTGAGCCGCGCCGGCGTCCGCGCCGATACAATTCCCGTCTTTACCCGCCGGACACCCCGATGAGCATCAAGAGCGACCACTGGATCCGCCGCATGGCCGATCAGCACGGCATGATCGAGCCGTTCGAGGCCGGGCAGGTCAAGCAGGTCAACGGCAACCGGATCGTCAGCTACGGGACGTCGAGCTACGGTTACGACGTGCGTTGCGCCCGCGAGTTCAAGGTGTTCACCAACATCAACTCGACGATCGTCGACCCCAAGCATTTCGACAACGGCAGCTTCGTCGACATCACCGCCGACGAATGCATCATCCCGCCGAACTCCTTCGCGCTGGCGCGCACGGTCGAGTATTTCCGCATCCCGCGCGACGTGCTGGTGGTCTGCCTCGGCAAGAGTACCTATGCGCGCTGCGGGATCATCGTCAACGTCACGCCGCTGGAACCGGAGTGGGAAGGCCATGTGACGCTGGAATTCAGCAATACCACGCCGCTGCCGGCGCGCATCTACGCCAACGAAGGCGTGGCGCAGATGCTGTTCTTCCAGTCGGACGAGGTCTGCGACACCAGCTATCGCGACCGCGGCGGCAAGTACCAGGGCCAGACCGGCGTCACGCTGCCGAAGACATAAGCCGCGCCCTCAATTCATCGATCCGTCCGGACGACGCTGCCGTCGGGTACGTCTTGGCAGGCTGCGCCCCCCATACCGGTTTCGGCCATGCGGCATCGTTCCTGAAGCGCGCAATCACGTGGACATGCAGCTGGCTCACCATGTTGCCGAGCGCGGCGATGTTGAGCTTGTCGGGCGTGAACCGTTCGCGCAGCGCCCGCGAGGCGATATCGATTTCGCGCCATAGTTGCATGCGATCGCCATCGTCGAGGTCCAGCAGTTCGCTGGCGCCGGCAACGCGCGGGACCAGGATCAACCAGGGATAGTTGGCATCGTTCATCAGCAGGACGTCGCACAGGGGCAGAGATGCGACCGGAAGCGTATCCGCCGCGAGTTGCGGATGGAGCCGGAATCCGTTCATGCCAGGTGTTCCCGGAAAAATGCCAGTGTCTCCGCATTGGCAAGCGTCGCCGCGTCGGCGCGATAGTGCGTTGGATCGCAATCGCGATTGAAGGCGTGGCCGGCATCGGGGTAGACCATGAAGGCGGCCTGTGGCCAGGCCGCGCGCTCGCGCTCGATGTCGACCGCCGGCGTCGAGGCATCTTCCGCGCCGAAATGGAACAGCATCGGTGCGCGCAACGATTCGTCGAGGAAATTGGCATTGCGGGCACCGTAATAGCTCACCGCGGGCAGGCCGAGTCGCAGGTTGGCGAGCAGGGCGAGGGTGCCGCCCCAGCAGAACCCGACCACGCCGATATGCGCTGCGCCTTCCTCCCGCAGGCGCCGGGCAGCCGAGTCCACCAGTCGCAATGCCCGGTCGAATCCCAGTTTGGTGACCAGTGTGCGGCCCTGTTGCATGCCGTCGCCGTCGTAGGGGAGGTCGACATCCGGTTCGACCACGTCGAACAAGGCCGGTGCCAGCGCGATGAATCCTTCGCCGGCATAACGGGCGGTGACGCCGCGGATATGCGCGGTGACGCCGAAGATTTCCTGGAGGACGACCAAGCCCGTGGTCGAAGGGCTGTCGGGACGGGCCAGCCAGCCGCCGATGCGACCGTCGGGCGTGTCGAGGGTGATGTTCATGTCGAAGTCTGCCGGGAAATGGCGGGTTCCCTATAATTCCACACCCTTATCCGGTGGTTCGCATGTCCCTGTCCCAGCCCAAAGTCGGTTTCGTCAGCCTCGGCTGCCCCAAGGCCCTGGTCGATTCCGAGCGCATCCTCACCCAGTTGCGGGTCGAGGGCTATGACCTGGTGCAGAGCTACGACGATGCCGACGTGGTGGTGGTCAACACCTGCGGCTTCATCGATTCGGCGGTGGCCGAGTCGCTGGACGCGATCGGCGAGGCGATGGCCGAAAACGGCAAGGTGATCGTGACCGGTTGCCTCGGCAAGCGCAGCGAGGTGATCCGCGAAGCCTATCCGGACGTGCTGTCGATCAGCGGACCGCAGGACTACGCCAGCGTGATGGATGCGGTGCATGTCGCGCTGCCGCCCAGGCACGATCCCTTCGTCGACGTGGTGCCCGATTACGGTCTCAAGCTGACGCCGAAGCACTTCGCCTACCTGAAGATTTCCGAAGGCTGCAACCACCGCTGCAGTTTCTGCATCATCCCGTCGATGCGTGGCGATCTCGCCTCGCGTCCGGTCGACGACGTGCTGCGCGAAGCCGAGAAGCTGGTGCGCGGTGGCGTCAAGGAATTACTGGTGGTGTCGCAGGACACCTCGGCCTACGGCGTCGACCTCAAGTACGCCGAGCGCGAATGGCATGGCAAGGCCTATGCGACTCGCATGAAAGCGCTGTGCGAAGGCTTGTCGGAACTCGGCGCGTGGACGCGCCTGCACTACGTCTATCCGTACCCGCACGTCGACGACGTGATCCCGCTGATGGCGGAAGGCAAGATCCTGCCGTACCTCGATATCCCGTTCCAGCACGCCAGTCCGCGCGTGTTGAAGCTGATGAAGCGTCCCGGCGCGGTCGACAAAACGCTGGAGCGCATCCAGCGCTGGAAGGCGATGTGCCCGGAGCTGACCATCCGCTCGACCTTCATCGTCGGCTTCCCTGGCGAGACCGAGGCCGAGTTCGAGGAGTTGCTGGACTTCCTCGAGGAAGCACAGCTCGATCGCGTCGGCGCCTTTGCCTATTCGCCGGTGGAAGGCGCGGCGGCCAATGCGCTGCCCGACCCGGTGCCGGACGAAGTTAGGCAGGAGCGCCTGGCGCGTTTCATGGACGTGCAGGCGGCGATTTCCGAAGCGAAGCTGGCGGCCAAGGTCGGCACGGTGCAGGAATGCATCGTCGACGCGATCGATGGCGAACTGGCGATCGCGCGCTCCAAGGCCGATGCGCCGGAGATCGACGGCCTGGTGCAGATCCAGGACGGTTTCGAGGCTGGCCTGAAGCCGGGCGATTTCGTCTCGGTGCAGATCATGGGCAGCGACGAGCACGATCTCTACGGCGAAGTCGTCTACAACGACTAAACGTCGTATTCGATCTCGATGATCGCGAAATGCACCACGCCGCCGGGCAGGGTGGCGTCGAACTCGTCGTCGACGCGCTTGTTGAGCAGCGCGCGTGCCAGCGGCGAATCGATGCTGATGTGACCGAGCGCAGCATCGGTCTCGTCCGGGCCGACGATGCGATAGCGCACTTCCTCGCCGCTGTCGCCGCGCTCCAGCGTGACCCGCGCACCGAAGAACACCCGGTCGGGATGGCTGGGCTTGTGTTCCACCACATGGAGCAACGGCAACCGCTTGCTCAGGTAACGCACGCGACGATCGATGCCGGCGAGCTGCTTCTTGCGATAGGTGTATTCCGCGTTCTCCGAACGATCGCCTTCGGCCGCCGCCGCCGCCAGCGCGCGCACGACTTCCGGACGCTGCACGCGCCAGAGATCGTCGAGCTCCGCCTTCAATCGATCATGGCCGGCACGGGTGATCAGCGCCGTGCTCTGCTCGGCGGGCGGTCGCCAGCGGCCCATCGGCGGCTGCGTCATCGTCGCGTCCTTGCGTCAGCGCTTGCCGCCGAAAATGCCGCCAAGCACGCCACGCAGGATCTGGCGTCCGACCTGCGAACCCATCGTGCGCACGGTCTGCTTGGCCATCGTCTCGATCATGCCCTGGCGACGCTTGGTGCCGAAGACGGCATCCTTCACCGCCTGGCTGAAGCCGCCTTGTTCCTCGTGGTCCTCGCCCTTGGCGGGTGGAGCATCGTTGGACGTCGCGGCAGCATCGGCCTTCTTCGACAGCATTTCGAACGCCGATTCGCGATCGACCGCATGATCGTATTTCATTCCGACCGGGCTGCCGGCGCGGATCTGCTGACGCTCGGCATCGGTGATCGCGCCCATCCGGCAGCGCGGCGGCGCGACCAAGGTGCGTTCGACCGGCATCGGAATGCCCTTGTCCTGCAATGTCGACACCAGCGCCTCGCCGACGCCGAGCTGGCTGATCGTTTTCGCCACGTCGAGTTCGGGGTTGGCGACGAAGGTTTCGGCAGCGGTCTTCACCGCCTTCTGGTCGCGCGGGGTGAAGGCGCGCAACGCATGCTGGAAGCGGTTGCCCATCTGGCCGAGGATGTTGTCGGGCACGTCGTCGGGGAATTGCGAGCAGAAATACACGCCCACGCCCTTGGAACGGATCAGGCGCACCACCTGTTCCACGCGTTGCAGCAGCGCCGGTGGGGCATCGTCGAACAGCAGATGCGCTTCGTCGAACACGAAGACCAGTTTCGGCTTGTCGAGATCGCCGACTTCCGGCAGTTTCTCGAACAGTTCCGACAGCAGCCACAGCAGGAAGCTGGTGTAGAGCTTGGGCTTGAGGATCAGCTGGTCGGCGGCGAGGATGCCGATCATGCCGCGACCATCCTGCGTCGTGCGCATCAGGTCGCCGAGTTCGAGCGCGGGTTCGCCGAAGAAGGCGTCGCCGCCTTGTTGTTCGATCTGCAGCAGGGCGCGCTGGATCGCGCCGATCGATTGCGTGCTCACCAGGCCGTAGCTGGTCGAGATGTCCTTGCGCTCGTCGGCGATCAGGCCGAGCAGGGCGCGCAGGTCCTTGAGGTCGAGCAGGAGCAGGCCGCGGTCGTCGGCGAGCTTGAACAGGATTTCCAGCACACCCGACTGGGTGTCGTTGAGTTCGAGGATGCGCGACAGCAGCAACGGCCCCATCTCGCTGACGGTGGTGCGCACCGGATGGCCTTTCTGGCCCCACAGGTCCCAGAAGATGGTCGGGTTGCCTTCATTGGTATAGCCGTCGACTCCGATCTCGGCGACGCGCTGGCTGAGCTTGTCGCTGGGCGCGCCGGCCATCGCCAGGCCGGCGACGTCGCCCTTGACGTCGGCCAGGAACACCGGGACGCCCAGGCGCGAGAATCCTTCGGCCAGGGTCATCAACGTCACCGTCTTGCCGGTACCGGTGGCGCCCGCCACCAGGCCGTGGCGATTGCCGTACTTGGGCAACAGCCAGACCTTGTCGCCCTTGGCGGTGGTGATCGATTTGCCGACGAGGATCGGATCCATGGAACTTTTCCGCATTGAAAGCGTCGATTCTAAGCGGCGTCGCGTGAGCGCATGAATGCGCGGGACAGGCGACGGCTTGCCCGCGGCTTCCTGCAACCGTTAGGCTTCCGGATTCAATGCGATATTCCGAAGGATTTCGAGTGATGGTGCGACCTGCAACGCCGTTGGTATGTTCCTTGTTGACATTGGCATTGGGTTTCGCGGCGACCGGCGCGGTCGCGGCCGACCGCAAGGATCCGATGGCGGAATGGAAAGGTCGCATGGCCGGGCTGGAAACCCGCATCAAGTCCGCCCAGTCGGAAGCCGAGCAACATGAACTGCAGGCGCAGATGGACCAGCTGTTGCAGGCCTGCGCCCAGGCGCGCGGGTGCGACATCGCCCAGTTGCTGCCGATCTATCGCGGAGCGAATGCGGCCCGTCGTGGTGGTGCCAACGACGAGAACGACAATGGCGACGACGACGGTCCCGACGAGATGATCGACGTCGCCGGCGAAAAGACCCCGGAGCAGGCCACCGCCGACAAGTTGCTGGACGAGCGCAATCGCCACTTCATGGACATGGTGAAGATGAACCCGGCGGTGCAGGCCGGCATCCGCCGCTGGCTCACCGACATGCGACCGTCGCTGATGAACAGCTACGAGAACTTCCAGTACCTGAAATCGAGCATGCTGCCGGCGTTCCAGAGTCGCGGCCTGTCGGAGGCGTTGCTGTTCGGCATCATCGCCAAGGAATCCAACGGCAAGGTCCACGTCGGATCGCGTGTCGGCGCGGTCGGACCGCTGCAGTTCATGCCGGCCACCGGTCGCCGCTTCGGGCTCGGGAACGATGGCAGTGGCTTCGATACCCGTTACGACCCGAAGATGTCGGCGGCGGCGGCCGCGGAATATTTCAGCGAACGCTATGCCGAACTCAACAACAACATCGAGATGTCGCTGGCGGCCTACAACGGCGGCGAAGGCCGGGCGTTGCGCATCTACCAGTCCACCGGCGGCCGCAGCTTCTGGGACGCCGACGTCTATTCGCAATTCCCGGCGGAAACCCGCGATTACGTGCCGATGGTGATCGCCGCCGCGTGGCTGTACCTGCATCCGCGCGAATACGGCGTGCGTTTCCCGCGCGTGTCCGACCGCCCGGCCCAGATCAAGCTGGAAAAGCCGACCACGTTCAACGAAATGACCATCTGCATGGGCAACGCCCGCGGCACCGATGGCTATCTGCGCGCGCTGCGCAACATGAATCCGCGCTACTCGCCCGACACCTGGCTGGCCGCCGGCACCGTGCTCAACGGCACGACTGCGATGGCCCGCGCCTACGGCTGGAATTGCACCAGCGGACGCCGTGCCGAACTGGCGCATGAGCTGACGGTCGCCAACGCGAGCGCCGCCATTGTCCGCATCGGCCCACTGGAGCCGGCGCAGGCCAGCGCCGCGTCGACGCAGATCGGCGAGGCGGGGCTGGACGCGACCGCGCAGGATCCGGCGGCACGCGTGCAGCCGGTGGTGGCAGCGAAGCCGGCTCCACCCAAGCCGGTCGCCAAGGCCGAGCCGAAAAAGGAAAAGCCGAAGAAGGTGAAGATGTACCGGGTGGCGCGTGGCGACACCCTCGGCCGCATCGCCGACAAGCACGACTGCGAGCTGAAGACGTTGGCCAAGGCCAACGGCCTGCGCGCGCCGGGTTACATCGTGAAGCCGGGCACGAGCATCAAGCTCGAAGGTTGCGACGGCTGATCGGGTTCGATCAGCGCAGCGTCGCCAGGCGCTGCCCGAGCCTGACCGGGGATTCCGCCTGCAGGCCCGGGGCGAAGTCGGCGACGCCGGGCGGCAGCAGCACGATCACGGTCGAGCCGTAGTTGAAGCGCGCCATCTCGGCGAAACGCTCGACCCTGATGTCGCGGTTGCGGTGATCGCGATAGCGGATGCCATGGCCGTAGGGCGGAATCTCGACACCGCCCCAGACCGTTTCCACGCCGGAGACCAGCAGCGCACCGACCATCACCTGGCACATCGGGCCGAAGTCGGTGTCGAAATGGCAGGCCAGGCGTTCGTTGCGGGCGAAGACCCGCGGCACTGAGGCGACGGCGTCCGGTCCCACCGAGAACAGCCGTCCCGGCACGTGCACGGTGTCGCGCAAGGTGCCGGTCCACGGCATGTGGACGCGGTGGTAATCGCGCGGGGAAAGATAGACGGTGGCGAACAGGCCGTCGCGATACGGGCGGGCGGCTTCGGCGTCGCCCAGCAGTTCCTCGACGGTGAACGACTGCCCCTTGGCCTGGAAGATGCGGCCGTCTTCGATCCTGCCGAGCTGGCTGATGCGGCCGTCGGCGGGCATCAGCAGGGCGCGCGGATCGGGGTCAGCCATGCGCGCGCCCGGTTTCAGCGCGCGGGTGAAGAAGGCATTGAAGCTGGGGTAGTGGTTCGGATCGGGATCGGCGGCCTCGGCCATGTCGACGCCGAATTTCGCGATGACCGCATCGATCAGGTGTTGCTTGATCGCCGGATTGGTCGAGTAGGCGAGGCGGCGCGCCAGCGACGACAGCAGCCGGTGCGGCAGCACGTAGGTGAGTGCGGTCAGCGGGCTCATTGCTTGGCCTGACTCAGTGCGGCCATGTCAGTGGCAATCGCCTGCGGATCGAAGGGCGGAGTGATGGTGCCGGCCATCCGCACCTGGGGATCGAGCACCACGATCGCGGCGGAATGATCGACGCTATAGGCGTTCGCCGGTGCGCCCGCGGGCGGCTCGCTGCGCATGAAGACCATCGACAACGAGTGCGCGAACGCTTCCAATGGTTTCAGGTCGGCGGTCGCGGCCAGGGTGTCCGGATTGAAGCCGTGGGCATAGGCTTCGACCTGCTTGGGCGTGTCGCGCTCGGGATCGACGCTGACGAACAGCAGGCGCGGACGGCTGGCTTCCGGCAAGGCGCGCCATTGTTTTTGCGCCGACGACAGCTGGGCCAGCGTGGTCGGACAGACGTCCGGGCAGTGGGTGAAACCGATGAAGACCAGCGTCCAGTGGCCGCGCAGGGTGTCGGCGGTCAGGGTGCTGCCGTCCCCGCGCTGGAGCGAAAACGCCGGCACTGCGCGCGGCTGCGGGAACAGTTGCACGGCCCGGGTCTGCACCGGCGGGGTGGCGCGATCGCCGAACACGGCGATTCCGGCGAACAGGCCGGCGATGGCGACGGCCAGCACGAGGAGAATAACGAGAGAGCGTTTCGGCATCTGCGCATGATACCGGCGCGGCGGTTTTCCGGCCTTATACTGGGCAGTCACCCTTGTTTTGCCGAAGATTCCCGTGACCGACGTCGCCAGCGAGCTCCACACCATCATCGACTTCATCCGCTATGGCGGCTCGCGCTTCAATGCCGCCGGGTTGACCTTCGGCCACAGCTACGACAACGCGATGGACGAGGCGACCCAGCTCGTTCTCCACGCACTGAATCTTCCCCACGACCTGTCGCCGGTCTATGGCGCCTCGCGCCTGGTCGGCGAGGAGAAGGCACGCATCCTCGAGCTGTTCCGCCGCCGCGTCGACGAACGCATTCCCGCCGCCTACCTCACCGGCGAGGCGTGGTTCGCGGGATTGAGTTTCAAGACCGATCCACGCGCGCTGGTGCCGCGTTCGCCGATCGCCGAACTGATCGAGTCCGGCTTCGAGCCGTGGCTGGGCGGACGCGAAGTGCAGCGCGCCCTCGACATCTGCACCGGTTCCGGCTGCATCGCGATTGCGATGGCGCACTACAACCCGGAATGGCAGGTCGATGGCGTCGACATCAGCGAAGAGGCGCTGTCGCTGGCCGCGGACAACAAGGAGCGCCTGCATGCCGGCAACGTGCGTTTCCTCAAGTCCGACCTGATGACGACGCTGAAGGGCGAGAAGTACGACCTCATCGTCACCAATCCGCCTTACGTTACCCACGCCGAAACCGATGCGCTGCCGCCGGAATACGCCCACGAGCCGGAACTCGGCCTGCGTGCCGGCGACGACGGTCTCGATCTCGCGCTGAAGATCCTGCGCGACGCGCCCGATCATCTCAACGAAAACGGTTTGCTGATCTGCGAAGTTGGCGAGGCCGAGCGCGCGCTCGATGCCCTGCTGCCGGAACTGCCGATGGCGTGGATCGAGTTCAAGGTCGGGCAGATGGGCATCTTCGTGGTCGAACGCGAGGATCTGGTCGCCCACCACGCGCGCATTGCCGAATTGGCCGCGACGCGGCCATGAACTCGTTCGGACATCTCTTTCGCGTCACGACTTTCGGGGAGTCGCACGGCCCCGCCATCGGTTGCGTGATCGACGGCTGTCCGCCCGGCATCGCCATTACGCCGGAAGAATTCGTCCACGATCTTTCCCGCCGCGCCACCGGCAAGACCCGTCACACCTCGGCGCGCCATGAGGCCGACGAGATCGAGATCCTCAGTGGCGTCTACGAAGGCGTCACCACCGGCACGCCGATCGCGTTGCTGATCCGCAATACCGATGCCCGCAGCAAGGACTACGCGAATATCGCGCGCCAGTTCCGTCCCGGTCACGCCGACTACACCTACTGGCAGAAATACGGCATCCGCGATCCCCGCGGTGGCGGTCGCAGCAGTGCGCGTGAAACCACCATGCGCGTTGCCGCGGCGGTGATCGCCAAGAAATGGCTGGGCGAACGCGGCGTCCACGTGCGCGGGCATCTCGCCCAGATCGGTGATGTGCTGCCGGCCGGCCATGACTGGTCGGCGGTCGAGGGCAATCCGTTCTTCTGGCCGCATGCGCCGCAGGTGCCCGAGCTCGAGGCCTACATGGACGCGTTGCGCAAGTCCGGCGATTCGGTCGGCGCGAAAGTGGTGGTCGAAGCCGATGGCGTGCCACCGGGCTGGGGCGAACCGATCTACGGCAAACTCGACGGCGAACTGGCCGCGGCGATGATGTCGATCAACGCGGTGAAGGGCGTCGAGATCGGCGATGGCTTCGCCAGCGTGGCCCAGAAGGGCACCGAGCATCGTGACGCGATGTCTCCGGAAGGCTTCGCATCCAATCATGCCGGCGGCATCCTCGGCGGCATCAGCACGGGACAGGTCGTGCGCGTGGCGGTGGCCTTCAAGCCGACCTCGAGCCTGCGCCTGCCTGTCGAGAGCGTCGATGTCGACGGCAACGCGATCGAAGTGGTGACCACCGGGCGCCACGATCCCTGCGTCGGCATCCGCGCGACGCCGATCTGCGAGGCGATGCTGGCACTGGTGCTGATCGACCAGGCGCTGCGCCATCGTGCCCAGTGCGGCGACGTCGGGCCCGTGCGTCCGCGCATCTAGAATCAATTTCTCCCCAAGACAGGAAACGGAAGTGAGCAAGCAGTACGTGGTGGCAGTGGTGGGCGCGACCGGCGCCGTGGGCGAAACGATGCTGTCGGTACTGCATGAACGCAAATTCCCGGCGAAGGAAATCATCGCCCTGGCCAGCGAACGCTCGGCCGGCACCGAGGTGAAATACGGCAACAAAGCCATCGTCGTACGTGACCTCGCCACCTTCGACCCGACTGGCGTCGATGTCGCGCTGTTCTCGGCCGGTGGTTCGGTGTCGAAGGAATACGCGCCGAAGTTCGCCGCCGCCGGCGCGGTGGTGATCGACAACTCCTCGGCCTTCCGCGGCGACGACGACGTGCCGCTGGTGGTGTCGGAAGTGAATCCCGATGCGCTGAAGAACCGTCCGCGCGGCATCATCGCCAATCCGAACTGCTCGACCATGCAGCTGATGGTGGCGCTGGCGCCGATCCAGCGCGCCGCCGGCATCGAACGCATCAACATCGCCACCTACCAGTCGGTGTCGGGCACCGGCGTCAAGGCGATGGAGGAACTCGGCAAGCAGACCGCTTCGCTGCTCAACTTCCAGGGCACGGAAGCCAACGTCTATCCGGTGCAGATCGCCTTCAACGTGATCCCGCATGGCGGCGATTTCCTCGACAACGGCTATACCACCGAAGAATGGAAGCTGGTCACAGAGACCCGCAAGATCCTCGGCGACGACCGCATCCAGGTGAACGCCACGGTGGTCCGCGTGCCGGTGTTCTATGGCCATTCCGAAGCCGTGCACATCGAGACCCGCGAGAAGGTGACGGTCGAACGGGCGCGTGAACTGCTCGCTGCCCAGCCCGGCCTGGAATTGGTGGACGAGCGCGCGCCGGGCGGCTATCCGACCCCGGTCACGCATGCTTCCGGCACCGACCCGGTCTACGTCGGTCGCCTGCGCGAGGACGTCTCGCACCCGCGCGGACTCGACATGTGGGTGGTGGCCGACAACATCCGCAAAGGCGCTGCGCTCAACGCGGTCCAGGTCGCCGAACTGGTGGTCGCGGAGCAGGGCTGAATTGCCAAGCCCGCGGACCGTCGCTAGAGTCCGCGGGATCAAGTTGGAGAATTGCTTGAAGAAGCGCCTGCAAACGCTGGCTCTGTCGCTGCTGCTCGCGGCGGCGGCCAGCCCCGCGTTCGGACTCGGCCTGGGGCAGATCCAGGTCAAGTCGCGCATGAACGAGCCGCTGGTGGCCGAAATCCCCGTCATCACCAGCGATCCGTCCGAGCTGGCGCAGCTGCAGGCCAAGCTCGCCGAACCCGATACCTTCGTGCGGATCGGCCTGCCGCTGCCGGACAAGCTGGTGTCCGACCTGCGCTTCCAGGTGATCGACGGCGTCGACGGCAAGCCCTATATCCGCGTCACCAGCAGCACCCCGGTCACCCAGCCGCTGGTCAACTTCCTGGTCGAAGTGGACTGGGGCGATGGCAAGTTGGTGCGCGAATATTCCGCCCTGGTGGCGACCCCCAACAGCGTCGCGGCCACGGCGCCGCCGGTGGTCGAGGCGCCGAGTGTGGTCACCGCGCCAGCCAACACCATCGAGCGCCCGGCGGCACCGCCGACGGCACCTGCGGCGACCGTGCCGGCAGCCCCTGTCGCCAGTGAAAAGGACAAGCAACCTGCCGTGCCGGCGTCTTCGGCGGCCAGTGCGCCGGCGGCGGTCGCGGCGGCACCGGCCAATGTCCCGACTGCTGCATCGCCATCGGCACCGGCGATACCTTCTGCCTCGGATGCGAAGTACGGACCGGTGCAGCGTGGCCAGACGCTGGGCGGAATCATTGGCGGCCTGCAGGGGGCGGGAGAAGATCGCGATGCGGTGATGCAGGCGTTGGTCGCGCTGAATCCCGATGCCTTCATCGGCGGCGATCCCGATCGCCTCCGTGCCGGTGCGGTGTTGCGGATGCCGCAGGGCGTCCAGCCCGCGGCGAGCACCGACAAGGGGGCCGGCAAGGCGATCGCGCGCAGCGTGGCGCGTGCCGAGATCGCCAAGTCGCGCAGCACGCGCGCGGTGCCGCGACGTCCGGTCGATGTCGCCAATGCGCCGGCGAATGCCGCCCGCGCATCGTCAGGCGACGCCACCGCCGCGCCGGCGAAGCCCGTCGCCGATGCCCACCTGCGCATCACGCCTGCAGCCACCGGTGACGGCGGGGCTGCCGGGACCAAGACGGGGCGGGGATCGTCCGGAGGAAACGGAGACATGCTCCAGCAATTGCAGCAATCGCAGGAAACCATCGCCACCCGCGATGCCGAGATCACCGAACTGAAGTCGCGCGTCGGCGAACTGGAGCAGATCCAGCAGAAGCAGGCGCAACTGATCGCGATGAAGAACAGCGAGCTCGCCAGTGCGCAACAGAAACTCGCGGCACGCCAGGCGGCACCGGCAGCGACCACCGGCGGCCTTGGCCTGTGGTGGCTGTTGCCCGCGGCCCTGGCAGCGGCCTTGCTGGCCGCGTTGTGGCGGCTGTTTGGCGCTCGTCGCGGTCGTGCGGTCACCCGTGGATTCGCGTCGACGGCGCAGATGCCGACGCCGGCCCCGAGCGAACCGCAAGCGATCGAGCCAGCCCCGGACACCCTCTCTGGCCCGGGGCAGGCCCGGGAAGACGGCCTGCCGACCTGGGCGCGTGGCGATGCATGGTTGCCGGATGGCGATTCCGCGAAGTCGGCGCAGTCACCCCATGCAACGCCCGTTGCCGCCGCGATCGACAGCCGACTGCAGCTGGCCCGGACCTACATCGACCTGGGGGATGCCGCGACCGCCCGCGCGCTGTTGCAGGACGTACAGCAGGAAGGCGATGCCGCGGCGCGCGCGGAAGCGCTGGCGCTGCTCGACAGCTTGCGCTGACCGATGCCTCGATACGCGCTCGGCGTCGAATATGACGGCGGCGCCTTCCACGGCTGGCAACGCGTGGAAGCCGGCGTCCGCAGCGTGCAGGAAACGCTCGAGGCCGCGTTGTCGTCGGTGGCCGACCACGACATCCGCGTGACCTGCGCGGGCCGGACCGATGCCGGCGTGCATGCGCGCTGCCAGGTCGTCCATTTCGACAGCGATGCCGCGCGCAGTCCGCGCGCGTGGGCGCTGGGCACGACCTCGCGCCTGCCTGCCGATGTCAGCGCCTTGTGGTGCAGGGAAGTGCCGGAGGCGTTCAATGCGCGCTTTTCCGCGCTCGCGCGTCGCTACCGCTATCGCATCCTCAATCGCCGGATTCGCCCGGCATTCGAACACCAGTACCTGACCTGGGAGCTGCGGCCGCTGGACCACGCGCGCATGCACGAAGCGGCGCAGGCGCTGCTGGGTGAACAGGATTTCGAGGCATTCCGCAGTGCGCAATGCCAGGCCAGCCATGCCCGTCGCGATCTCCAGTCGATCGCCGTGACCCGCGATGGCGACGAGATCGCGATCGAGGTCCAGGCCAATGCCTTCCTCCATCACATGGTGCGCAACATCGTCGGCTCGCTGTTGCCGGTCGGGCGCGGGGAACGCCCCGTCGAATGGATCGGCGAATTGCTGGCGGGACGCGATCGCACGCAGGCGGGTCCGACCGCGCCGGCCACGGGTCTCGTGTTCGTCAGCCCGTTGTATCCGCCGGGCTGGGACTTGCCGGCGGAGATTACGTTTCCGCAATGAAATCCTGAATGATTCAGTGATCGATGTTTGTGGCGGTGTCCACAAAAACAAGCGGAAAACGGCACTTGCGTGTGGATTCGCCTTCACGGCGCATCGGTATTCTGCAGCCGTCTTCCGATTGCCCAAATGACGTTTCGTGCTGAAGGATCAGTTTTTTCGTACACGCATCAGATTCGACGGATTGACCCGTCCCGGCGATGTCCGCCTCGCCGGCGAGTTGGGCGTCGATGCCATCGGTTTCGATTTCGCACGCGATGCGCGGCGCCAGCTCCGCGTCGAGGATGCGCGTTTCATGCGCCACGCGTTGGCGCCACTGGTGGCGAGCGTCGCCATCTTCCGCGACAACAGCATCGAGGACATCCGCGAGATCGTCCGCGTGCTGCGTCCTGCGCTGATCGAATTCCACGGCGACGAGGACGACATGCGCATGCGTTCGTTCGGCGTGCCGTATGCGCGCGCGCTGCGTCGCGAGGAATGGGCGACGATGAACGCCGTCGCGATCCACGCGCGCTACCCCAATGCGGCGGTGTTCGTGCTGTACGCCGACGAAGTCGCGGACGGCACCGGCGACTGGTCGTGGATGCCGCAGGGCCTGGGCAAGCCGGTGATGCTCGCCGGCGGCATCGTCCCGGACAACGTTTCCGCGATCATCGGGACGCTCGAGCCCTGGGGCGTCTCCGTCCTCGACGGCATCGAATTCGTGCCGGGCCGGATGGATGGCGACCGCATGAATCGCTTCCTGCACGAGGCCAGGGGTGGTGCCGAGCGAAGGTGAGGCCGATAATTGGCCATCCGATCCACCAGACACTCCCAATGACCGATTCCGCCCAGCCCAACGCGCAGTCCAACCAGATCGACCCCGAATTCTTCGTTTGCAGCAACACCTACCTGGACATCGCCAACCAGCAGGCGCGCCAACAGGGCATGCGCCGGGTCAGTGGCGCCATCCTGTTCGCGGCGGCCCGCTACAACGTGCATGCCTACCTCGGCTTCGAGACCGACGTGAAGGGCACCAGCGCCGATTTCGTCGACTACATGACCGGCCTCTACCGGAACATGCTGCAGGACCACCTGGTCGGCCTCGCCAACGAACGCGGGATCGAGCTCGCACCGTCGCTGCTCGAGCAGGAGGCTTCCGTGGCGGCCGAAACCGCCGCCGGCGAAGCGATGCCGCCGGTCTGAATCCGACTGGTCTAGACTGTCCGGTCTTTCCAATCCAGCGATCCGAATGTCCTGGCTGACGCGACTCATGCCTGCCCGCATCCGTACCGATGCGGATGCAGAACCCCGCAAACGCAGTGTTCCCGAAGGACTCTGGGAAAAGTGCGACGAATGCGGTTCCGTCCTTTACGCGCGTGAACTGCAGGAGAACCTGCAGGTCTGCCCGAAGTGCGGCCACCACATGCCGATCCGGGCGCGGGTGCGCCTGGCGGCCTTCATGGACCCGGGCGCGCGCGAGCTCGGCACCGGCCTCGGCCCGGTCGACGTCCTCAAGTTCAAGGACCAGAAGAAGTACTCCGATCGCATCAAGGCGGCGCAGAAGTCCACCGGCGAGCGCGATGCGCTGATCACGGTGTCCGGCACGCTGAAGGGCGAGCCGCTGGTCGCCAGCGCCTTCGATTTCGCCTTCATGGGCGGCTCGATGGGCTCGGTGGTCGGTGAGCGCATCACCTTGGGCGCCGAGGAAGCCTTGAAGCGCGGCTGCCCGTTCGTGTGCTTCTCGGCCAGTGGCGGCGCGCGCATGCAGGAAAGCCTGTTCTCGCTGATGCAGATGGCCAAGACCTCGGCCGCGCTGGGACGCCTGCGCGCGGCCGGCCTGCCGTACATCTCGGTGCTGACCAATCCGACCACCGGCGGCGTCTCGGCCTCGTTCGCGATGCTGGGCGACATCAACATCGCCGAACCCAAGGCGCTGATCGGCTTCGCCGGCGCGCGCGTGATCGAACAGACGGTGCGCGAGAAATTGCCGGAAGGCTTCCAGCGTTCGGAATTCCTGCTCGAACACGGCGCCATCGACCAGATCTGCGATCGTCGCGAACTGCGCGATCGCGTCGCCGACCTGTGCACGATGATGATGCGCCAGCCGCGCCCGCAGGCGGATTCGGAGCTGGTGGCGTGAGCCGCAAGTACTTCGGGACCGACGGCATCCGCGGTCGCGTCGGCAGCGCGACCATCTCCGCCGATTTCGTGCTGCGCCTCGGCAACGCCTACGGCCACGCCCTGCGCGAACGCGCCCAGGCCGGCGGCGTATGGCGCAAACCGATGGTGGTGATCGGCAAGGACACCCGCATCTCCAACTACATGTTCGAGGCTGCACTGGAGGCCGGGCTGGTCGCCGCCGGCGTCGACGTGCAGCTGATGGGCCCGATGCCGACGCCGGCGGTCTCGCATCTCACGCGTTCCCTGCGCGCCGATGGCGGCATCGTCATCTCGGCGTCGCACAACCCGCATTACGACAACGGCATCAAGTTCTTCTCGGCGGCGGGCGAAAAGCTCGACGACAAGACCGAGGAAGCGATCGAGGCCGCGCTCGACGCGCCGTTCTCGACGGTGGAATCGGAACAGCTCGGCCGGGCGGAGCGCACCCGCGACGCCATCGGCCGCTATGTCGAAGCCTGCAAGTCGGCGGTGCCCAAGGGCTTCGACCTCGGCGGCATGCGCCTGGTGGTCGACTGCGCCAACGGCGCCACCTACCAGGTCGGGCCGATCGTGTTCCGCGAGCTCGGCGCGCGCGTCGATACCATCGGCGACCAGCCCAACGGCACCAACATCAATGCCGGCGTTGGTTCGACTCATCCGGAAGCACTCTGCGCCCGCGTGGTCGAAACCGGCGCCGACCTCGGCGTCGCCTTCGACGGCGATGGCGATCGCGTGATGCTGGTCGACGCCGAGGGCAATGTCCGCGATGGCGACGATCTCATCTACATCCTCGCCCGCGACTGGCAGGCGAGCGGCCGCCTGCAGGGGCCGGTGGTCGGCACCCTGATGAGCAATTTCGGGCTCGAACAGGCGCTGGCTTCCGTCGGAATCGATTTCCGCCGCGCCAACGTCGGCGACCGCTACGTCCACCGCATGCTGATCGACAACGATGGCACGCTGGGCGGCGAAGCGTCCGGCCACATCCTGTGCCTGGATCGCAGCTCGACCGGAGACGGCATCGTCGCCGCGCTGCAGGTCCTGGAAGCGATGAAGCGCACCGGCAAGTCGCTGGCCGAATTGCTCGAAGGCTTGCAGCGCGTCGCCCAGAAGACCCGCAACGTGCGCTGCGCCGACGCGAAGCGCGCGGTCGCCGATCCCGGCGTGGTCGCCGCGCTGGAACAGGCGCAGGCCGACGTCAAGGGCAGGGGGCGTGCGTTCCTGCGTCCGTCCGGCACCGAGCCGGTGGTGCGCGTCACCGTTGAAGCCGCCGATGTCGCGCTGGTCGATTCCACCCTCGATGCATTGGCGCGCGCGGTCGAAGCCGCTGTCTGAATTCCTGGAGTTGTCGCAATGAGCAGTGCCATTCCCACCCTCGACATTCGTCGTTTCACCCACCCGTCCAGCGCGGAGGATCGCCAGGCGTTCGTCGACGAACTCGGCGCGGCCTATCGCGAATGGGGTTTCGCCGGCATCCGCAACCACGGCATCCCGCAATCGCTGATCGACGACAGCTACGACGTGTTCCAGCGCTTCTTCGCGCTGCCGGAAGAGACCAAGAAGCAGTACCACGTTCCCGGCGGCGGCGGGGCGCGCGGTTACACCGCGTTCGGCGTCGAGACCGCGAAGGGTGCGAAGTACTCCGATCTCAAGGAGTTCTGGCACATCGGCCGCGAGATCCCGCGCGATTCCAAATACGCCGACGACATGGCGGCCAACCTGTGGCCGACGGAAGTCGATGGTTTCCGCGAGAAGGGCTATGCGCTCTACCAGGCGCTCGACGACCTCGGTTCGCAGGTGCTGGGCGCGCTCGCATTGCACATCGGCCTGCCGGAAACCTATTTCGCCGACAAGACCGATTCCGGCAATTCGATCCTGCGCCCGATCCACTATCCGCCGATCACCGCCGACGACATTCCGAACGTGCGTGCCGGCGCGCACGAGGACATCAACCTGATCACGCTGTTGGTGGGTGCCAGCGCGGCCGGCCTCGAAGTGCTGTCGAAGAAGGGCGAGTGGGTGCCGTTCACCTCCGATGCCGACACGATTGTCGTGAACATCGGCGACATGCTGCAGCGCCTGACCAACCACGTCTATCCGTCGACGACCCATCGCGTGGTCAACCCGCCGGGCGAAGAGGCGCGCAAGCCGCGCTATTCGGTGCCGTTCTTCCTGCACCCGAATCCCGATTTCCTGATCGACGTGCTGCCGTCGTGCGTGACCGCCGACAATCCGAGCCGCTACCCTGAAGCGATCACCGCGCAGGGCTACCTCGAAGAGCGGCTGCGCGAGATCAAGCTCAAATAGAGCCGGTTTCGCGGGCGCTTACTGCGCCATCCAGAAAAACACCGCGGCCATTCGCTTCTCCTCCAGCGTCTGTCCCCAGTAGCGGCTGGCGCTGTGGATGAGGTTGCTCTGGTACAGCAGCAGGCGGTTGACCTTGTGCGGGATCGCCACGTCCTCGACGAAACTGTCGGGCGGCACGAAACGCGTTCCCAGGGCTTCGACGAGATTGGTATGGGGCGGCATCGCCACGTTGCCGCCGAGTCCGCCGCCGGGCAGGCGCTGGCGATAGAAACTGGTGCCGCAATCATCCGGGACGTCCGGGTTGAGGTAGAGCACCGCGGCGTAGCGGCACAGCTTGCGCGAATCGGTATGCGGACGCGGACCGCATTCGTCGGCGCCGACCACCTGCACGCAGTTGTGGTTGAGATCGGCGCCGTCGGGCGCCTGTTCCGTCCACAGTGTTTTCGCGCCGGTGGCCTGCAGGACTTTCGTTTCGACGATGGCCAATTCGTCCATGGTCAGGCCAGGAATGACGCGCATACCGGGCCAGCTTTCCGGTTTGCGCGGCCAGCCCTCGATCCAGTCGTCGCGTTCCAGGCAGCGCGCACGCACCGCCGCGGGATCGGGCAGGACATCGTCGAAGATCCAGTAATCGCGGCCGGCGGTGGGTTTGCGATAGGGCAGCGGGCGGATCAAGGCAGGGCGGGTCATCGATCCGACTATAACGGCGCGAGCCGGTGCCTGGAAAAAATCGGGCATTGCTAAACTGCGCGGCATCGTTTTGACGCAGGGGAAGCACGCATGCGCCGCAAGATCGTTGCAGGCAACTGGAAATTGAACGGCGACCGTGCCTTCGGCGTGGAATTGGCCGATGCCTTGGAGGGCGGGGCGGCACGGGCGCGGGAGCGCGTGGATTGCATCGTCTTCCCGGCCATGCCCTATGTCGCCGGTCTGGCCGCGCATTGCGCCGGCACCGCGGTTGCCGTCGGGGCGCAGGACGTCGGCGAGCACGCCAAGGGCGCCTATACCGGCGAAGTCTCGGCGACCATGCTGCGCGACGTCGGCGCCACCCATGTCCTGGTCGGGCACTCCGAGCGCCGCGAATACCATCACGAGGACAGTGCCCTGGTCGCGCGCAAGTTCATCGTCGCGCAGGCTGCAGGACTGGTTCCGGTGCTTTGCGTGGGCGAGCGGCTGGAAGAACGCGAGGCCGGCACGACCGAGGCCGTGATCGCGGCCCAGCTGGCGCCGTTGCTGGACGATGAGACCGGGATCCGGGCGCTTGCCGCCGGGATGGTCGCCTACGAGCCGGTGTGGGCGATCGGGACCGGCCGCACCGCCACGCCGGAGCAGGCACAGGCCGTCCACGCATTCATCCGTTCTCAGGTGGCGCGCCGGGATGCTAGAATCGCCGACTCGTTGCCGATCCTGTACGGCGGCAGCGTGAAGTCCGACAACGCCGCGGCGCTGTTCTCGCAGCCCGATGTCGATGGCGGACTGGTGGGTGGCGCTTCGCTCGTCGCCCGCGACTTCCTCGACATCATCACGGCAGCCGCGGCTGCCTGAACGTTCCACGGATCGCCATGCTTTCGTTGATTCTCAATGTTGTGTACGTGCTGGTCGCCATCGCGATGATCGCGCTGATCCTGCTCCAGCAGGGCAAGGGCGCCCAGGCCGGTTCCGGCTTCGGCTCCGGCGCCTCGGGCACGGTGTTCGGCGCGCGCGGCGCCGCCAACTTCCTGTCCAAGACCACGCGCTGGCTGGCCATCGCGTTCTTCGGCATCACCCTGCTGATGGCATGGATGTTCGTGCACGGCACACAGCAGCAGGTCAGCACGGGCAGCAGCATCATGGGCTCGCAGCCGGCGGCCTCGGCTCCGGCAGCGAAGACCGCTCCGGCAGCCGGCATCCCGCAGGCTCCGGCCACGCAGGCGCCTGCACAGAACGTGCCGCAGGCACCGGCGAATGCGCAAGGAAGTGCGCCAGCCGGACGCACGGATCAGGTTCCGCAAACGCACTGATCCGTTTACAATCTCTTGCTGGCGTGTGGAGACGCACGCCGAACAAATTGCCCAGGTGGCGGAATTGGTAGACGCACTACCTTGAGGTGGTAGCGGCTTAGGTCGTGGGGGTTCGAGTCCCCCCTTGGGCACCAACACTGCATGCGGACCGCAAGGTCCGCATGCCACCACGCCGGACAGGACGTCCGGTTCATCGGGTCGGAGAACCCTACAGGAAGACCGAAGTGCTGGCAGAATACCTGCCGACCTTGCTGTTCCTCCTGGTTGCCATCGGCATCGGCATCGCGCTGATCGTCATCGGCAACCTCCTCGGACCGAAGAAACCCGGACTCGAGAAACTCTCTCCCTACGAATGCGGCTTCCTGCCCTTCGAGGATGCCCGGCTCAAGTTCGACGTCCGCTATTACCTGCTGGCGATCCTCTTCATCGTCTTCGACCTCGAAATCGCCTTCGTCTTCCCGTGGGCGCTGGTGTTCCGCGAGCTCGGTCCGTTCGGCCTGGTCGAGATGGGAATCTTCCTGTTCCTGCTGGTGCTCGGTTTCGCTTACGTGTGGAAGAAGGGAGCACTGGAATGGGAGTGAGTCATACCCCGTTCTTCAATCCGATCCCCGAGGGTCGGTTGGATGATCTGCTGCGCCCCGAGGGCGACAACCCGGTGATGCAGCAAGGCTTCGTCACTACCAGCATGGACGCGCTGTGGAACTGGGCGCGTACCGGTTCGATGTGGCCGATGACCTTCGGTCTCGCCTGCTGCGCGGTGGAGATGATGCATGCCGGTGCGGCGCGCATCGACATGGACCGCTTCGGCGTGGTGTTCCGCCCGTCGCCGCGCCAGTCCGACGTGATGATCGTGGCCGGCACGCTGGTCAACAAGATGGCGCCGGCGCTGCGCAAGGTCTACGACCAGATGCCCGATCCCAAGTGGGTGATCTCGATGGGCAGCTGCGCGAATGGCGGCGGCTACTACCACTATTCGTATTCGGTGGTGCGCGGTTGCGACCGCATCGTTCCGGTCGACGTTTACGTCCCCGGCTGCCCGCCGACCGCCGAAGCGCTGGCCTACGGCATCCTCCAGCTGCAGAAGAAGATTCGCCGCACCACCGTGTTCGGTGAGCGCGGCCAGATCGCGGACGCACGTTCGGCGAAGGTGGCCTGACATGGCGGACACGCAAACCAATCACGGCCCGATCGCCGATGCGCTGCGTGCGCGCTTCCCGGAAGCGCAGGTGACCGTCGGCGCCCGCAATGAAGTCACGCTGGAAGTGGCGCCGGCTGCCTGGCTGGCCGCCGCCCGCGCGCTGCGCGACGAATTCGGTTTCGAACAATGCGTCGACGTCTGCGGCGTCGATTACCTCGGCTACGGCGACGACGAGTGGGACACCGATGTCTCCTCGGAAGGCTTCAGCCGCGGCGTCGAGGGCAGGGCGGTCGGCCGCTTCAAATGGGGCGAGGCGCCGCTGCGCCAGGTCGCGCAGCCGCAGGGCGAAGCGATCGAAACCGTTCCCGGTCGCCGATTCGCGGCGGTCGCGCACCTGCTGTCGATCAAGAACAACCAGCGCCTGCGCCTGCGTGCGTTCTGCGCCGACGAAGCGTTGCCGGTGGTCGATTCGCTGACCTCGGTGTGGCCGGGCACCGACTGGTTCGAGCGCGAGGCGTTCGATCTCTACGGCATCGTCTTCGAAGGCCATCCCGACCTGCGCCGCATCCTCACCGACTACGGTTTCGTCGGCCATCCGTTCCGCAAGGACTTCCCGCTGATCGGCAACGTCGAAGTGCGTTACGACGCCGAGAAGCAGCGCGTGGTCTACGAACCTGTCACTTCGGTCGAGCCGCGCGTCGGCGTGCCGCGCGTGGTGCGCGACGACGCCCGCCTGGAAACCGCGCAGGGCGAATCGCGCGATCTCAATCTGGGCGTGCGCCAGGCGCCGGCCGGGAGCGTCAAATGACTGCTGAATCCATCCAGTCGCCGGCCGCGCCATCCGCGTTCGCCAGCAATCCCGCCGAAGCCCGGCAGGAAATCCGCAACTACACGATGAACTTCGGCCCGCAGCACCCGGCCGCGCACGGCGTGTTGCGTCTCATCCTCGAGATGGACGGCGAAATCGTCCAGCGCGCCGATCCGCACGTCGGCCTGCTGCACCGTGGCACCGAGAAGCTCGCGGAATCGAAGCCGTTCAACCAGTCGATCGGCTACATGGATCGCCTCGACTACGTCTCGATGATGTGCAACGAGCACGCCTATGTCGCCGCGATCGAGAACCTGCTGGGCGTCACGCCGCCGGATCGCGCGCTGTGGATCCGCACGATGTTCGACGAGATCACGCGCATCCTCAACCACCTCATGTGGCTGGGCTCGAACGCGCTCGACCTCGGCGCGATGGCGGTGTTCCTCTACGCCTTCCGCGAACGCGAAGAGCTGATGGACGTCTACGAGGCGGTCAGCGGCGCGCGCATGCACGCGACCTATTACCGCCCGGGCGGCGTCTATCGCGACCTGCCGGACCACATGCCGAAGTACCGCGAATCGAAGTGGCGCAAGGGCGGCAGCCTCAAGCGCTTCAACGAATGGCGCGAAGGCTCGATGCTCGATTACCTGGAAGCCTTCTCCAGGGATTTCCCGGCGCGCATCGACGAATACGAAACCCTGCTGACCGACAACCGCATCTGGAAACAGCGCACGGTCGACGTCGGCATCGTCACTCCGGAAGAAGCGCTGGCCTGGGGCATGAGCGGCCCGATGCTGCGCGGTTCCGGCATCGAATGGGACCTGCGCAAGAAGCAGCCGTACGCCAAGTACGCGGAAGTCGATTTCGACATCCCGCTCGGCAAGAGCGGCGACTGCTACGACCGCTACCTGGTGCGCGTCGCCGAGATGCGCGAAGCCAACCGCATCATCCGGCAGTGCGTGAAATGGCTGAAGGCCAATCCCGGCCCGGTCATGCTCGAGAACCACAAGGTGTCGCCGCCGTCGCGTGAAGCGATGAAGGACGACATGGAAGCCCTGATCCACCACTTCAAGCTGTTCTCGGAAGGCTATTCCGTGCCGGCCGGCGAGAGCTACGCCGCGGTGGAAGCGCCCAAGGGCGAGTTCGGCGTGTACCTGGTGTCCGATGGCGCCAACAAGCCGTTCCGCTGCAAATTGCGCGCCCCGGGCTTCGCCCACCTGTCGTCGATGGACGCGATCGTGCGTGGCTACATGCTGGCCGACGTGGTGGCGATGATCGGTACGTATGACGTCGTGTTTGGAGAGATCGATCGATGAAAGCGACTGGCAATTTCGAGAGCGCTCGCAGCATCGATCCGATGGTCGTGCTCAGCGATGAAACGCGCGCGCACATCGACCACTGGCTCACCAAGTTCCCGCCCGATCGCAAGCGTTCGGCGGTGCTGCAGGGCCTGTTCGCCGCGCAGGAACAGAACGGCGGTTCGCTCACCGACGAACTGATCGCGGGCGTGGCCAAGTACCTCGACCTGCCGCCGGTGTGGGCCTATGAAGTCGCGACGTTCTACTCGATGTTCGAGACGCAGCCGGTCGGCCGCAACAACGTCGCCTTCTGCACCAACATCAGCTGCTGGTTGAACGGCGCCGAAGACCTGGTCGCGCACGCCGAGAAGAAGCTTGGCTGCAAGCTCGGCGAATCGACCGCCGACGGCCGCGTCTACCTGAAGCGCGAAGAAGAATGCGTGGCCGCCTGCTGCGGCGCGCCGGTGGTCGTGATCAACGGCCATTACCACGAGAAGCTCGACACCGCCAAGGTGGACGCGCTGCTGGACGGGTTGAAGTAACGATGGCTGGACATTCCCACTACAGCGAAGGCTACGGCCCGGTCGGTCCGGCGCCGCAGGAACACAACGTCGTCTACACGACGCTGCATTTCGACAAGCCCTGGAGCTACGACAACTACCTCAAGACCGGTGGTTACGCGGCGCTGCGCAAGATCCTCGAGGAGAAGATCGCGCCGGCCGACGTCGTCGAGATGGTCAAGGCCTCGGGCCTGCGCGGCCGCGGCGGCGCGGGCTTTCCGACCGGCCTGAAATGGAGCTTCATGCCCAAGGGTCCGGGCCAGAAATACATGCTGTGCAACTCCGACGAATCGGAGCCGGGCACCGCCAAGGATCGCGACATCCTGCGCTACAACCCACACGCGGTGATCGAGGGCATGGCGATCGCCTGCTACGCCACCGGCGCGACGGTCGGCTACAACTACCTGCGCGGCGAGTTCCACCATGAACCGTTCGAGCACTTCGAGGAAGCGCTGGCCGAAGCCTACAAGCACGGCTGGCTGG
>JASLDW010000079.1 GCA_030151365.1 Lysobacter sp. | reverse complement strand
GCCGCGGTTGATGGTGACGAATTCGCGGATGGTGTTGCGATCGCCGATCTCGAGCGTGGTGTGCTCGCCGTGGTACTTCTTGTCCTGCGGATCGCCGCCGATCGCGGCATGGCCGACGATGCGGTTGTCGCGGCCGATGCGGGTGGTTCCGGTGACGCTGCAGTGCGGTCCGATCCAGCTGCCGTCGCCGATCTCGACGTCGGCGCCGACAACGGTGAACGCGCCGATGCGCACGTCCGCGCCGATGCGGGCGGCCGGATCGATCTGCGCGCTGGGATGGATCTCGGTCGCCATCAGTCGGCTTTGACCTCGGCGCAGAGGATTTCCGCGCAGGCAGCCTGTTCGCCGTCGACGCGGGCGATGCCGGTGAACAGCGTCATGTTGCGGATAACGCGCTTGATCGAGACATCGAGTTCGAGGCGATCGCCGGGGACGACCATGCGCGAGAACTTGGCGTCGTCGACCTTGACCAGGTAGGAAATCATGTCCTTGTCGGGCGCCTCGTTGCGCGAGAGGTAACCGAGCAGGCCGCCGGCCTGCGCCATGGCCTCGATGATCAGCACGCCGGGCATGACCGGATGGCCGGGGAAATGGCCCTGGAAGAATTGCTCGTTCACGCTGACGTTCTTGTAGGCGACGATGCGTTTCTCCGGCTCGAGCTCCGTCACGCGATCGACCAGCAGGAACGGGTAGCGGTGCGGAAGCAGCTTCTGGATTCCGACCGCGTCGATCGGCAGTTGCACGGTGTTGCTCATGAATTCTCCTTGTCCCGGCCGTTCACCTTGCGGGCCAGCGCGTCCAGTTGCCGGAAGCGGGCCGCCGAACGGCGCCATTCCCTATTTTCCATCATCGGGGTGCCCGAGGAGTACTCGCCCGGTTCGTGGATGGAATGGGTGACCAGCGTCATCGCGGTCACGGTGACCTTGTCGCACAGTTCGATGTGGCCGACGATGCCGGCCGCGCCGCCGATCAGGCAGTAGCGACCGATGCGCGCACTGCCGGCGACCGCGACGCAGCCGGCCATCGCGGTATGGGCGCCGACGCGAACGTTGTGGCCGATCTGGATCTGGTTGTCGAGGCGCACGTCCTCTTCCAGCACGGTATCGTCGAGCGCGCCGCGATCGATGGTGGTGTTGGCGCCGATCTCGCAATCGTCGCCGATGACGACGCCACCGAGCTGCGGCACGTTGAGCCAGCGCCCGGCGTCCATCGCCAGGCCGAAACCGGCGGCGCCGAGCACCGCGCCGGGGTGGATGCGTACGTTGCGACCGAGGCGCACGCGCATGACCAGGGTGACGCGCGCGACCAGTTCGCAGCCGGCGCCGACGACGCAGTCCTCGCCGATCATGCAGCCGGGACCGACGACTGCGCCCGCTTCGATGCGACTGCGCGCGCCGACGGTCACGAATGGCCCGACGTGCGCGGAGGGATCGACCACCGCATCGGTGGCGATCGCCGCGCTCGGATGGATGCCGGCCGGATGCGTTTCGCGCGCCTCGAACAGCGCCGAGATCTTCGCGAACGCCGCGTAGGGATCACGCGCGATCAGAACGGACCTGTTGAGATCAGGCGTGGTCGCGGCATCGGCATCATCGGCGCGCAGCACCACCGCGGCGGCGGCGCTGCCGGCCAACTGGCCGCGATAGCGCGGATTGGCGAGGAAAGCGAGTTGTCCGCCAGCGGCCGACGCCAGCGTGGCGACGCCGTGGATCAGGACATCGCCATCGCCGCGCAGCTCCAGGCCGAAGCGTTGCGACAGCTCCGCAAGCGTGAACCCCTTCTTGTGGCCCGCCCCCACACCGGCTCCGTCAGAACGTACCGGAGAAGGTGAACTGCAGGCGCTCGACCTGGTCCTTCAGGTGGCCGGGCTTGTCGGCCCTCTGGTAGCGCAGCGGCAGCGCATAGCTGATCGAGATCGGCCCCATCGGCGAGCGCCACATCAGCGCGATACCGGTGGACGCGCGCAACTCGGAAGCCTTGAACGCGGCGCGATCCTGGAACACGTTGCCGAAGTCGAGGAACGCCGAGAGGCGCGCCGACGGAGAATCGATGATGCGCGGGAAGAAGGTTTCCAGCGATCCCACGGTCTTGAACGAACCGCCCATCGGTTGCGGATAGCTGTAGAAATCCGAAACGGCCTGCGGACCCAGCGAGTTGTCGACGAAACCGCGGACGCGGCCGCCCGACGACACGCCGCCGGCGTAGTAGTTCTCGAAGAACGGCAGGCCGCGTGAACTGACGGTGCGGCCATCCGACAGGGTCACGGTACGGGCGGCACCGTAGGAATTGCCGTAGCCGACGTCACCCACGGCATTCAGCACCAGCCAAGAACTCAATGGCCAGTACTTGGAGACGGTGTATTCCATCGTGTAGTACTTGGCGGTGGAGCCGGGCAGGGTCGCTTCCAGCGACAGGCGCTGCAGCATGCCGACGCTCGGTTGCAGGTAGTCGTTGCGGGTATCGCGACCGAAGGCCACGCGCGCGCGGAACGCCTTGAAGGTCATGTGGCCGACCGCGTTGATGTAATCCCAGATCGGTTGCGGGGTGTAGTAGGGGCTGGCGCCGATCTTCTTGCGATCGACGCCGAGCATGAACGACACCGAATCCCACTCCGTGATTGGCAGGCCCAGCACCATCTGTGCGGCGCCCTGGCTGGACGAATAGTTGGCGACGTTGGCGTCGGCGTAGTTGGTGTCGCTGTAATAGACGTTGTAGCCCAGCGAGACGCCGTTCTTGGTGAAGTACGGATTGAGGAAGTTGAACGAGATCTGCTTCTGGTAGGTGCTGCGCTGCAGGGCGATGGTCAGCTGGTTGCCGCTGCCGAGGAAGTTGCGCTCGGAGATGCTGCCGTTGAGCATCACGCCGCCCAGCTGGGAATAGCCGACGCCGAAACTCAGCGTGCCCGAGTTGGTTTCCTTGACGTTCACCGCGAGGTCGACCTGGTCGTTGGTGCCGGGCACCGGTTGCGATTCGATGTCGACCTTCTCGAAATAGCCGAGCTGCTGCAGGCGGATCTTGGAACGGTCGATCGCCGCCTGCGAATACCACGCGCCCTCGAACTGGCGCATTTCGCGGCGAAGCACGTCGTCGGCGGTGCGGTTGTTGCCCTTGAACACGATGCGGCGCACGTTGATGCGCGGTCCCGGCTGCACCTGCATGTCCAGCGCGACAGTGCGCGCTTCGCGGTCCACGGTCGGATTGGGCACGACCTGGGCATTGGCGTAGCCGATGTTGCTCAGCATCGCCGTCACAGAGTCGGTGGCCGCCTCCATTCCCCGGCGCGAGAAGATGTAGCCCGGCCTGATGAAGAGGTCGAACTGCCGCTGGATGGTTTCCTTGGGCAGGATGGTGTCGCCGCTGATGGTCAGCGCCGACACCTTGTACTGCTCGCCCTCGGTCAGGCCGGCGGTGATGAACATCGCGCGCTTGTCGGGGCTGATCGTGACCTGGGTATTGTCCTGGCTGACGTCGGCATCGATGTAGCCGCGGTCGAGGTACCAGGACTGCAGCTTCTCGATGTCGCCCGAGAGCTTCTCCTTCGAGTACTGGTCGTCGCGGCTGTACCAGCTCGACCAGTTGCTCGTCTTCGATTCCCAGCCGCGCATCAACTGCTTGTCGGTGAACTTCTCGTTGCCGATGATGTTGATGTGCTTGATCTTGGCGGCCTTGCCTTCCTTGATGGCGATGGCGATGTCGACGCGGTTGCGGTCGAGCTTGGTCACCGATGGCGTGACCTGCACGTTGTACTTGCCGCGGTTGTTGTACTGGCGGGTCAATTCCTGCGACACGCGGTCGAGGCTCATCGGATCGTAGGTATCGCCTTCGGTCAGGCCGATTTCCTTCAGCGGCTTCTTGAGGTCGTCGTCCTTGATGTCCTTGTTGCCGGTGACGGTGACCTTGTTGATCGCCGGGCGTTCTTCCACCGACACCACCAGGATGTCCCCTTGGCGATCGAGCTTGACGTCGCTGAAGAAGCCGGTCTTGTAGAGCGCGCGGATCGCCTGCTCGGCCTTGGCCTGGTCCAGCATGTCGCCGCGTTCCACCGACAGGTAGGTGAATACGGTGCCGGGGGCGATGCGCTGCAGGCCGTCCACGCGGATGTCCGACACCCGGAAGGGCTCGACGATGGACTGCGCCCAGGCGGGCGTGGCCAGGGCGGCGGCCAGGGCGAGGGCGAGCAGGTGACGGCTGGGGTTTCGCATCATCGAATCCGGTGGGGAGCTAGTGGTCGTAGCCTTAGTGAAGCTGGCCAAAGAGGTCATTGTAGAACGCCAGGCCCATCAGGCCGAGGATCATCATCAGTCCGATCGACTGGCTGATGGCGAGGGCGCGCTCGCCGAGGGGGCGGCCGCGTACGGCTTCGACGGCGTACATGGCGAGGTGGCCGCCGTCGAGGATCGGGATGGGCAGCAGGTTGAGTACGCCGAGGCTGAGCGACATCAGGGCGAGGAAGCGCAGGAAATAGGCCGGGCCCATCTGGGCCGAGGCATTGGCGATCCTGGCGATGGTGACCGGACCGGACACCGATTCACGCGGTGCCTGGCCACGGATCATGCGGCCGATCATCGTCACCGAGTCGTGGAGCAGGGCCCCCGTCTCGTGGATGGCCGCAGGCACCGCCTGAAGGGGCCCAAGGCGGCGAACGGTGTCGTAGCCGGGGTTGTTGTCGTCGAGTTTCGGCGAGGCGATCCCGATCAGCCGGGTGCCGCCTTGCGCGACCGGGGTGATGGCCAGCGGCAGTGTCTTGCCGGCGCGTTCGACCACCAATTGCACCGGTGCGCCAGCCGCGGTCTTTTGCACCAGCGCCGGGATGTCGGCGAAGTGGGCGACCGCGGTGCCGTTGACGCTGACGATGCGGTCGCCCGTTTGCAAATGACCGACGGCGGCGCTGCCGGGCGTGATTTCGCCCACGAACGCGGGAGCGGACGGCGGTTTCGGCGAGATGCCGGCGTCCTGCAGCAGCTGACGCTCGTCGATGCGCGCCGGCAACTGGTCGAGTCGCAGTGCATGGGTGGATTCATGGCCATCGCTGCCGCGGACATCGACCGAAGTCGCCTGGTGGGCGATGGCGCGACGGGCCAGCGCCGGCAGGGCGTCGTTCCAGGTCGGGATGTCTTCGCCATCGAGGCGCAGGATGCGGTCGCCGGGCTGGAGGCCTGCCGCGGCGGCGATGCCTTCGACGTGCCCGATCACCGGCGCATAGTCCGGGCGGCCGATCACCAGCATGCCCCACAACAGGGCCACGCAGAGCACGATGTTGAAAACCGGGCCGGCGGCCACGATCAGCATGCGCTGCCACACCGGCTTGCGATTGAACGCCTGGCCGAGCTCTTCCGGGGCAACGTCGGCTTCGCGTTCGTCGAGGAACTTCACGTAGCCGCCGAGCGGGATGCCGCCGATGGCGTATTCGGTGCCGTCGCGCCCGATGCGCGACCAGACCGGTTTGCCGAATCCCACCGAGAAGCGCAGCACCTTGACGCCGAAGTGGCGACCGACCCAGAAGTGGCCGAATTCGTGGAAGGTGACCAACACCCCGAGGGTGATGAGCAGCCACCACAGCGATCCGAAGAAACCATTCATGCGTGCGGGGTGGCTCGGGAGGAATGACGGGACAGCAGACGCTCACCAGCGGAGCGCGCTTCGCGATCGGCGTCGCGCAGCACGTCCAGCGATGTCGCCGCCGTGACGGGCAGCATCGCCAGTCCTTCTTCGACCAGCGCGGGGATGTCTAGGAAACGCAATTTCCCCTGAAGAAAGGCTGAAACCGCCAATTCATTCAAGGCGTTGAGCATCGCCGGCGCGGTGCCGCCGGTACGCAACGCCTCGTAGGACAGGCGCAGCGCCGGAAAAGTTTCGAGGTCCGGGGCTTCGAACTGCAGCGTCCCCTGCTGCAGCAGGTCGAGCCGTTCCACACCGGAGGCGACGCGCCGAGGCCAGGCCAGGCCGACCGCGAGCGCGGTGCGCATGTCGGGCAGGCCGAGTTGCGCCAGCGTCGAGCCGTCCTCGAACTCGACCAGCGAATGCACCAGGCTCTGCGGATGCACCAGCACGCGGATGCGCTCGGCGGGCAGGTTGAACAGGTGATGCGCCTCGATCACTTCGAGGCCCTTGTTCATCAGGGTGGCGGAATCCACCGAGATCTTCGGGCCCATCGACCACTTGGGATGGGCCACCGCCTGCGCAGGGGTGACATCCGCCAGTTCGGCGCGCGTGCGGCCACGGAACGGTCCACCGGATGCGGTCAGCACGATCGAGGACAGGGCGCTGCGATCGCCGTCGACCGGCAGGCACTGGAACACCGCGTTGTGTTCGCTGTCGATAGGAACGATGGTGCTGCCGTGTTCGCGCGCGGTCGCCATCAGCAACTCGCCGGCCAGCACCAGCGACTCCTTGTTGGCCAGCAGCAGGCGCTTGCCGGCGCGTGCCGCGGCCAGGGTGGAGTCGAGCCCGGCGGCGCCGACGATCGCGGCCACCACCACCTCGCAGGCATCGCTGCCGGCGAGGGCGTCGATCGCGGCCATGCCGGCGTGGGCCTGCGTCGGCAGTCCGGCATCGCGCAAACCGTCGCGCAGCGTGGCGAACTGCATTTCGTCGGCGATCACCGCGTGGTCGGGGCGATGGCGACGGCACAGTTCGATCAACTCGGTGACGCGGCTGCCGGCGACGAGCACGCTGGCGCGCCACTGTTGCGGATGGCGGGCGATGACGTCGAGGGCCGACGCGCCGATCGATCCGGTCGCGCCAAGCACCGCGACCCGGGCGGGGCCGGCGAGCGCGTTCACAGCCCCAGCAGTCCTTTCACCAGCGCGAACACCGGCAACGCCGCCAGCACGCTGTCGGCGCGGTCGAGGATGCCGCCGTGGCCGGGGATCAGGTCGGAGGAATCCTTGGCGCCGGCGTGGCGCTTGAGCAGGCTCTCGAAGAGATCGCCGACGGCCGAGATCAGCACGGTGACTGCACAGAGCAGGGCGACCGCAGGCAGCGCGGTGGGCTCGATGCCGGTGAAGCTCGCCACGGCCATGCCGATGACCACGCCGAGGAAGAGTCCGCCGGCCAGGCCTTCGATGGTCTTGTTGGGGCTGATGCGCGGCGCCAGCTTATGCTTGCCGAAGGCGCGCCCGGCGAAGTAGGCGCCGGTGTCGGCGGCCCACACCGTCATCAGCGCGACCAGCAGCCAGACATGGCCCTTGGGGATCAACCCGTGGTCGACCGTACCCTGTGGCGTGCCATGCAGCACCAGCAAAGCGCACCAGGCCGGGATCACCGCCAGCGTGCCGGCGAGCAATTTGATCACCCGCGACCAGCTTTCATGATGCGAACCGAAATCGTAGCGGGCCAGCCACAGCAGGCTCAGCAACCACCAGGCAGCCCCGATCACGATCACGGCTTCGAACAGGGCCGAGGTACCGCCCTGCGCTGTATGCGAACCCCAGGCCAGCGCCACCATCATCAGCAGGTGCAGGGCGACCAGCAGCAGCCGCGACAGGCTGTCCTCGACACCGGCGAGCTTGAACCATTCCCACAGGCCGCCGAGGAACAGCAGCGCGGCGGCGACCGCCATCCAGCTGGTGGGAAGAAAGAGCACCGCCAGTAGGGCGGCCGGGCCCATCACGAAGGCGGAAATCACTCGGGTCCTGGTCGCTGCCATGCGTTATGCCTGTTGCCGGGACGCCTGCGCCCCGGTGAGTCCGAAGCGGCGCTGGCGCCGGGAGAAATCGTCGAATGCGGCCTGCAGTGTCGCTGCATCCATGTCCGGCCACAACGTCGGGGTGAACCACAGCTCGGCGTAGGCGAGCTGCCACAGCAGGAAATTGCTGATGCGCAGGTCGCCGCCGGTGCGAATGCAGAGATCGACGGCGGGGAGGTCGGCCAGCGCCACGCGCGTGGCGAACACCGTCTCGTCGATGGTGGCAGGATCGATGCGACCGTCGCGCGCGTCGCTCGCCAGTTGGCGGGCCGCGGCGGCGATGTCCTGGCGGCCACCGTAATTGGCGGCGATCACCAATGTCAGTCCGCTGTTGGCGCCGGTCAACGCCTCGGTCGCCTGCATGCGCTTCTGGATGTCGGGCGAGAACGCCTGCGCCTCGCCGATGAAGCGGATGCGCACGCCGCGGCGCGCCAGTTCGTCCACCTCGCGGTCGAGCACCGACAGGAACAGCCGCATCAGCCCGCTGACTTCTTCCTGCGGGCGGCCCCAGTTCTCGCTGGAAAACGCGAATAGCGTCAGCGCCTCGACGCCGCGTTCGATGCAGAACTCGATGGTGTCGCGCACCGCGCGCGCGCCGGCGCGATGGCCGACCAGGCGCGGGCGCCGGCGTTGCTCGGCCCAGCGCCCGTTGCCGTCCATGATGATGGCGACGTGGCGGGGGATTTGCATGAGCAAGCGAAGCCAGCCCTTATACGGCCATCAATTCCTGTTCTTTCTGCTTCACGACTTCATCCACGTCCTTGATGGCCTTGTCGGTCATCTTCTGGATCTCGTCGTCCTGGCGCGCGGCCTCGTCCTCGGTGATCTTCTTTTCCTTCAGAAGATCCTTGGCGTGCTGGTTGGCGTCGCGGCGGATGTTGCGGATCGCCACCTTGGCGTCCTCGCCCTCGCCGTGCACGGCCTTGGACAACTCCTTGCGGCGCTCCTCGGTCAGGGCCGGGATGTTGATGCGGATGGTGGTGCCGGCGGTGTTCGGGGTCAGGCCGAGGTCGGAATTGATGATCGCCTTCTCGACCGCCGCGACCATGGGTTTTTCCCACGGCGTGATGGTGAGCGAACGGGCATCGGTGACGGCGACGCTGGCGACCTGCGACAGCGGCATGTCGGAACCGTAGTAGTTCACCTTGATGTGGTCGACAAGGGCACTGGTGGCGCGACCGGTCCGGATCTTGGTCAGGGTGTGGCGCAGCGCATCGATGCTCTTCTGCATGCGCGTTTGCGCGTCTTTCTTGATTTCGTTCAGCATCCCCGGCCTCCAGCAAAAAACGTGACCCGGGATTATAGGGGGGAACGCCGCCGCGCCGCCGGCCGGGCCTCCCTCTGGCCTTCAGTGGTCATGATGATCGTGGTGCGCGGCGCGATCGTGGCAGTCGTGGCCGCATTCCACGCCGTGCTCCACCTGCAGCGTGGCGTGGTTGATGCCGAAACGCTCGTCCAGCGCATGGTTGAGGCGGTCGATGAAGGCGTCGTGGTCGCTGTCGTCGGGCGTGGGCGGGCGGGTGACGTGCGCGGTCAAGGCGATTTCGTTGCTGCCCAGCGACCACAGGTGGAGATGGTGGACGGCAACCACCCCGGGCTGTTCGCGGATGAAGGTCGAGACCTCCCCGAGGTCGATGTGGGCGGGTGCAGCGTCCATCGCCGCATCGAAACTGTCGCGCAGCAGCTTGAAACTGCCGACCAGGACCACGACCGACACCAGCAGCGCGGTCACCGGATCCAGCCAGCTCCAGCCGAACAGCATCATGCCGGCGCCGGCCAGCACCGCCGCCAGCGACACCGCGGCATCGGCGACGAGGTGGAGGAAGGCGCCGCGCCGATTGAGGTCGTTTTCATGGCCGCCATGCACGAAGGCGGCCGCGGCGAGATTGACCACGATGCCGATCGCGGCGACCACCATCACCGGCACGGGCGGAATCGCTGGGGGCGCATTGAATCGACGGATCGCCTCCCAGCCCAGCGCGCCGGAGAACACCACCAGCAGCACCGAATTGGCCAGCGGTGACAGCAGGGTGGCACGGCGCCAGCCATAGGTATGGCGCCCCTTGGGTGGACGCCTGGCCAGCAATGCGGCGCCCCACGCCAGGCCGAGGCCGAGCACGTCACCGAAGTTGTGGACCGCATCGGAGAGCAGGGCCAGCGAATTGGTGCTGAAGCCGTACCACGCCTCGACGATCGTGTAGGCGAGGTTGATCAGCGTGACCCACGCGAAGGCGCGGGTATTGGAATGGGAATGGTCGTGGTGTCCGCTCATCGCGGAAGTCTGGGCGATGCCGCGCGCGGATACTATTTCAGAGGATTGGAATCACGCGGCGACGAGGGTGCCGATCGCTTCGCCGTTGAGGATGCGCAGCAGCGCGCCCGGTTCGTCGATGTCGAACACGCGCATCGGCAGCTTGCTGTCGCGGGCCAGCGCGAAGGCGGCGGTATCCATCACCTGCAGGTTGCGCGCGATCACGTCGTCGTAGCTGAGGCGGTCGTAGCGGACGGCGTCGGCGTGCTTCTTGGGGTCGCGGTCGTAGATGCCGTCGACCTTGGTGGCCTTGAGCAGCAGGTCCGCCTCGATTTCGATCGCCCGCAAGGCGGCGCCGGAATCGGTGGTGAAGAACGGGTTGCCGGTGCCGGCGGCGAAAATCGTGATGCGGCCTTTTTCGAGATGGCGGACGGCGCGGCGACGGATGTAGTCCTCGCACACGGCGTTGATCTTGATCGCGCTCATCACCCGCGCCTTCAATCCGACCTTTTCGAGCGCATCCTGCATCGCCAGCGCGTTGATCACCGTCGCCAGCATGCCCATGTGGTCGCCGGTGACGCGATCCATTCCCCCCTCGGCCAGGCCCGCGCCGCGGAAGATGTTGCCGCCGCCGATCACCAGCGCGACTTCGGCGCCGGCGTCGTGCGCTTCCTTGACCTCGCGCGCGAGGCGTTCCAGCACCTTCGGGTCGATGCCGTAATCCTCGTTCCCCATCAGCGCCTCGCCCGACAGTTTCAGCAGGACACGGCGATGGGCGAGGGCGGTCATGGGCGCTCCGGGGGGGGATGCAAGGCGGTTGCGGCATTCTACCCGAGAGTGCCATCCGTCCCGAAACGGGCATGCGCATCAGCGCGGTCGCACTGCGCCGATGTCGATGCGGGTGGCGGTGCGGACAGCAACGTCTACCTGGCGATCCGCCATGTCATCGCTGATCGACCATGGCAGCGGCAGGTTGTCGGACATGACGGTCAGGCGGTGCTTGCCGATCGCCACGCGCGGGAAACTGAAGTTGCCGGAGGCGTCCGTCCGCATCGAATAGCGGTTGTCGAGGACGACGGTGAGGTTGGCCGCGGGTTGTTCGGAGGCGGAGCGCAGGCCATCGCCGTTGTCGTCGAGGAAGATGCTGCCGGACACCGTGCCGGTGGCGGAGCCGGGGGCGCCACCGATCACGCCCTGCGATCGTCCGGCCTCGAATGCATAGCGGATGCTGAGATAGACGGAGCGATTGCGGGGAAGATCGACGAAGGGCGTTTGCGTGGCGAGCGGATCGAGCACGAAGGGCGAGCGCTGCGAGCCGAGGCTCTGGTAATAGGCGCCGCTGACCACCCAGCGGTTGCCGATCCGCCAGTTCAGCCCCAGGTTGGCATCGAGGCCGCGTCGGGCATCGGGGCCGTCGCCGTGCGTCCAGCGCATGCTGCCGTCGAGGGAAACGCGATCGGTGAGGTCGTAGCCCCCGTACAGCGACAGTGCGGAAGATCGGCTGGAATGCCCGCTGCCGTCATCACTCCATTCCGTCGACAACGATGCGTTGAGGCGGGCGCCGCGCGCGATCGGGAACGCCTGGTCGATGGTCGCCTGCCAGTAACGCTGGGCCGGGGAGCCGGAGCGCGCATGGTCGATCTGCAGTCGCGTCTGCCCCCAGGACGTGCGTTTGTCGATGAAGCCCTGGATGTCGAAGTCGTCGTCGTTGCCCGAGCGGCGCAACGCGACGCTGCCGCCATAACCCAGCGTGCTGCTGGCCTGGTAGCGCGCATAGCCGTTGGCATAGGTGCCGCCGATGCCGGCACCGCTGATCGATGCGAAGCGGTCGATGCCGACGCTCCAGTTCCAGCGCGCGAAGCGATACGCGAGGCGGTAGTAGCCGCCTTCGAGATCGTTGCTGACCGGCCAGACGCCCCAGTTCAACCCGGGTTCGAGGTGAAACAGGCCGTAGTTGTGGCTGTAGCGACCGTTCACCGTCGTGCCGTCGATCCACGCGCCGGTCGCATCCTCCCGATCGTTCCTGCTGGTGAGCAGGTTCATCTGCACGGACGAATTCCTGTCCGCCCATGCGGCCGCGGCGAGGAATGCGCGCGTATCGCCCGAGGAAGCGCCGGTGCCGCCGCGGTCCACGGGAAGCGTGGTGCCTTGCGTGCCGAGATACATCCCGCCCGCGGTCCATCCCGGCGCCGGCGACCACTGCATGCCCAGCGATTCGACATCGCCGTGGGTGGAATCGAAGCCGACCATGCGCGTTCCCGAGAACACGCCGCTGCGACCGGCGGACGCCTGCACGACCATCCCGTTCGCATCGTTGCGCCAGCTTGTCGAGAATCCGGCGAGCGGGACGGTCGGCAGCGCGAAACGGTATTGGCTGCGTTGCAGGGGCAGCGCCGGCGTGTTCAGCACGCCGAGCCCGTTGTCGACGCGCCAGCCGCCGGCGACGCCGAGGTCGCGTTGCCACAGCGTCGCGGTCCCGCCCCAGTGGCGCTGGCCGAAACGGTCGCTGTCGGTATGGAACATCGACGCATCGATCGAGAAGCTGCCGTAGTCGTCGCTCTCCCAGAATCCGCCCGCGGAAATGCCGTTTTCGTCGTAGGACTCGCTCCCGAGTTCGTTGCGGCTGGCATCGAGCTGCATGTGGAAGGCGCGGCGGCGACCGTCGTCGTTGCGGTCGTCGTCGCCATCCGCGGGCAGTGGCGCCAGATCCTGCGTCGAAATGATGCGGTCCTTGTACGGAACGGTCTGGGGCGCGGGCGGATCATCCGCCCGGGCATTGCCGGACAGGCACGCGGCGATGCTGGCGGCCAGCGTCAGCGTTGGCCAGTGCCTGCGTTTCATCGTGCGATGCTGGCGTCTATGGCGAGATGGCGCGATCCGTAATCGAGCTGTCCCTTCAGCGTGAGCGGATAGGTGATGGCCGCCGCCGCGGTGGCGTCGTTGTCGCCCTGCGGAACCAGGGCGATGTCGCGCGTTTCCCCGCGCAGGATCGGCAGGTTGGAAGGCACGAAGGTGAACTTGCGGCCGGAAGCGTCGCGACCGTCGATGAAGCCTTCCAGGCGTCCGTGCGCGTTGCCGCCGTTGTGCACCTTGAGCACGGGGATGGTGCGTCCCTGCTGCGCCACGGTCTTCGTCCCGGCGACATCCAGTTGCGGTTGCGCGTCGCCGATGGCGAGATAGACGATCACGCCGATGCGCCCGGACACCGGCACCGGGACATTGCCCTTCACCGCCTGGGGATCGCCTTCCAGCATGATCGCGAAACGGCACTCCCCGCTCGGGGCATTGGCGGGGATCGCGACCTCGAAACGGAAGCGCCGCTTGCCCTTGCCGGCGAAGGCGACTTCATTGGCTTCGATTCCTGCCCAAGGCCGGCAGCTGTCCGCTGCGAGCGCCTCGGAGAAATTCACCCCGCCGTCGGCGCCGAGCGTCCAGTCGGCGGTCTTGACCGACAGGTGCGTGGGCTGGGCGAAGGTGTTGTTGATTTCGATGACGTTGCGGTAGGTCGTGCCGGCTTTCGCGTTGTCCTCGAAGCGCGGGGGCGAGACGAGGATCGAGAACCCCTGCGCGAACGCCAGGGTCGGCAACATGCACAGCAGGACGACCAGCGGCAGGCGGCGGAGAATGGCGGGCATCATGGCGTATCCACGTCGATTTCGAAGGTGTAGGTGAGTTGTTCCGGCCCGGTGAGCCGGCGCACGTCGGCCTGGATCGTCAGCTCCAGGGTGTCTTCGATTTTTCCGGAAGCGGGAACGATCCCGGAGAACACCAGGGTGCGTCCGCCATCGCGCAACGCGCCCGGAAGCATCTGGCCGCGCGTGGTCCAGCTGGTGAGGACGGGAACCGCCGGCTGGCTCGGCAGCAGCATGTAGATGCGCCCCTGTTTTCCCGCCCAGCGCGACACGTCGAGGCGGGACATCACCGTCAGGTGGCCGATCGCATCCGCATGCTGGCCGCGCCGGCTCAGCAGCGGATCCCATTTGAGGTCGACCCTGCTGGACAGCACCGTGCTGGCGCTGTCATCCACGCGATAGGTTCCCGCCGACGCGGCGCCCGGTGTCGCCAGCAATGCGGCAAGAACGAACATGCAGGAAACGAAGTATCGATTCACGGCGAAACCAGCGTGTAGGTGACGCGTCCGCTGAAGGTTCCTGCCGCGACCACGGCCGAATTCGCGTAGGAGAAACTGTGGCAGCTTTCCTGCCAGTTGTTGACCGGGAAATTCGCGAGCGTCTGGGTGCCGCCGTTGAACGTGCCGGCGGGAATCGGCTCCGCACCGGTGTCGCCGTTGCCGCTGCTGGTCCAGCTGATCTGGGTGAAGGGAATGCTGTTCCCGGCGCCGTCCGTCATCGGCGCGGACGATTGCGCGGACAACACCGCGGTGCCCCCGCTATTGGTATAGCGATAGAAACCGCCGATATAGACCTGTCCGGCATTGCAGAAGGCGTAGCCGTCCCAACTGCTGGTCGTGCTGCCGCTGCCGGTCATTGCCTGCGCCGTCGCATTGCCGAGGGCGACGGCCGGAACGGTCACCGAGACGACGTTGATCGTGGAATTGTTGCCGGGAACGCCGCCGCTGTTGTAGTTCCCGCCCGTCATCGTGCCATCGCCGATGCGCAGGTAGAGCGCCTTGGTGGTGGACGAACTGATCGTGGTGGTGAATGCCGCAGCCGGCATGCCGACGCACATCGCCAAGGCACCGGCCAGCAAGGCATTCGGGGGAATGGGGCGTCGCGGCGTCATGGGGATGGACTCGAGAAGCAGGCTGGCGTGAAGCCAGCCTGCGGGGACGGCCGGGCGCGGATCAGGGCATCGAAGCCGTGTAGGTCACGCGGCCATTGTTGACGTTGGCGCCACCGTACGTGCCGGGCGCGACGATGGTGTTGTTGAGGTACTTGTACGTCCACTTGGCGTCCTGGTTCACGACCTTGCCGGATGCCGGTGCGACCGAGATGGTGGTGGTCGCGCCATCGGCGAGGGCGGGAGCGGGCAATGCCGTCGCCGAGGTGTTGATGGCGGCGGCGGTGCTGATCTGGGCGTACGAGATCGTATCGGTACCGCCGTTGTTCATCGCCCCGGCAGTGTTCGAAGAAAAGCTGATCGTGCCGTTGTTGCCGACCAGCTTGGCGGTCACGACGCCATTGCCGAGGTCGCCCGAACCGGCGCTGGCGGTCACCTGGGTGCCGTCACCGACATTGGCGGCGTTGACCGTGAAGTCGATGAGGTTGATCGTGGAATTGGTTGCCATGTTGGTGCCGGTGCCGACCTGCAGGAACAGGATTTTCGGCACGGTGACGCGGAAATCGAGGTGCGCGGCGGCGGTGATCGGCGAGGTGGTGCCGGTGGTGAAGGTGGACTCGGCATTGGCGAGCATGGGGGCAGCGGCCAGCAGGGCAACTGCGAGGAGGGACAGCTTCTTCATGGGGAGGTTTCCTGGGGTGGAATGGTGAAACGGGATATCGCCCATCCATGAGCAGGAGCCGTGCCAGATGATGCCGGACAAATTGTCGAGGAATCAAAAATGTGCGATTCGACAAATATTCGACAAACATGAATGCCTGAACGCGATGCGCATCAAGATTTGCAGGACGCGCGCGCAGCGCGACGGCAACCCGGAAATGAATCGCAGCTCCCCCCGAGATGAAAACGAGTTCATGAAGTGACACTGCGTCAGTTCGTTGCCCGTGCGTTGCCGTACAGCGTCACTCGCCAACAAAAAAGCCCGCTGTTTCCAGCGGGCTTTCGTTTTCACGCGGGCGTGAAGATCAGACCTGCATCGCCTTGGCGACTTCGGCGGCGTAGTCTTCCTTGACCTTTTCGATGCCTTCGCCCACGGCCAGGCGCTGGAAGCGCACCACGTCGGCGCCGGCGGCCTTGGCGGCGGCTTCGACGCTCAGGTCGGTGTTGAGCACGAAAGGCTGGCCGTACAGGGTGACTTCGTTGACGATCTTGGCGATCTTGCCGCCGATGATCTTCTCGAGGATGTCGGCCGGCTTGGCCTTGTCCTTCTCGGACATCTTGGCCAGTTCGATTTCCTTTTCCTTCTCGACGAAGTCGGCCGGCACGTCGGCGGCCTTGTTGTACGGCGGGTTCATCGCCGCCACGTGCATGGCCACGCCGCGCGCGAAGTCGGCGTCGCCACCCTTCGCCTCGACCAGCACGCCGATCTTGCCGCCGTGGACGTAGGCCGCGACGTTGTTGGCGCTGTCGATGGCGACGAGGCGGCGGACCTGGATGTTCTCGCCGAGCTTGGCGATCGCGGCGGCGCGGGCTTCTTCCACGGTCTCGCCCGAGGCCAGCTTCGCGGTCTTCAGCGTTTCGGCGTCGGTGGAGCCGGCGGCCAGCGCGGCTGCGGCGACGGCATTCGTGAAGGCGAT
>JASLDW010000047.1 GCA_030151365.1 Lysobacter sp. | reverse complement strand
CGACCCGCACATCGATGTGGTCGCCGCTCTTTTCCAGTACCAGGTCGACCTTGCTGGCGTTGCTGGTGCCTGCCATCGGCGCGATCGCCGTCGATGCAGTGCGCGGCGGCCACTGCATCCAGTCCTGGGCAGTGGCGGTCGAGGCCGCGGTCATCAGCAACAGGGCGGTGGCTGTTCGTTCAATCGACCGCATGCAGCTGTCCTTTGGCGTCATCGAGTGCCGCCATGTCGATCTGCATCGGCTCGGTACCGGCCACCATTTCGATGTCGGCGCCGGGGTGCAGCATCACCCGGATCACGGTGCCGGCGGACGTGGTGAGGGTAACCCGGTGCGCCTGCGCCGTGGTGTTGTGGACCCGGAAGATGTCGCCGGGCCTGAGTTGGGTTTGTTCCTGCATGCGCCGATCTTAGCGGCACGCAGCGCCGGAATCGGCGCTCGAGGCAACCGCACTCGGTATTCATCTCTTCATCCGAATGAAGGGATTGACACTCCCGGCGGGGGCGGGCACACTGCGTATTCCATCCAGACCGGCTGAGGGACAGGCCCTTCGACGCCGGGGCAACCGAGGGACGATCCTTGCGAGGACGATCCGGACGGTGCCAACTCCTGCGGGGGCAGTGCCCACCGGAAGATGGTTGCGCGTCGTGCCCGGCACGATGTTGCGCGTCTCGTCGGATCCGCAGGGCTGGGCTCACCGCCTGCAGGAAGTCCGATGTCCCACGCTGTCGCCCGAACCGAACCCTCCGTCGCGCCCGATGCCGAGCGCGGCGAAGTTGCGTGTCGACTGGCGCTGCGCCATGCCGGCACGCGCGACGTCCGCATTGCCTGGGAATTGAACGGCGTCGCCGGCGCGCCGTTGCTGATCGTCGCGGGCGGGATCAGCGCCAACCGCCATGCGCTTGCCAGCGCCGCTTTCCCGGAAGCGGGATGGTGGGAGGACCAGCGCGGACTCGGGATCGATCCCACGCGATTTCGTTTGCTCTCGATCAACTGGATCGGCGCCGATGGCGACATCGATGCCCCGATCGACAGTGCCGACCAGGCCGATGCCGTCGCCGCGGTGCTCGATGCCCTGCAACTGCCGCAGGCGCTGGCATGGATCGGTTCTTCCTACGGCGCGATGAGCGGATTGCAATTCGCCGCGCGCCATCCCGAACGCTTGCGCGCGCTGGTGGTGATCAGCGGCGCTCATCGCGCGCATCCGTTCGCCAGCGCCTGGCGCGCCTTGCAGCGGCGCATCGCCGCGCTCGGCATCGAGTCGGGTGACGAGAACGCCGGGCTGTCGCTGGCGCGGCAATTGGCGATCCTGAGCTACCGCACGCCGGAAGAATTCGCTGCGCGCTTCGCCGACGCGCCGACGGTGAACGACGACGTGGTGCGCGTTGCCGCCGAGGACTACCTCGATGCCTGCGGCGCGCGCTTCATCGGGCGGATGCCGCCGGTCGCGTATCGCCGCTTGTCGGAATCGATCGACCTCCATCGTGTCGATCCCGCACAGGTGAAGGCGCCGACCACGGTGGTCGCGATCGCCGAAGACCGCCTGGTGCCGCTGCCCGACATGCTCGACCTGTCGTCGAAGCTGCCGCATTCCGAGTTGCACGTGCTGCGTTCGCACTACGGGCACGACGCTTTCCTTAAAGAAACCACCGCCATCGCGCGCGTCCTGCGCGCCGCCATCGAGGCCACGCCATGAGCTCCAAGAAGATTTCCCCTGCCACCCGCGCGGTGCGTGCCGGCATCGACAGCGATACCGCCTTCGGCGCGGTGTCGCCGCCGATCGTGCTCTCGACCAATTTCTCGTTCGAGGGATTGCACGGCAAGCGCAAGTACGACTACACGCGCAGCGGCAATCCGACCCGCGACCAGCTGGGCGATGCGCTGGCCGCGCTGGAAGGCGGCGCCGGCGGCGTGATCACTGCGACCGGCATGGGCGCGATCACGTTGGTGCTGCATGCGCTGTTGCAACCGGGCGATCGCCTCGTCGTTCCGCACGATTGCTATGGCGGCAGCTGGCGCCTGTTCAACGCCTTGGCGAAGAAGGGCGCGTTCGAACTGGTCACCTGCGATCTCACCGATCCGGCCGCACTGGCCAAGGCGTTGGATCCGGCGCCGGCGCTGGTGTGGATCGAAACCCCGTCGAACCCGTTGCTGCGCGTCACCGATGTCCGCTTCGTCGCCGAGGCCGCCAAGCGCGCCGGTGCGCGCGTGGTCGCCGACAACACCTTCCTGTCGCCGCTGCTGCAGCGTCCGATCGAACTTGGCGCCGACGTGGTGGTGCATTCGACCACCAAGTACATCAACGGCCACAGCGACGTGGTCGGTGGCGCGGTGATCGCCGCGACGGCGGAATTGCACGAGCAGCTGTCGTGGTGGGGCAATGCGCTCGGCATCACCGGCGCACCGTTCGACAGCTTCCTGACCCTGCGCGGACTGCGCACGCTGGATGCGCGCCTGCGCCTGCATCAGGAAAACACCAAGCAGCTGGTCGAGTTGCTCCAATCGCATCCGGCGGTGGCGAAGGTCTATTACCCGGGGCTGGAATCGCATCCGGGACACGCGCTGGCGGCGCGCCAGCAGCATGGTTTCGGCGCGATGCTCAGCTTCGAGGTGGTCGGTGGCGAAGCCGCGGTCGCGCAACTGGTCGATGGCCTGGAATGCTTCAGCCTCGCCGAATCGCTGGGCGGCGTGGAAAGCCTGATCGCCCATCCGGCGACGATGACCCATGCCGCGATGACGCCGGAAGCGCGTGCGCTCGCCGGCATCGATGACGGCCTGGTGCGCGTCTCGGTCGGCATAGAATCGCCCGACGATCTCGTCGCCGATCTCAAGGCCGGGCTCGATCGCGCGATGGCCGCGTGTCCGCCGAAACGGGTCGGCGCATGAGTGCGGTGCGCGCGATTTCGGTGGAACCGGCGTCGTCCCTGCGGATGACGCTGCTCGGCACCGGCACGGTCGGCAGCGCATTCGTCGAACGATTCGCGGCATTGCAGGGAAGCGAGCTGCGGATTCCGCCGCTGGTGGCGATCGCCAATTCGCGCGGGTTCGCGCACGTCAATGCCGACACGCAGCGCACGGTCCTCGACGAATTGCGCGAGGCCGACAACGTGCGCGACGGTGCGTGGATGTCCGGCGACAGTTTCGGCCGCGGCGACATCGTGGTCGATGCCACCGCCAGTGCACTGGTCGCCGATCGCCACGCCGAATGGCTGCGCCGCGGCGCCCACGTGGTGACCGCATGCAAGATCGGGCAGGGCAGCGATCTCGCGCGCTGGTCAGCGATCCAGCGCGCCCGCCGCGATGGAGACACGCAATATGGCGACAGCGCGACGGTTGGCGCCGGCCTGCCGCTGCTGCGTTCGATCCGCATGCTCGATCGTGGCGGCGATCGCATCCACGCGATTGCCGGCGTGCTGTCGGGTTCGCTGGCATGGCTGTTCAACCATTACGACGGCATGCGTCCGTTTTCGGGTTTCGTCCGCGATGCCCGCGATGCAGGCTACACCGAGCCCGATCCGCGCGACGATCTCTCCGGCGAGGACGTGCGCCGCAAGATCCTGATCCTGGCGCGCGCTGCCGGTGTCGAACTGGAAAGCGCCGACGTCGACGTGCAGTCGCTGGTGCCGGATGCCCTGGCTGCACTGTCGGTGGCCGAAGTCGATGCCGCGTTACCGACGATGGATGAACCCTTGCGCAGGCGTTTCGCCGAAGCGCATCGCAATGGCGAAGTGTTGAAGTTCATCGCTCGCCTCGAGAACGGTCGCGCCCGCGTCGGCCTGGAATCGCTGCCCTTCGACCATCCGCTGGCCGGTGGCGCCGGCACCGACAATCGCGTCGCGATCTGGAGCGATCGCTACAACGTGCAGCCGCTGGTGATCCAGGGGCCGGGCGCGGGTGCGGAGGTGACTGCGGCGGCATTGCTCGACGACGTGCTGCAGATTCCGGAATGACCGCACGACGCCGTTCATTCGTTCATACTCCGCGGTGCAAAACGCGCGTCGCATCGATGCGCGTATGCTCGCCCGACCGGCATTCCCGCCGGCGGATCGATGGCATCGCAGCGGAGGAAACATGAACGATCGAACCATGGGCTCGTCGTTGTTCCAGGACGCGCTCGATTTCGCCAAGGCCAACTGGTGGCTGTTCCTGCTGGGTGGCGTGCTCTACATCGCCTTCGGCGTGATGGCGCTCGGTCGCCCGGCCGAAGCCTTGCTCGGATTGTCGGTATTGTTCGCCTGTTTCATCCTGGTGGATGGCGTCATCAGCGCGGCACGCGCATTGATGGCGAAGGGCGCGGATGGCCGCTGGTGGGTGTTCTTCGGCGGAGTGGTCAGCGTGGTGATCGCGCTGTATGCCCTGACCGGTCCGGTGAACGCGGTCATGCTGTTCGTCTATGTCATCGCCTTCCAGGCCATCCTGTTCGGCATCGCGGTGTTCATGTTCGGCGTGAGCATCCGCAAGGTGGTCAGCAGCGAATGGCTGCTCTATCTCACCGGCATCCTGTCGATCCTGTTCGGGCTTGCATTGATCTGGGCGCCGGGCATCGGCGGCATGAGCGTGGCGATGATGATCGGCGCATGGGCACTGGTGGTCGGCGTCCTGCGCGTGTTGTTCGCGTTCCGGGTGCGTCGCCTGGTGCGCCGCGCGATGTGATCAGCACTCGATGACGTTCACCGCCAGCCCGCCGCGGCTGGTTTCCTTGTACTTGTCCTGCATGTCGCGGCCGGTGTCGCGCATGGTCTTGATCACCTTGTCGAGGCTGACCTTGTGCTTGCCGTCGCCGCGCATCGCCATGCGCGAGGCGTTGATCGCCTTGACCGCGCCCATCGCGTTGCGTTCGATGCAGGG
>JASLDW010000044.1 GCA_030151365.1 Lysobacter sp. | reverse complement strand
GGCTCGCTGATCTACAAGGCCGATTTTCCGTACGTCGAACGGCGCCCGGCGCGGATCCGCGACTGGTCGCGCCGCTTCTGGCAAGGCTCGCACGATCATCGCGGCACGCCCGAAGCGCCCGGCCGCGTGCTGACCCTGGTGCCGGACCCCGGCGCGCTCTGCGCCGGCATGGCCTACTTGATCACGCCGGAAGTGTTCGCCCATCTCGACCATCGCGAGAAGAACGGCTATCTGCGCCACGCGACGGCGATCGAGTTCGGCGACGGCAACCGCGTGGAGGGACTCGTCTACATCGCCGCGCACGCCAACGCGGCCTGGCTCGGCCCGGCATCGGAAGCGGAGATCGCGCGCCAGATCGCGAACTCGGAAGGGCCGAGCGGCCCCAACCGCGACTACCTCGCGCACCTCGCCGAAGCGCTGCGCGAACTCGGCGAGGAAGACGCGCATGTATTCGCCATCGAGAAACACCTGGATGCGCTCGGCCTTCGGAAACCCGGTTGAAGGCACCCACGTCCGGCCGATCGTCCCATCCGCAACAGAAAAGCGCTCCGCTGCCGCATGACGGCCGGAACGCCCGCGCACGGCGCGGACCTTTACACTGCACGCCCTGCTTTCCCGACCCTCGCCCATGTCCGACCCCATTCGCCTTGCCAAACGCGTCGCCGCTCTGGCCCGCTGCTCACGCGCCGAAGCCGAGCGCTACATCGAGGGCGGCTGGGTGTCGGTCGACGGGGTGGTGATCGAGAAGCCGCAGCACCTGGTGTCGACCGAGACGGTGACCATCGACCCCGATGCGCGCCTCGAAGCCGAGGAACCGGCAACCGTCCTGCTGCACAAGCCCGCCGGCTTCGACACCATCAGCGGCCCCAACCCGGCCGCGGCGCTGGTGACGCCGGCGGCGCGCTGGGCGGACGACGTTTCCGAGGTCCGCCCGCTCAAGCGCCACTTCGTCCGGCTGACGCCGCTGATGCCGCTCGACCGCGACGGCAGCGGCCTGATGGTATTGACGCAAGACGGCCGCGTCTGGCGTCGGCTGACCGAAGACCACGACCAGATCGAGCAGGAGTTCATCGTCGAAGTCCGCGGCGAGATTGCGCCCTACGGTTTGCACCGCCTCAATCACGGCCTCAGCTACCAGGGCCGCGTGCTGCCGCCGTGCAAGGTCAGTTGGCAAAACGAGATCCGCCTGCGTTTCGCGATCAAGGCGGTACAGGGCGGGCAGCTACGCGACATGTGCGCGCAGGTCGGGCTCGAGGTCGTGGCGATCCGGCGCATCCGCATCGGCAAGATCTCGCTCGGCAAGATGCCCGCGGGTGCATGGCGCTATCTGCCGGTCGGCGAACGCTTTTGAGGCGATGCCGTTGAAGTACCTCGCGGGATATCCCGAAGCCACCCAGGCGCGAGTTCGCGCCCTGATCGCGCAGGACCGGCTCGGCGCGTATCTGCGCGACAAGTACCGCGAACCGCACGAGGTGCGCACCGACAAGGCGCTGTACGACTATGTGCAGGCACTGAAGGAGCGCCACCTGCGCAAGGCCGAACCGCTCAACAAGGTCGTCTACGACGGCAAGCTGCAGGTGATGAAGCATGCGCTCGGCACGCACACCGCGGTGTCCCGCGTGCAGGGCAACCGGCTCAAGGCCAGCCGCGAAATCCGCATCGCCAGCGTGTTCCGCGATGCCCCAGCGGACTTCCTGAAGATGATTGTGGTGCACGAACTGGCGCACCTGAAGGAACGCGAGCACAACAAGACCTTCTACCAGTTGTGCACGCACATCGCGGCGGACTATCACCAATTGGAATTCGACCTGCGGCTGTATCTAACCAAATTAGAACGCGAAGCTGGGATGGCCGGGAGCGAGAGCTGAAAAGGAACGGATCGGCGCTTGTTGGCACGTGATAGCCTCCAAGTGTCCGTGGCGATACGCTGAGCGCGCCGCTCTGGCCCCTCGTGCATGGCGATTCATGGACCAGCGCCGCTCATTTCGATTACCGCCTGAACGGAACCGAACCTCCTCTCCATTCCATTCGCAGCATTCTTCGGACCCCCTTCATTTCTTTGGCTCCAGGCGGAGATCGGTGAACATCCTCATCAGCTCATCGCACTTCTTACGTATATCATCCGCTTTCTCTGCGCTAGCCGTTCTATTTTTAGATCCAAAAAAACCACCGGTAACGGTTATATGGAGCGTCTCGATCAACAAATCGAAAATCTCTTTCTGATCAGCGACTCTAGCGTGATCGAAATAGGCTTCAATATGCATCATTAACCTATCAAGTAATGTCATAAGTGAATATTCTAGATCGGCATTCTGACCACTTGCCCGCCAATATCGTCTAGCGCCAAGTGATATTTCCTCAATGTCCTGACAGATGGCGGCCTTCCTGGCATTGAATGCGGCACGGCGCTCTGTATCACGCGACGTCACTCCCCCTATCACAACGCTTACGCAGCCACTCACCACCGCACTTGTAAGCGCAGCATACAGCCCACTGGCAATCCCGTCAGCAGGCACCTATCCTTTCCTCGACTGCTGCGCCGCGACCTTCAAAGCGTCGCTGATAAAGCGCTCCGCGATGGACTTATACCGCTTAGCGCGCTCGGTTCTAGCTATAAGATGAAGGTGCGAAGCCAGAAAGGCTTCTCCATAGCCGTGTTCACGCACTAGACCTCCGAAAGCCTCCTCCAAAAAAGAGGAGCCATAACCTTCGGCACCATCAAATACAACATCAACAATTTCTTTTTTATCGAGCCGCGGCGCCAACCATTCCTCACGGAATCGCTCGCCGTTGAACTCTCCATCGGCAAAAAATCGGCCACTAGGAACGTCAGAGTAATCTTTGGCGATGTTGATAGTGCTAATCATGGCTTTCACTCGCAGCATATTCCTCGATGATCCACTCGATGAATGTGCCCTTGAATGGTACGGGCAGAGCCTTAGTAGAAATCCTCCCACGCTGCCCAGTCTGCTTTCTGTATCTATACTGACCTTTTCGGCTGACGATTCGAAGACTTCCAACAGCATCGTGGCGTTCGATGTAACCTTGGACGTCTCGCTTCAGACCCCAACCTCTGTTCGGTTTTCCGGTTTGGCTCCGCTGCAGGGATATTGCAGCTCTAATTAACTTTGCGTCACTCTTGATCAGTTCTTCCAGCGGCCCTATGGCCATAGCCGCCATGGCTGCTTCGACAATATCCGGCGGAAGAGTCTGGGGGATTCCGAGTCCGTGGTCGAGGAACATTACCCTCAGCCGCTGCCCCGTCGCATCGACCGAAGCGGACATCCACCACCTCTTCATTTGAGCGTCTGCGGGATAGGCGTGGTGTTCCACGTTAGTCATCGCTTCTGTCAGCCCTTCAAACAGCGACTGCCTATCTCTTAGCTTAGGGCCAAGGCGCTCAATTTCCACCCGTAGCTGTTTTGCCTTTTCTCCCTCGGCACGATGGCCAGAAATGAAAGGCAAATAGCGTTCTCCATCGCCAAAATTAACATCGGCAACACGATCTATACGCTTGGATGATCCGAGTAGATCAAAGAACCCCATCTCAATCAGGCGATTCGTTACAACTGGATTCCATTTTTCCAACTCAATGGGTTCTAGCCGTTGCTTCTTGATAAGTTCGCGCCAACGATCGAACTCCGCTACTAGTAGCAGGGCGCCAGCGGGGGTCAGATCACGGATAGTCGTGAAATCCACGAAAAACCTGCCCATAC
>JASLDW010000111.1 GCA_030151365.1 Lysobacter sp. | reverse complement strand
CCGTGAGCTTGGTCTCCTGCAGCACCAGCGCATCCACGGGATGCGCGGCCAGCCAATCCAGCACTTGGGGCAGGCGGATGGACAGGGAGTTGACGTTCCAGGTGGCGAACTTCTTCATCGCGGCGATCTTGAGGCTTGGCTTGGCCGGCATTGTGACTGGCCGGGCAGCAGCTGCATGCGGCAAAAGCGCGAGGCCTGTCGGTGTTCCACGACCAGCGCGTTCAAAGCTTTGGTCGTGTCATATGGATTATCAAAAGCAGGTGTTCTGAGAACATATATGACGTATTGCGTCGTTATTGGCGTTTCGAGGCAGTCTGGTGGTCAGAGAGCATCCTTGTAGATCAAGGGGTGCCAGTCAATGCTGCCGAGCGCAGGCGAACGCTCAAGCACAAGAATGCAGATGCGACTCGACGAGGTCTTGGCTGTACGGCCGAACTGCAGCCCAGATCTCAGGGCGGCTCCAACCATTTGTGGCGTCGCTCGGATTTGATTCGGCTTGGCTACGAGCCAGGGAGCTGGTGATGCGCAGGCCCGGAGCCACAGCATCGCCAATGGCGACAATGTGCATTATGTAAAATTACATTGCATGAAAGTGGCCAACGCGTGGTCAGCGCGGTGCCTGATGCTCTAAGGCACCTGAGAAACCCACCGCACACGCAGAAAACCGTGCCCGGCACCCTATCTGCACACCTTAGGTCTACCTCACGTGAGCCAGCACACGCTAGATCATGGGATGGCTGCACGGCCCTTATGGCTGTCGGAGGCCCCCCCGTCTGGCTGCCGGAGGTAAAGGTCTTCGGACAATGTGAAGCGCTGGTTTTGTATGGGGCTTGCCATGCGCGGCGGCCGAACGCTGGTCGTAGAGCTTCGCGACCGCCCGCTGCAAGTCGGCGCGGCCTTTGCCGAGCGGCTCCATGTAGCTGGCGATGAAGGCCGATATACGAAACCTCAGCTCGGACTTCGTGTCGAGAAACAGCGCCTCCAGTGCTGCCCAAAGCGACACCAGCGCGAGAGAGCTCTTCTGCAGGTACTGGCTTCCGTCCAGCGCTTCCATTGCCAGCGAGAACTCGGCAATGTGGCCCACGAGCTGTAAGGCAACGGGCCGGCGCTCGGCCACCCACGCCGCGTGCTCGGTGCCGAGCTGCTCGACTCGTTGAGCCGCAGCCAGGTCTCCGACTCGGGCCGCTCGCCCATGGTCGCGAACGGGTGGTTGGCGTAGGCAGGCCCCACGATCGCCTGGTGCACGCCCAGGCGCAGCATCATCACGATCATCCGGGCGATGCTGGTCAAGGTGCCGAACTTCGCCTCCAGCGAGGCTGGCACGCAGAGTTCAGCCACGATGTCGGTGAAGAACCCGACGCGCAGCGTTTCCAGGGGGCCGGATGGTGTTTGTCCGGCGGCTGGGGCCGCTTGAAGTCCATGGTGAACGGCGCCATGAGATGCGCGTACGTCCGCTGAAGAGTCACACCGTGGCCCAGATCAAAGTGATCTTCGGCCAGTTCGATGCCGGCGTACAGGTAGAAAACGGGTTCCATGCGCCCTCCCCTCAGGCGGTTCCATCAGCCTACCCCGGCTAACGCAAAGGAACAACCGCGGAAGACTCTGGCGACGCGGCTCCGGATCGCCGCACCCCAGCGTCGTACCGCTCACTCAATCACTACATAGAAAGGCTCCGACTTCCCGTACAGGCGGTTGTCGCTCTTGCCGATCAGGAAGGCTTCCACAAAGCCGCAGACGACCACATCGAGCATTTACTCGAGAACTTCGACATTCTGAAAGAAACGTTCGCCGCCGACGAAGCTGCCGTCAGTCTGATCGAGGAGCAGATCGGCGATGCAAAGGCGTGGGCGGGTGAGAACGACCATGAGATCTCCAGCATGGCGCCTCGCTCGCTCGGTACCGCCGCGCCCGTAGATCGGCCGCAAGGCCATCGCAGCATCTTCGACGACGTGGACCAGTGACCTCTGCTTCATTGACCTACCTTGGCGGTGTTCGGAGCGATTCGGACAAACGCCGATGCAACTACGCCCCTCCCTGCGATGAGGCCAACTGGCGGACGCGAAGAACCACGCCTTCTTTGGTGAACTCGACCGAGGACACGATGCCGTTCTCGTGCAGGCGGACCCTCTCCTTGGGCCCAATGCCGGGATAGTCCTTTGCCGGTTGGTAGTCCACCAGCGCAGCGACCGTCACGATGGTCGAATGCAGGCTAGGCTTGTCTTCGGCCGCCCAGTTGAAGAAGGACCAGGCATACAGGGACAAACCTGCCGCCCCAGCCAGATGCGCGAGTCCGATCCAAAAGACGCTGTGTTCGAGGCGCGCCCGAAAGGAGGAACTGAGCACAAGAGCCGGCACACCGACCAGGTAGATGGGTGCAAGCAATAGGTAGACGATGAGTGCCCATGCCGGCAGGTACAGCACGAGCGCGAAGAACGCGACCGTCAAGTCGAAGTCGTGCGCCGGCAGGCCCAGCGCGGAAGACACCTGATACCGGGCGACGGCGGTGGCGATCAACGCTGCAAAAAGGTGCAGGACGGTCTTGGTGACCTTGCCCAGGCGCGATGACCATTTCGCTTCAACAATCGGCCATGCCCACACGACAAAACCCAACACGAAGCCGTTGACCGCCACGTACAGGCCACCGCTCACGAATGGATCCGGGTGGAAGAGGTTGACCACTGCAAACAGCAGCAGCAAGGTCAACGAGCCCAAATAGATCTGCAAATATCGTGGCAGGCCGGCCACCTTGTCCGCTTGGGATTGCAGCCAGCCAGTGACGTTGAATCGACTTGGTTTTGGTGAGTTCATACGACCACGCTAGTGGCGCGTTAGCTCACCAGATGAGCCACCTATATGGTTTCTTCGAGCGTTATCGATCTGGCGACTGTGTCGTTGAGGTGCCCGACGCCTTCAGTTACATCCAGCCAGATTGCCGAACTCCGCGCCGGCCGGTTGGCTAGGACGTTTGTGTCGCGTACCCTTTTGCTAGGACATTTGTGACGCCGACCAACGACATAAATCACCCAGGTTTTCAACCTAACCCATTGTTTTTAAATGACAATCCTTGATCGCAGGGACGGTGTCATTTTTGTCGGACAGCTTGTTCGGTGTTGAAACCAGCTTGTGTTGCCAACGTGCCAAGGCAAAGCTGCCAACGGCAGCAAGTTCACCTTGCAAACGGCTTTGCGAGCGGAAGCTCGCTACTGTTTGAGTAATGAAGCCGCCGACCTCAGGCGTTGAACACCCGAG
>JASLDW010000055.1 GCA_030151365.1 Lysobacter sp. | reverse complement strand
GAACGTGTCGAAGCCGAACGTGTCGAAGCCGAACGTGTCGAAGCCGAACGTGTCGAAGCCGAACGTGTCGAAGCCGAACGTGTCGAAGCCGAACGCGTCGAAGCCGAACGCGTCGAAGCCGAACGCGTCGAAGCCGAACGCGCACGCGTCCAGGCCGAGGAAGAAGCCGAGTACGCGCGCCTCGAAGCCGAATACGCCGAACAGGCCCGCCGCGAACAGGAACAGGCGCAGGCGCCGTCCCACGAGGGCGAAACCGCCGGAGTCGTTGCCGCACTGACCGCGGCAGCGATTGCCGGTGCCGCGGAGGTCGCGCACGAGGAACACGCCGAAACCGCGCAACCGGCTTCGGCTGCAGCCGCGCACACGCACGGCGTCGACCTCGGTCCCGAGCATCCGCTCGATACCGCCAACCTCGACCACGAATTGCTCGACATCTTCGTCGAGGAAAGCAACGACCTGCTCGACAACTCCGACGGCTTGCTGGCGCGCCTGCGCAGCAATCCCGAGGACCTCGAGACGGTCACGGCGCTGCAGCGCGACCTGCACACCCTGAAGGGCGGTGCGCGCATGGCCGGCGTCATGTCGATCGGCGACCTCGGCCACTCGATGGAAACGCTGCTGGAATCGGTGGCGGAACATCGCACCCAGCTCGGCAGCGATGGCGTGCCGTTGCTGGAGCGCGGCCTCGATACCCTGCGCGCGATGACGGAGCGCGTGGCCGCCCGCAAATCCTCGCAGACGCCGGGCGAGCTGGTTGCGCAGATGACGGCGCGCGCGCGCGGCATCCTCGCCACCCCGGCCGACGCCGAAACCACCGCCGAACCGGCGAAGGTCGTGTTGCCGGAACTGTCGGCGCCGATCATGGAAACCGCGCTCGACCGCGAAACCGCGGACGGCGGCCAGGTGCGGTCGCAGGAACAGGTGCGCATCCGCGCCGACCTGCTCGAACGTCTGGTGAACTACGCCGGCGAAGTCGCGATCTACCGTTCGCGACTGGAGCAGCAGCTGGGTGCGTTCCGCGCGGCGATGGGCGAAATGGAGCAGACCAACCTGCGCCTGCGCGACCAGCTGCGCCGCCTCGACCTGGAAACGGAAGCGCAGATCGTCGCCCGCCACCATCGCGAGCACGAATCGCACGATCCGGCGTTCGATCCGCTGGAACTCGACCGCTATTCGACGCTGCAGCAGCTGACTCGCGGTCTCAACGAATCGGCGTCCGACATGTCGACGCTGCAGGGTTCGCTGGAAGACCTGACCCGCCAGTACGAAGCGCTGCTGCGCCAGCAGTCGCGCGTGTCGACCGATCTCCAGGAAGGCTTGATGCGCACACGCATGATGCCGTTCGAGACCGTGTTGCCGCGCCTGCGTCGCGTCGTCCGCCAGGCCGCCGGCGAAACCGGCAAGCAGGCCCAGCTGGTGGTCAGCGGCGCCGAGAACGAACTCGACCGCAACGTGCTCGAGCGCATGACCGCGCCGCTCGAACACGTGCTGCGCAACGCGCTCGCCCACGGCATCGAATCGCCGAAGGCGCGCCGCGCCGCCGGCAAGCCGGAGGAAGGCCGCGTCGAGATCAACGTGCGCCACGAAGGTTCGGAAGTGGTGCTCGCCATCCACGACGACGGTGCCGGCATCAATCGCAAGGCGATCCGCGCGCGCGCCGAGGAACGCGGACTGCTGCAACCGGGGGCCGAGGTTTCCGGCGAGGAGATCGATCGCTTCATCCTCCAACCGGGTTTCTCCACTGCCAGCGAAGTCAGCCAGTTGGCCGGTCGCGGCGTCGGCATGGACGTGGTCCACAACGAAATCCGCCAGCTCGGCGGTTCACTCGACATCGCCTCCGACGTCGGCAAGAACACCCGCTTCTCGCTGCGCCTGCCGCAGACGATGGCAGTGACGCAGGCGGTGTTCGTGCGCATCGGCGAAACCACCTACGCGGTGCCTATCGCCTCGGTGCGCGGTGTCAGCCGCATCTCGCGCGGCGATTACGCCAGTGGCGCGCAGCATCGCTACGGCAGCGAGGAATTCACCGTCTTCGATCTCGGCCTGCTGCTTGGCCAGCCGATGCTCAAGGCGGAAGAACACCTGCAGGTACCGCTGCTGCTGATCGGCTCGGGTGAACTGAAGGCCGCGGTCGGCGTCGACCAGATCCTCGGCAACCGCGAAATCGTGGTGAAGCCGCTCGGTCCGCAGCTGGCGTCGATCCCCGGCATTTTCGGTGCCACCGTCATGGGCGACGGTTCGGTCGTGGTCATCCTCGACGTCGCGCCGCTGGCGCGTCGCTATGCCGCGCGTCCGCAGCATGAAGTGGAGGCCGAAGTCGAAGCGCCGGTGCATGCGCACGAAGGCGTCGACGCCCACGTGGTGCCGGTGGTGATGGTGGTGGACGATTCCGTCACCATGCGCAAGGTCACCGGTCGCGTGCTGGAACGCAACGGCTACGAAGTCATGACCGCGAAGGACGGTGTCGATGCGCTGGAGCGGATGGCCGAGCGCGTGCCCGACCTGATGCTGCTCGACATCGAAATGCCGCGCATGGACGGTTACGAACTGGCGACGCAGATGCGCCGCGATGCCCGCCTGCGCGACGTGCCGATCATCATGATCACCTCGCGTACCGGCGAGAAGCACCGCGAGCGCGCCTTCGAAATCGGCGTCAACCGCTACCTGGGCAAGCCGTACCAGGAGCCGGAACTGATGCGCAACGTCTCCGAACTGCTCGAGTTGTCCGGTGAGCGCTGACCGACGCGCCACCGTCCTACTGGGCCGTCCGGGCGAATTGCGCGATCGCCTGGAAGCGGCGCTGCGCGAAGCCGGGGCCGACATCGCGCTGGTGGTGGATCCCGCGAGCGGCGATGCTGCGCAGATCCAGGCACAGTCGCCGCGCAACGTCGTGGTATTGATGGAATCGGGCATGGAAGAAGCGCTCGATGCGCGCTTCGATGCCTTGTTCGACGATCCCGGCATCGAACTCCTGTTCGAGGAAGCCAGCGTGCTGGCGTCGCGCCAGGGCTGGGATCTCGCGCGTTGGGGCAGGCATCTGTCGGCCAAGCTGCGCGGCAGCCAGGACGTGTTGCCGGAAGGCCACGGCGATGACGCCGGCTTCGTCGCGCCATTGCCGCGCGATGCGCTGAAGCCGAAGGCCGAGCCGCCAGCGATGGAAGAACGCCAGCCGGCGGTGCCGGAAGCGTCGGTGCGCATGTTGCTGGAAGAACCCGTTGCGCAACCTGAACACGCGGCGATGCAGGCGTCGGAAGCGGTCGAAACGCTGGTCATCGAACATCGGGATTTCGTCGAGGCGCCGATCGAGATCGTCGGGATGCGCGCGCCGCCCGAGGACGCATCCACGGACATCCCGGTCCTTCCGCTCGATGGAATGACCGAAGCGCCCGCGCAACACGTGCAGGCGCCGGGCCTGGAGGGCCACGACTGGACTGCGGTTCGCCCCGGGAACGAAGCGCCCGCACCTGCGGTCGATTTCGCCAACGACGGACTCGATTACCTCGAGCCGGTGAAGCGGATTCCGCATGGCGGCGGCGAGCATCGTGTCGAGGCGTTCGATCCCTCCATGTTCATGGACGCCGCGCATCACTTGCCTGATGCCGAGGCGATTCCGCTGGAACCGCTCGAACCGCTCGACGACATCGTGCATCCGCCTGCCGACGTGATCCCGCTGGAACCGGCAGCGCCGACCGATGCGCAGCCGCTCAAACTGGCCTCGGCGGCAACCATGGACGCGCCCGACATGAAGGCGCCGCCGCTGCATGAAACCTGGTCGCTGGTCGACCACGACGACACCCCGGCCGCGACGCCGCAGTTGCCGCCGGTGGCGAGCAGCGCCTCGCGCCTGGATGGCATGTCGATGATCGATGACGGCACCATCGGGCTGGAAGTCGCCGAAAGCGGGGGTACGACCTCGAGCCTGAGCATCATCGGAACCCGCGGCGCGGTATTGATTGTCGCGGGCGTCGGTGGTCCCGATCCGCTGCGCGCCTTGCTCGGCCAATTGCAGGCCGATTTCCCGCGCCCGATCCTGATCCAGCAGCATCTCGACGCCGGCAATTACGACCGCCTCGCGCGCCAGATGGAGCGCGCCACCCGCCTCAAGGTGAAACTCGCGACCGCCGGCATGGCGATGGAGGACAACACCGTCTACGTGCTTCCGACCTCGGTTGGCCTGGAGGAAGGGACGAGTGGACTGGCGTTCGTCGACATGCCGCAGGTGCGCGGATTCACCGACGTCACCTCCCGGCTCGATCCCGCCGACAGCGCGTTGCTGGTGTTGAGCGGCGCACCCACCGATTTCATCGAAGAAGCACTGCGCTTCAAGGTCGCCGGTGCCTGGGTCGCAACCCAGGCCGAGCATGGCTGTTTCGACCACGCGGTGCCGGCGATCGTTGCCGCGCGCGGCGCCGAAATCGCCGAGCCTCTGGCGCTGGCGCAGAAACTCAATGCCCGTTGGCACGCATGAGGCAGTCATGAACGAACTTCCGAGCAGCCTGCGTGGCGTGCTGATCCAGGCGGCCGGCAGCCAGTTGCTGCTGCCCAACGCCGCCGTGGCCGAAGTGTTGTCCTATTCCGATCCCGAGCCGATCGCCAATGCGCCGGCGTGGCTGCTGGGGCGCGTGCGCTGGCGTGGCTGGCAGGTCCCGCTGGTCGACTTCTCGCGCCTGGATGGCAGCGAGTCCGCCGCGCAGGCCGCGGCAGGCGGACGCCGCCGCGTGCTGGTGGTGAAAGCACCGGGCGGACATGCCCGCCTGCCTTACTTCGCCTTCCTGGCCGACGGCTTCCCGCGCCTGATGAGCCTGTCGGAGGCGACGCTGGAAACGCTGGCGGAATCTTCCGAACCGGAAAGCTGCATCTTCGCGCGCGTCGCCATCAACGACGAAAATGCCGTGGTGCCGGACATGGACGCGGTCGAATCGCGCCTGCGCAGCGAGCTGCCCGAAGCGGCGTAAGCCGCTTCATCGCATCAATCGTCAATCGAAGTCGCCGTACAGGGCCTGCATCGCCGCGATCGCAGCGAGCCCGGCGGTCTCCGTGCGCAACACGCGCGGGCCGAGACGGACGCCGAGGAAGCCTTGCGCTTCCAGCAGCGAACGATCCTGCGGCGACCAGCCGCCCTCGGGACCGACGGCCAGCACGATGTCGCGCTGATTCGCGGCAAGGGCGGTGCGGCAATTCAGCGTCGCGACCGGATCCAGCAATAATCGCGAGGCTGGTGCCAGCGACGCCAATGCATTCGCGAGCGCGGCAGGCGGCTGCACGTCTGGCATGAATGCGCGACCGCTCTGTTCGCAGGCGGAGACCACCACGCCGCGCCAGTGTTCCAGGCGCTTGGCGGCGCGCGCGCCGTCCAGCTTCACTTCGCTGCGATCGCTGAACACCGGCACGAATGCGCCGACGCCCAGTTCCGTGCCCTTCTGCAGGATCAGGTCCATCTTCTCGCCACGCGCCACGCCCTGCAACAGGGTGATGCGCAAGGGCGATTCGTTTGCCGGCGTGCGCACTTCACCGATCCGGACACGGGCGCCGCGCTTGTCGATCGCGACGAGTTGCGCGTCGGCTTCATGGCCGCGACCGTCGAAGACCACGCAGCCGTCGCCGACCTGCAGGCGCAACACGCGGGTGAGGTGCGCGGCCGGTGTTTCCGGCAAATCGAGTTCGCCGCCAGTACGCAATTCGCCATCGACATGGACGCGGGTCAGGCGCATGCGGTGACCTCGCGGATGGTGGCGGCGGTGACCTCGGCGAGTTGCGCGAGTGCGTCGTCGTCGATGCAATAGGGCGGCATCCAGTAAAGGATGTCGCCGAGCGGGCGCAGCACCACGCCGCGCGCCAGTGCCGCGCGATAGGCCTGCAGGCCGATGCGCAACGACGGATCGAATGGCGCCGCCTTGTCGCCATCGCGGGTGAGTTCGAACGCGACGACCATGCCGCATTGGCGAGCGTCGGCGACATGCGGCAGCGCGGCGATCTCCTTCGCCAAGTCGCCCATGCGCGCGGCCGTGGTGCGATTGCGTTCAAGCACTCCGTCTTCGTCGAAGATCGCCAGCGACGCCAGCCCGGCGGCGCAGCCCAGCGGATTGCCGGTATAGCTGTGCGAATGCAGGAAGGCGCGTTCGCGGGAATCGTCGAGGAAGCCGTCGTAGATCGCCTGTGTCGCCAGCGTCGCCGCCAGCGGCATGAAGCCGCCGGTCAGGCCCTTCGACACGCACATCAGGTCGGGCTGGATACCCGCCTGCTCGCAGGCGAACAGCG
>JASLDW010000035.1 GCA_030151365.1 Lysobacter sp. | reverse complement strand
GAGCTCGCGCTCGCAGAGATCGCGCAAGGCCAGCAGCTTGTTGCCGGAAACGCCACAGGCGCGCAGGTCGGCATCGTTCACGCGACCGAGCGAGTCGGCATTCAGGCGGCGACTGCCTGCCGCCGCCTCAACGCGCCCGGTGATGGTCGCCGCGGCCTTGCCATGCAATTGCTGGTAGAGGATCGCGCGCGCCAGCGCATTGACCGGATCGAACGACTTCCGCCAATCACCCGGTTCCGGCAATGGCCCGATCCGGCGCATCCAGGCCGCCAGCGGCTTGTCGACCTTGCGCAGGTGTTTGCTCGCCGCATCGATATCGAAACCGCGGGTATATCGCACTGCCATCCTTCACCTCCACAACCGTAGTACCGCCAGCCACAGCCAGCCGGCGATCATCGCCATCCCGCCCGCCGGCGCCAGCGTCGACGGCCAGCCCAGCCATTGCTTCGCCACGAGACTGGTGGAGAACAGCAGGCAGCCGGCGATTTGCAACAGGATCGCTCCCTGTTCGCCACGGCCATTCGCTCGCGGCAGCAGCGCCGCACCCGTCGCCCCCTGCACCAGCAGGAACAATGCCGCATTGCCGACGCGGCGCGCGCCCTCGGCATCGAGCGCGGCATGCGCGGCATAGGCCGACAACGCGATGCCTGCCGCAGCCATCAACGCGGCGATGGCGGATGGAATGCGCTGGAAGGCGTTCGACATCAACATGCGGGCTCCGAAAACGCGAACGCCGCGACTGGCGCGGCGTTCGGTGACTGTCTGGCGATCGAAATTACTTGACCGGCCAGTAGACATCGAAGCTGGCGGCGCCGGCGGTGAACGACTTGTCCACGCCGTCCTTGTAGACCTCGAACGACTTGTCGGCGATCTGGTAGCCGTGCACCAGCGCCCAGGCGCGCAGCGCATCACGGGTCAACTGCAGCGTGTTGTAGTCGGCCGAGGAGATCGAGGTCGTCACCGCCTTGCGCGCCGGGATGGTGGCGAACTTGACCGTGCCCTGCAGGGCCACGCCGGTCAGGCCGGTGGTGGCGGTCGAGCCCTTGCGCTTCACCGGCTGCACCAGGTTGTAGCCGTAGTTGGCGATGTTGACGTCTTCGGTGACCAGATAGAACGGACCGGCCGGTTCGAGGCCGTTGGCGTCCATCACGCGCTTCAGCCACTGGTAGTTGTTCTTGACGCTGTCGTAGACGTGCGCGAAGTCGTTGATCACCGTACCCGAGTTGATGGTGATGACGTCGCTGGCCGGCAGCTCGACGAACTTGGTGCCGGTGAGCGGCGGGGTCAGCTGGTCGTACGGGATGTTCGGCACTTCGGCCAGCAGTCCGGTGAGGCGACGCAGGTTGACCTTCATGTCCTCGCCGGCGTAGCTGCCCGCGTACAGGCCGGCGTAACGGCCGAGCAGGTTGAAGCCGTAGTCGACGTCGTAGGTCTGGACGATGGTGGTGTTCTTCTCGCTCTTGTCGGGCTTGATCGAGATCGACGACTTCTTGTTGCTGCCCATGTCGCCATTGGTGATGGCGAAATCGACCTTTTCGTTGGTCTGCGAACCGGTGATCTTCCAGCTGCCCTTGCCCACGCCGTTGTCGCCGTCGTAGTCGATCTGGGCGCCGACGCCCGCGGCCGGGCCGCTGATCTTGAGCTGCGTGCGCGGATCGTGCGCGGTCACGGCGTTCCAGTCCTTCCAGCGCCCGAAGCTGTTGACGGTGTCGTACACCAGGGTCGCCTTGCGGTTGGTGTCGATGGTCTCCGACAGGTGGCGGTGCGACGGCAGCACGATGCCGACCAGCAGGAAGAACACGGCCACGATGGCCACGGAAATCAACAACTCTTTAAGCAGCTTCATTCAGGAGGTCTCCGGAGCATGTCCGTCAAGCCGATACGAGCCGCCAATCGTAGCAAACCGGCCGCCCGACGGGGAGTCTTTTGCCGGACTCAGACCAGTTTGGCTTCCAGCGCCTTCAATACCGCACGCGTACGGTCGCGGACGCCCAGCTTGCTGAGGATGTTGGAGACGTGGTTCTTGATCGTCCCCTCGGCCACGCCCAGGGTGTTGGCGATTTCCTTGTTGGAGTAGCCGCCGGCCATCAGGCGCAGGATCTCGGTCTCGCGCTCGGTCAGCGGATCCGGGCGATCCAGGCTGGCGAACTCGGTCTGCATGTGCTCGAGGCCGGACAACAGTTTTTGCGTGACCGCCGGCTGTACCAGCGATCCGCCACCGGCGACAGTGCGGATCGCCCCGACCAGTTGCTCCAGCGAGACGTCCTTGAGCAGGTAGCCGCGGGCGCCGGCCTTGATCCCGGCCAGCACCAGCTGGTCGTCGTCGAAGGTGGTGAGGATGATGGTCGGCGGCAGCTGGCCCAGCCGCGTCAGCGTCTGCAGGGCCTCGAGGCCCGACATCACCGGCATCCGCATGTCCATCAGGACCACGTCCGGGTTGATCTCGGGGACCATCGCCACCGCCTGCTGGCCGTCGCTGGCCTCGGCGACCACTTCCAGCCCGTCGGCCTCCGGCAGCGACAGCAGCGAGCGGATGCCCTGGCGGACCAGGGTCTGGTCGTCGACGAGAAGGATGCGGATCATGCGGTGTCTCCCACGGTGGAGGGCGGCAAGCGTTTGAGGGGAAGGTCGAGCTGCAGGCGGAATCCCCGTCCCGGGGCGGTATCCACCCGCATTGTGCCGCCATGCGCGGCCACCCGCTCCCGCATGCCGTTGAGGCCGTTGCCGGCGACCAGGCCATCGGCGCCGCGGCCATTGTCCTCGGCATCGATGCGGATGCCCTCGACGCTGCGGTGGACGTGCAAGTGCAGGCGGTCGCCACCGGAATGGCGAACGGCATTGGTGATGATTTCCTGGGTGGACCTCAAGAGCACGTGCGCGCATTCGGGATCGTCGGTGCGCAGGCCCGGCTCCATGTCGAGCCTGACCTCCAGCCCCGGGACGTTTTCGGTGAGCGGGCGCAGCGCCGGTTCCAGCTCGATCGCCCCGCCCTCGCGGAGGTGGCTCACGGCCTCGCGGACGTCTGTGAGGAGCAGGCGCGCCAGCTGGTGGGCCTGCTTGACGTGCTGCTGGGCGGCGCCGTCGGCGAGATGGCCGGCGACTTCGAGGTTCATGCTGAGCGCAGTGAGATGGTGGCCGAGCAAATCATGGAGATCGCGGGCGATGCGGGTGCGTTCGTTGACGCGGGCGCTTTCCGCCAGCAGGGCGCGGGTTCCGCGCAACTCGGCGTTGATGCGGCGCTGCTCCTCGCGCGCGTTGGCCTGTTCCTTGGCGACGTAGGCGGTGGTGAAGACCAGGCCGGAGAAGCCGACATAGAGCAACGCCTGAACCACGGCAAGAATCGGCGGGGCATTGAGGATGGTGGCAAACAGCGGAATAAAGGCGAGATTACCCAGGAGCATCCACGCCAAGCCAACCGGGATAGGCAACAGCCACGGCAACAATCCCGCCAACACCATCAGCAACACGTTGCCGAGCGATGTCTCCGAGAAATAGCTCACCCCGATCGCACACAGGGTCATCGCCAACAGCATGATGTGATCGCCCAATCGCGGCTGGCGGGGCCCGGCTTCGCGGGTCAACCACCAGTAGCCCGAGCCGAAGGCGAGGAAGCAGCCCAGCCACGGCAACACGCGCGTCGGGACGGCCCCCTCGCCAAGCTGATCGAAGTAGTCCGGATCCAGGAACAGGTTCAGCAGCCAGCAGCCCACCAGGACCCAGGTGAACATGCCGACGAAGCGCAGGAGGCGGACGTGGTTGAGGCGTTGCAGCATGCCTGCATCTTAGAAGGCCATCGCGGCCCCCGCGCAGCCCGGAAGTCATGGCAACGTGCTGATCCCCGGGCCATTCAAGCACGCCGCCCGGGGCATGCGATAATGCCGCGGGGCGCCACGGCGCCCGTGTTGTTTCTGTCTTCCGGAGCGTTGGGAATGTCGCTGTTGATCCGCGACGTGCAAGAGCACGAGCTTGAACAAGTGTTGGTAATGAACAACGCGGCGGGTCCCGGCATCCTTCCCATCGACGCGACCCGGCTCGCCCGTTTCCATCGCGACGCCGAATACTTCCGGGTCGCCGAGCGCAATGGCCAGCTGGCCGGCTTCCTGGTCGCCTTCGGCCATGATGCCGACCACGACAGTGGCAATTTCCACTGGTTCCGCAAGAATGCGACCGGCCCCTTCCTCTACATCGACCGCATTGTCGTGGCCAGCCAGCGCCGCGGCGGCGGCGTCGGTCGCGCCTTCTACGCCGACATCCAGAGTTACGCCGAGCAGCGCTACCCGCAGCTGGCCTGCGAAGTCTTCGTCCGCGACGGCACCGACCCGGTCCTGCTGTTCCACGGCGCCCTCGGATTCCAGGAAATCGGCCAACGCCGCCAGGACGATGGCACCATGGCCTCCATGCTGATCCGCGATCTCTGCAGTTACGAATGGATCCACCAGACCTATGGCACGCATCTGCCGGATGCGCCGTGGGTCGGTCGTCCGCGCACGCCCCTGCCTGCCCCGCGCAGCACCGGGACGCACGCATGAGCGCGGCGCCGAATTACGAACAGGCCGGCGACCTCAAGATCGGCCAAGTCGGTATCGCCAACCTGCGCATCCGCACCCTCGATATCGCCCGCCTCGGCGACGAGATGCGAGAACGCGTGCAACGCGCGCCGGCGCTGTTCCGCCGCGCCGCGGTGATCGTCGACTTCGGCGGGCTGACCAGCCTGCCCTCGGTCGAGGACGCCCGCGCCCTGCTCGCCGCCCTGCGCGAGGCCGGGGTGATCCCGGTCGCCCTCGCCTACGGCACCAGCGAGAACGACACACTGGCCGAGGCGCTGGATCTACCCACCCTTGCCAAGTTCCGCGCCCAGTACGAGCGCACCGGCGTTGAAACTGCTCCCGCACCCGCGCCGGTGGCTGCTGCACCGGAGCCGCGGGCGGCGGCGCCGGCATCCGCGGCACCTGCCGCTGCCAGCGAGCCCGGACTGGTGCTGACGTCGCCGGTGCGTTCCGGCCAGCAGGTCTATGCCGAACAGCGCGACCTCACCGTGGTCGGCACCATCGGCGCCGGCGCCGAAGTGATGGCCGACGGCTCGGTCCACATCTATGGCTCGCTGCGCGGACGCGCGCTGGCCGGCGCCCAGGGCAACACCCAGGCGCGTATCTTCTGCCAGGAGTTCCACGCGGAGCTCGTGGCCGTCGCCGGGCACTACATCGTGGCCGACGAAGCCCCCGCCCACCTGATCGGCAAGCCGGTGCAGGTGTGGCTGGACCATGAAACACTCAGGATCGCAGCGCTCGACTGAGCGCAATTCATTTAGGAGATAGCCCTTGGCCGAGATCATCGTCGTCACTTCCGGTAAAGGTGGCGTTGGCAAGACCACCACCAGCGCCAGCATCGCAACCGGACTCGCGAGGCGGGGCAAGAAAGTGGCGGTGATCGACTTCGACGTCGGTCTGCGCAACCTCGACCTGATCATGGGCTGCGAGCGCCGCGTGGTCTACGACTTCGTCAACGTCGTCCAGGGCGAAGCCGCGTTGAAGCAGGCGCTGATCAAGGACAAGCGCTTCGAGAACCTGTTCGTGCTGGCCGCGTCGCAGACCCGCGACAAGGACGCATTGACCAAGGAGGGCGTCGAGAAGGTGCTGAAGGAACTCGACGGCGACGGCTTCGACTACATCGTCTGCGATTCGCCGGCGGGCATCGAGAAGGGCGCGTTCCTGGCGATGTACTTCGCCGATCGGGCGATCGTGGTGGTGAATCCGGAAGTGTCGTCGGTGCGCGACTCCGACCGCATCCTCGGACTCCTTGCATCGAAGACCAAGAAGGCGGAAGAAGGCGGCCGCGTGCAGGAATCGCTGCTGCTGACCCGCTACAGCCCGGCGCGCGTCGAGAAGGGCGAGATGCTGAGCGTCAAGGACGTCGAGGAAGTGCTGGGCCTCAAGGCCGTCGGCGTGATCCCGGAATCCGGCGACGTGCTGAGCGCGTCGAACAAGGGCGAACCGGTGATCCTGGAAGCCGATTCCGATGCCGCCGCCGCCTACGACGACGCGATTGCCCGCCTGCTCGGCGAGGACCGCCCGATGCGATTCCTCACCGCCGAGAAGAAGGGCTTCTTCAGCAAGATCTTCGGAGGCTGAGTATGGGCATCTTCGATTTCCTGAAGCCGCGCCAACAATCCGCGAGCACCGCCAAGAACCGCCTGCAGCTGATCATCGCCGAACAGCGCAGCGAAGCCGGCGCGCCTGACTACCTGCCGCGCCTGCGCCAGGAACTGATCGAGCTGATCCGCCGTTACGTGCACGTGCCGGAAGACTCCATCAAGGTGTCGAAGGAGAAGCACGGCGACTACGACGTGCTCGACATCTCGGTGGAACTGCCGGATTCGCGCGCGGACGCGTGATCCATGGGGGCACGGCCGCCCGCGCCACGATCGCAGGAGGGGAATGGCATGCGCATGTTCGGAATCCTGGTTGCGGGCATCCTGCTCTCGCCCGTCGCGCTGGCGCAGGAAGTCGCGACAACGACGGCCCCCGGCAAGATCGCACTCTCCGTCGCCGGCGACGCCGAAGCGCGTCACGACCAGGCGATCGCCGACGCGGTGAAGCTGATCGCCGACGGCAAGTTCCAGCGCGCGCTCGATGAAAAACTGACACCGCTGATCCGCGAAATCGAAGCGGAGCCGCGCAAGGACAATCCGCGGCTGTATTCGGTGCGCGACCCGGGCGAGGCCCTGCTCTACATGGCGATGGCGGCGGCGGCGAAGGATGGCGGCTCGCAGCCGCGTCCCGCCGTGGCGCTGGGCTATGCCTATGGCTATGCCTACTACCTCAGCGCCTACGCCCAGACCGAGTTGAAGCACCTCGTCGAAGCCGAGGCCCTGCTCCGGAAGGCCGTGGAGCTTGCGCCGATGAATTCCCAGTTCGTCGGCGAACTTGCCTACCACCTGCAGATCACCGGCGACAGCGCCGGCGCGCTGGAGATGTTCAAGAGCGCGGAAACCGCCGCCGAGTTTTCCCCGGATCGTGCCAAGGTGCCCGACAAGACGCGCGCGCTGCGCGGACAGGGTTACGCGCTGGTCGAGCTCGGCATGCCGGAGGAAGCCGAGGCCGCGTACAAGGCCGCACTTAAGCTCGACCCCAACGACCGGAAATCGCAGGGCGAGCTCGAATACATCCGCCAGCAGAAGGGCAAGCGTTGAGTCCGCACAAAGCGGACGCCGTCACCCGGGTGGACGACATCGCGTGGGAGGACTGCGTTGCC
>JASLDW010000004.1 GCA_030151365.1 Lysobacter sp. | reverse complement strand
AGCAATCCGCCGCGAGCCCAGCTGTTCGCAACGCGCTCAAGGCCGTGATCGGTGAGGCGGTGTTGGAAAAGAAAAACGGCGCGACGGTTGCCCGTTTCGCGCCGCTTCTTTTACAGATAAACGTGGTAGCGGGGGCAGGATTTGAACCTGCGACCTTCGGGTTATGAGCCCGACGAGCTGCCAGACTGCTCCACCCCGCACCAGGCCGACCATTATGACGCGCTGCGGAACTTGTTGCAAGTCCGGGCCCATCCCCTAAGAAAAAAAGCCGCCGGATCGCTCCGGCGGCTTTCATTGCATTACCGACGCTTCGATCAGAAATCGTAACGCGCGGTGAGGCGCAGGTAACGCGGTGCCGCAAAGTTCAACTCTTGTCCGTAGGTCTGGCTGACCTGGGTACGGTTGGCCGAATAGCGGTAGTTGTACGAGCCCGCATTCTGACGGTTCAGCGCATTGATCAGGTCGGCCTGCAGCGTCAGCTTCCCTGCAGCCCAAGACGGAATGTAGGCAACGTTCAAGTTCAACTGGAACGAATGCGGCGAACGTCCGTAGGTGCCACGCGGCGCATAGTGATAATCCGCCGACGGCGGAGCGTAGCCCGTCGAACCGACTGGCGTGCCAGAACCAGCCAGGCCGCAGAAGTAGTAGTACGAACCGTTGTACAAGCCTTTGTCAGCCGTCGGATAGAAGCTGGTGCAACTACGCGGACGACCCGAAGCCCATATCATCGAACCGCCTGCACGCCATTGCGACGTGAACTGGTAGTAGCCGAATGCCTTCAGCTGGTGGGTGCGGTCATTGGGCAGCATGCCGTAGGCACCGACCATCAATTGCGGGAGATCCCAATCCTGCGTACGGGAAACGTCCACCTGGCCACCGGCACCGATATCCAGATCGGAGGCGAGCTGGCCTTCGGTATTGCCGATGTTACGGGAGAAGGTGTATTCAACCTTGCCGTACCATTTGTTGTAGAACGCGTGCTCGGCAAAGATGTCGAGCGCCTTGTAGCTGCGCTTCAGCTTGGGTAAGCCGAGTTCCGCCGCCGTGAAGTAGCGCAATGCGAGGCTGCCATCGGGCTGTTCAAGGTAGAACGAGTTGCCGACACCCGGATTGAAGTTGCGGCACTTGCCACCCAGGGCAGGCGCGCAGGTATCGTCGATGGCACTACGCAGGATGCGCGACGTCAGCTTGGCGCCCATCGAGACATGGTCCGCCACTGCAGCTTCGAATCCGAGGATGAATTCGTCCTGATAGTGGCCCTTGATGTTCTTGGCGGTGGTGGCCAGCGGATTCGGCGGGATGCCGCATTCCAGGTTGGCAGATACCTGGTTGGTGCCCGGGCAGACGCCACCCTTGGTCGGATCGACCGCGATCGCAACCGGATTGATCGGCGAGCCGTCCGGGTTCACGCCGGAATAGGTGAAGTATTCGTTGGTATTGATCGATGCCGCCGCACCACGCACGGCCGCGTTGTTCGGCAGCGCCAGGTAGTAACGGCCTGCATTGCCGAACACCTTGAACCTCGAATCACCGAACACGTCCCACGATGCGCCGATGCGCGGCGCCAACTGCTTCTTCTGGGAGATGTACGGCTGTCCGGCGGCGGTGTAATTGGTGAACTGCTCGTTGCGAAGGCCCAGCGACAGCAGGAAGCGGTCGCTGATCTGCCAACGGTCCTCGATGTACTGCGACTTCTGGACCGTCTTGACTTCAGCCTGGCGCGTCTGGACGACACGACTGACATAGTAGCCACCGGCTCCCAGCTGTCCACCCGACGCCGGTGATGCCACGCCATGCGAGGCGTCGATCGCAGTGTTCGCATTCGATTGCCACAGGTAATTCCAGATGTAGCCACCCGGCTGCTGCGAATTGGTATACGAAGTCGCGGTCTGCTGCTCGTAACCCAGGCGCAGGTCATGGTTGCCGAGATGCCACGAGAAGTCGATGCGACCACCGTTGGTGTTGTCGAAACGCTGGCGGCCCGGCATGAAGATTGCCGCGTTGTAGATCTGGCAGCCGTTGTAATTGGAGGCAGGCACCACCGCAGGCGACCGGTTGGCAGCGGACGCGACGATGCGCGGGCAAGCATCGCTGTAACCGAAGAGATCCTGATCGTGCTTGATCTTCTGCTGACCGTAGAGTACCGACAGCGTCATGTCCTGGGTCAGGTAGCCAGTGTACTTGCCGATGTACAGGCGGCTGCGATCGCGATTCAACGGACCGTTGTACTGCGTGGTGCCATGCGTGAAGTTGCTGTAGTCGAAGCTGTAGCCATCGGTGTCGTACTTGGCATCATCGACCACGCCGGTGAATTCAAGCGTGTTCTTGTCGTTGATGTTCCAGTCGAGCTTGACCAGTCCACGCGGGTAATCATTGCGGTACTGGCGCCAACCGCCAAGCTGCGCATTCGAACCTGCCGCATCCAGGCGAACGGAATTCACCAGCTGTCCTTGTTCGCGAGTGGTTTCGACGTCCGCGTAGACGAACAGCTTGTTGGGGATGATCGGTCCGCTGACATAACCGCCAACCGTGGTCGACCAGAAATTGTTGGCCTTGCGATACAGATCCAGCGTGCCGTCGGTCTGACGCGCGGGCGTGGACGGGAACGTCGTCGGGTTGTAGAAGCCGGTGACCGGATAATAACGATCGCGCGAAGCGGCTCGCGTTTCGCGAGGGGCCCACATCGTATAAACGCCGAATTTCCACTTGTTGGAACCGCGCTTTGACACGACGTTGATCACGCCACCCGTCGAACGACCGAATTCCGCACCATAACCACCGGTGAGAATCTGCTGCTGGGCGATCGCATCAAAAGGCAAGGTGGTGAAACCGATCGATGTCAGCGGATTGGTGACTGCATAGCCGTTGATCAGATAGGCATTCTCCGACGACGCAGAACCGCCGAAGCTCGGCACGGTGACGCCGTTCGGTGATTTGTAGCTGTCGTTCGCGACCACGCTCGGCGCCAGCAGGGCAACGCTGGCGATGTCACGGGCGACCGAGATCTTGTTCAACTGATCAGCGGTCAGCACCGTACGGGTGTCGGTCTGGCTGGTGTCGATACCGGCGCCACCGGAGCCCGTCACAGTAACCGTCCCGAGGTCGTTGCCACTCTTGGCCGCTGCCGCGAACGACACTTCAGTACCGCTGGAGATATTGACAGCGATGTTGTCGCGGGTCGCAACCGTGGTGCCGTTCTTTTCTTCGGTCACCTTGTAATTGCCATTGGGCAGCGAGCTGATCTGGTAGCGACCACTCTGGTCCGTGGTGATGCGACGGGTCAGCCCCGTGTCCTTGTTTTCGGCGACGATGGTCGTGCCTGCATCCGCCGTACCAAAGATGCTACCGGTGATATTGGATTGGGCGACCACGTTTCCTGAGAAACACAACGCCAAGGCAGCAGTCAGCGCGTGCCGACGTGCGAAGCGTACGGTTGGGTATGTCATTGATATCTCTGGGCAAAAATCAGGGAGGAAGGGGCAATCTTCCTCCCTGAAGCCATCAGAAATATTAACAACAACTAAACAAAATCATAAAATTCCATGAATTTGTCAACCTGTTGAAATGGCGCCCTCAAAACGCGCTGCGGCACCAGGCCATCAACGGCTGCAGGAAGGCGCTCAACACCAGCAGCACGCCAGCGTTGACGACGAACAACCACTTCACCCCGCCCTCGCCGTGCGCGACCATCGGGTGTGCGCTCTCGGCCGGCTGGTCGAAATACATCACCTTGATCACGCGCAGGTAGTAGAACGCACCCACCACGGCACAGATGATGCCGACGATCGCCAGCCACAGCAGGCCGCCATTGAGCGCGCCTTCGATCACCGACAGCTTGGCGAAGAACCCGATGAAAGGCGGCACGCCCGCGAGCGATGCCATCACGCCGAGGAACAGCAGCGCCATCAGCGGTTGGCGCGCAGCCAGTCCCTTGTAATCATCGATCTCGTCGGCATCGAAGCCGTTGCGCGCCATCAGCGTGATCAGGCCGAATGCGGCCGCGGCGGTCACCGCGTAGACCACGGCGTAGAACACCGCCGAGGCATTGCCTTCGACACCGCCACCGGCGAGGCCCATCAGCAGGAAACCGATGTGCGAGATCGTCGAGTAGGCGAGCATGCGGCGCAGGTTGGTCTGCATCAGCGCGGCGAAGTTGCCGATGACCAGCGACAGCGCCGACAACGCGGCCACCATCAGGTGCCAGTGGTCGCCGACCGGCGACAGGCCGTTGTTCAGCAGGCGCAGCGCCATGCCCAGCGCGGCGATCTTCGGCGCCGAGGCGATGAACAGCGTGATCGGCGTGGCGGGCGTCGTCGAGACGTCGGGCAGCCACATGTGGAACGGCGCGGCGCCGAACTTGAAGGCGATGCCGGCGACAACGAAGGCGCTGCCGGCCAGCAACAGGTCGCGATGCGCGCCCCCGCCCTGCGCCGACGCGTTGATCTGGGCGAGGTCGAGGGTTCCGGTCGCGCCATAGATCAGCGACATGCCGAACAGCAGCATGCCCGAGGCCAGCGCGCCGAGCACGAAGTACTTCATGCCCGCTTCCGACGCCACCGGGTTGTCGCGATCGGTGACGACCAGCGCGTACGAGCTCAGCGCCAGCATTTCCAGGCCGAGATAGACCATCACCAGGCTGCCGGCCGAGACCAGCAACATCATGCCGAGTGCGGCGAACAGCATCAGCAGCGTCACTTCGCCCTTGTACAGGCCGCGATCGCGCAGGAACGGCCACGCGTAGACGAAGGCCAGCGCGGTCGTCAGCAGGATGCCGCCCTTGAGCAGATCGGCCAACGTGTCACGCACGAACATGCCATTGAGCACCGTGCCGTGCCCGCCGCTGCCGGCGACGCACAGCGCGCCGGTGACCAGCAACAGCAGCAGGCCGAGCACGTGGACGATGCCGTTGCGGCGCGGCGACACGAACAGGTCGAGCACCAGCAGCGCGAATGCTCCGGTGACCAGCACCAGCTCCGGCAGCAGCGGCCAGAGTTCGGCGGGATTGAGAGTCGTGAGATTGCCCATCATCAAAGTCCGGTGAGCTTGCTGGCGGCGATCTGGCTGCCGAGGTGTTGCAGGGCCGGCGCCATCAGGTCGGTGAGCGGCTTGGGATAGAGGCCGATGGCGAGCACGCCGAGCGCGAACACGCCGAGCACGCAGGCTTCGCGAAGGTTGATGTCCTTCATTTCGGCGACGTGGTCATTGGCGACTTCGCCCCAGATGGTGCGCTTGACCAGCCACAGGGTGTAGCCCGCGCCGATCACCAGTGTTGTGGCGGCGGCGAAGGCGATCAGCGGATGCTGCTGGAACACGCCGACGATCACCATGAATTCGCCGACGAAACCGCTGGTCGCCGGCAGGCCGGAGTTGGCCATCGCGAACAGCACCACGAACGCGGCGAACCACGGCATCACGTTGGCGGCGCCGCCGTAGTCGCGGATCATGCGGGTATGCATGCGGTCATACATCACGCCGATGCAGGAGAACATCGCACCGGAGACGAAACCGTGCGAGATCATCTGCACCATCGCGCCCTGCAGCACCAGCTGGGTGCCGGGACCGTTGGCGCCCTGCGAATGCGCCAGCAGCACGCCGGCGAAGATGCCGAGGGTGACGAAGCCCATGTGCGACACCGACGAGTACGCGACCAGCTTCTTCATGTCGTCCTGGACCAGCGCAACCAGGCCGACGTAGACCACCGCGACCAGCGACAACGCGATCACCAGCCACGCCCATTCGGCACTGGCGTCAGGCGTGATCGGCAGGCTGAAGCGCAGGAAGCCGTATCCGCCGATCTTCAGCATGATCGCGGCCAGGATCACCGAGCCGCCGGTCGGCGCCTCGACGTGCGCGTCCGGCAACCACGTGTGCACCGGGAACATCGGCACCTTCACCGCGAACGCGGCGAGGAAAGCGAAGAAGATCCACGTCTGCTCTTTAGCCGTCAGCGGCAATGCGTACATGTCCGCGAGCTGCCAGCTGCCACCCTTGATGTACAGGTAGACCAGCGCGACCAGCATGAACACCGAGCCGAGGAAGGTGTAGAGGAAGAACTTCACCGCGGCATAGACGCGACGCGGCCCGCCCCACACGCCGATCAGGATGAACATCGGGATCAGCATGCCTTCGAAGAAGGCGTAGAACAGGATCGCGTCCTGGGCGCTGAACACGCCGATCATCAAGCCTTCGAGGATCAGGAACAGCGCGTAGTACTGGTTGACCTTGCGATCGACCGAACCCCAGGCACCGATCAGCACCAGCAGGCTGGTGATGGTGGTGAGGACGATCAGCGCGACCGAAATGCCGTCGGCGCCGAGGTGGTACTGGATGCGGTAGGCATCGATCCACGCCCACTGCTCGACGAACTGCAGGCCGCCATTGGCGTAATCGAAGTTGCCGATCAAAGGAAGGCTGGCAAGCAGCGTCAGCGCGGCGACGACAATCGCCAGCCAGCGGGCGGCGTTGTCGCGCTTGCCCATCAGCAGGGTGAGCACGCCACCGAGGATCGGAAGCCAGATCAGGATGCTGAGAATCGGGGTTTGCATCATCGAATTCATGCTCCGGCCCCCGACTTGATGAGCCAGGCCAGCAGCAGGATCAGGCCGACAATCATCGCGAAGGCGTAGCTGTAGAGGTAACCGGTCTGCATCTTGCGGATCTCGGCGGCGGCTTCGCGGGTTTCACGCGCCGCACCGTTGACCAGGCCGTCGTCGATCACGCGGCTGTCGAACCAGCGCGAGATACGGCCGAGCAACACGCCACCGCCGGCGAAACCGTTGATCCACAACTTGTCGAAGCCGTACTTGTCTTCGAGGATGCGCACCGGCAGCGCGAAGGTCTTGCGCGCCTTGGCCGCGACTTCCGGCTTCAGCAGGTACATCCAGGTCGCGAGCAGGAATCCGGCCAGCGTCAGCCAGAACGGCGCCTGGGTGAAGCCGTGCAACGCCATCTGCAGTGAGCCGTGGAACTCTTCGCCGAGCTTGGCCATCACGCCGTGTTCGGGCAACTGGATTGCGCCATCGAAGAACGACTTCCCTGCTTCCTCGCCACCCGTGGTCTTGCCATGCAGCATGGGACCGATGGTGAGGTAACCGATCACGATCGACGGGATCGCCAGCAGGACCAGCGGCAGCGTCACCACCCACGGCGACTCGTGCGGCTCGTGGGCATGGCCGTGGTCGTCGTGACCATGATCGTCATGATGCGCATCGTGGTGATCATGCGCGACTTCGCGGAAACGTTCCTTGCCGAAGAAGGTCAGGTACAGCAGGCGGAAGCTGTAAAACGAGGTGACGAAGGCACCCAGCAGCACCGCGTAATAGCCGTACTGGGCGATGAAGCCACCCTGCTCCAGCGCATGCTCCTTGGCGGCATCGATGATGCTGTCCTTGGAATAGAAACCGGCGAAGAACGGCGTGCCGATCAGGGCCAGCGTGCCGATCAGCGAGGTCCAGAAGGTGACCGGCATGTACTTGCGCAGGCCGCCCATGCGGCGCATGTCCTGCTCGTGGTGCATGCCGATGATCACGCTGCCGGCGGCAAGGAACAGCAGCGCCTTGAAGAAGGCGTGCGTCATCAGGTGGAACACCGCGGCCGAATACGCCGAGACGCCAAGGGCGACCGTCATGTAGCCGAGCTGCGACAGCGTGGAGTACGCGATCACGCGCTTGATGTCGTTCTGGACGATGCCGATCAGCCCGGTGAAGAACGCGGTGGTGGCGCCGATGACCAGGATGAAATCGAGCGCGACCGGCGACAGGTTGAAGATCGGCGACATGCGCGCGACCATGAAGATGCCGGCGGTCACCATCGTCGCGGCGTGGATCAGCGCGGAGATCGGCGTCGGGCCTTCCATCGAGTCCGGCAGCCAGACGTGCAGCGGCACCTGCGCCGACTTGCCCATCGCACCAATGAACAGGCAGATCGCGACGAAGGTCGCCATCGACCAAGGATGGCCGCGCAGCACCTCCACCGTGCCCTGCAGCTTGTCGAGGTGCTGGAACGCCGTGGCGTAGTCGAGCGTGCCGACCCAGGCGACGATGCCGGCGATGCCGAGCAGGAAGCCGAAGTCGCCGACGCGGTTGACCAGGAAGGCCTTGAGGTTGGCGAAGATCGCGGTCGGGCGCTTGAACCAGAAGCCGATCAGCAGGTACGAGACCAGACCCACCGCTTCCCAGCCGAAGAACAGCTGGACGAAGTTGTTGCTCATCACCAGCATCAGCATGCTGAAGGTGAACAGCGAGATGTAGCTGAAGAAGCGCTGGTAGCCATCGTCGTCGGCCATGTAACCGATGGTATAGACGTGCACCAGCAACGAGACGTAGGTGACGACGACCATCATCATCGCGGTCAGGTTGTCGACCATGAAGCCGACATGCGCTTGCAATCCGCCGACGTCGAACCAGGTGTAGAGGTCGTGGTTCACCGGCGCGGCGCCGTGCAACAGCTTCCACAGCACACCGATCGACAGCGCGCAGCTGATGGCAACGCCGGCAATCGTGGCGACGTGGGCACCGGTGCGACCGATGACCTTGCCGAAGAGACCGGCGAGGATCGAACCCAGCAGCGGGGCCAGGACGACGATGAGGAGTTGGGTGATCGAAATATCCATGATGGTTCCGGTCATCCCTTCAGCGAATCCAGTTCACCGACGTTGATGGTGCGTCGGTTGCGGAACAGCGTGACCAGGATCGCCAGGCCGATCGCGGCTTCCGCGGCGGCCACGGTCAGGATGAAGAAGACGAAGATCTGGCCGGTCGCGTTGTGCATGTCGCGCGAGAACGCCACGAAGTTGATATTCACGGCGAGCAGCATCAGCTCGATGCACATCAACAGCACGATCGCGTTCTTGCGGTTGAGGAAGATACCGGCGATCGCGATGCAGAACAGCACCGCACCCAGCGCGAGGTAGTGGCCGAGGCCAAGAGCCGTGGTCATTCCTTCACCTCCGGGGTCGCTTCAACGGGCTTCGGGTGTTCCGTCGCCATCTTCACCATGCGCAGGCGGTCACCCGCCTTGACGCGGACCTGGTCGGCCGGCTTCTGCGTGCGCGCGCCGGTGCGATGGCGCAGGGTCAGCATCACCGCCGCGATCACCGCGATGGTCAGGATCACCGCCGCCACTTCGAACGGCAGCATGAAATCGGTGAACAACGCGTGGGCCAGCCACTTGGCGTTCGGCATCGCGGCGTCGGTCGCAGCGGCCTGGGCGAACGGCTGCATGCGCGAACGCACGCCGATCACCATCAGCATCTCGACCAGCATCACCACGGCGACGACGATGCCGACCGGCAGGAAGCGCACATACCCTTCGCGGACGCGCTCGTTGTCGATGTCGAGCATCATCACCACGAACAGGAACAGCACCATCACCGCACCGACATAGACCAGGATCAGGGCGACGCCGAGGAATTCGGCGCCGGCGACGATCCAGGTGCAGGCGACCGAGAAGAAGGTCAGCACCAGCAGCAACGCTGCGTGCACGGAGTTGCGCACGGCGATCACGCCCAACGCGGAAGCGGCTGCCAACGCCGCGAAACAGTAGAAGGCGATCAGGGGGAAGTCCATGTCGTCCTCAGCGGAAAGGAGCGTCGGCGGCGCGGCGCTCGGCGATTTCCGCCTCGAGGCGGTCACCGATGGCCAGCAGGGTCGGCTTGGTCAGGATGTTCTGGCCACGCTTGTCGAAGTGGTACTCGTGCACGTGCGTCTCCACGATCGAATCGACCGGGCAGCTCTCTTCGCAGAATCCGCAGAAGATGCACTTGAACAGGTCGATGTCGTAGCGCGTGGTGCGGCGGGTGCCGTCCTCGCGCTTGTGCGAATCGATGGTGATCGCCAGTGCCGGGCACACCGCTTCGCACAGCTTGCAGGCGATGCAGCGTTCTTCGCCGTTGGGATAGCGGCGCAGCGCGTGGATGCCGCGGAAGCGCGGCGACTGCGGGATCTTCTCCATCGGGTACATGACCGTGTACTTCGGCTTGAGCATGTACTTGAAGGTGAGGCCCATGCCCTTCGCCAGTTCCAGCAGCATCAGGCTCTTGAGGTAGGAAGCGACGCGGCTCATGCGTTACCCCCCGCGCCAGGCGAAATCACGCCGTAATACGCCAGCAGTGCAGTCACGAAAATCCAGAAAATCGCGATGGGAATGAAGACCTTCCAACCCAGGCGCATGATCTGGTCGTAGCGGTAGCGCGGGAACGCGGCGCGGAACCAGATGAAGACGCTGGCGAAGAACACGACCTTGGCCAGCAGCCACCACCAGCCGTCGGCCGACAGCAGCGGGATGCCGAAGCCGTGCAGCGGGCTGAGCCAGCCGCCGAGGAAGAACAGCGAGGTGAGGAAGCTCACCAGGATCATGTTGGCGTATTCGGCCAGGAAGAACAGCGCGAACTGCGATCCCGAGTACTCGACCATGTGGCCGGCGACGATTTC
>JASLDW010000078.1 GCA_030151365.1 Lysobacter sp. | reverse complement strand
ATTTCGGGCGCGTCGAGCTCGACGCGCCCGAAATCGCCGCGACGACTGACATGGATGCGGCGGATCGGCCCTGCCGGCGACCGCAGCAATCGCCATACCCCTAAATTGACGAGCGCATTGCAGGTCGCTTCGGCGAAGCTGAGGTTGCGTTGGTCGAACACCGCGGGCAAGGCACCGGCGGGCGCGGCCTCCACCATCGCGACATCGAGCCCGAGGCTGTCGAGGGCGATCGCCAGGCTGGCGCCCACCAGCCCTCCACCGACGATGACGATGTCGTGGCGGCGCAGCGCGGCAGCGGGCGTTGTGGGGGCGTGATCAGGCATGACGCGCTATGCTAACGGCTTCCGCACCATCTTCCGTTGAAGCCGATGAACCGCACCGACCAGACTTCCGCCCTCGCCGCCGGCCCGTGGACGCTTGCCGCGATGATCGCCGCCGCTGCGCTGACCCGCCTGCTGCCGCATCCGCCGAATTTCTCGCCGGTCGAAGCCATGGCCCTGTTCGGTGGCGCCTATTTCGCCTCGCGCCGCACCGCGCTGTGGATCCCGCTGGTCGCGATGCTGCTGTCCGACGTCGCGCTGGGCCTGCTCAACGGCGGCACCTACGCCGATTACGTCGGCCATTTGTCGTTCTGGCTGGTCTACGCCTGCATCGCGCTGACCACATTCGCCGGATTCTCGCTGCGCGGTCGCGTCAGCGGCGCGCGCGTGCTCGGCTGGTCGCTGGCCGGCTCCATCTTCTTCTTCCTCGTCACCAACTTCGGCGTGTGGGCCAGCGGCACCATGTATCCGAAGAATGGCGCGGGGCTGATGGCCTGCTATGCCGCCGGCATCCCGTTCTTCAAGTGGACCGTGCTCGGCACCCTGCTCTATTCGGCCGTGCTGTTCGGCGGTTTCGAACTGCTGCGCCGCCGCGTTCCGGCGCTGCGCGCACGGACGGTGTGATCCCGTTCGTTTTCCCCGAGCATGGGCAATCGCCTTTCGAAGATCTACACCAGGACCGGTGACGATGGCAGTACCGGTCTCGGCGACGGCAGCCGCATCGGCAAGGATTCCCTGCGCGTCGCCGCCTACGGCACGGTGGACGAGGCGAATTCCTGCATCGGCCTGCTGCTTGCCGGCGACGTGCCGGACGATATCCGCGACCTGCTGACCTCGATCCAGCACCAGCTGTTCGATCTCGGCGGCGAACTGTGCATTCCCGGCCACTCGGCCATCGACGATGCCGATGTCGAGCGCCTCGAGCAGCGACTCGACCACTACAACGAAGCGCTGCCGCCGCTGAAGGATTTCATCCTGCCCGGTGGCGGCGAAGCGGCCGCGCGCTGCCACATCGCGCGCACGGTGGTGCGTCGCGCCGAGCGCGAAACCGTCGCGCTGGCACGGGAGGAAGCGGTGCGTCCGCAGGCGGTCCGCTATCTGAATCGCCTCTCCGACCTGCTGTTCGTGCTGGCACGGGTGCTGGCGCGCGCCAGCGGCCATGGCGAGGTGCTGTGGCAGCACGAGCGCCGGCGTTGAGCATCCGCGTCTACACGCACGCCGCCTGCCTCGACCACGACACCGGCGCCGGTCACGCCGAACATCCCGGGCGACTGCGCGCGGTGCTCGATGCACTGCAGGCATCGGCGCTGCCGCTCGACTGGCAGGACGCGCCACTGGCCGCGCGCGAACACCTGCTGCGCGTCCATCATCCCGCGCTGGTCGATCGCGTGCTCTCCGGACCTGCGGGCAGCGACATCGAATGGCTGGATCCCGATACCGCATTGTCTCCCGGCAGCCCCGAAGCAGCATTGCGCGCCGCCGGCGCCACCGTTGCCGCGATCGACTGGGTGATGGCCGGCGATGACCGCCGTGCCTTCTGCGCGGTGCGCCCGCCCGGCCACCACGCCGAGCCGAACGAAGCGATGGGCTTCTGCCTGTTCGACAACATCGCGATCGCCGCTGCGCATGCCCTGGCGAACGGCATCGAACGCATTGCCATCGCCGACTTCGACGTCCATCACGGCAACGGAACCCAGGCGATCTTCGAGCGGGATCCGCGCGTGCTGTTCGTCGACACCCACCAGTCGCCGCTCTATCCCGGTACCGGCGACGCCGGCGAGACCGGCATCGGCAACATCGTCAATGCGCCATATCCACCGCTGGCCAATGCCCGTGCGGTGCGGACGCTATGGGAAGAGGTGCTGATCCCGCGCATCGATGCCTTCAGGCCGCAGTTGTTGCTGGTTTCCGCCGGCTTCGATGCCCATCGCGAGGACCCGTTGGCGCAGGGCCTGTTCGAGACCCGCGATTTCGCCTGGATCAGCGAACGGCTGGTCGAGGTCGCCGGGCGCCATGCCCGCGGCCGCATCGTCTCGACCCTGGAAGGCGGCTATGCCCTGCCGGCACTGGCGGAGTCCGCCCGCGCCCACGTCACCGCCCTGTGCGGTCAACGCGACTGAGCCGGATCGGCTTCCGGCTCGAAGTCCAATGCCGCCGAATTGATGCAGTAGCGCAGCCCGGTCGGCGCCGGACCATCCGGGAACACATGGCCCAGGTGCGACGCGCAGCGGCTGCAGCGCACTTCCACCCGCTGCATGCCATGGCTGTCGTCGGCGTGCTCGTCCACGGCGGAATCGGCGATCGGGCGTACGTAACTCGGCCAGCCACTGCCGGAATCGTATTTGTCCGTCGAGGCGAACAGGGGTTGCCCGCAGGCCACGCAGGCATAGCTGCCGGCTTCGTGGTGATCCCAGTATTTGCCGGTGAATGCGCGCTCGGTGGCCGAGCAGCGGCAGATCGCGTATTGCTCGGGACTCAGGCGTTCCCGCAACTCGGAATCGGTCGGTGGCGGGTCGTGACGGGTGGTTTCGGCCATGTCGATGCTCCAGCAGTCCATGAACGAAAGTGCGGCCTTGATTGCCCGCAGGCAAGCGATCCGGCAAAGTAGCGCGACTTGGCATTCAGGAAGCCCCGTGCGCCCCCACCCGCGCCTTTTGCCCCTGTCGTTGTGCATCGCTGCGGCCCTGCCGGCCCACGCCGCGGAAAAATACCGGCTGGACTGGGGGCGTTGCCCGGCCAAGGATCCCGTCCCGATCTTCACCGACACCGCCCCGACCGGTGACGAGAAAGTCACCCCGCGCAAGCAGCTGAACACCACCCTGGAAGGCGACGAGCAGACCGGCACGGTCGACATGCCGGTGTTCAACGGCAACGTCGCGCTGAACCGCGGCAACCAGTTCCTCGGCGCCGACCACGTGACCTACGACCGCGACAAGGACACCTATGTCGCCGAGGGCCACGTGCGCTACCAGGACCCGAAGATGCGCATCCTCGCCGACAAGGCGCTGGGCAATCAGGCGGCCGACACCCACACCATCGACAACATCCGCTACCAGATCGTGTCCCATCGCGGCAATGGCACCGCCGACCGCATCGACCTGAACGGCAGCAAGGGCGAACTCTACGACGCCACCTACACCACCTGCCCGCCGGAGAAGCGCGATTGGGAGCTCAAGGCTTCGCGCATCGACGTCGATACCGAGGAGGGCATGGCGGTGGCGCACAACGCCAAGATCCGCGTCGGCAAGGTCCCGGTGGCCTACATCCCTTGGTTCAAGTTCCCGATCGACGATCGCCGCCGCACCGGCCTGCTGTTCCCGTCGATCTCGCAGACCCAGCGCAACGGTTTCGACTGGCGCCAGCCGATCTACATCAATATCGCGCCGAACTACGACGACACCATCAGCCCCCGCATCATGACCGAACGCGGCGTGGCGCTGGACAACGAATTCCGCTATCTCAACGAGAGCGGCTCCGGCGTCGCCCGCGCGATGTGGATGCCCAACGACAAGCTGCGCAACGATGATGCGCGCGGCAGCCTCACCTACCAGGCGTTCCAGAACCTGTCGCCCAACTGGCAGGCGCGCGTCAACCTGCTATGGCTGAGCGACCCGCGCTACCTCGAGGACTTCAACAACAGTTCGGCCGGCCTCGCCCAGTATTCGGCGATGAGCCAGGTCGGCGTGTACGGGCGTGGCCATCACTGGGATGCATCGATCAGCGCCGACCACTGGGTGCGCACCGACTACACCCTGACCGAAGCGTCGCTGCCCTACGATCGCCTGCCGCGCCTCACCTACAACCTCGACACGCCGGTGGGCGTTCTGTTCCGCGCCGGCGTCAACGCCGAAGCCGTGCGCTTCCAGCACCAGAATTACCGCAATTTCGCCGCCGGCACCTTCAACCAGACCGGTCCGTCGCTGCGGATCCCCGGCGGCAGCCGCTTCGACGTCAAGCCCTTCGTGTCGATGCCGCTGCAGGGCAACTGGTGGTTCCTGACGCCGACCCTGGCCTGGCGCTACACCGCCTACCAGCTCGATGGCGATCTCGCCGACGACAACGCGAAGGACCGCGCCATCGCCGCCAATGCAGCGCAGGGATGGAACCGCGACACGGTGCCGGACGCGGTCTGGCAACCGCTGGTCAAGCGCAACCCGACCCGCAGCCTGCCGATCGTGTCGCTCGACGGCGGCATCCAGTTCGATCGCAACCTGCGCTGGGGCGGCAAGGACTACGTGCAGACGCTGGAGCCGCGCGTGTTCTACCTGCACACGCCCTACCGCGACCAGTCGGCGTTGCCGGTCTTCGATACCGGCCTGCTGACCTACAGCTGGGGCCAGCTGTTCCGCGACAACCGCTATTCCAGCGCCGACCGCCAGAGCGACGCCAACCAGGTGACGTTCGCGCTGACCACGCGCATGAACCGCGAATCCGACGGCCACGAAAAGCTGTCCGCCAGCATCGGCCAGATCCGCTACCTCAGCGACACCAAGGTGACGCTGCCGGGCGAGACGCCATTGCTGCGCGGGCGTTCGGCCTGGGTGGCCGACGCCAATTACGCCTTCAACGACCGCTGGACCATGGGCGCGTCCTACCAGTGGGATCCGCGGACCAAGCAACGCGATCTGGTCTCGGTGCGCACGCGTTACCTGTGGGGCGAGGACGGCGTCGTCAACCTGAGTTACCGCTATCGCCGCGGCCTGCTGGAACAGTCCGACCTGCAATTCCTGTATCCCATCACGTCGTCGTGGAGCGTCGTCGGCCGCTATTACGTGTCCCTGCGCGACCAGACCACCTGGAAGCACACCGTCAAGCCGCTGGAAATCGTCGGCGGCGTGCAGTGGGACAGCTGCTGCGTGGCCATTCGCATCGTCGGCCGCCGCTACGTCGCCACCCGCGAGGGCGATCTGCGCAACGGCATCATGCTGGAGTTCGAACTGAAGGGACTCGGTTCGGCCGGACAGGACACGAGGCGCGTTTTGCGCCGTGCTATCCTCGGCTACTACCGCGACGACCTCTATCTCGTCCCACCTGAAGCCCTGTCATCGGGGCAACACACCGTCGATCCGGACCCCATTCAATGAAGATTCTGTTCCCTGCCGTCCTCGCCCTTCAACTGGCGCTGGTCGCGCCGTCGTTCGCCCAGCAGGCCGCCTCGTCCACGCCCATCGACGGCATTGCCGCCGTGGTCAACGAAGACGTGATCCTGAAAAGCGAACTTGCGCGCGCGATCGCGAACGTGCAGCAGCAATACGCCGGCCGCAGCAATGAGCTGCCCCCGCAGGACATCCTCGAGAAACAGATCCTGGAGCGCCTGATCCTGCAACGCCTGCAGGTCGCACGCGCCCAGCAGAGCGGCATCACCGTCGACGACCAGGAGCTCGGCCAGGCGATCGAGTCGATCGCGCAGAACAACAAGGTCAGCGTCGACCAGCTGCGCCAGCAACTCGCGCAGCAGGGCCAGTCGTTCGACAGCTTCCGCAACGCCGTGCGCGACGAGCTGGTGACGCAGCGCCTGAAGCAGGCCTACGCGCAGAGCGCGGTCCACGTCAGCGAATCGGAAGTGAATGCCGCGTTGTCGACGCAATCGCAGGCCGGCACGCAGCTGCACCTCGCCAACCTCGTCGTGGCATTGCCCGCCGGCGCGACGCCGGAACAGATCGCGACCGGCCAGAAGAAGATCGACGGCATCAAGGGCCTGATCGACCGCAAGGAAATGGATTTCACCGCCGCGGCCATCCGCTATTCCGATGCGTCCAACGCGCTGGACGGCGGCGACCTCGGCTGGCGTTCGGTGCAGGAAATCCCGCCGGCGTTCTCGCAGGTCGTCGGCAACATGAAACCCGGCGACGTCGTCGGACCGATCCGCGGCGCGACCGGCTTCCAGCTGCTGAAGCTGGTGGAAGTCCGCGACAGCGGCGCCGGACTCGGCACCGTGACCCAATACCGCACCCGCCAGATCCTGGTGAAATCGAACGATCCCGCCAACGATGCCAAGGGCAAGGCCCGTGCCGCGACCCTGCGCGCGCGCCTGGCGGGTGGCGCCAATTTCGCCAAGACCGCCGAATCCGATTCGGACGACCCGGTGGGTCGCGCAAACGGAGGCGACACGGGCTGGCGCAGCCAGGACGGCCTCGGCGCCGACATCGGTGCCGCCGTGGCCGCACTCCGCGACGGCGAGATCAGTCAGCCGATCCAGACCAAGGATGGCTGGGTGATCGCACAGCGCGTCGCCAGCCGCCAGGGCGTGGCCGCCAGCGAAGACCAGCGCGGCGCCATGCGCGAAACGATCGGCCGCCGCAAGCTGGAAGACGCCTATGACCGCTTCCTGCGCGAGATGCGCGGCGAGGCCTACGTCGACATCCGCGTCGGCGCCGATGCCACGCCGCAGCAGCCGGCGCAGGAGGCGACGCCGGTCGCACCTGCCGCACCGAAGAAAAAGAGGGGCTGATTGCCGTGACGACCCGCTTGGCCCTCGTCCCCGGGGAGCCGGCGGGCATCGGCCCGGAGCTGTGCGTCCACTTGGCGCAGCGCAGTGATCTCTCCGCACTGTGCACCGCCTACGCGGATCCCGATGTGTTGATGCATGCGGCAGCGGCGTTGCAGCTGCCGCTCGAATTGCTGCCTGTCGACGCTGACATCACTCGCGGCGGGCAGCTGCGCATCATCGAGCATCGATTTCCCGCACCGACCCGCGTCGGTCATCCCGACCCCGCCAACGCGCCGGCGACGATCGCCGCCCTCGACGCCGCCGCAGGCGACTGCCTGCAAGGCCGCATGCACGGCCTCGTGACCGGCCCCTTCCACAAGGCCACGATCAACGACGGCGGCATCGCCTACACCGGCACCACCGAACGGCTCGCCAGCCAGGCGGACCGCGATGTGGTGATGATGCTGGCACGCCCCGGCCTGCGCGTCGCGCTGGTGACGACGCACCTGCCCTTGCGCGATGTCCCCGACGCCATCACCGCGGAACGCGTGGAACGCATTCTCACGATCACCCACGCGGCATTGCAGCGCGACTTCGGCATCGCATCGCCGCGGATCGCCGTGCTCGGGCTCAATCCGCACGCCGGCGAGGACGGACATCTCGGTCGCGAGGAACTCGACGTCATCATCCCGGTGCTGGAGCAGCTGCGCGGGCGAGGGGTGAATCTCGAAGGCCCGCTGCCCGCCGATACCGCCTTCCTGCCGGACAAGCTCCCGCAGTTCGACGCGGTGGTCGCGATGTACCACGACCAGGGCCTGCCGGTGCTGAAATCGACCGGGATCGAACACGCCGTCAACATCACCCTCGGCCTGCCCTATCCGCGCGTCGCGGTCGACCACGGCACCGCGCTCGACATCGCCGGCAGCGGCCGTGCATCGCCCGACAGCCTGTTCGCGGCAGTGGTGCAATGCGCACGATTCGCCGGACACCGGAGGCAGACGCCATGAACGAATCCGCCAGCTTCCGCCCCGGCGCCAAGAAGCATCTCGGCCAGAACTTCCTGCACGAACGCGGCGTGATCGAGAAAATCGTGCAGGCGATCGATCCCAAACCGGGCGACAGCATCGTCGAGATCGGGCCCGGGCAGGGCGCGATCACGTTCCCGCTGCTCGATCGCCACGGCGAGCTGACCGTCATCGAATTCGACCGCGACCTGATCTTCCCGCTGACCGAAGCCGCGCGCCCGCACGGCAAGCTGGAAGTGATCCATCGCGACGTGCTGCAGGTCGATTTCACCAAGCTGGCCGGCGAAGGAAAAATCCGCCTGGTCGGCAACCTGCCCTACAACCTGTCGTCGCCGATCCTGTTCCACGCGCTGGACCACGCCGCGGCGATCACCGACATGCACTTCATGCTGCAGAAAGAGGTCGTCGACCGCATGGCCGCCGGCCCCGGCAGCAAGGTCTACGGGCGGCTGTCGGTGATACTGCAGGCCTACTGCACGGTGACGCCATTGTTCGTGGTGCTGCCCGGTTCGTTCCGGCCCGCGCCCAAGGTCGATTCCGCGGTGGTGCGACTGGTGCCGCGCGATCCCGCGACGATCGCCATCCGCGATCCCCGCCACTTCGCCGACGTGGTCCGCGCCGCCTTCGGACAGCGCCGCAAGACGCTGCGCAATGCCTTGAACGGCGTCGCCGATCCGGCCCGGATCGAGGCCGCCGGCCTGCGCCCGGATGCGCGCGCGGAACAGGTCGATGTCGCCGGCTTCGTGCGCCTGGCCAATCTTGCGCAAGACGCCTGATTCGCCGCTGGCACGCTGTTCACCCATCCACCGTACACTGTCGCCATGAACGCGATGGACGACTATGCCTTCGACGTGGACGTCGACACCAGCTACCTGGACGACGAATCGTCGCCCGATGAAGACCGCTTCGTCTTCTCGTACACCATCACCATCCGCAACAGCGGCAAGGTGCCGGCCCGCCTAGTGCGTCGCCACTGGCTGATCACCGACGGCGAAGGCCATGTCGAGGAAGTGCATGGCGATGGCGTGGTCGGCGAGCAACCGTGGCTGCGCCCGGGCGACGGCTTCCAGTACGTGTCCGGCGTGGTGCTGGGCACGACCGTCGGCACCATGCAGGGGAGCTACGACCTCGTCGCCGACGACGGCACCGAATTCGCCGCGAAGATCCCGGCGTTCACCCTGACCATTCCACGTACTTTGCACTGACGCCCAAGGAGGCCAGCGATGGCGGTGTGGGCGATTGGCGACCTGCAAGGCTGTTACGACGCGACGCAACGACTGCTGGAACGCATCCGGTTCGATCCGGCGCGCGACAAGCTGTGGTTCTGCGGCGACCTGGTGAACCGTGGCGGCGAGTCGCTGGAGACGCTGCGCCTGGTGCACTCGCTTCGCGCCAACGCCAGCATCGTGCTCGGCAACCATGACCTGTCGCTGATCGCGATCGGCGAACGCCGCCCCGAGGAGCAACGCCGCGTCAACGCCGACCTGCAACGCGTGGTCTTCGCCGACGATGCCCGCGTCCTGCTCGACTGGTTGCGCCAGCAGAAGTTGTTCCATGTCGACCGCGAGCTCGGCTGGGCGATGGTGCACGCCGGCCTGCTGCCGCGCTGGAGCATCGACGAGGCGGAATCGCTGGCGCGGGAAGTGGAAGCGCGCCTGCAGGGCAACGGTTTCCGCAAGCTGCTCAAGACCATGTATGGCAACCGGCCGATGTGGAATCCGCGCCTGACCGGCCCGGAACGCCATCGCGCCATCATCAACGTGTTCACCCGCATGCGTTACTGCTCGCCGCGCGGACGCATCGCCTTCGAAGAGAAAGGCACGCCGGGCACGCAATCCGCCGGCATGTATCCGTGGTACGAATCACCGGAACGGGTGCCGCGCGAACTGTCGATCGTGTGCGGACACTGGAGCACGCTGGGCCTGATGATCGGACTTGGCGTCCACGCCATCGATACCGGCGCGGTCTGGGGCGGCAAGCTCACCGCGTTGCAGCTCGATTCCGAGGAATTGCGGATCCGCCAGGTCAAGGGCCGCGTGGTGCCCGCCGCTGAAGCCGCGCAGGCCGACGACTAGGCAGTCGCTTCGCGTCGCGAATAGTCGACGAACTCGAACGCGTATTCGTTGCGATCATCTGCGTGATGCGCCTCGCGCGATGTCTCGCGCCACTGCTCCGGATCGAAGCGCGGGAAAAACGCATCGGCGCCGTCGATCGCGGCATCGACCCGGGTCAGGTGCATGCGCGTGGCGATCGGCAAGGCCATGGTGAAAATCTCGCCACCGCCGATCACGCAGACTTCTTCGGCATCTCCGGCCGATTCCAACGCCGACTCCAGCGTCGCATGCGCTTCCATTCCCGCGAATGGGACATTGCCGGAACGCGTCAGCACCAGGTTGCGCCGTCCCGGCAACGCGCGCCCGAGCGACTCCGCGGTCTTGCGCCCCATCAGCACCGGCTTGCCCAGCGTCAGTGCCTTGAAGCGCTTGAGATCGTCCGGCAATCGCCACGGCAAGGCATTGTCCTTGCCGATGGCGTGGTTGCGATCGAGCGCGACGACCAGGGAAACGATCATCAGACGGCGACCGGGGCCTTGATCGCCGGCAACGGGTCATAACCGCGGATGGCGATGTCCTCGTAGCGGAAGCCGAAGATGTCGCGGATTTCCGGATTCAATTCCAGCGTCGGCAGCGGCCTTGGCGTGCGCGACAACTGTTCATCGGCCTGGTCGAAATGGTTGGAATAAAGGTGGGCGTCGCCGAGGGTGTGGACGAAATCGCCGACCTTCAGGTCGCAAGCCTGCGCGATCATGTGCGTCAACAGCGCGTAACTGGCGATGTTGAAGGGCACGCCGAGGAAAATGTCGCCGCTGCGCTGGTAGAGCTGGCAGCTCAGCCTGCCGTTCGCCACGTAGAACTGGAACAGCGTGTGGCAGGGCATCAGCGCCATCTTCGGCAGGTCGCCGACGTTCCAGGCATTGATGATCAGCCTGCGCGAATCCGGATTGCGCTTGATCTCGTCGACCAGCCACGCGATCTGGTCGACAGTGCCGCCATCGGCGGTTGCCCAGCTGCGCCACTGCTTGCCGTACACCGGCCCGAGCTCGCCATCGGGATCCGCCCATTCGTCCCAGATGCTGACGCCGTTGTCCTTGAGGTAGCGGATGTTGGTGTCGCCCTGCAGGAACCACAGCAGCTCATGGATCACCGACCTGGTGTGCACCTTCTTGGTGGTGACCAGCGGAAACCCCTCGGCGAGATCGAAGCGCATCTGCCAGCCGAACACGCTGCGGGTGCCGGTGCCGGTGCGGTCGCCCTTGTCGGCGCCGTGTTCGCGGACGTGACGCAGCAGGTCGAGGTACTGCCTCATGACATGCCTCCGGCAAGATGCTTCATGTCGCCTCGTTCGTCCGCAACACCGGCGAGGTGTGCGACTTCCACAGCAGGAACAGGCCGGCGAGGATCAACGGGACGCTCAGCAGCTGCCCCATCGTCAGCCAACCGAAAGCGAGATAGTTCAACTGCTCGTCTGGAATGCGCACAAATTCGATGACGAAGCGGAACACGCCGTACAGCAGCAGGAA
>JASLDW010000064.1 GCA_030151365.1 Lysobacter sp. | reverse complement strand
GAATCGCTGGCCGCCAGCGGACCGACGCGGGTGGTCGGGGTGGCCTGGGACGAGGCAGACGATGTCCGCGCCTTCGTGCAGCGTCGACCAGTGGCCTATCCGGTGCTGTTGATCGAACCGACCAAAAGCAATGCCACGCTGCTTGGCGATCCCGCGGGCGTGTTGCCCTACCCCGGGCTGGTCGATGCCGGCGGACGCGTGGTGCGCCAGCATGTCGGGCCGTTCCAGAGCGCCGATGAACTGGCGGATTGGGCAAAGATGGACTGACACGCGCGCATCGAAACTCAAACAATCGTTTAAAATCGCCCATCGTCGCCGAACTGGACAGCAAGGCCCGGGATCGGCCAGACTACGCGCCCACCGTCCCAGACATCGTCCGCCCTCCCCGGATGCCATCGATCCTCGTCCTGCACGGCCCCAACCTGAATCTGCTTGGCTCGCGCGAGCCGGGCATCTACGGACATGCCACGCTGGCCGACATCGACGAACAGCTGCGGACACGCAGCGAACAGGCCGGCATCGCGCTGGAAACGTTCCAGACCAACCACGAAGGCGAGATGGTCGAACGCATCCAGGCCACCCGCGGCAACGATACTGCCTTCATCATCATCAATCCTGCTGCATTCACCCATACCTCGGTGGCGGTCCGCGATGCCCTTGCGGCAGTCGCGATTCCCTTCATCGAAGTGCATCTGTCGAACCCGCACAGCCGCGAACCGTTCCGCCACACCAGTTATTTCAGCGACCTCGCCGTCGGCACCATCGCCGGCTTCGGGGCCGACAGTTACCGCTACGCACTGGACGCCGCGCTGAAGAAGCTGGCCGCGGCGGCCTGACCCCATATCGCCATCAAGCATTCAATCAATAAAGAAGAGAGGCCCCATGGACCTTCGCAAAATCAAGAAGCTGATCGACCTGCTCGAGGAATCGAACCTCACCGAGATCGAAATCCGCGAGGGCGAGGAAGCCGTGCGCCTGTCGCGCGCCAGCGCCGCCGCGCCGGTTGCGCCGGCCGTGCAGGTGGTCGCGCCGACCGTTGCGCCGGCTGCCGCCGCGCCGATGCCGATGCAGTCGCCGGTGCAGGCCGCGACCGGCGGTGCGCCGAAGCCGAATGACCTGCCGCCGGGCCACGTGGTACGCGCGCCGATGGTCGGCACCTTCTATGCGTCGCCATCGCCGGACAAGCCGGCCTTCGTTGCCGTCGGCCAGCAGGTCAAGCCGGGCGACACGCTGGGCATCATCGAGGCGATGAAGATGTTCAACCCGATCGAAGCCGAGGTCGGCGGCACCGTGCTGGCGATCCAGTGCGAGAGCGGCCAACCGGTCGAATTCGACCAGCCGCTGTTCGTCATCGGGTGATCCGTGAGCATGCTCGATAAAGTCGTCATCGCCAATCGCGGCGAGATCGCGCTGCGCATCGTGCGCGCCTGCCAGGCGTTGGGCATCCGCACGGTCGCGGTGCATTCCACCGTCGATCGCAACCTCAAGCACGTCGCCATGGCCGACGAGTCGGTGTGCATCGGCCCTGCGGCATCGTCGGAAAGCTACCTCAACATGCCGGCGATCATCGCGGCCGCCGAGGTCACCGATGCCCAGGCCATCCATCCCGGCTACGGTTTCCTCAGCGAGAACGCCGACTTCGCCGAACGCGTCGAGCAATCGGGCTTCGTCTTCATCGGACCGAAGGCCGACACCATCCGCCTGATGGGCGACAAGGTGGAAGCGATCCGCGCGATGAAGGCGGCGGGCGTGCCCTGCGTGCCCGGCAGCGGCGGCCCGCTCGGCGACGACGCCGACGAGAACATCCGCATCGCCCGCGAAATCGGCTATCCGGTGATCGTGAAGGCGGCGGGCGGCGGCGGCGGTCGCGGCATGCGCGTGGTCCACAGCGAAGCCGCGCTGATCAACGCCATCGCCACCACGCAGGCCGAAGCCAAGGCGGCGTTCGGCAACGCGATGGTCTATATGGAGAAGTTCCTCGAGAACCCGCGCCACGTCGAGATCCAGGTGCTGGCCGACGGCCAGGGCAATGCGATCCATCTCGGCGAACGCGACTGCTCGATGCAGCGCCGCCACCAGAAGGTGGTGGAGGAAGCGCCCGCACCCGGCATCACCGACGCGCAGCGCGCGGAGATCGGCAAGGTCTGCGTCGAGGCGTGCAAGCGCATCGGCTATCGCGGCGCCGGCACCTTCGAGTTCCTCTACGAGAACGGGCGTTTCTACTTCATCGAAATGAACACCCGCATCCAGGTGGAACATCCGGTCACCGAATTCGTCACCGGCATCGATCTGGTGGCCGAACAGCTGAAGATCGCCGCCGGCCAGAAGCTCACGATCAGGCAGGAAGACATCGTGCTGCGCGGCCATGCCATCGAATGCCGCATCAATGCCGAGGATCCGGAATCGTTCCTGCCCTCGCCCGGCCTGATCCAGCATTTCCATGCCCCGGGTGGTCCCGGCGTGCGCGTGGATTCGCACATCTACGAAGGCTATCGTGTGCCGCCGAACTACGATTCGATGATCGGCAAGCTGATCGTGCACGGCCCGGATCGCGAGACCGCGATCGCGCGCATGCGCGTGGCGCTCTCGGAAATGGTGGTCGACGGCATCAAGACCAACATCCCGCTGCAGCAGCGCATCATGCGCGACGTCGGCTTCCAGAACGGTGGGCAGAACATCCACTACCTCGAG
>JASLDW010000052.1 GCA_030151365.1 Lysobacter sp. | reverse complement strand
ACGCCGCCAAGCCGGCCGACGCCGCTGCCGCTCCGGCTGCCGACGCCGCCAAGCCGGCCGACGCCGCTGCCGCTCCGGCCGCTGCTGCCGACGCCGCTGCTGCCGCTGGCGACGCCGCCAAGGCCGCTGGTGACGCCGCTGCCAAGGCTGGCGACGCTGCCGCCGCCGGCGCCGACGCTGCCAAGGCCGCTGGTGCCGACGCTGCCCACGCTGCTGCCGGTGCCGCCGGCGACGCCGCTGCCAAGGTCGGCGACGCCGCCAAGGCCGCTGGTGACGCTGCCAAGGCCGCTGGCGACAAGGCCAAGGCTGCTGCCGACGCCGTCAAGAAGTAATCCATCCTTCCAGGATGTATTCGGAAAGGCCCGCGCAAGCGGGCCTTTCTTTTTGTCCGGCGCAAGGACGTCAACGGGTATCCTGTGCGCTTCGTTCGCGCACGACTCGCCATGCCCGCCATCAAGTCACAGATCGATCCGCGCTCCCCCGAATTCATCGCCACCGCCGCGCATCACCAGGCATTGGCGGACGAACTGCACGCGCGCCTGCAGCGGGCCGCGCAAGGCGGCGGCGAAGCGGCACGACGCAAGCACACCGAACGCGGCAAGCTGCTCGCGCGCGACCGCATCGATGCCCTGCTCGACCCCGGCTCGCCCTTCCTCGAACTCAACGCACTCGCCGCCGAAGGCATGTACGACGATGCCGCGCCCGCCGCTGGCGTGGTCACCGGCATCGGCCGCGTCATGGGCCAGGAAGTGGTGATCGTCGCCAACGACGCCACCGTCAAGGGCGGCACCTATTTCCCGATGACGGTGAAGAAGCACCTGCGCGCGCAGGAAGTGGCGCGCGAAAACCATCTTCCCTGCGTCTACCTCGTCGATTCCGGCGGCGCCTTCCTGCCACTGCAGGACGAGGTCTTCCCCGACCGCGAGCACTTCGGCCGGATCTTCTACAACCAGGCGCGGATGAGCGCGGAGAACATCCCCCAGGTCGCGGTGGTGATGGGCAGTTGCACCGCCGGTGGCGCCTACGTGCCAGCGATGTGCGACGAATCGATCATCGTCAAGAACCAGGGCACGATCTTCCTCGGTGGTCCGCCGTTGGTGAAGGCCGCGACCGGCGAAGTGGTCGATGCCGAAGCGCTCGGCGGCGCCGACGTGCACACGTCGGTGTCCGGCGTGGCCGATCATTTCGCCGAGGACGACCACCACGCGCTGGCGATCGCGCGCGACATCGTCGCCACCTTCAACCGCAAGCGTGCGCTGTCGGTCGAATTGCAACCGAACCGCGAACCGCTCTATCCCGCCGACGAGCTCTACGGCATCGTGCCGCAGGACACCCGCAAGCCCTTCGACATCCGCGAAGTGATCGCGCGCATCGTCGACGGCAGCGAATTCCAGGAATTCAAGGCGCGCTACGGCAAGACGCTGGTGACGGGATTCGCCCACATCCACGGCTGCCCGGTCGGCATCGTCGCCAACAACGGCATCCTGTTCTCGGAGAGCGCGCTCAAGGGCGCCCACTTCATCGAACTGTGCAACCAGCGCGGCATCCCGCTGGTGTTCCTGCAGAACATCACCGGCTTCATGGTCGGCAGGAAATACGAGAACGCCGGCATCGCGAAGGACGGCGCCAAGATGGTCACCGCGGTCGCGTGTTCGTCGGTGCCGAAGTTCACCGTGGTGATCGGCGGCAGTTTCGGCGCGGGCAATTACGCGATGTGCGGGCGCGCCTATGGTGGCCGCTTCCTGTGGATGTGGCCCAACGCGCGCATCAGCGTGATGGGCGGCGAACAGGCGGCGAGCGTGCTGGCGACGGTGCGCCGCGACGGCATCGAGGCGAAAGGCGGCCAGTGGAGCGCGGAAGACGAAGACGCGTTCAAGGCGCCGATCCGCCAGCAGTACGAGGACCAGGGCAATCCCTATTACGCCACCGCGCGATTGTGGGACGACGGCATCATCGATCCGAAGGACACCCGCCGTGTTCTCGGACTTGCCTTGGCGGCATCGCTGAATGCGCCGATCGAACCGGCACGCTTCGGCGTATTCAGGATGTAGGTTCGTTTCACCTCGCAAGCGGCTGATTCAATTGCAATCGAGCCGTGGTATGGTCGGTGGCCCCAGCAGCACTGCTGCCCTTTCCCCCGAGGTGATCATGGCAATCTGGAAAGACCCGACCCAGCCGAAAAAGGACACGGCACCCTTCCCGCAAGCGGAGCCGTCCCCGGCGGCTGCGCCGATCAATCCGACCCGCAACGAACCCGCGAGTGCCGCCATGTCCGCCAATCCCGAATCGATCTCCCCCGTCCGCGCCGTTCCCGCCTCCTCGCCCGCGATGAAGGAATCGGTCATCGCCAGCGACCTCACCATCGAAGGCAAGATCCAGGGCGCCGGCCACGTCCGCATCGCCGGTCGCTTCAAGGGTGACGTCGACGTCAAGGGCGACCTCACCGTCGAACAGGGCGCCAAGCTCGATGGCAGCGTCAAGGCCGACAAGGTGATGGTTTCCGGCGAGCTTGACGGCAACATCAATTCCGCCAGCCGCGTCGAGCTGTTGGCAACCTGCGCGATGAACGGCGACATCAAGGCCGATACGCTCACCGTTGCTTCCGGTTCGCGCCTGCGCGGCCGCGTCGAATGCGGCAACTGGGACAATGCGCCGGCGAAGCGCGACAACAGCGACGACGCCAGCAAGCGCGAGGCCAACAGCACCTCGGCATGAGCATGAGCCTGCCGCGCGCGGGAACCGTGCCGAAAGCCGGCGAGATCGGCGCCACCCGCGCCTGTCCGCACTGCAAGGCGACCATCCTCGAAAGCGCGCCGGTGTGCCCGGCGTGCAAGGGGCATCTGCGGTTCGGCGAGGCGTCGATCCGCAAGGCCCTCGATCGTCCGCTGGCGATCGAGGGCACGCTCTCGCAGCCGCCAGGCGGCGTTGCGGTCGAATATTCGGTGGTGATCGCGATCCGCAACGAGCGTGGCGAGGAAGTCGGTCGCCACGTGGTCGGCGTCGGCGCCATGCATCCCGGCGAAAGCCGCACTTTCAGCCTGGCGGTCGATGTGTTCGCCAGCACGAAAGGCAAGTTGAAGTAATCGCCGCAACAGCATCGCACGCGCTGGCTTCGCGGGTAACCCTGTCCAATGCGCGGGACGCCGTGAATACGTCCATGTAGGCTCATGCGCCGCATCCATGCGGCGCAATGCCCGCGCATCAGACAGGGTTACCCGCGGCCGCGCGCGTGTTGTTGCTCTATAGAGAGAAGCGAAAAGCTCGCCTCCGGTCGCCGGCGCGAGCTTTTCGTTTCTCTCCCAGAACCAAAAGCGTGCGTGGCGTGACTTACCGGACGCCTGAAGCAACCACCGGCAGCGCCTGTGCGGTTCGTCCGTATCGCCGACCGTACGCAGCATGGATGCTGCGTACGAGCCTACATGGACGTATTCACGGCGTGTCGGCGGCTGCAGACAACCGCGATAGGCGCAAGGCCGGGCGAGCTTTACCGCGTGTTACTTGCAGCCATCGCACCCGCCGCACTCACCCGACGCCAACGCCGAAGCCGGCGCGATCCAGCGACCCAGCGCGCGCATCCACGCCGGACGCCCATCGCGCAGCAGCGGGATCGCCAGCGCCACGCGCATGCGCCGCCACGACGCCGGGAAGCGCGTTCTCCACACGAATGCCGCGCTGAGCCCCACCAGCAGCGCGATCACCGCGTATTGCAGGGCGATCGGCATCAGCCTGCCCCCAGTGCCCGGGCGACCTGATAGGTCACGAACGACGCCGCATAGGCCAACGCGAACAGATAACCGGCGGCGATTGCGGTCTGCCTCCACGAATGCGTCTCGCGGCGGATCGTCGCCAACGTCGAAATGCATTGCGGGGCATAGATGTACCAGACCAGCAGCGACAGCGCGGTCGCCAGCGACCAGTGCTGCGTGATCAGCGGCGCGAGCGCCTGCATGCTCGCTTCGTCGTTCTGCGCAGCCACCGCATAGACGGTGGCAAGCGAGGACACCATCACCTCGCGCGCCGCCAGGCCGGGGATCAGCGCAATGGAAATCTGCCAGTTGAAACCGAGGGGCGCGAACACCGTCGCCAGCATGTGGCCGATGCGTCCGGCGAAGCTGTAGTCGATCGCCGGACCGGTGGCGCCCGCCGGCGCGCCCGGGAAGGTCAGCAGGAACCACAGCAGGATGGTCATCGCCAGGATGATGCCGCCGACGCGCTTGAGGAAGATCACCGCGCGTTCCCACAGGCCGATGGCGAGGTCGCGCAGGTTCGGCATGCGGTAGGAAGGCAGTTCCAGCAGCAGCATGTGGTCGCCGGAATCGCGACGCCAGCGCTTCATCACCCACGCCACCAGCAAGGCACTGAGGATGCCGGCGACGTACAGCGCGAACAGCACCAGTCCCTGCAGGTTGAACAGGCCACCGACGATGCGATGCGGGATGAAGGCGCCGATCAGCAGCGTGTACACCGGCAGGCGCGCCGAACAGGTCATCAGCGGTGCGACGAGAATCGTCGCGAGGCGATCGCGCGGATCCTGGATGGAACGCGTGGCCATGATGCCGGGGACCGCGCAGGCGAAGCTCGACAGCAACGGGATGAAGCTGCGTCCCGACAACCCGGCGCGATGCATCAGGCGGTCGAGCAGGAAGGCCGCGCGCGGCAGGTAACCGGATTCTTCCAGCGACAGGATGAAGAGGAACAGGATCAGGATCTGCGGCAGGAACACCAGCACGCTGCCGGTGCCGGCGATGATGCCGTCGACGATCAGGCTGCGCAGCGGACCGTCGGCCATGTGCGCGCCGGCCTGCACGCCCAGCCATTTCATGCCGGCGTCGATGGCGTCCTTGAGCGGTTCGGCCCAGGCATAGACCGCCTGGAACATCGCGAACATCACCACGGCGAGGATGACCAGGCCCATCACCGGATCGAGCAGCCAGCCGTCGAGGCGCTGGTCGAGGCGCGAGATGCGTTCGGGCATGCGCACGGCGACATCCATCAGGCGTCGCGCTTCCGCATGCAGGCCATCGTCGTCGAGCGGTGCCGCATCGACCACGGTCGGAACCGTTTCCGCAATGCGTTCCAGCAATTTGTCGCCACCGCCCGACTTCACCGCGACGGTCGGGATCACCGGCACGCCGAGTTCGCGCGACAGTGCGTCGACATCGATCTCGATGCCGCGTTTTTCCGCCGCGTCCATCTGGTTGAGTGCGATGACCATCGGCCGCCCGAGCTGGCGCACTTCCAGGGCGAAGCGCAGGTGCAGGCGCAGGTTGGTGGCGCTGACCACGCAGACCAGCAGGTCGGGAATCGGTTCGCCGGGATAGAAACCGCGGCAGACGTCGCGCGCGATCGCTTCGTCGAGACTGGCCGGGGTCAGGCTGTAGGCGCCGGGGAGATCGAGCAGCACCGCATGGCGACCGTCCGGCAGGCGCAGCTGGCCTTCCTTGCGTTCGACGGTGACGCCGGCGTAGTTGGCGACTTTCTGCCGGCTGCCGGTGAGCTGGTTGAATAGCGCGGTCTTGCCGCTGTTGGGATTGCCGATCAATGCGCAGCGGAGCATGGCGGTACTCATGGCGCGGCTTCCACTGTTTCGACTTCAACGCGCGCGGCTTCGCTGCGGCGCAGGGCAAAACTGGAAGTGCCGACGCGCACCAGCAACGGGTCGCGACCGAACGGCCCGAAACCGGACACGCGCACCGGCTCCCCGGACACGAATCCGAGTTCGCGCAGGCGGCGCGCCACGACATCGGCGGAACGATCGTTCCCGTTGCCATGCACGGTCACCACCTTGGCGCGTACGTCGCGCGGCAGATCGACCAGTTTCAAGCCCGGCTCCAAAGCTAGAATTCCAAATAGGAATCATTCTCATAATATCAGAATGAACAGGGCTCCGAAGGGCGCTCCCGCTATCATTCAGGCAACCGATTGGAGATGGGTCGATGGTGGAGACGTTGCAGGTCAGGCAAGCTGGCGCGGTGGCGCGGCTGCGGCTGAACCGCCCCGAGGTGCACAACGCCTTCGACGATGGCCTGATCGCCATCCTGACCGCCGAATTGCGCCGCCTGGGCAATGACGCCAGCGTGCGCGTGGTGGTGCTGGAAGCCGAGGGCGCATCGTTCTCCGCCGGTGCCGACCTCAACTGGATGCGCGGGATGGCGAAGATGTCGGAGGCGGAGAACCGCACCGACGCGTTGGCGCTGGCCGGCCTGATGCGCACCCTCGATGAACTGCCGAAGCCGACCATCGCCCGCGTGCACGGCGCCGCGTTTGGCGGCGGTGTCGGGTTGGTCGCCTGCTGCGACATCGCCATCGGCGTGCCGGAAGCGAAATTCGGACTGACCGAGAGCAAGCTGGGTCTGTTGCCGGCGGTGATCTCGCCCTACGTCATCAACGCGATCGGTCCGCGCCAGGCGCGGCGCTGGTTCGCCACCGCGGAACTCTTCGACGCCGCCGAGGCCCTGCGGATCGGCTTGCTGCACCAGGTGGTCGCTGCCGATGCGCTGGACGCCGCCGTCGATCGCCAGGTAGACCTGCTGCTGAAGGCCGGCCCGATCGCCACCGCGTCGGCGAAGACACTGGTGCGCGATGTCTGCGCGCATGCCGACGGATCGCGCCACGATGCCGACAATGCCGCCCTGATCGCCCGCCTGCGCGTGTCGCCCGAGGGCCAGGAAGGCCTCGGCGCCTTCCTCGACAAACGCAAACCGAACTGGCTCGCTCAATGAAGGCTGCCCACTGATGTTCGATTCCCTGCTGATCGCCAATCGCGGCGAAATCGCCTGCCGCATCATCCGCACCTGCCGCCGCATGGGCATCCGCGCCATCGCCGTGTATTCCGATGCCGACGCCGATGCCCAGCACGTGCGCCTCGCCGACGCGGCGTACCACATCGGCGGTTCGCGCCCGCAGGAGAGTTATCTGCGCGGTGACGCCATCATCGAAGCCGCGAAGAAATCCGGCGCGCAGGCAATTCATCCCGGCTACGGTTTTCTCTCCGAGAACGCCGATTTCGCCGATGCGGTGGAAGCGGCGGGATTGGTGTTCGTGGGACCGCGCGCGGCATCGATGCGCAAGATGGGCAGCAAGGCTGGCGCCAAGGAATTGATGCAGGCCGCCAACGTGCCGGTGGTGCCCGGCTATACCGGCGAGGACCAATCGCCGGAGACCTTGCAACGAGAAGCCGACCGCATCGGCTATCCGCTGATGATCAAGGCCGCCCACGGCGGCGGCGGCAAGGGCATGCGCATCGTCCATGCGCCGCTGGAATTCCTGCCGCACCTGGAAAGCTGCCAGCGCGAGGCGAAAAACGCCTTCGGCCGAGATCGCGTGTTGCTGGAGCGCTATATCGAGCGTCCGCGCCACATCGAATTCCAGATCTTCGGCGACAGCCACGGCCAGATCATCCATCTCAACGAACGCGAGTGTTCGGCGCAACGCCGCTACCAGAAGGTGATCGAGGAATCGCCCTCGCCCTTCGTGACGCCGGAACTGCGCGCGGCGATGGGCGCGGCCGCGATCGCCGCCGGTCGCGCCATCGATTACCAGAACGCCGGCACCGTCGAATTCATCGTCGGCCAGGACGGCAGTTTCTATTTCATGGAAATCAACACGCGCCTGCAGGTCGAGCACCCGGTGACCGAGATGGTCACTGCGCTCGATCTGGTCGAATGGCAGTTGCGCGTCGCCGCGGGCGAACCGTTGCCGTTGCCGCAAGACGCGATCTGGTCGAGCGGCCACGCGATGGAAGTGCGCCTCTACGCCGAAGACCCCGATGCCGGCTTCCTGCCCGGTTCCGGCAAGCTGGTGCGCCTGCGCCTGCCCGAAACATCTTCGAAAGTCCGCATCGATTCCGGCGTGGTCGAAGGCGATACCGTCTCGATCTTCTACGACCCGATGATCGCAAAACTCGTCGTGCGCGACAGCGATCGTCCGCGTGCCCTCGCCCGTTTGCGCGAAGCCCTGGCGCAGTGCGAAATCGAAGGCCCGAAGTCGAACATCGAATTCCTCGAACGTCTGGTGCGCCATCCGATCGTGGTCGCCGGCGATATCGACACCGGCTATCTCGATCGCCATCTCGACGAATTCATCGGCACGACGGCACGTTCCAATGAAGAAACCCGCACCTTGCACGGGTTGGCAGCGGCGGCGATGCGCATGTCGTCCGAAACCGCCGATACCGCATCGCCGTGGTCGACGGGCGACGGCTGGCGTCTCGACGGCGCCGGCTGGACGCCGTTGCACCTGGTCTCCGGCAGTGAGGATTTGCGCCTGGCGATCCGCGGCCATGGCGGCGACTACGACGTCCGCGAAGGCGAGCATGTGACCGAGCTGCGCGGCCTGCGCCTGCAGGATGGCTGGCTGAGCGGACATGTCGGCGACTCGACGCGGCGTGTGCAGGTCTCGGGCGATGACGAACGCGTGCTGCTCCACGACGGCGTGCGCCGGCTGCAGCTGCGTCGCGCTTCTCTATATCGCCATGCCGACGAAGGTGCTGGCGCCAGCGGCGATCGCGTGATCGCACCGATGCCGGGGCGGATCGTGCAGGCGAAGAGCGCGGTCGGCGACAGCGTTGAAGCCGGACAGGTGGTGATGGTGATGGAGGCGATGAAGATGGAATTGGCCTTGAAGGCGCCGCGCGCCGGCAAGATCGCCGAGGTCCGCGTGCGCGAAGGCGATTTCGTCGAAGCCGACGCCGCATTGATCCTGCTGGAGGCGAACGCATGAGCATGCCGAGCCAGGTCCGCATCGTCGAAGTCGGTGCGCGCGACGGATTGCAGAACGAAAAGACCTTCGTCGCCACCGCCGACAAGATCGCGTTGATCGAACGCCTCGCCGACTGCGGTTTGAAGAGCATCGAAGCCACCGCCTTCGTCAGCCCGAAATGGGTGCCGCAGATGGCCGATGCCGTCGAGGTCTACTCCGGCCTGCATCGCAAACCGGGCGTGCACTACCCGGTCCTCGTCCCGAACCTGCAAGGGTATGAACGCGCGCGCCAGGTCGGTGTCGAGGAAATCGCGGTGTTCACGGCGGCTTCGGAAGCCTTCAATCGCAAGAACACCAATGCCGGCATCGACGAATCGATCGATCGCTTCCGTCCGGTGATGGAGGCCGCGAAAGCCGACGGCGTCGCCGTGCGCGGCTACGTCTCCACCGTGCTCGGCTGTCCGTTCCAGGGCGAGGTACCGCTCTCCGACGTGGTGCGCGTCGCCAAGGCGCTGCACGAACTCGGCTGCTACGAAGTGTCGCTGGGCGACACCATCGGCGTCGGCACGCCGGCCAAGGCGCGCGCGATGGTGCAGACGGTCGCGCAGGAAGTCCCGATTGCAGCCCTCGCCGTGCACTTCCACGACACCTGGGGTCAGGCCCTGGCCAACATCCTCGCCTGCCTCGAGGAAGGCATCGCCGTGGTCGATTCCTCGGTCGCCGGCACCGGCGGCTGCCCGTATGCGCCGGGCGCGACCGGCAACGTCGCCACGGAGGACGTGGTCTACATGCTGCAAGGTCTCGGCATCGAAACGGGTGTCGATCTGCAGAAACTCGCCGAAACCGGACGCTGGCTCTCCGAGGTGCTCGGCCACGCCACCAACAGTCGCGCCGGCAAGGCCGCGATCATCAAGAACGAAACGACGAAGGCATGAGCTGGCAGATCCGTCCGATCGAAGCCAAGGACGATGCCGCGATGGCGCGCATCATCCGCGCGGTGATGCCGGAGTTCGGTGCCTGCGGCAACGGTTTCGCGATCAACGATCCCGAAGTCGACTGGATGTCGCGCGCCTATGCCGAACCGCGCCACGCCTATTTTGTGGTGGAACGCATTGGCGAGGTGATCGGTGGTGGTGGCGTCGCGCCGCTGGCCGGCGGTGATCCTGCCGTGTGCGAACTGCGCAAGATGTATTTCCTGCCCGAAGCACGCGGGCTCGGCGCCGGCACCGCGATGATGGCGATCTGCCTCGATGCCGCGCGCGCCGCCGGCTTCCGCCAGTGCTATCTGGAAACGCTGACCGGCATGGATGCGGCGATGCGCCTGTACGAACGCAGCGGTTTCAAGCGCATCGACGCGTCGATGGGCGCGACCGGCCACGGTGGCTGCGACATCTTCTATTCGCGGGAGTTGTGATGCGCAAATGGTTTGCTGTGCTGCTGGCCGCCTTGTTGCCGATGTTCGCTTCGGCAGCCGGGCCGGCATCGCCTGCGATCCTGCTGGTGCCCGATCGCGTATGGACCGCCGATGGCGATGCCAGCCATGCCGGCTGGGTGGTGCTGGTGCGCGACGGCAGGATCGCCGCCGTCGGCCCCGCATCCACTCTCAATGCACCCGCGGATGCGCAACGGATCGAACTGCCCGGCACCACGCTGACGCCGGGCCTGATCGACCTGCACTCGCACATCCTCCTGCATCCCTATAACGAAACCTCGTGGAACGACCAGGTGCTGAAGGAAGCGGTGCCCTATCGCGTGCTTGAGGCAGCCAACCACGCGCGCGACACCCTGATGGCCGGCTTCACCACCCTGCGCGATCTCGGCACCGAAGGCGCCGGCTATGCCGACGTGTCGATCCGCAAGGCGATCGACGACGGCACCATTCCCGGGCCACGATTGTTCATCGCCACCCGCGCGATCGTGGCCACCGGCAGTTACGGGCCGGGCCCGCGCGGCTTCCGCGACGACATCGACCTGCCGACCGGCGCGCAGGAAGTCAGCGGCGTCGACAACGTGATCGCCGCCGTGCGCGAACAGGCCGGCCACGGCGCCGACTGGATCAAGGTCTATACCGACTATCGCTGGGGGCCGGGCGGCGTCTCGCAAACGACATTCACCGCCGCGGAACTCAAGGCGCTGGTCGATGCCGCGCATGTCGCCGGGCGTCCGGTATCGGCGCACGCCTCGACCGATGCCGGCATGCGCATGGCGATCGACGCCGGCGTCGACAGCATCGAACATGGCTACGGCGGCAGCGTCGACACCTTCAAGCGCATGCGCGATCGCGGCGTGGCCTACATCCCCACGCTGACGGCGGTCGAATCCACCGAGACCTACTTCAACCATTATGTCCCCGGCGAATCTCAGCCGACGTCGAGGATGCTGGAATCGCAGCAGGCCTTCCGCCGCGCCCGCGAGGCCGGCGTGCGCATCGGCAACGGCAGCGATGTCGGCGTGTTCCGCCATGGCGACAACGCCCGCGAGCTGGCGTGGATGGCGAAGCTCGGCATGCCGGCACCACAGGTGCTGCATGCCGCCACCGATGTCGCCGCGCGCGTTCTCCGCAAAGAAGGCGATTTCGGCCGCATCGCCCCCGGGCTGCGCGCCGATCTCGTCGCCTTCCAGGGCGACCCCGCCGACGACATCGCCGCGACCGCGCATCCGGTACTGGTGATGAAGGATGGCCGCGTCTATCGCCGCCCCTGAGCGCGGGCGCGGACAGCGGGAAGCCGGTCCCGCAGGCTAGAATTGCGGTTTTCCAGTTCCGCAGGATTCCACCATGCAACTCGCCCAAGTGCGCGCCGTCATCACCGGTGGCGCTTCCGGACTCGGTTTCGCCACCGCGCAGCATCTGGTCGCCGCCGGTGCCAAGGTCGCGCTGTTCGACGTCAATGACGAGAAAGGCGCTGCTGCCGTCGGCGAACTGGGCTCGGACAAGGCCATCTTCATCAAGACCGACGTCACCAGCGAGGCCGATGTCGCCGCCAACGTGGCCAAGGCCAAGGACTTCCTCGGCGGCTTGAACGCCTGCATCAATTGCGCCGGCATCCTTGGCGCCGGCCGCATGCTCGGCAAGACCGGCCCGATGGCGCTGTCGCAGTTCCAGGCGACGGTGATGGTGAACCTGGTCGGCAGCTTCAACGTCGCCAAGGCCTGCGCCGACCTGATGCAGCACAACGACGCCGGCGTCGACGGCGAGCGCGGCGCGATCATCAACACCGCATCGGTCGCGGCCTACGAAGGCCAGATCGGACAAGCGGCCTATTCCGCGTCCAAGGGCGGCGTGGTCGGCATGACCCTGCCGATGGCGCGCGAACTCGCCCGCTTCGGCATCCGCGTGATGACGATCGCCCCCGGCGTATTCTGGACACCGATGGTCGACGGCATGCCGCCCGACGTGAAGACCTCGCTGGAAGCGTCGATCCCGTTCCCGTCGCGCCTCGGCCAGCCCGGCGAATACGCCGATCTCGTCGCCTACATCCTGCGCACAACCTACCTCAATGGCGAAACCATCCGTCTGGATGGCGCCACCCGCCTCGCTCCGAAGTGACCATATGAAGGCTTACGACATCAAGAAAGGCAACGTCATCGAACACAACGGTGGCGCCTACCAGATCCGCGACATCGAGCGCAGCTCGCCGCAGGGCCGCGGCGGCAACGTCAAGTACCGCTTCACCATGTACAGCGTGCCCGGCGGCAACAAGCTCGACCTCAGCGTGGGCGCGGAAGACGAGTTGAAGGAAGTCGAGCTCGCGCGTCGCCAGGCCACGTTCTCGTACAAGGACGGCGACGCCTTCGTCTTCATGGACGACGAGGACTTCACGCCCTACCAGCTCGACGCCGACGTGGTCGGCGATGGCACCGGCTACATCACCGACGGCCTGACCGGCTGCTACGTGCAGGTGATCGACGAAGCGCCGGTCGGCCTGCAATTGCCGACCTCGGTGATCCTCGAAGTCGTCGAGACGCCGCCCGAACTCAAGGGCGGAACTGCGACCAAGCGCCCGAAGCCGGCCCGCCTCAATACCGGCATCGAAATCCAGGTCCCGGAATACATCGCCAACGGCGAGCGCGTGTGGGTGAACACCACCACCGGCGAGTTCGGCGGTCGTGCGGACTGATCGCCTTCCGTTGCTGTTGTCGATCCTGCTGATCGCGGCGGGATCGGCGACCGCAGCGCCGCAATCGATGCCGGCAGCGGCGACGCAACAGCCCGCCGCCAGCGAACCCGGCCAAGGCACCCAGGATTTGCCCGAGGACGTGCGCAGTTACATCCTCAAGCATCGCATGTGCGTGCATTTCCAGAAGGATGCCGCTGCCAGCGATTCCTCGACGCGCGCAACCGGCAAGAACATGGCGAAATCGCTCTGCCCCGGCGCCGACGCCGCCACCTGGAAGAAGCTGTTGCGCAAATACGAGGGCAAGGATCCCATCCCCGGAATCCTGCTGGCGGAACGCCCGGCCGGAATCGAACTGGACACGAGCAAGCTGAAATGAGCGAGGTCGCGCCGGTGGCGTTGCAGGGCTGGGGCGTCGTCCTGGAGCCGTTGTCGCGCGATCACATCCCCGCGCTGCAGGATGCCGTTGAAGACGGCGATATCGGCGCCCTGAACTACGTCAATGTCCCCGGTCGCGATGGCATCGAAGCGTGGGTCGGCAAGGCGCTGGCGATGCGCGATGCCGGACGCGAACTGCCGTTCGCCATCGTCGCCGACGGTCGTGTCGTGGGCAGCACGCGCTTCTACGACATCGACCTCGCCGTGCCGACGCTTGCCATCGGCTACACCTTCCACGCGGCATCGGTCTGGCGCACCCACGTCAACACCGCCAGCAAGCGCCTGATGCTCGGACACGCCTTCGACACGCTTGGTGCGCAGTCGGTGTATTTCCACACCAGCCACCTCAACCTGCGCTCGCAGGCGGCGATCGAACGCCTCGGCGCCACCCGCGACGGCATCCTGCGCGCGCACAAGCGCCACAAGGACGGCAGCATGCGCGATACCCATACCTATTCGATCATCGCCGGCGAGTGGCCGGAGATTCGCGCACGGCTGGACGCGAAACTCGCGGATATTCCGCGCTAATCGAACACCTTGCCGGGGTTCATGATCCCGTCCGGATCGAACACCGCCTTGATTCCGCGCATCGCCGCGATCTCGCCGTCGCTGCGCGTCTGCCGCAGATAGGGCTTCTTCACCAGGCCGATGCCGTGCTCGGCGGAAATGCTGCCTTCGTGGCGCTGCAGGCATTCCGACAGCAGCTTGGTCGCACGTTCGCAGGCCTGCACGAACTCCGCCTGCGCCAAGGCCGTCGGCTTGAGGATGTTGATGTGCAGGTTGCCGTCGCCGATATGGCCGAACCACGCGACTCCGAATTCCGGATAGGCCGTGCCGATCAGCGATTGCGCTTCGGCAAGGAAGGCGGGCATCCGCGAGGTCCGCACCACCACGTCGTTCTTGTACGGCGTGTGCGGCGCCAGCGATTCGGTGATGCCCTCGCGCAGGCGCCACAACGCCTCGGCCTGGGCATCGCTGGCGGCGATCACGCCGTCCTCCACCCAGCCCTCGCCGACGCAGGTTTCGAATACTTCCAGCAGTCCGGCCTCGTCGGCGTCGACATCGGCGATCGCGTAATACGGATGCGTTTCCGCGAACGGTGGCGTGGCTCCGGCATGCAGCACATGTTTCAGCGCGCGGCCATCGAAAAACTCGAACGATTGCAGGCGCAGGTGATCGCGCAGCGCGGCGAACACCGGCATGATCGCCTCGAAACTCGGCAGCGCGAACAGCACAGTCGAGGCTGGCGGATCGCGATCGGCCAGGCGCACCGTGACTTCCGCGATGATCCCGAGCGTGCCTTCCGATGCCACGAACAGGTGACGCAGGTCGTAGCCGCTGGAATTCTTCACCAGTCCGCGATTGAGGCGCAGCACCTCGCCACGGCCATCGACCACGGTGAGCCCGGCGATCCATTCGCGGGTATTGCCATGGCGCAGCACCCGGATGCCGCCGGCATTGGTCGCGACGTTGCCGCCGATGCTGGCGCTGCCGCGCGCGGCGAAATCGACCGGATATTGCAGGCCGTACCCCTCGGCGATGCCCTGCAGCGTTTCCAGCGCCATCCCGGCCTGCACGGTCAGCAGGCGATCGACCGGATCCCAGGCGAGCTGCGCGCGCATCTTCTCCAGGCTCAGTACCAGCTCGCCATTGGCGGCGACGGCGCCCCCCGACAACCCGGTACGCCCGCCCGAAGGCACCAGCATGACCTTGCGCGCGCGTGCCCAGCGCACGATCGCGGCGATCTCCTCGACGGTGGTCGGCAAGGCGATCGCCAGCGGCGCCGGCGTCCAGCGCCGGGTCCAGTCGCGGCCGTAGTGCTCGAGGTCGGCAGGTTCGGTCAGTAGCGACAACTGCGGCGAAACGGCGCGCAGATCGTCCAGAAGATTCGCATTCATGGGGCCAGCCTGCCATTCCGCACTGCCCCCCGCAAACGCGATTCTTGTGCCAATATGCTGCATGGCACAACAAACCTCGTTCCCTCGCCAGGACATCCAGGTCCTGTTGCTGGAAGGCATCAGCCCGCGTGCTGCCGAAGCCTTCCGTTCGGCCGGCTACACCCGCATCGAGGAGCACGCGAAAGCGCTGCCGGAAGACGAGCTGAAACGCCGGATCGCCGAGGCGCACATCGTCGGCCTGCGCTCGCGCACGCAATTGACGGCCGACGTGCTGGGCGAAGCCCGCAAGCTGATGGCCGTCGGCGCCTTCTGCATCGGCACCAACCAGATCGATCTCAACGCCGCCAAGGCCATGGGCGTGCCGGTGTTCAACGCGCCCTATTCCAATACCCGCAGCGTGGCCGAACTGGTGATCGCCGAGATCATCATGATGTTCCGCGGCGTCCCCGCCCGGAACATGCAATGCCATCGCCACGGCTGGAGCAAGTCGGCAGCCGGCAGCCACGAAGCGCGCGGCAAGACCCTCGGCATCATCGGCTACGGCCACATCGGCACCCAGCTCGGCCTGCTCGCCGAAGCGCTGGGCATGCAGGTGCTGTTCCACGACATCGAGACCAAGCTCGCGCTCGGCAACGCGCGCCCCGCCGCCGATCTCGACGACCTGCTGCAACGCGCCGACGTGGTCAGCCTGCACGTGCCGGAAACGCCGGCAACCAAGCTGATGTTCGGCGCGCCGCAACTGGCGCGGATGAAGCGGGGCGCGCACCTGGTCAATGCCTCGCGCGGCACAGTGGTCGACATCGACGCGCTGGCCGATGCGCTGCGCTCAAGCCATGTCGGCGGCGCCGCGGTCGATGTGTTTCCGACCGAACCGGAAAGTAACAACGATCGCTTCGAATCGCCGCTGTGCGGCATCGACAACGTGATCCTGACGCCGCACATCGGCGGCAGCACGCTGGAAGCGCAGGACAACATCGGGCTGGAAGTCGCGGCCAAGCTGCTGCGCTACAGCGACAACGGCAGCACGCTGTCGGCGGTGAACTTCCCGGAAGTGAGCCTGCCCGAACACGCCGGCAGCCATCGCCTGTTGCACATCCACCGCAACGTGCCGGGCGTGCTCTCGGCGATCAACGACATCTTCGGCAAGCGGGGCATCAACATCGATGGCCAGTACCTGCGCACCGATCCGCAGCTGGGCTACGTGGTGATCGATGTCGCCGTGGACTCGCTGCAGTCGAACGACCTGCGCAGCGAACTGGCGGCGATCCCGGGGACGCTACGCACCCGCGTGCTGTTCTGATCGATCCAGCCAGCGCTGCGCCATGCGTCGCAGGGACTCGTCCGCCGAGGGATCGGCGGCGATCTCCGCGATCTCGCGCCAGGCCAATGCATTCGATTCGTCGCTGACGACGAAGGCTTCGTTGTCGCCTGCACGCACCACGTAACGCGCGTCGTAATGGCAGTGCCCGGGCACATCGCCGCGTTCGGGGATCCAGTGTTTGTCGAGATCGAAGATGTCGTCGTCGACCGTCAAACCGGTCAGGCCGGACTCCTCCTCAGCTTCTTTCAGCGCAACCGCGCGCAAGTCCATGTCGCCATCGGCATGACCGCCCAATTGCAACCAGCGATCGAGCTTGCGGTGATGGGTCAACAGCACGCGTCGGCCGTCGCGGCTGACCAGCCACGCCGAGCCGGTGAAGTGGCCATCGAGACGTTCACGCGCGAAGGCGTGCACGCCCTCTTCGAGCAGCTTCAGGTACTCGTCCGCCACTCCGGATTGCTGTGGAAACCGGCGCGCATGAATGCGCAAGGCATCGGCAAGTGGTGTCGTCATCGCCACATGGTGCATCGCAACACGCCTGCAGGCAAGCGTCCTACCATGCCGGACGGCGCTTGTGCCGCCATGTGAAATGCGGTTAAGGTCGGTCAGTTTTGTGGCGACCACGGGTTGCCATCCACCACCGAATCAACCCAGCAGGGGGAAGCACGAATGCTTTTTTGGCGCGTCAAACCGCTCGACAAGATTCTCGAGACCGCAGAGAAGAAGGCGCTGAAGCGCCAGCTCGGACCGATCCAACTCACCCTGCTCGGCATCGGTGCGGTGATCGGCACCGGCATCTTCGTGTTGACCGCCGAAGCGGGCCAGAAAGCCGGCCCCGGCATGATGATCGCCTTCGTGATCGCGGCGATCGTGTGCGGACTGGCGGCCCTCGCCTATTCCGAAATCGCCTCGATGATCCCGGTTTCGGGTTCCGCCTACACCTACAGCTATGGCGTGTTCGGTGAACTGGTGGCTTGGATCGTCGGCTGGGCGCTCGGCCTGGAATACGGCATCGGCGCGGCGACGGTGTGCGTGGGTTGGTCGGGTTACATGAACGGCTTGCTCACCGCGAACGGCTATGCGTTGCCGACCTGGCTGCAGACCGGCTATTTCGCCGGCGGCACCTTCAACCTGCTGGCCTTCCTCAGCGCATTCGCCGTCACCGTATTGCTGGTGATCGGCACCTCCAAGAGCGCCAAGGTCAACTCGGTGCTGGTGGCGATCAAGATCATCGCGCTGACCATTTTCGTCGCGCTGGCCGTGCCGGTCGCAATGGATCACAAGGAAAACTTCACGCCGTTCCTGCCAGGCGGCTGGGGCAGCCCCATGGGTGGCGTCGGCGTGCTCGGCGCGGCGGCCTCGATCTTCTTCGCCTACGTCGGCTTCGATGCCGTCTCCACGGCCGCGGAAGAAACCAAGAACCCGAACCGCAACATCCCGATCGGCCTGATCGGTTCGCTGGTGGTCTGCACCATCTTCTACCTGCTGGTCGGCTACGGCGCGGTTGGCGCCGGCGGCGCCCAGCCGATGCTCGGCCCGAACGGCATGCCGCTGGATCCGGGCACGCCGGAAATGGCCGCGGCCTGCGCCCTGCCGCAGAACGCCCAGGCGCTGGTGTGCAGCCATGAACCGCTCGCCCATGTGATGCGCGTGCTCGGCCACAACCGCATCGGCGACTGGATCGGCATTGCTGCAGTGCTGGCCCTGCCCTCCGTGATCCTGATGATGATGTTCGGCCAGACCCGCATCTTTTTCACGATGTCGCGCGACGGCCTGCTCCCCGACGGCCTGTCGAAGGTGCATCCGAAGTTCCACACCCCGCACGTCATCACCATCCTCACCGGCATCGTGGTTGCGTTCTGCGCGGCCTTCCTGCCGGTCGGCAAGCTCGCCGATACGTCCAACTCCGGCACTCTGCTGGCGTTCGCGATGGTGTCCGCCGGCGTGCTGGTGCTGCGCAAATCGCAGCCGGATCGCCCGCGTCCGTTCCGCACGCCGCTGGCGTGGATCGTCTGCCCGCTCGCCGTCGCCGGCTGCCTGTTGCTGTTCATCAACCTCAGCATGACCGCCAAGATCGTGTTCGCGGTGTGGGCGGTGATCGGCCTGGTGCTGTACGGACTCTACGGCAGCAAGCGCAGCCAACTCGCCCGCGAAAACGCACAGTAATCGCGCGGCACGCACGAAGGCCGGCCTCGTTGCCGGCCTTCTGCATTCAGGACGACACGCATTTTCCGGACACATGACATGAAGCAACTGTTCGCCACCAAGCATCCCCAGGCCGTCACCACCGACGCGCAGAAGATGGACCTGCATCGCGCACTCGGACCGTGGGGGCTGACCGCACTCGGCATCGGCGCGGTGATCGGCGGCGGCATCTTCGTGATCACCGGCCAAGCCGCGGCGGAACACGCTGGCCCGGCGATCATCCTGTCTTTCATCCTGGCGGCGATCTGCTGCACCTTCTGCGCGCTGGCCTATGCCGAATTCGCGGCGATGGTGCCGGTGTCCGGCAGCGCCTACACCTATACCTACGCGACGCTCGGCGAACTTGCCGCGTGGTTCATCGGCTGGATGCTGATCCTCGAATACGGCGTGTCGGCGTCGGCGGTGGCGGTGAGCTGGACCGGCTACTTCCTCAGCCTGCTCGATCATTTCGGCATCCACCTGCCGGCCGCGCTGGTCAACGCGCCGCTCGACGCCAAGCTCAAGCCGACCGGCGCCATCGCCAACCTTCCTGCCGCCGGCATCGTGCTGGCGCTGACCTGGCTGTGCTACATCGGCATCCGCAAGTCGTCGACCATGAACACCGCGATGGTGATGCTGAAGAGCGGCCTGATCATCCTCGTCATCATCGCCGGCTGGCGCTACATCGACACCTCCAACTGGCATCCCTTCATTCCGGAACCGCAGGGCCCGGGCAAGTTCGGCTTCGACGGTGTGCTGCGCGGCGCGGCGATGGTGTTCTTCGCCTACATCGGCTTCGAGGCGGTGTCGGTGGCGGCGCAGGAATCGCGCAACCCGCAGCGCGACATGCCGATCGGCATGCTGCTGTCGCTGTTGATCTGCACCATCCTCTACATCGGCATGGCGGCAGTGATGACCGGCCTGGTGCCCTTCACCAAGCTCGGCACCGACGAGCCGGTGGTGACCGCGGTCGCGGCGCATCCGCAACTCGGCTGGCTGCGCATCGTGGTGGAAATCGGCGCGCTGATCGGCCTGTCGTCGGTGGTGCTGGTGATGATCATCGGCCAACCGCGCATCTTCATGATCATGGCGCGCGACGGCCTGCTGCCGCCGGTGTTCACCCGCATCCATCCGACTTACAAGACGCCGCACATCAACACCGTGATCACCGGCGTCGGCATCGCGTTGCTGGCGGCGGTGTTCCCGCTCGACATCCTCGGCGACCTGACCTCGATGGGCACGCTGATCGCCTTCGCCGCGGTCTGCGTCGGCGTGCTGGTCCTGCGCCGCACCGCGCCCGACATGCCGCGTCCGTTCCGCATCCGCTTCGCCTGGCCGGTGTGCATCGCCGGCGTCGTCAGCTGCCTGATCCTGTTGTCGACCATGACCGCGCACAACTGGGCGCTGATGATCGCCTGGACCGCGATCGGCTTCCTGATCTACTTCCTCTACGGCTATCGCCACAGCAACCAGCACAAGCAAGGTTGAGATCCGCGCCATGCATGACCACGAGCGCGCCGCCCGGCAATCGCTGATCGACCACTGCAGGGCAATGAACGCCAGCGGCCTGTCGCTCAACAAGTCGGGCAATGCCAGCCTGCGCTGGGGCAGCGGCCTGCTGATCACGCCGACCGGCCGTTCCTACGATCACCTGCTGCCCGAGGACATCGTCTATCTGGAAGCCGATGGCAGCTGCCCACCGGGACAGTTGATCCCGTCCAGCGAATGGCGCTTCCACTGCGACATCCTGCAGGCCTTCCCGGCCATGAACGCCGTGGTCCACGTCCATTCCACCCACGCCACCGCACTGGCCTGCCTTGGCGAGGGCATTCCCGCCTTCCACTACATGGTCGCGGTCGCGGGCGGCGACCGCATTCCCTGCGCCGATTACGCCACCTTCGGCACCGGCGAACTCTCCGCCAACGTCCTGAAGGCGCTGGACGGCGGTTTGACCGCCTGCCTGATGGCCAACCACGGCCAGGTCACCACCGGCAAGACCCTGGCCGAGGCTTACACCCTGGCCCAGGAAGTCGAGAACCTCGCCCGCCAGTACATGCTGGCGCGCACGCTCGGCCCGACCCGCAACCTGCCGCCGGAGGAAATGGCGCGGGTGCTGGAGAAATTCAGGCACTACGGGCAGCAGCGCAAAACCGACTGAACGCCATCACCACAGGCGCAATCGTCATTTGGAATGACGCCGGCAATCGCTACACTGGGCTAATGAATACGCCCGCCTTCGACCACAACCTGTACGCCGGCTGCGCCGCCCAGATCATCAGCCATACCCGCGAACTGGCCGCCAAGGGATTCACTCCGGCCACCGCCGGCAATTTCTCGATCCGCATGGGGCCGGAACACGCCGCGATCACCATTTCCGGCAAGGACAAGGGCCGCCTGACCGAGGCCGACATCATGGTGGTGAACATGGCCAACGAGCCGGTCGCGACCCACCATAGGCCGTCGGCGGAAGCGGCGCTGCACACCCATCTCTACCGCCGCTTCCCGGAAGTCGGTGCGGTGCTGCATACCCATTCGCCGACCCAGACCATCGCCGGCCTGCTCTACGAAGCCCAGGGCCGTGTGCCGCTGCACGGTTACGAGTTGTTCAAGGCGCTGCGCGGCCACACGACCCACGAGACCGAATTCGACCTGCCGGTGGTCCCGAATTCGCAGGACATGGACGCGCTGACCGCCAGCGTCGACGCGGTGCTGACCAAGCCCAACACCTGGGGCTATCTGATCGCCGGGCACGGTCTCTATGCCTGGGGTCACGACATCGCCGAAGCGCGCCGTCACCTGGACGCATTCGAGTTCATGCTCGGCTGCGAACTGGAAATGCGCCGCCTGCGCGCCTGAGGACGAGACGATGAGCCGACTGCGGATTTTCGCTGCCGATGCGCCGGAAACGGTGCTGGACGAGAGCCACGACCACGCCGGGATCGCGCGCCTGCTGAAGCCGATCAAGGTCGATTTCGAGCAGTGGCAGGCGACTGCACCGGTAAAAGCCGGTGATTCGCCCGAAGCGATCATGGCCGCCTATCGCGCCGACATCGATCGTCTGGTGGAAGCCAACGGATTCAAGTCGGTCGATGTGGTGAGCATCGCGCCGGACAATCCCAATCGCGCCGAAATGCGCGCCAAGTTCCTCGAAGAGCACTACCACAAGGAAGACGAAGTACGTTTCTTCGTCGCCGGATCGGGGCTTTTTACCCTCCATGTTGCCGACAAGGTCTACGAGATCCTGTGCGAACAGGGCGACCTGATCGCCGTGCCCGATGGCACCACCCACTGGTTCGACATGGGCGAAGCGCCGGAATTCGTCGCCATCCGTTTCTTCACCGAACCGGACGGCTGGATCGGTTATTTCACCGGCAGCGATATCGCGCAACGCTTCCCGCGCTACGAGAAGCACTGAGCCGTGACACCGTTGTTCAAGAAACTCAACCTCGGGACGCTGCCGCGCATCCATGTATTGAACGCCCCGGAGAGTTTCGAGGCGGAACTGGCGGCGCTCGACGGTGTCGAGATCGAGCGCGACGCACGCGGCAAGATCGCCTGGGCGCTGGCCTTCGCGGTGACGCAAGACGAACTGGACAAGGCCAGCCGCGCCCTGGTGAAAGCCGCCGACGGCGATGCGCAACTGTGGATCGCCTATCCCAAGGGCAGTTCGAAGCGCTATCGCTGCGAATTCAATCGCGATTCCGGCTGGACCGTGCTGCGTGACGCCGGCTTCGACACCGTGCGGATGGTCGCGATCGACAAGGACTGGTCGGCGCTGCGTTTTCGCCGCAACGAATACATCAAGACATCGGCAAAATGAAATCGATCATCCTCACCGACATCGAAGGCACCACCTCGTCGATCTCCTTCGTCAAGGACGTGCTGTTTCCGTATGCGCGCGAACGCCTGCCCGCCTTCGTCGCCGCGCACGGCGATGAACTGGAAGTTCGTGCCCTGCTCGACCAGGTTGCGACCGAGCACGGCGCGATGTGCCAGGATTCGATGATCATCGAGACGCTGCAGGGCTGGATCGACGAGGACCGCAAGCACACCGCGCTCAAGGCACTGCAGGGCATGATCTGGAACGATGGTTACGCCCGCGGCGATTTCACCGCGCCGCTGTATCCGGACGTGGCACCTGCATTGCGCGCCTGGCATGAAGCCGGGCATGTGCTGGCGGTGTATTCCTCGGGATCGGTACCCGCTCAGAAATTGTTGTTCAGCCATTCCGACGCCGGCGACCTGACGCCGCTGTTCTCGCACTATTTCGATACCGAAGTCGGCCACAAGCGCGACTCCGACAGCTATCGCCGCATCGTCGCGAGCCTCGACTGCCCGGCGCAGGACATCGTTTTCCTGTCCGACGTGGTGGAAGAACTCGACGCCGCCCGCGACGCCGGCATGCGCACGGTGTTGATCGATCGCCGCGAGGACTATCCGCAACCGCGTAGCGGCGATGCGACGCATGGTCATGCCCGCGCCGAGAGTTTCGCCGCGATCGATCCACGCTGACCGCGACAGCGCATGAGAGATCGTCCGGACCGCAAGGCCACGCTTGGCGGGCTCGTCGCGATCCTGCTGTGGTCGTCGCTGGCCCTGCTGACCGCCCTGACCGGCGATCTCCCGCCCTTCCTGGTGCTGGCGATCAGTTTCGGCTGCGGTGGAACCATCGGATTGCTGCACATACTGTGCGATGGCAAGCGTGGTCTGAATTCGATGCGCGCACCGTTGCCCGCGCTGGCGTTGTCGACCGCCGGACTGTTCGGCTACCACGCCCTGTACTTCTTCGCCCTCAAGCACGCGCCGCCGGTCGAAGCGAGCCTGCTCAACTATCTCTGGCCACTGCTGATCGTGCTGTTTTCGGGACTGCTGCCCGGCGTCCACTTGCGCGCCGGCAACATCGTCGGCGCCGTACTGGGGTTGGTCGCCGCCGCCCTGCTGGTCACCGGCGGACGTGGCATCCAAGTCGACCCCGCGGCGAGCTCCGGATATCTCGCCGCGATCACTGCCGCGCTGGTCTGGGCCGGTTATTCGGTGCTCAATCGCCGCTATGCGCAGGTACCGAGCACGGCGATCGTGCCCGCCTGCCTTGCCGTGGCCATCCTCGGTGCGTTCGCGCATGCCGCGTTCGAACCGTCGCGCACCATCAGCGGCATGCAATGGCTGGCGATGGTCGCGATGGGCGTCGGCCCGGTCGGCGCGGCGTTCTGGCTGTGGGATGGCGGCACCAAGCGTGGCGATATCGCCCTGCTCGGCGGCCTGTCCTATCTCGCGCCGCTGTTGTCGACCTTGCTGCTGGTCATCAGCGGCCGCGCGCAACCGCAATGGATCCAGGCGGCGGCGATCGCGTTGTTGCTGGCGGGCGCGTGGTTGAGCGTGAGGAAGCCGCGCTGATATCTTGGGATTCCACGGGGAGGTGTCGTCCATGTCGAGTGTCCGTTTCTTGCCCGCATTCCTGTTGGCAAGCGTCTTGAGCTCCGGCATCCCGGTGACGACAGCGGCCGCGCAATCCGCGACCGCAGCTGCCTTGGCGGCTAAACTGCAGATCATCCGCTCCCGCGCAGAACTCGACGCCTACCTGAAACTGCATGCGGGCAAGGATTCGCCACTCGACCTGCTGCCGCCGCTGGCGCGCCAGCGATTCCTCGATGATCTGCATTTTGGCGACAGGGGCCTGGGAGGATTTGGAACCGGTGACCTGGCCACCGAACTGACGCGTGAGGAAGCCCGGCAAGTATTGGTGCTGTTCGGCGCGGAATCTTATGTGTCGGGCATCCGGTTCCGCAGCCCCGATGCGCCACCAAGATGGCGGGCAGCAAACCAGCCTCCCAGCCGGATCGAGACTGAGTTTGATGCACTCTCGCGCATGGAGCGTCCAGATGGCACCTTCCAGCCCGAGCTCCATGCGCGCTTCGATCGGGAATTTTCGGGACTGTTCGTAAAACCCGCTGCACTCGGGAAACTGGACGAGCGCGATCTGGTCTATCTGCTGCAAGCGTTCGAACTCGTCCTGTTCGATGCGCCAACGCCGGAAGACGTCATTCGCATGCGCGAAGTTGTCGCTGCGATGGAACATCGCGGCGTTGCGCGATCCGCGGATGTCCGCGAGGTCTACCAGAACCTCGTTCGCGTGCGAGAATTCGATGACGCCCGCCGCTACGCCGCCGCGCATCCGAACGCCGGGCTGCCCGCGCTTCCGCGCATGATCGATGCGGGCACCGCATCACCTCACAGCATATGGGCGCCAAGCCACGACGGGACGGTATTGACCCGGGCGCAGCTCGATCTCGCGCCGCTGCAGATATTGGTGCTGTCCGGTTGCCACAACGCCGAAGACGCAGCTGCGGACATTTCCGCCGATCCGGTACTGGGGCCGGTTTTCTCCCGGCATGCACACTGGTTGATGCTGCCGCCGGGTTGGGAGGATCAAAGTGCCATCGCCGACTGGAACCGACGATTCCAGACGGCACAAGCGGTACAGCTCTATGATCGCGCGGAATGGACCTTGCTGCCGCCAGGCTGGAGCATGCCGACCTACCTCATCGTGCACAACGGCAAGGTGTTGGACCGCGTCACCGGCTCTCCCCGCACCCCGGAAAACAAGCTGGCATTGATCGAGGCACTGAAGCGCACAGGTCTGCTCACGCGCTGAGCGCGCCGCCACTCAGGGTTTCGCGTCTTCCAGTCGATACCGCGTCGTCGCGCTCACCTCGCCACGCCAGCGATCCTGCGCGCGCACCTCGACGCGATGCTCGCCAATGGCAAGATCGGTCGGCAACGCGCCGCGCCACAGGTGCGGCGACGGCGTCGCCTCGGGCGAACGGTCATAGCCGCGCAGTCGCGGCGCCTGGTCATCGCGCATGTTCTCGGCGAGCAACGCCGGATCGGGCTGCACCACCCGCGTCATCGGCTTCCACGCGCCGTCGTCCACGCGATACTCGATCTTCGTGTCCACCATGCCCATCCACATGTTGGCGTAGACGCCCCACGCCGGATAGGCGCCCTTGCGCAGCACCTTCGGCGCGTGCAGGCCGATCTGGGTGTCGGCGGGATCGCGTGCCGGGTGATACGCCAACGCGTAACGGCCGTCAGATTCGACATGCAACGTCGCGTAACCGTTGGGGGTGCCGTCGGACATCGTCGATGCCGGGATGCCGGCGGTGTCCTTCACGCCCGACCAGAACGCACCGCAGGCCGCGCCGACATTGTATTCGTGCAATGGCTGCGCGCCGCGCCAGCCGGTCGAGGCATCGTGGAACCAGTGCTGCTGCGCGTGCGAGTGGGCGCTCAACACCAGTACGTGCGGGAAATCCTTGATCAAGGCGAACAGGCGCGCGCGGTCGGCATCGCGGAAGGTGTCCTTGCCCGCGGGCTCGAACAGCGGGATGTGCATCGACAGCACCAGCAAACGATCGTGGTCGAGCGTCGGCAACACCGATTCCAGGAATGCGAATTGGTCGTCGCGGAAGCCGCCGATGTAACCCGGCGCCTTGCCCGGTGTCATCACCACGTCGTCGAGGACGATGAAATTCGCCTGCGGCTCCTGCCAGGCATAGGTATCGGGGCCATAGACATTGCGGAAGGAATCGAGCGCATGGGCGTCCCCAGTCGCATCGGCATCCATGTCGTGATTGCCGGGGACATGCAACCACGGCTGGTGCAGGCGGGTGGTGACGGCATTGATCGCCGGATACAGGCTGAGATCGTCGCTGGCGATGTCGCCCAGCGAGATGCCGAGGCGCGCGTTAGTGTGGCCGACCAGCGGCGCGACGATGTCACGCTCGTAATAGCCGACGTCCTTCGGCGATTTCGGTTGCGGATCGCCGAACACCAGCATGTCGAGCGAACCTGGCACCTTGCCCAGCGGTCGCAGCGCGACATCGAACTGCAACGACGAGGACGGCGCGATTCCGCCGTATTTCAACTTCGGCGAACCGTTCGGCGTGTAGTGCTGCCAGAAACCCGGCAGGCCGTTGGCACGATTTGCGAACGCCATCGCCGGCGGCTTGATCGCGAATACGGTATCGCCATCCGCGACCTCGATGCTGTAGCGACCCTCGGCATCGCTGCGGACGATCTGGCGACCATTGGAGATGGCGACATTTGCCACGCCTTTGGCGCTGGCCGGACACGAAGCCGTGGCGCCGGCATCAAGACAGACGCGACCACGCATGGTCGCGGCGTGCAGCAGCGGATTGGCGGTCAACCCACCGACGGCCAGCAGGCAAAGCTTCGAGATTGATGTGCGCATCCGGCAATTATCCGCCAGTGGCATGACGAATCAACGTGCGCGCCGCTCCAGCACCGCGAGCGCATCGGCCAACCCGAGTCCGCGCGAACGCAGCAGCACCAGCAAGTGATACAGCAGGTCGGCGCTTTCGCCCAGGAGCTCGGCATCGCTTTGGGCCACGCCTGCCAGGGCCGTCTCGACGCCCTCCTCGCCCACCTTCTGCGCGATCCGGCGGACACCGCCTTCAAAGAGCTTGGTGGTGTAGCTGCCTTCGGGGCGATCCGCTTCCCGGGTGGCGATCAGGCGATCGAGTTCCGCCAACGCATCACCCCGCGCATCGGCGAAGCAACTGGCGTGCCCGAGGTGGCAGGTGGGACCATGCGGGCGTGCCATCACCAGCACGCTGTCGTTGTCGCAATCGGCCTGCAACGACACCAGATCGAGGAAGTGACCGGAGCCCTCGCCCTTGGTCCACAAGCGCTGCCTGCTGCGGCTGAAGAATGTCACGTGGCCGGACGCCAGCGTCTGCACCAGCGATTCGCGATTGACGTAGCCCAGCATCAACACGCGCAAGGTGTCGGCGTCCTGCACGATCGCCGGCAGCAGGCCATCGGGCGATTTCGACCAGTCCAGGACGTTGACGTCAAAACCCGGGATCGTCATGACAACCTCATCGCGATGCCACGCGCGGAAAGCTCGCGCTTGAGTTCGGGGATGCGCACGGTACCCGAGTGGAACACACTCGCGGCGAGCGCACCATCGACGTCGGCGTTGCGGAACGCCGCCTCGAAGTGATCGATCGTGCCGGCGCCACCGGATGCCACCAAGGGGACCGTCGCCAGCGTCCGGGCGTCGCCCAGCTGCGCGATGTCGTAGCCGTTGCGCACGCCATCGCTGTCCATGCAGTTGAGCACGATTTCGCCGGCGCCGCGCTGTTGCGCCTCCACCACCCAATCGAGGGTCCGCCGCGGCAACGCCCGCGTCCGCTCGGGATCGCCGGTATGGCTGCGTACCCGCCATTCGCCATCCGCATCACGTTGCGAATCGATCCCGACCACCACGCACTGCACGCCGAATGCGTCGGCGATCTCGCCGATCAGTTCGGGACGTTCCAGCGCCGGCGTGTTGATCGACACCTTGTCGGCACCGGCATTGAGCACGGCATGGGCATCCTCGACGCTACGGATGCCGCCGGCGACGCAGAACGGGATGTCGATGGTGCGCGAGACCCGCCGCACCCAATCGCGATCGACGCTGCGCCCCTGCGGACTGGCGGTGATGTCGTAGAACACCAGCTCGTCGGCGCCCTCGTCGCGATAGCGCCGTGCCAGCTCGACGATGTCACCCATGTCGACGTGGTCGCGGAAGCGCACGCCCTTGACCACGCGACCGTCGCGGACGTCCAGGCAGGGAATGATGCGACGGCTCAGCATTGCAGCGCTTCCGCCAGCGACAAACGACCGTCGAGCAACGATTTTCCGAGCACGGCGCCCGCGCAACCCGCCGCGCGCGCACCGGACACATCTGCAGCATCGCGGATGCCGCCGCTGGCCTGCACCTGCAGCCGAGGGAAACGACGGCACACCTCGCCGTACAGCTCGAGGCTCGGCCCGCTCAACATGCCGTCGCGACTGATGTCGGTGCACAGCAGGTGGCGCAATCCGGCATCGGTGTAACCGGCTGCGAGATCGAACAGCGTCTGCGGAGAAGATTCGGTCCAGCCATGCACCGGCAGCCGCCATTCGCCGTCTTCGTCCTGGCGCGCGTCAAGCGCGATGGTCAGGTGTTCCGCGCCAAACGTGCGCAGCCAGCCCTCCACCAACCCCGGTTCGCGCACCGCCAGTGATCCGATCACCACGCGCTGCGCCCCGGCTTCCAGGATCGCGTCGACGTCCTTTTCGGCGCGCACGCCGCCGCCGGTCTGGACGTGCAGGCCAGTGTGTTCGCTGAGCGAACGCAACAACGGCGCCAGGCGGTAGCCACCATCGCGCGCCGCATCAAGATCGACCAGATGCAGCCATTGCGCGCCCTGTTCCGAATAGCGCAACGCCAGCGTGAACGGGTCGTCGTCGTAGCGGGTTTCCTGGGCGTAATCGCCCTGGCGCAGGCGCACCACGCGGCCGTCGCGGACATCGATGGCGGGATAAGCGGTGAAACTCATGGCGACCACGCAAGAAAATTGGAGAGCAGGCGCGCACCAATGACGCCCGAACGCTCGGGATGGAATTGCGCGCCGCACACACGCCCGCGCTGGACGATCGCGGCAAACGCCTGGCCATGTTCGCAACCGGCAACGCAATCGGCGGTTACCGGTGCGGCGTAACTGTGGACGAAATAGACGCTGGAGGCCTCGTCGATGCCGGACATCAGCGCGCTGCCCTGTACCCGCTGCAAGGTATTCCAGCCCATGTGCGGCACGCGCACTCCCAGCGCCTCCTGCAAGCGGAAAATGCGCCCGGGGATCAGGCCCAGGCATTCGACATTGCCCTCTTCGGAGGAATCGAACAGCAATTGCATGCCGAGGCAGACCCCCAGCAGCGGCCGTGGCGACGCACGCAGGACTTCGACAAATCCACGTTCGCGCAGCAGTCGCATGCCCGGCTCCGCCGCACCGACGCCGGGCAGGATCACCCGGTCGGCATCACGCAGGCCATCGCCATCGCGCACGACATCGACTTGCGCACCGAGCCGATCCAGTGCGTCACGCACGGAACCGAGATTGGCGCCGCCGGCATCGATGAGCGCAACTCTTCGGCTCACAGCTGTCCTTTGGTGCTCGGCAACTCGACGCCTTCGCGACGGATCGCCTGGCGCAGCGCGCGCCCGACGACCTTGAAACAGGCCTCGATCATGTGGTGGTCGTTCTCGCCTTCCACTGACAAATGCAGATTGATTCCGGCGGCATCGCAAAGCGAACGGAAGAAGTGCGGCACCAGCTCGGTCGACAGGCCACCGACCTGTTCGCGGACGAATTCGCCATCGAAGACGAAATACGCGCGCCCGGAGAGATCGAGCGCGGCGGTTGCCAACGCTTCGTCCATCGGCAAGGTGAACCCGTAGCGACCGATGCCGCGCTTGTCGCCCAGAGCCTGCTTCAGCGCCTGGCCGATCGCCAGCGCGCAATCCTCCACGGTGTGGTGCTCGTCGACATGGAGGTCGCCTTCGCAATCGACCGCCAAGGCGAAACCGCCGTGCTTGCCGAGCTGTTCCAGCATGTGGTCGAAGAAACCGATGCCGGTCTGGATCTTCTGCGGCCCCGGAACATCGAGATCGACGCTGGCGACGATCTTCGTTTCGTTGGTCACGCGCTCGACCGTCGCCGCCCGCGTGCCGCCCAGCACCGCGGCGGGAATCTGCGACCACGCCAAGCCCTCGCCGAACTGCGGAGATTTCAGCTTGAACCCGCGGATGCCCATGTTCTGCGCGAACTGGATGTCGGTGTCGCGGTCGCCGATCATCGCGCTGCGCTGCGGATCGAAGCTGCGCTCGCGAAGGTAGTGCATCACCAGGCCGACCGCCGGCTTGCGCGTCGGCAGCGGATCGTGGGCGAAGCTGGGATCGATCAGCACTTCGCGGAAACGGATGCCCTGGCTTTCCAGCACCTGCATCATCAACGCATGCGGCGCATCGAAATCGGCCTGCGGGAACGATTCCGTGCCCAGTCCGTTCTGGTTGGTCACCATGACGAATTCGTAGCCTGCGTCACGCAGTTGCAGCATCGCCGGGATCACGCCTTCGACGAAGCGCAGCTTCTCGTAACGGTCGATCTGGAAATCGGAGGGCTCTTCGATCAGGGTACCGTCGCGATCGACGAACAGGATGGGCTGGCTCATGCGGCAAGGTCCTTCGCCGGCCGAAGTGCGGCCAGCATGCGTTGGTTGTCTTCGGGGCGGCCGATGGTGATGCGCAGGGCGTCGTCCAGCTGCGGCATCGCGCGCATGTCGCGCACCACCACGCCGGACGCCAGCAATGCGCGATACGCGCCTTCGGCATCATCGAAGCGTACCAGCAGGAAGTTGCCGGCGGAGGGATAGACGCGGCGGACACCCGCCATCGCTCCCAGCGCAGACTGGACGCGGACGCGCTCCGCCTTCGCTTCCTCGACATGCGCAGCGGTGGCGGCGAGCGCGGCGGGTTCCAGCGCCTGCAATGCCTGCGCGACGGCCGGACCCGACAGCGGATACGGCGCCTGGCAGCGACGGATCATCGCGATCAGTTCCGGCCGGGCGATCGCCACGCCAATCCGCGCCGAGGCCAGTGCATGCGCCTTGGACAGCGTGCGCAGGACGACCAGGTTGTCGTATTCGGCGATCAGCGGCACCAGCGATGGCTGCGATGCATATTCGACGTAGGCCTCGTCGACCACGACGATCGCGCGCCCCTGGAGCCGCTGCAGCAAGCGCGCGATCGCGGACGCATCGACCGATTCGCCGGAAGGATTGCCCGGCGAGCAAACGAAGACCAGCGAAGCGGCATTGGCGGCCGCGGTTTCCGCCAGCGCATCGAGATCGGTGAAGAATCCGGCGGCGGTGTCGACCAGCGGCACCTCGACCACGCGGACGCCGTGCAATCGCGCACAGACCGCATACATGCCGAACACCGGCGGCGCGGTGACGATGGCGCCCTGCCCTGGCGCGCAGAACGCACGCACCAGTACATCGATGGCTTCGTCGCTGCCGCGCCCGACCAACAACGCGTCGGGCGTCACGCCGTACAGTTCCGCCAGGCGTTGGCTCAGGGCTTGCGGCTGCGGCTCGGGATAACGACGGCAGGCGCCCTCGACATCACCGGCATTCGCCCACGCCGATTCGTTGGCATTCAACCAGACATCCCCGGCGATGCGATCCGTACGCGCCGACTTGTAGCCGGCGAATTCGCGCAAGTCCGCGCGCAACAGCTTGGACGCGGTACTCATGCCGGCTCCGCCATGCGGACGGTCACCGCCAACGCGTGCGCCTGCAGGCCCTCGGCGTTCGCCAGTGTCACGGCGCACGGGCCGATGGTGCGCAAACCGTCGCGACTCGCGGTCTGCACGCTCAGCGATTTCATGAAGCTGCCGACGCTGAGTCCACTCCACGCACGAGCCGCGCCACCCGTCGGCAGGACATGGTTGCTGCCGCTGCAGTAATCTCCCAGCGATTCCGGCGTCCAGTCGCCCATGAACACCGTGCCCGCCGACGTCACCTGTTCGAGCCAGGCGCGCGGATCGCGCAACGACAGGATCAGGTGCTCGGGTGCGTAGAGGTTGCTGATCGCGATTGCCTGGGCGGGATCGCCGACCTGGATCAGGCGCGACGCGCGCAACGCCTTGCGGGCGATTTCGGCGCGCGGCAGCTTCGTAAGTTCTTCCTCGATCGCCAGCGCGACCGCATCGAGCAACTCCGGCGAATCCGACAGCAGCAGCACCTGAGAATCGGGACCGTGCTCGGCCTGCGACAACAGGTCGGCGGCGATGAAGCGCGGATTGGCGCCGGCGTCGGCGATCACCAGCACTTCCGACGGACCGGCCGGCATGTCGATCGCCGGCCCGTCGCTGCGCTGCGAGGCCTGGCGCTTGGCTTCATCGACATAGGCATTGCCCGGCCCGAACAGCTTGTCGCAACGGGGGATCGTCGCCGTGCCGAAGGTCATCGCAGCGATCGCCTGCGCGCCGCCGAGCTTGAACACCCGCACGTTGGGCACGCGTCGCGCCGCGACCAGCACCGCGGGGTCGGCACTGCCATCCTTGCGCGGCGGCGTGCACAGCACGATATCCGGGCAGCCCGCGAGCATCGCCGGAATCGTCAGCATCAATGCCGTCGACGGCAGCGGCGCGCTGCCCGCCGGCACATACAGGCCCACCGGATTGATCGGTCGCGAGACACGTTCGCAAACCACGCCGTTCGCAGTTTCCACCCGATACGGCTGCGGCATGCCGGCACGGTGGAAGGCTTCGATCCGTCCCGCCGCTTCCTCGATCGCATCGCGCAATTCCTTCGAAACCTGCGCCTCGGCTGCAGCGAACTCTTCTGCATCGACTTCGAAACGCTCCAGCTCGACGCCATCGTAGTGCGCGGTCAGCACGCGCAGGGCGTCGTCGCCGCGCGCGGCGACGTCCTCGAGGATGCTTTGCACGTCGCCACGCACCAATGCGGAAGACGCCCGCGTCGGGCGTTGCAGCACCTCTTCGCGAGCACCGGCATCCAACGCATTCCAATCGATCCTGTTCATGCCAGCATCCGCTCCACGGGCAACACCATCAATCCACGTGCACCGGCACGCTTGAGTTCTTCCAGCCGCTGCCAGGTCACCACGCCGTGACACAACGCCTGCAATGCGAGCATGTCGTCGCCGCCAACCGGATACATCGTCGGCGGTTCCGCGTCGGGAAGCAGCGGCAACACGTCATCGAGCACCGCGCGCGGCGCCTGGAACATCAGCAACTTGCTGTCGCGGATCCTCATCACGCCATCGAGGCGACGCAACAACATGTCGGCGATGCCGGCCAGCGCCGGGTCGAATTCGCGCACGGGGCCGGCAATCACCGCTTCCGACTGCAGGATGTCCTCGACCGCCTTGAGCTGGTTGGCGGCGAGCGTGGCGCCGCTCGACACCAGATCGCAGATCGCGTCGGCCTGGCCGAGGCGCGGCGCGATTTCCACCGATCCCGACAGTTCGACGACGTCGGCCTCGACGCCATTGAGCGCCAGCCAGTCGCGCAACAACGCCGGATACGAAGTGGCGAGGCGCTTGCCCGACAACATTGCCGGACCACTCCACTGCCACTCGTTCGGCACCGCGATCGACAACCGGCAGCCACCGAAACCGAGGGCGCGCATTTCACGCACGCTGGCCTCGCGGCCCTTGCCGCGCTGATCGCTCATCTGCTCGTCGAGCACATTGCGACCGACCACGCCGAGGTCGCACAGGCCGCTGGCGATCAGGCCGGGGATGTCGTCGTCGCGGACCAGCAGCAGGTCGACCGGTGCGCTTTCGCCGTAGCAGAACAGCTTGTCCGGGCTTTCGCGCCAGGACAACCCGCACGACGCCAGCAAGGCGCGCGCCGGATCGCTGAGGCGTCCGTTCTTCTGGATCGCGATCCGCAGGCGGTCGCGCACCGGCGTCATCTGGATGGGGGGACTCATGATCGTGCTCCGGAGGTTTCAGGCAGGCGCAGACGGCGCGCCGCGTTGGCATAGCCGCCAGCTCCGCGCTCAAGCGTGCGCGCGACCCGGCCGATGGTGGTGACACTCACTGCCGTCCGTTCGTGAACCTCCCGATACGGCTCACCCAGCAACAGATGCGGCACGACCTTCCAGCGGTCGGACAGCGCCTCCAGTTCGGCCGGCGTGCACAGGTCGACCAGGAAGGCGCGAATCTCCTGTGCCGACTTGCAGGCGTTCAGGGCCTCGGCCAGTGCCGAGATCGCGGTTTCCGCATCGTAAGGAAGAACGGGGATTTCTCGCTGCTTCATCGCATTAATGTATTAGCGCGTTAATACATTAACCCATGGAAATGACACGAAGTCAAGAGGCCCGACGCCCCACAGCTGGAAAGCGTTCATGGGGTTGGCCAGCCCGGGAATCCAACCAACCCAAGCCCGCGGGCCACGGTTGCGCCTGATACCGAAACTCAGCCCATGTCCCGCAGCCCGGCATCGACCCGACGCCGAGCCACCAACTCCACAGCCCGACGGACATCGCCATCCAGCGCGCGGTCACGCTCCAGGAAGGCAACCTCCCCGCGCACCACGGCGTGGGCGCGCCTGACCGCATCGCCGGGATGGAAGGCTTCTGCGTCCGACAGCTCGGCGCGCAAGGCATCGACCTCGGCAATGAAACCCGCCTGTGCGGGATCGCCCGGCAGTGGTGCGCCCTGCACCTTGCGTGCGAACGACACGGCGTCGGCACGATCGGCGAGATCGCGGGCGGCATTGATCATGTCGCGGCGGAGATCGAGCGCCTGCGCGGCGGTCATCAGTTCCAGTCCGATGACCTTGCCGAGATCGGCGCACATCGCCAGTACGTGGCGCGCCTCGTTGGCCCCCATCGACACATGGTCTTCCGCGTTGGCGCTGGTCGGCACCGAATACACCGAAGCCGGCATCGCGCGACTGGCGAGATCGTTGACGATCGCCGCGGCGGTGTACTGGATGATCATGAAGCCGGATTCGGTCGCGTCCTCGTTGCCGATCAGGAAGGCCGGCAGGCCGTCGTTGGTGGCGGGATCGACCAGCTTGTTGATGCGGCGTTCGCTGATCGAGGCCAGCACCGGGATCGCCGCCTTCACCGCGCTCATCGCCAGCGCCAGCGGCATGCCGTGGAAATGGCCGGCGGAGATCACCTGCTCTTCCACGTACTGCGCTTCGCGATCCGGGAACACCAGCGGATTGTCCGTGACGGAATTGAGTTCGATCTCGAGCACGCGCGCGGCATGCGCGACCGCATCGCGCACCGCGCCGTGGACTTGCGGAATGCAGCGCAGGCTGTAGCTGTCCTGCGGCTGGTGCTTCTTGCCGCCGCGGAACGGCTTGAAACGCAGGTAGAACTTCTCGCGACCATGGCGCTGGGTATTCGGCACCCACTCCCAGCCGATATCGAAGCTCAGCGCCTGCGATTCCGGCGTGTCCCAGCTTTGCGGCAGCCAGCTGCGGAAACGCGGCACCAAATGATAGGGAATGTCGGCGAGCGTCGACCCCTCCAGCAGCGTGCGCAGGTTTTTCGCGACCTGTACCTGGCCCGGGTGCGGGCGCAACGCGTGGACTTCCTCGGCGAACGCGCCGAGACGTCCGGCGAAGGCATCGATGGTCATCGCTGCGGCGAGATCGGCGGTATCGAGCAGGTATTCCAGCTCGTCCAGCGCCAGCACGCCGGTCGCGAGCATCTGCGCGGTGCCGTTATTGAGCGCCAGGCCTTCCTTGTAGCTCAGCGTCACCGGCAGGAGTCCCGCGCGCTTCAGCGCATCGGCGCCCGACATGCGTTCGCCGTCAAAGAAGGCTTCGCCACCACCCAGCAACACGATCGCGAGGTGCGACAACGGCGCGAGATCGCCCGAGGCGCCAACCGATCCCAACTGCGGCACCACCGGCACTACGCCGGCATTGAGCATCGCCGCCAGCGACTGCAAGGTTTGCACGCGGATGCCCGAATGCCCGCGCAGCAGCGTGTTGATGCGGATGCCGAGCATCGCCCGCACCACGTTCGGCGCGAACGGTTCGCCCACGCACACGGCATGGGTGGTGATCAGGTTGTCCTGCAGTTCGGCATGCAGCGATCGTCCCGATGCTTTCGCATTCGGCAATTCATCGCGCAGCGGATGCGCGCCCAGCAGTTTGTCGGCATTGCTGCCGAAGCCGGTGGAAACGCCATAAATCGGCTCCTCGCGGGCGACCTGCTCGGCGAGGAAGTTCGCCGCGCGCTCGACCTTCTTCAACGCCGCCGGATCGAGTTCGACCTGCGCGCCACGCGCGATTTCGACCAGCTGCGCACGCGTCAGCGAATGACCATCAAGGCGAATCATGCCTGCTCCCCGAGAATGCCGTGCAAAGTCGACTCCAGTTGCGCCAACGCCACCGTCTGCTGTTCGCCGTTGCGGAGATCCTTCAGCGTGACCTGGTCATTGGCACGCTCGCTGTCGCCGCGCAGGGCGACCACGCGGATGCCGGCCTTGTCGGCGTACTGGAACTGCTTGGCGAGCTTGCGCGGCTCCATCTGCGTCTCGACCTTCCAGCCGGCCGCACGCAGGCGCTGCGACAGCGCCAGCGCATCGACAAAACCGGCATCATCGAGCAAGGCGACCAGCACGTCGACGCCACCTTCCGTCATCGGCAGCAGGTTCGCTTCGCGCAGCTGCCAGAACAGCCGCGACAATCCGATCGAGATGCCGACGCCCGGCAGTTTCGACTTGGTGTAATGGCTGGCGAGGTCTTCGTAGCGCCCACCCGAACAGACCGAGCCGATTTGCGGATGCGCGTCCAACGTGGTCTCGTAGACGATGCCGGTGTAGTAATCGAGGCCGCGCGCGATCGACAGGTTGATCGCATAGCGCGATTCCGGAATCCCCATCGCCTTCATTTGCTCCAGGGTGTCGCGCAGGGCCTGGCGACCTTCCTCGAACTGCGGCGTGCCCGTCCCCAGCGACTCCAGCTTCGCCAACGCATCGGCATGCCCGCTGGAACGGATGCGCGAGAACACCAGCAGGCGATCGGCCGTTTCCGTCGACAAATTGAAGTCGCCGCCGGTCAGGGTCGCGTGCACCGCTTCCTCGCCGCGCTTGTCGAGCTTGTCGAGCTCGCGCAACACCAGGTCCTGGCGCTCGCCCTCGATGCCGAGGCCCTCGAAGAAGCCGCGCAGCAGCTTGCGGTGGTTGAACTGGATGGTGAACTCGCCGACGCCCAGCTTTTCGAACACCGCATGGATGATCGCCGGGATCTCGGCGTCGTAACGCGGCGACAACACGTCCTTGCCGATCACGTCGATGTCGCACTGGTAGAACTCGCGGAAGCGCCCGCGCTGGGCGCGTTCGCCGCGATAGACGCGCTGCATCTGGTAACGACGGAACGGGAACGCCAGCTCATGCTCGTGCTCGGCGACATAACGCGCCAGCGGCACGGTCAGGTCGAAGCGCAACGCCATTTCCGGGAGCCCGGCTTCCTGTTTCTCCAGCGCACCGGTCGATTGCACGAAATAGACCTGACGCTCGGTCTCGCCACCGGTCTTGGTCAGCAGCACCTCGGACAGTTCGAACACCGGCGTCTCCACCGGCAGGAAACCGAACGATTCGAAGGTGGAACGGATGCCGTCCAGCATGCGCTGGAACACCACCTGCTCGCGGGGCAACAGTTCCAGCACGCCGGCCGGGGTACGCGGTTTGATCACGGTCACGCCATTCCACACGGGGAAACGACAATTCTAGCGGGCCGCGCCGTTTCCTGACCGCCCCACTTGCCGTCCCCGGAGCGGGCGGTTAAACTTGTCGGCTCATCGGGGTGTAGCTCAGTCTGGTAGAGCGCTACGTTCGGGACGTAGAGGTCGTAGGTTCGAATCCTGTCTCCCCGACCAATTCGAGAGTTGTACGCAGAAGCCGCCGCAAGGCGGTTTTTTCGTTTGCGGCGAATCGTCCGCGTGCCACGAGCGTACGAATCCGCCGACTCGGACGACATGGCGGCGTCTCCCTGTCGAGCATGGCCCTTCCGATCCGAAGGAGTCCTCCCGAAATGCCACGAACCGTCGTCCGCAAGATCGCCCACGGAGCCTGGCTCTCGTTCTTTTTCGCCGGCAGCCTCCTGGTGGCCGCCTACGCTTTCACTTACCTCACCCGGAAGGCGTTCCATCCGGGCGATCCGTTCGCGTGGAAGTTCGCGCTGTCCGGCATCGACGTGCCGATGCATTTCTTCGGTGCCGGGCTGGCGCTGCTGCTGGCCCCGTTGCAGGCCAGCGAATGGGTACGACATCGCCTGCCCGCCGTGCACCGGACCGGTGGCTGGTTGTCCGCGGCCGCGATCCTGGTCGGCGGACTGGGCGGACTCTCCCTGGCCTTCCATGCCTTCGGCGGCTGGGCGACCGGTGCCGGGTTCCTCATCCTGGCCCTGCTCTGGCTCGGCGCGACGGCCAACGGCATCCGTCACGCCATCCGCGGGGATCGGGTCAGGCATCGCCGCTGGATGGCACGCTCCATGGCCATGACCTTCGCGGCGGTCACGCTGCGCCTGATCCTGGGGATAGGCGCCGGGGCATTGAAGTTGCCCTTCGAGGTCGTCTACGCCTTCGCCGCCTGGGGGAGCTGGTCGATCAACCTGGTCGCCTGCGAGCTCTGGCTGCGCTGGGCGTACTGGCGGTCTCGCGCTTGAAGGCGGCATTGAAGGTCGACTTCGAGGTGAATCCGCAGGCATAGGCGATGTCGAGGATGGTGCGCGACTCTTCGGGATCGGCGAGCATGCGTCGCGCCGCCTCGATGCGCTGGCGGTTGATGTAATCCCAGAAGGTGCAGCCGTAGCGGCGATTGATCGTCGCCGACACCAGGTACTCGGGGTATCCGCTGCGCCGGGCCACCTGCGCGATCGTCAACCCCGGCTCAAGGTACAGCCCCTCTTCCGACATCAGGCGCTCGAGCCTGGCCTGGACCTCGGGCAGGCGGGGATCGGCGGCCATCCGCAATTCCGCGGCAGGCGCGGGATCGACACCCGCCACAAGCTCCGGCGACACCTGGGACTGCATCAGGCTGAAATAGCCGAGCGCGCACGCCCACGCCGCGACGGCGCCGTAGATCAGGTAATAGTCGACGCCGGAGAACCGTGCGGCGTCGTGCAGCACCGCAACCGTCCAGATCGCGACTTGCCCCAGCGCGACCGCCACCAGCCAGCGCAGCGACATGCGATCGGCATCGGAACGGCGCTCGCGCACGTCGCGGCGATAGCGCATGACGCGGACCAGTGCCGAAGCGACGTAGGCCAGGCTCCAGCCGTAGAGGAACAGGAGATGCCAGCGGGGCGGTGGCGGCACCCGATTGGCCAGCCACAGCTGCAGCTGGTCCGCGACGCGCGCATGGCCGGCGAATATGACCGGCGCGAAGAAAACGAGCGCGACGGCGAATCCGGTGAAATGCAGCACATCGCGCAGGGCAAGCGGGCGCGTGGTGGTCAAGGTGCGCACGTACAGATAGAACAGCGTGGCGTGCAGCAGCGGAAACTGCGCGACGAACAGGTACGCACGGAATTTCTCCGGCGATGGCGAGGACAGGAAAACCGCTTTCGTTGCCAGGTCGATTCCCACCAGCAACAGCCATGCCGCCAACAACCGGTTCGCGGGCGCGTTGGCCTGCCGATGCCTCAATGCCAATGCCAACAGGACCGCCTGCGCGGCCCCGATCGAGTAAACGATGACCCAGGGATTCATGTCTTCCGGATTATCTCCCGACTTGGCTCGAACCCGGGGAGGCAAGTGCTTTGAGCCCGCATCGCATAAAATCAGCGCTCGTCACGTTTTCCCGTCCGATGAGCCTGCATCTCTACAACACCCTGACCCGCTCGGTCGAGCCTTTCGTGCCCGCCTCGCCCTCCGGCCCGACCATGTACGTCTGCGGCCCGACGGTCTACAACTACGTGCACATCGGCAATGCCCGCGGCCCGGTGGTGTTCGGCGTGCTGGCGTCCCTGCTGCGCCGGCGTTTCGGCGGATTGCGCTACGCCCGCAACATCACCGACGTCGACGACAAGATCAATGCCGCGGCGAAGGAATCGGGCACGCCGATCTCGGCGATCACCGACCGCTTCGCCGCCGCCTATCGCGAGGATATGGCCGCGCTCGGCGTCACCGGCGCGTTCGCGCCCGACATGGAACCGGCCGCGACCGAACACATCCCGCAGATCATCGCCATGTGCGAACGACTGATCGCCGACGGCCATGCCTACGCCGCCGAAGGCCATGTGCTGTTCTCGGTGGCCAGCTTCCCGGACTACGGCAAGCTGTCGCGCCGCGATCCCGAGGACATGCTGGCCGGCGCGCGCGTGGAAGTCGCGCCGTACAAGCGCGACCCCGGCGATTTCGTGCTGTGGAAGCCGTCCACCGACGATCTGCCTGGCTGGGATTCGCCGTGGGGTCGCGGTCGCCCGGGCTGGCACATCGAATGCTCGGCGATGGCGGAAGCGCATCTCGGCGACACCATCGACATCCACGCCGGCGGCATCGACCTGCAGTTCCCCCACCACGAGAACGAAGTCGCGCAGAGCGAATGCGCCCATGGCGGCAAGCCGTTCGCGCGCTGGTGGATGCACAACGGCATGCTCAACTTCGGCGGCGCCAAGATGAGCAAGTCGCTGGGCAACATCGAGAAGGTCCACGACCTGGTGCGTGCGCATCCGCCGGAAGCGCTGCGCTATGCCCTGCTCTCCGCGCATTACCGCCAACCGCTGGAATGGAGCGACGCGGTGGTCGAACAGAGCATCCGCACGCTCGATCGCCTCTACGGCACCCTGCGCGATCTCGCCGATGTCGATGCCGACGCGGCGATTCCCGCCGGTGTCGAAGCAGCGCTCGACGACGACCTCAATACGCCGCAGGCGCTCGCCGAAATCGCCCGCATCGCCGCGGAGGCGCGCAAGGCCGGCAATGAAGATCGCGTCCGTCTCAAGTCCGAACTCCTCGGGGCCGGGCTTGCATTGGGCCTGCTGCAACAGGATCCCGCGGCATGGTTCGCGCGTGGCGCTTCCGGCGACGACGACGCCCGCATCCAGCAGCTGGTGGACGAACGCAACGAAGCAAAGAAGTCGCGCGATTTCGCCCTTGCCGACGCCATTCGTGATCAGTTGGCGAGCGAAGGCATCCTGCTGGAAGACACCCCCGCCGGCGTGAGGTGGAAGCGCGCATGAGCGAGTCGCCATTCCCGCTTGAAGCCACCGCCGCCGAAGCCCAGGCCGCGATCGCCGACGAGTTCTCGCTGTTCGGCGACTGGTCGGAGCGTTACCAGTACCTGATCGATCTCGGTCGCAAGCTGCCCGATCTCCCGGACTCGCTGAAGACCGAGGAACATCGCCTGCTCGGCTGCCAGTCGAAGGTGTGGATCGTCGCCAGCGGCAATGCCGCGCGCCTCGATTTCCGCGCCATCAGCGATTCGGCGATCGTGTCGGGCCTGATCTATCTCGCATTGCGCGTGTATTCCGGTCGCCCGGCCAGCGAGATCCTCGCGACCTCGCCGGACTACATCTCCACGATCGGCCTCGCCAAGCACCTGTCGCCCACGCGCAGCAACGGCCTCGCCGCCCTGCTCGACTTCATCAAGACCACCGCAGCGCAGGCCCAGTGAACGACACCGTGACCGCACTCGCCGCATCGCCCCTGCGCAATCGCGGTTTCCTGCAACTGATGACGTATCGCATCTGCACGATGCTGTGCTACCAGATCGCCGCGGTCACGGTCGGCTGGCACGTCTACGAACTGACGCGCAGTCCGTTCGCGCTTGGCATGATCGGCCTCGCCGAAGTGCTGCCGTTCTTCGTGGTCGCGCCGTTCGCCGGCTATCTCGTCGACCACCTGCCGCGACGCAAGCTCGGCGCGGTCGCCTGCCTCGGCCTCGCCACGACGCCGCTGTTGCTTTTGCTGGTCGCGCGCACGCCGGCGCTGCACGGCAATCTCGCCCTGATGTACGTCGCCGTCGGCTTGAACGGCGTCGTGCGTTCCTTCCTCGGTCCGGTCTACAACGCGTTGTTCGCGCGCGTGCTGCCACGCGAACAGTTCGTGCGCGGCGCCAGCCTCGGCAGCGTGGTGTTCCAGACCGGCCTGGTGTTCGGACCGGCACTGGGCGGCGCGCTCACCGGCTGGGCCGGCCTGCAGACCGCTTATCTGGTGTCCTTCCTGCTCGGCCTCGCCGCCGCGGTCGCGGTGTTCACGCTGGCCGTGACCGAACCGCCGCCGCCACCGCAACGCGAGCCGGTGTTCGCCAGCATCCGCGAAGGCCTGCGCTTCGTGTTCTCGCAACAGGTCATGCTCGGCGCGATGGCGCTCGACATGTTCTCGGTGCTGCTCGGCGGCGCGGTGTCGATGCTGCCGGCCTTCATCAAGGACATTCTCCACGCCGGCCCCGAAGCCTTCGGGGTGATGCGCGGCATGCCCGCGGCGGGGTCGATCGTGGTCGCGCTGTGGCTGGCCCGCCATCCGCTGGAACGCCACGCCGGACGCGTGCTGATGTACGCCGTCTCCGGATTCGGGCTGTGCACGATCGCCTTCGCGCTGTCGCGCAACCTGTGGCTGTCGGGCGCGCTGCTGGTGCTTTACGGCATGTGCGACGGCGTATCGGTGGTGCTGCGCTCGACCATCCTGCAACTGGTGACGCCGGACGAAATGCGTGGCCGCGTCTCGTCGATCAACAGCATCTTCATCAGCTCGTCGAACGAACTCGGCGCCTTCTACGACGGCGTGATGGCGCGCCTGCTCGGCCTGGTGCCGGCGATCATCACCGGCGGCTGCGTGACCCTCGGCGTGGTCGGCATCACCGCCTGGCGCGCGCCCAAACTGCGCAAGCTGGATCTGCGCGACCTCCACTGAGGCATACTCGCCCCATGCATCGACATCGTGTCGATGCCGGAAGGAGAACCGGGTGCGCACGCTGATCATCATCGTCATCGGCATCGCGCTGGCCACGCTGGCGATGTTCGTGTTCCGGCGCGACGCCCGCGCCCTGCGCACGGCTTTTCTCGCCTACGCCATCGCGTGGGTCGCCGCGTGCGGCTACAACATGTGGCTGGGCGTCGCCCGTGCCGGTTACGCGGTGGCGGAAGAGCTGCCCTTCCTGCTCGCCAATGCCGGCGTTCCCGTGCTGTTCGCCTGGTGGCTGCAGCGCCGCCTTCGTCGGAGCCCACGGGCGTAGACTCCTTCCATCCCGACGGAGCAGGCGCATGTCCATCGAAACCGTTCGCGGCAAGCACGTCACCATCGTGTTCGACGGCAGCCGCTGCATCCACTCGCGCAACTGCGTGCTCACCCATCCCGACGTCTTCGTGCCCAATGTCGACGGCGAATGGATCCACCCCGATGCGCAATCGGTGGAAGACGTGGTGCTGACCGCGCGCATGTGCCCTTCCGGCGCGATCCAGTACCAGCGCCATGACGGCGGCAAGGAAGAGCCCGCGCCGATCGTCAACACCGTACGCCTGCGCGAGAACGGACCGCTGGCCTTCAACGCGCCGCTGAAAGTCGCCGGTGAGGATGCCGGCCTGCGACGCACGCTGTGTCGCTGCGGCCTGTCGAAGCACAAGCCCTATTGCGACAACAGCCATATCGAAGGCGGCTTCCATGCCACCGGCGAGCCGGCGCCGAAGAAATCGGAAGCGCTGGCGGCGCGCGATGGCGAATTGGCGGTCGAACCGCAACACAACGGCCCGCTGAAGGTGAGCGGCAATCTCGAAGTCGTCAGCGGGACCGGCCACACCATCGACCGCGTCACCGAAACCTGGCTGTGTCGCTGCGGCCATTCGCGGAACAAGCCGTTCTGCGACGGCTCGCATCGCAAGGCCGGCTTCGAGGCCGACGGCGCCTGATCGCCCGGAAAAACAAAAAAACCCGGCCTGAGCCGGGTCCTGTTTCATCGCAACGCTTGGCGCGTCACAGCAACTTGCATTGCGGCGCGCCACGCAACATGTCGCGCATCATCCGGCACGACTGTGCAAGCCCGTCCTTGTTCGGGTTCGCACGCCAGCGCGCCTTGGTCTTTTCCATCTCCACGGGCAGCGCGTCCATCAACTGCTTGGCGCCGGCGGCCTGGCCGTATTTGGTCATGTTCGCCGCCTGGTTGCCGGTGCAGGCCTTCTGGGCCTCTTCCGCCTCGAAACATTCCTTCGGCAAATTGGCATCGGCCACCGTCGACGACACGGCGACTTCCTTCGCTTTCGGCTGGGCTACACCTGCAGCGTTGCCGGCATCCGGCTTGGCGCAGCCTGCCAGCATCATGGCAATCGCGCAGCCAAGACTGGCGGACAGGGTCCGCAGGGAATCTCCCGGCACGGTCAATCGCCCTGCTGCTTCTGCAGGTGCTCCCAGCGTTCCTGCGCATCGATGGTGCGCTCCGCCTGCGGGCGGGCTTCCAGGCGATCGAGGCCGATTTCCTCGCCGGTGTCGACGCAGTAGCCGTATTCGCCGCTGTCGACGCGCTTGAGCGTGCTGTCGAGCTTGCTGATCAGCTTGCGGTAGCGGTCGCGGGTACGCAGTTCCAGCGCGTTCTCGGTCTCGCGGCTGGCGCGCTCGGCATCGTCGCCGACATCGCGCACTTCTTCCTTGAGGTTCTCGATGGTCTGCTTGGATTCCTCGACCAGTTCTGCGCGGCGTTCCAGCAGCTTCTGGCGGAAATACTCGAGCTGCAGTGCGCTCATGTATTCCTCGTCCGCCTGCGGCTTGTAGCCGGCGGGCAGGATGGGGCGGCCAGTCGCCTCGTCGGTCTTGTACTCGACCACGCGCAGCTTGCCGCGGACGACCGGCTCCTTGACCACCGGGGTGATCGCCACCGCGACCTTGCCGGTCGGGCGCGGCACCGGGGGACGCGGTGCCGGCGGCACCGGGACCGGCGCGGCAACGGGCTTCGCGGCGGCCTTGGCCGTAGCGGGCTTGGCGGGGACCGCCTTCGGCGCTGGCGCGGCAACGGACTTGGCCGGAGCCGCCTTCGGAGCAGGCGCGGCGACAGGCTTGGCCGGCGCAGCCTTGGCGGGTGCCGCAGCCTTCACGGGCGCGGTCTTGGCGACAGGCGCCGGAGTCGGCTTCTTGGCGGGAACGGACTTGGCGGGCGCCGCTGCGGGCTTCTTCGCAGGCGTGGCGGCCTTGGCCGGCGCGGCCTTCTTTGCCGGGGCGGCGGCCTTGGCGACGGGCTTGGCCGGTGCCTTGGCGACCGGTTTCTTGCTCACGGGGGCTTTCTTCGGGGCAGGCGCCGCGGCTTTCTTGGCGGCGGCCTTCTTGACGGGCTTGGCGGGGGTTTTTGCGGTTTTCTTGACTGCCACTTCGACGTCCTTACGAGATCCCTTGAGCGCGGGAAGCCGGCTGTTATAACCTGCCCACTCCCCCTCGGCAAGCGCTGGATGCTGCACCTGATCGCGTGGACATTTGGTGATTTCCCGTGAACCTGCTGCGTGACCTCATCTCGGGCCTGCTGATCGGGCTGTTGCGTGGCTACAAACTGTTGATCAGCCCCCTGCTCGGCCAGCGTTGCCGCTTCCACCCCAGCTGCTCCACCTATGCGATGGAGGCGGTCCGGCTCCACGGGCCGATCCGCGGCAGCTGGCTGGCGGCCAGGCGCGTGGGCCGCTGCCATCCCCTCCACCCCGGCGGCCACGACCCCGTGCCGCCCGCCTGACCGGACCCGACGATGCCCTCGATCCTCATCACCAATGCCCGCGTCGTCACCGATGGCCGCGAATTCGATGCCGACGTCCGCATCGAGGACGAACGCATCGGGCTGATCGGCGACAGCCTCGCCGCCAAACCCGGCGAACAGGTGGTCGATGCCCGCGGCGCCTGGCTGATGCCGGGCATGATCGATGCCCAGGTGCATTTCCGTGACCCCGGTCTGACCCACAAGGGCGACATCGCGACCGAATCGACCGCAGCCGTGGCCGGTGGCACCACCAGCTTCATGGACATGCCGAACACCAAGCCGCCGACGCTCGACCACGCCACGCTGGAAGCGAAATACGCCAATGCCGCCGGCCGCGCCCGCGCCAACTACGGTTTCTATTTCGGTGCCAGCAACGACAACCTCGAACAGATCCGCAGCCTCGATCCCAAGGCCTCGCCGGGCGTGAAAGTGTTCATGGGCGCGTCGACCGGCAACATGCTGGTCGACAACCCGGACGTGCTCGACGGCATCTTCCGCGATGCGCCGGTGCCGATCATCACCCACTGCGAAGACACACCGATGATCGACGAGACGCTCGCCGGCTACGTCGCGCAGTACGGCGACGACATCCCGGTGCGCTTCCATCCCGACATCCGCAGCCGCGAGGCCTGCCTGAAGTCGTCGCGCCTGGCGGTGGAACTGGCGCGTCGCCACGATGCCCGCCTCCACGTGTTGCACATTTCGACCGCGGAAGAGCTGGATTTGTTCGAACGCGGACCGCTGATCCGCGCCGACGGCAGCCGCAAGCGCATCACCGCCGAAACCTGCGTGCATTTCCTCCAGTTCGCCCGCGACGACTACGAGCGCCTCGGCAACCTGATCAAGTGCAACCCGGCGATCAAGGACGCGCGCGACCGCGACGCCCTGATCCGCGCGATCGCCGACGACGTGATCGACGTGCTCGCCACCGACCACGCGCCGCACACCTGGGAAGAAAAACAGCAGAACTACATGAAGGCACCGAGTGGCCTGCCGCTGACGCAGTTCGCGCTGCAGTGCGCACTCGAACGCGTGCACGACGACCACTTCACGCGCGCGCAGGTGGTTCAGAAGACCGCGCATGCACCGGCGCAATTGTTCGATGTCATCGATCGCGGCTTCGTGCGCGAGGGCCAGTTCGCCGACCTGGTGCTGGTCGAGGACGCACCCTACACGGTGCGTCGCGAAGCGGTGCTGTCGAAATGCGGATGGTCGCCGTTCGAAGGCATGACCTTCCGTTCGCGCATCGCCTCGACCTGGGTCAATGGCCAACAGGTCTGGGACGGAACGAACGTGATCGGCGCGATCGGCGGCCAGCGCCTGCGGTTCGGGCGCTGATGCGGCGCGTCGTGGCGGCATCGCTGGCGATCGCGATGGCGTTGCCGCTCGCCGCCGTGCAGATCGTCGCGCGCGACAGCACCCAGCGCGGATTCCCCGCCGAAGTCCAGCAAGGCAGCCTGGTGATCGCGACGCTGCCCGCCGGCGCGCAGGCGCGTTTCGACGGCCACGACCTGCGCCCGACGCCCGCCGGCCTCGTGGTGATCGGCATCGGCCGCGATGCCGCCAGCCCGCAAACGGTCGAACTGCGATTCCCCGATGGCCATGTCCAGAAGGTCGATATCGCGATCCGCAAGCGCGACTGGCCGATCCAGCGCGTCAACGGCGTCCCCGACGATACCGTCAATCCGCCGCCGGCGATCGCCGCGCGCATCGCCCGCGAGAACGCCGAGATCGTCGCCGCGCGCCGCAGCGATTCCGACGGCACCGGTTTCGCACAGGCTTTCATCTGGCCGGTGCAGGGTCGCGTCAGCGGGCGTTTCGGCAACCAGCGCATTTTCAACGGCACGCCGAAAGCGCCGCACTCCGGAATGGACATCGCCGCCAAGCAAGGCACGCCGATCCATGCACCCGCCGACGGCGTGGTGACGCTGGCCCAGCCCGGATTCTTCCTCACCGGCGGCACGGTGATGCTCGACCACGGCCACGGCGTCGGCAGCAATTTCCTGCACATGTCGCGGATCGACGTGAAGCCTGGCGACGTGGTCCACCAGGGCGATGTCATCGGCGCGGTCGGCATGACCGGACGCGCGACCGGGCCACACCTGCACTGGGGCATGACCTGGTTCGAGACGAAGATCGATCCGCTGCTGGTGTTGGAACGGACGCGTTAACCGCTGACAACCGCCACCGCGTCATGCGCGTGCAGGCTCTCGAGATGGCTGACCTGCACGCGATAGTGGCGGCACGCGTCCAGCGCTGATACCACCGCGGCAACGCGACGCGCGGCGTCCTCGCAGAACATCAGGTTGGCGGCATTGGCTTCGGCGAAGGCGCGTTCGTCCTCGCGCTTGACCGCGGTCTGCACCGGCGTGCCCAGCGCGCGCTCGATCGCATCGACCAGCGATTCGATCGGCAATTCATCCACGCCATCGGCGAGTTCGACGCGCACGCGCGCCACGCTGCGTTGCGCATGCGGCGTTGCCGCCATGCCGGCCGGCGATTCCAACCATGCGGCGATTTCCGCGGCACTGCCGCCATTCGGGAACGCCTGCAGGAAATGTTCGGAGATCACCTGGCGCGACAACGCCGCCGAGGCCGGACAGGTGCTGGAGTACTGGAGGTCGACGGTGAAGGCAACCTGCAATCCGTCCCGACCAAGCTGCGCGTCCACTTCAACCGGATATTCACGCCAGCCGGCATTGGCGCTGGCCAGCGCCGGACGTTCGAGCAAGGTGCTGAAACGCAGTCGCAGGCGCGCCGCCGTGCTCAACGCCTCTTGCGAATCGATGCACGCCTGCAGGAAGGCACGGATGCGGGCGACGCCCACTTCCCCGTTGGCCAGCGATTCGCGCAGGCGCAGGTAAAGGCGCGACATGTGGATGCCGCGCGTCCCGGCGACAAGATCGACGAAGACATCGGCCATGGCCGGTACCGTGGCGCCATCACGGCGCAGCGGCAGGGCGATCCCCTCCATGCCCACCCAGTCCAATCCGCGCGCGTGGGCGGCGGTCTCGTGGGCGACATCGGCCAGGGGGACTTTCGGTGATTCCAGGTTCATCGCGCCATTTTAGCGGCCGCGGGCTGCACGCCACGCCAATATCAGGATGCGCCAGCGCGAGAGAACGATTGCATCGCCCTTGCGGGCCGCACTCGCGCGGGCCATCGCCAGCGCATCGAACAGCCGGCGCGGGCGCGGGCCGCCCCGCTCCACCTTGGCCGCCACCACCGGCAGGCCACTGGCGATGCGCAAGCTGCGCAGGAGTTGCAGGGGATCACCGTCGCGCGCGGCCTCGCCGAACAACTGGCGTTCGACCTGCCGGATCGCCGACAGGAATGGCTGCAGCGCAGCGACCGCCGCCTGCTCGTCGACGTTGCCGAGTTCGCGCTCGCGCAGCACGCCGAGGCTGTCGGCGAATGCCGGCCATGCCACCGCCTGTTTCTGCAATTCGAGGCCCAGCGGATGGCGGCGCATGCCCTTGGCCCAGCCGCGCAATTCCTCCTGCCACCAGCCAAGCTTGGCCAGCCCGGGCGTCGGATCGCTGCCGCCCCAGGCGGCATGGGCGAGCTCGCCCAGCAGCATGAACCACGCGATCGCGGCATCGCGCGATTCCCCGGCGATGAAGTTTTCGGCGACCTGCCATTCCGGCCAGCGGGCTCGCCAATCGGCCAGTGTCGCCGCGAGTGCTTCGCGATCGCTCATGGCCAGCGCGCCGGATCGAGCAGGTCGGAGGCCTGTTCCAGCATCACGTCACCGCCCCACTCCGCCGGCACGTCGCCCGGCAGGCGATAACCCCACAACGCGACCACCGAGCGCATGCCCGCTGCGAGTGCGGCCTGGATGTCGCGTTCGTCGTCGCCGACATAGACGCAATCGCCCGGCGCCACGCCGATCGCTTCCGCCGCATGCAGCAAGGGAAGCGGATGCGGCTTGCGTTCGGCCAGCGTGTCGCCACCGATCAGCACGCCGCTGCGATGCGTCCACCCCGACGCCTGCAGCGCGGATTTCGCCAGGCCTTCCGGCTTGTTGGTGACGATGCCCCAGCGCACGCCGGCGCGATCCAGCGCGTCGAGAAGATCGTCGACGCCCGGAAACGTCACGGCGTGGCGACCGAGTTCGCGATCGTAGATCTCGAGGAATTCCGGCACCAGTTCCAGCCGCCCCGCTTCGTCGAGGTGCGGGAAGGCGGCGCCGATCATCGCCCGCGATCCCTTCGAGACATGCGACCGCAGTTCGTCGAGCGTCATCGCCGCGGCGCCGCGCGCGGTGCGCATCGCGTTCGCGGTCGCCAGCATGTCCGGCGCGCTGTCGAGCAAGGTGCCGTCGAGATCGAACAGCACCGCCTTGGGGAAACCAGCGGTCATTCGGGCTTCCCGGCCTGCATCAGGTAATTGACGTCGGTGCGCGTGGTCAGTCGCGCCGCGTGTTTCCACGGTTCGTAGAGGATGCCGCTGATGTCGCGGACGTCGAGCCCGGCCGCACGCATGCCGCGCGCGAGTTCCGACGGCTTGATGAAATCGCGGTACTGATGGGTGCCCTTGGGCAACAACCCTGCGACGTATTCGGCGCCGACGATGGCGAGTCCGAATGCCGCCGGCGTGCGATTGAGGGTCGACGCGAACAGCTGCCCGCCCGGACGCAGCAGCGTCGCGCAGGCATCGAGGATCGACTGCGGATCCGGCACGTGCTCCAGCATTTCCATGCAGGTGACGACGTCGTACATGCCCGCCTGCTCCTGTGCCAGCGACTCCACCGACTGCTCGCGGTATTCGACCTTGGTCCCCGCCTCTAGACCGTGCAGTTTCGCGACCTGGATCAGCTCCGGCGCGAGGTCGAGCGCGGTGACAGTGGCGCCCGCCTTGGCCAGCGCTTCGCTGAGCAGGCCGCCACCGCAGCCGACATCAAGCACGCGCGCGCCCGGCAGGGTCGCGCGCTCGGCGACATAGCCGAGGCGCACCGGATTCAGCGCATGCAGCGCGCGTTGCGGACCGTTGGGATCCCACCAGCGGCTGGCGAGCGCGGCGAACTTGTCGAGTTCCGATTGACGAACGTTGTGGCCGTGGCTGCTCATGGCTGCATTCTCACTGTGCGCCGATGCGCTCGCGCCACTGGCGGGCATTGGCACGGATGGCGTCGATGTCCATGTCGACCAGTTGGCGGTCGGCGAGCTTGCGGCGACCGGCGATCCAAACGTCGCTGACCTGCTGGCGACCGCAGGCGTAGGCGAGCTGCGACAGCACGTGGAACAGCGGCTGGGTTTCGATGGCGGAGAGATCGACCAGCACCAGATCGGCTTGCTTGCCGGCCTCGATCGAGCCGATGCGATCGCCCCAGCCCAGCGCGCGCGCGCTGCCGAGCGTCGCCGCGCGCAATGCGGTGGCTGCGTCGAAGGCGGCAGCATCGTTGGCAACAGCCTTGGCCAGTAGCGCCGCGGTGCGCGTTTCGCCGAACATGTCGAGGTCGTTGTTGCTGGCGGCGCCGTCGGTACCGATCGCGACATTGACGCCAGCGCGATGCAGCTTGTCCACCGGACAGAAACCGGAGGCGAGCTTGAGATTGGATTCCGGGCAATGCACCACGCTGACGCCGCGCTCGGCGCACAGGCGGATTTCGCCATCGGTGAGCTGGGTCATGTGCACGGCGATCAGGCGATCGTTGACCACGCCGAGGCGATCGAGCCGCGCCAGCGGGCGCTGGCCATGCAGTTTCAGCGAATCCTCGACTTCCTGCGCGGTCTCGTGGGTATGCAGATGCACCGGAATGTCGAGCTGGTCCGACAGCATGCGCAGCCGTTCGAAACTGGCATCGCTCACCGTATACGGCGCATGCGGCGCGAACGCGGTGCCAATGAAGGGATCGTCGCGCCACTGGTCGTGCACTTCGCCGGCGCGCTCGAAATATTCGTCGTCCGTCTTCGCCCACGCCGTCGGGAAATCGATCACCGGCAAGCCGACCATCGCGCGGAAGCCGTGGCGGTGGTAGGTCTGCGCCTGCACGTCGGGGAAGAAATAGTTCTCGTTGCAGCAGGTGGTACCGCCGCGCAGCATCTCGGCGATCGCCAGGGTGATGCCATCGCGCACGTATTCCGGCGACATCACCCGGCCTTCGGCCGGCCAGATGTGCTGCTGCAGCCAGGTCATCAGCGGCAGGTCGTCGGCAATGCCGCGCAGCAGCGTCATCGGATTGTGGGTGTGGGCATTGACCAAGCCCGGCATCAGCACCGCATCGGGACGCGAAACGGTTTCCTTCGCCGCGTATTTGGCGCGAGCATTCGCGATCGGCAGCAGGTCGACGATCACGCCATCACGCACCGCGACCGCATGATCGTCCAGCACCACGCCATGCGGCGCGATCGGCACCACGTGGCCGGCTTCGATCAGCACATCGCAAGACAGGCGCGTTTCACTCATGGATTCGGATTCCGGAAGATGTGGCGGCGGACGATCGCCAACAGCGGGAAGATCATGAAGAAGGTCAGGCCGATCGACCACGACGGCACGACGAAGGCAAGCGGCACCATCGACGCAAACACGATCAGCGGCACGCCGCCGCGCCACAACAGCCAGCGCGTGCCTTGCACGCCGATCTTGTCGCGCAGGTCTTCCTGCTTCACCACCACCATGCGGGTACGCAGCGAGAAGAACGACACCATGGTCACCACGCCGGCATACATGGCGCAACGCAAGGAATCGCCGTTCACGAACGACATCGAGTATTCGCGGGTAGCGAACGGCATCAACGCCACGAACATCAACTGCATCAACGTCAGCCACACCACCTTGCCGTTGACCCGGGTGACGTACTTCCAGGTCAGCATGTGGCTGGTCCAGAACACGCCCGTGACCATGAAGCTGATGACGTAGGAAATGAAAGTGCCCTGCAATTCCGCTGCCGCCGCATCGCCGGCGTCATGGCCGGGCAGTTTCAGCTCGATCGCCAGCAGGGTGATCGCGATGGCGAAGACCGCGTCGCAGAAAAAGACGACGCGATCATGCGGGAAGATGTCGGTTCCGGGACCGGACACCGGATTACTTCACGCGGCTGACGTATTCGCCGCTGCGGGTATCGACCTTGATCACTTCATCCTGGCCGACGAACAGCGGCACGCGCACCACCGCGCCGGTTTCCAGCGTGGCCGGCTTGCCGCCGGTGCCGGCGGTATCGCCCTTCACGCCGGGATCGGTCTCGGTGATCTTGAGTTCGACGAAGTTCGGCGCCTGCACCATGATCGGGTTGCCGTTCCACAGGGTGACGATGCACTGTTCCTCGCCCTTCAGCCACTTGTCGGCGCCGCCCATGCCGTTGATGTCGGCCTGGACCTGCTCGAAGGTTTCCGGATCCATGAAGTGCCAGTATTCGCCGTCCGAATACATGAAGTTCATGTCGGTATCGACGACGTCGGCCTGCTCCACCGAATCGGTCGCCTTCATGGTCATTTCGACCACGCGGCCGGTCTTGATGCTACGGTACTTCACGCGGGTGAAGGCCTGGCCCTTGCCCGGCTTCACGTACTCGGTGTCGGTGATGACGCAAGGATCGTTGTTGACCAGGATCTTCTGGCCGTTCTTGACGTCGTTCATGCCCAGGGTGGCCATGGTCGTGCTCCTCAGCTGCGGCCCGATGGCACCGGGCTCGTTAGAATAAACCCGACATGATACCCGCTCGCCCCACACTCAGGCAGATTTCGCCCCGACCGGTCGCACCGCGCTGGCAACAGCTGTGGCGCGATGCCGTGCGCGATCCGGCCGAACTGCTGGGCCTGCTCGGGCTGGAGGAATTGGCGGGCCGGGTTGCGCCCGCGGCCGCGGCGCAATTCGCCCTGCGGGTGCCGCGCGGCTTCGTCGCCCGCATGCGCCACGGCGATGCCGGCGACCCCCTGTTGCGCCAGGTCCTGCCGCTGGACGACGAGGAGCGCATCGTTCCCGGTTTCGGGCTGGATGCCGTCGGCGACAGCGCCGCCCGCGCCGGCGCCGGGGTGATCCGCAAATACCGCGGCCGCGCCCTGCTGGTCGCGACCGGCAGCTGCGCGATCAATTGCCGCTACTGCTTCCGCCGCCACTTCCCCTATGCCGATGAAACCGCCGCGCGCGGCCAATGGGCCGACGCGCTGGCAATCATCGCCGCCGACGACTCCATCGACGAAATCATCCTCTCCGGCGGCGATCCGTTGTCGCTGGCCGATGGCAAGCTCACCGAACTCACCGATGCCCTGAAGCGGATTCCCCACGTCCGTCGCCTGCGCATCCACACGCGTTTGCCGGTGGTATTGCCGGAACGCGTCGATGATGGATTGACCGCGTGGCTGCGCGACCTGCCATGGCCGGTCACCGTGGTGATCCATGCCAACCACGCCAACGAATTCGACGGCGATGTCGATGCCGCGCTGATGCGACTGCGCGACGCCGGCTGCCTGCTGCTCAACCAGGCGGTGCTGCTGAAGGGCGTCAACGATTCGGTCGATGCGTTGGCAGACCTGTGCGAACGCGGCCATCGCGCCGGCGTGCTGCCCTATTACCTGCACCAGCTCGACCGTGTCAGCGGCGCGGCCCATTTCGAGGTCGACGACGCCACCGCCCTCGCCCTGCACCGCGATCTCGCCACTCGCCTGTCGGGCTACCTGGTCCCGAAACTGGTGCGCGAAGTCGCCGGCGATCCCGGCAAGCGCCCGTTGGTGTGACCGGCATCAAACCTCGTCGACCTTTCCCGATGACCATTCAGTTTCGTCGGGTATAGTGGCCTTCGACTGCGCCACTCCCCCAGGCGCGGTGCAGAGGGCGGGATGCAAAGGAAGAAAGACAACACGATCCGGGTCCTGGTCATCGACGACCGCATGGAGGACGCGGAGTCCATCGTGACCGGATTGCGCAATGACGGCTTGGCCGTGCGCGCCAACCGCCCCACCGGCATCGACGAATACCGCGAGATGCTCGCCGGCCAGCCGGTCGACCTCGTGTTGGCTGCGACCACCAGCAAGGCCGTCGAGCCCGCCCAGGCGCTGACGCTCGCGCGCGCCACCGGCAACGACCTGCCGGTGATCCTGATCGCCGACGGCCACGACGATTCCGGCCTCGCCGCCATGCTCGGCCTCGGCGCCGACAACATCGCCCTGCGCAATCGCGAAGGCCACGTCCGCCGCGCCGTCGAACGCGAATACCGCGACCTCAACGCCCGCCGCGACCTCCGCCACCTCGATGCGCGCCTGCACGAGACCGAGCGCCGCTGCGACGCCCTGATCGATTCCTCGCGCGATCCCATCGCCTACATCCACGAAGGCATGCACATCCGCGCCAACCAGGCCTATCTCGAGATGTTCGGCTACACCGACTTCGACGAGATCGAAGGCATGTCGATCCTCGACATGGTCGCGCCCGGGGATGCCGGCGAGTTCAAGACCCTGCTCAAGCAGCTGTCGAAGGGTGGCGAGATCCCGCCGCTGCACCATCTCACCGCGCAAGGCGCCGACGGCCAGGAATTCCCGGCGACGATGGAGTTTTCGCCGGCCACCTACGATGGCGAGCCCTGCCTGCAGATCATCTTCCGCCGCAAGGAAACCACGGTCGATCCGGCGATGATCGAGCAGTTGGAGTCCCTGCGTCGCCAGGACACCGCGACCGGCCTGCTCAATCGCCCGACCTTCCTGCAGGCGCTGGAGGACGCCATCGCGCGCTCGGCGACCGCGCACGAACACCATGGCCTGCTGCTGGTCCAGCCCGACCATTTCGGCACCCTGCTGCAGAGCGTCGGCATCAACAATTCGGATGCGTTGATGGCCGCCCTGGCCGAGCGCCTGCGCCCGCTGCTGGGCGAGCAGGTCGAAGCGGCGCGCTTCGGCGAACAGGTCATCGCGGTGCTGGCGCGCGGCGCCAGCCACGCCGAGACCGAGGCGCTGGCGAACGGGATTGTCACTGCCGTCGCCGAACGCATCCTCGAGACCGGCGATCATTCGCTGACGGTCACGGTGAGCGTCGGCGCCGTGCAGGTCAGCGAACGCAACGCGCAGGTGCCGCGGGTCCTGGCGCGTGCGCAGGAATTGCTCGAGACCGCGCAGGGCGTCGGCGGCGGACGCATGGAGCTGTACGATCCCGGCGCCATCGATCGCGCCGAGCAGGACCGCATCAATGCCTGGATCGAGCGCATCCGTGGCGCCCTGGCGAACGACCAGCTCGTCCTCCATTACCAGCCGATCATCAACCTCCACGGCAACAACGCGCCGTTCTTCGACGTGCTGATGCGCATGGACAACGGCACCGGCGAAGTGGTCATGCCGAGCGCCTTCCTGCCGATCGCCGAGGAACACGGGCTGATCCGCGACCTCGACCGCGGCGTGATCACCAAGGCCGTGCGCACGCTGGCGGCGAACGCCAAGCGCGAGATGCGCTTCATGGTGCGCATTTCCCGTGCCTCGATCGAGGACACCTCGCTGCCTGCGTTCATCCAGCAGGTGCTCCAGGACAATGGCGTGCCGGGCAACCGCCTGATCGTGCAGATCAACGAGTCCAAGGTCTCGACGCAGATCAACGAAGCCACCGTCTTCAACCAGCAGCTCGCGGCCTTCGGCGCCGGATTCTGCGTGGACCAGTTCGGTGTCGGCCTGAATTCGGCGCAGTTGATTTCGCACCTGCGGCCGCGCTTCATCAAGCTCGACGGCAGTTTCATGACCGATTACGCGCGCTCGCCGGAGCAGCAGGCGCGGGTCAGGGACCTGGCCGCGGCTGGCAGCGCCATCGGTGCCACGCCGATCGCCTGCGACGTCAACGATTCCGGCAGCATGACGACGCTGTTCCTCGCCGGCGTCGAGTTCGTGCAGGGCAATTTCCTGGCGCCGGCCAGCGCGGATCTCAGCTTCGATTTCTGACGCATCAAGGCACGCGCTGTCTCGTCAGGTAGCCAGTCCGGTGCGCGGGACGCCGTGAATACGGCCATGTAGGCTCGTGCGCCGCATCCATGCGGCGCAACGCCCGCTTACCGGACCGGCCACCCGCCGAGCGCGCGTGTTGTTGCTTTACGGAGAGCAAAAAGCCCGCCACCGGCAGCGCCTGTGCGGTTCGTCCGTATCGCCGGCCATACGAGGCATGGATGCCGAGTCGAGCCTCCATGGATGGATTCACGGCGTGTCGGCGATGCGGATAACCGCAGCAGGCGCTCAGCCGGGCGATGATGCTTTTCGCAAAGACCCGCCAGGCCAGCGCGTGCGATGCTGTTGCGTCAAACGACAACGCCCTCGCGCAACGCCTTCGGGTTGAGCTGCGCCTTGCGCAGCGCCTCGATGCGCACCGGCAGCGGCGGATGGCTGAGCAGCAGCGCGCCGAGGCCCTGGCGCATGTTGCCCGAGATGCCGAACGCCGCGACCTGCTTGGGCAGCGTCGATTCGCCGTGGTTGAGCTGCAGGCGCTCCAGCGCGGCGATCATCTTCTCGCGCGAGGCCAGCTCGGCGCCGGCGATGTCGGCGCGGAATTCGCGATGGCGCGAGAACCACATCGCGATGATGCTGGCGAACAGGCCGAACACCAGCTGCAGCACATTGACGGTGATCCAGTAACCGATGCCGCCGCCCCCCTCGCGACGGCCGCCGCTGAGGTAGCCATCGACCACCTGGCCGACCACGCGCGCCAACACGATCACGAAGGTATTGAGTACGCCCTGCAGCAGCGCCATCGTCACCATGTCGCCATTGGCGACGTGGCCGATCTCGTGGCCGAGCACGGCTTCCGCCTCGTCGGCGTTCATCGCGTTGAGCAGGCCGGTCGAGACCGCGACCAGCGCATGGTTGCGATTGGCGCCGGTGGCGAAGGCATTGATTTCCGGCGCATCGTAGACGGCGACGTCGGGCATGCCGATCCCGGCCTTGCGGGCGTGGCGCTGCACCGTCTCCACCAGCCAGCGTTCGCTCTCGTTGCGTGGTTGGGTGATGACCTGGGCGCCGGTGCTCCACTTCGCCATCGTCTTCGACATCAGCAGCGAAATGATCGATCCCCCGAAGCCGAAGATCGCCGCCATCGCCAGCAGGCCGGAAGTCCGCGCGGGATTGATCCCGAACACGGTCATGACGATCCCGAGCAGGATCATCACAGCCAGATTGGTGGCCAGGAACAGGGTGATGCGCTTCAACATGCCGGTGGAACTCCTCGTATTTGTCGTCACAGTGTGGGGCGGACGCGTTAAATTCAAGTGCAATCCGACTTCCCGCCACGCATGCCAGTTCCCGTTCGCGGTCGTTTCGCGCCTTCGCCCACCGGACCGTTGCATCCCGGTTCATTGCTTGCCGCGCTTGGCAGCTTGCTGTTCGCGCGCCGTGGCGGTGGCGAGTGGTGGCTGCGCATCGAGGACGTCGATCGCATCCGCGAAGTGCCGGGCGCCGCCCAGGATCAACTGGAGACGCTGGCGGCCTTCGGATTCGCCCACGACGGGCCGGTGGTCCGCCAGAGCGATCGCGGTGCGTTGTACGCCGAGGCGCTCGATCGCCTGCTTGCCGATGGCCATGCCTTCGAATGCCACTGCAGCCGCAGCGTGCTCGAGGCGCAGGGCGGCATCCATCGCGCCTGCACTCCCGGCCTGCGCCGTCCCGATCCGTCCATCCGCCTGCGCGTCCCCGACGGTTGCCTGATCGAATTCGACGACGCCATCCACGGTCGCCAATCGCAGCGCATCGATCGCGACGTCGGCGACTTCGTGCTCAAGCGCGCCGACGGCTGCTGGGCCTATCAGCTCGCGGTGGTGGTCGATGATGGCGCGCAAGGCATGACCGAAGTGGTGCGCGGCGCCGACCTCCTCGATTCCACCCCTCGGCAGATCCTGCTGCAACGGTTGCTGGGCCTGCCGACACCCGCCTACGCGCACCTGCCCTTGCTGGTGGACGCACACGGCCACAAGCTCTCGAAGTCGACATCGGCGCATCCGGTCGATCGCGACAATCCCCTGCCCGCGCTGGGTGAAACATGGCTGCAACTGGGGCAGGAGAAATTTGCTGCATCGCCACAAGCGACATCGCAGGAATGGTTGCATGATGCGGTCGCAAGGTTCGATCCGACGCGCATCCCGCGCGTCCCCCAAATGGAGCTGTCATGACTTCACGCGTCGCATTCGTTACCGGTGGCACCGGCGGCATCGGCACCGCAATCGTCAGGGAACTGGCCAGCAAGGGCCACAAGGTCGCCACCAATTACCGCAACGAAGAAAAAGCGAAGGCGTGGCAGGCCGAACTCAAGAAGGAAGGGATCGACGTGACCCTGGTCCAGGGCGATGTGACCTCGTCGGAGGATTCCGCGCGCATGATCAAGGAAGTCGAGGAAACACTCGGCCCGATCGAAATCCTCGTCAACAATGCCGGCATCACCCGCGACGGCACCTTCCACCGCATGAAGGCCGACCAGTGGACCGACGTCATCAACACCAACCTCAATTCCGTGTTCAACGTGACGCGCCCGGTGATCGAGGGCATGCGCGAGCGCAAATGGGGCCGCATCATCCAGATCAGTTCGATCAACGGACTGAAAGGCCAGTACGGCCAGGCCAATTACGCCGCCTCCAAGGCCGGCATGCATGGCTTCACCATTTCGCTTGCGCGCGAGAACGCCCGCAACGGCGTCACCGTGAACACCATTTCGCCCGGCTACATCGCCACCGACATGGTGATGGCGGTGCCGGAGGAAGTGCGCGCCAAGATCGTCGCCGACATCCCGACCGGTCGCCTCGGCACGCCGGAGGAAATCGCCCACGGCGTGTCCTTCCTCGCCGACGAGCGTTCGGGCTGGATCACCGGCTCGAATCTCGACATCAACGGCGGCCACCATATGGGGTGGTGACGTTCCACCCCGTTCAGATTCCCCCACAGGCCGGTTTTCCCGGCCTGTTTCGCATTTCGATGACTTGCGGAGCGTGCTGCGCTGCGCCATGCTGGGGAATCGATCAGGGGGTCTCCCAACCATGAGCCAGCCGCGCATCATCAAGAAGTACCCGAACCGTCGCCTCTACGACACCGAGATTTCCAGCTACATCACCATCGAGGACGTGCGCCAGCTGATCCTCGACGGCGAGGAATTCGAAGTCCGCGATGCCAAGAGCGGCGACGACCTGACGCGGCAGGTGTTGTTGCAGATCATCGCCGAGCACGAACAGAACGGCGAACCGGTGCTGACCACGCCGATGCTCAGCCAGATGATCCGCCTCTACGGCGATTCGATGCAGGGCTTCATGGGCAACTACCTGGAACGCGCGATGCATCTCTTCACCGAGCAGCAGGCGCAGTTCCGCCAGCAGCTCGGCGGCATGCTCGGGCCGACGCCGTGGACGATGATGAACCAGATGGCCGAGCGCAACATGGAAATGTGGAAGGAGATGCAGCAGCAGTTCCTGCGCAACACCGGCGTATCGTCCGGCAGCGGCACCGAATCCCCCGCACCCGGCAAACGGACCGAGCGCAAGTGAGCCAACGGCGGGTTGCGCTGGTCACCGGCGGCATCGGTGGCCTCGGGAGCGCCGTGTGCCGCGCGCTGGCCGCGCAGGGTTGCCACGTGGTTGCCGGCGACCTCGCCGGCCGCAGCGACCGCATCGATGCGTTCAACGCCGCGATGGCCGGGCTCGATGTCGAATTCGCCGCGCTCGACGTCACCGACTTCGATGCCTGCGGCGTCCTGGTGCAGGACATCGTCGCGAAGCATGGCCGCCTCGACATCCTGGTCAATTGCGCCGGCATCACCCGCGACACCTCGTTGCGCAAGATGGACGCCGCGCAGTGGCAGCAGGTGATGGCGGTCGATCTCGACGGCATCTTCAACACTTGCCGCCATGCGATCGAACCGATGCTCGCGCAGGGTCATGGCCGCATCGTCAACATCAGCTCGGTGAACGGCCAGACCGGCCAGTTCGGGCAGACCAATTACGCCGCGGCCAAGGCCGGCATGCACGGCTTCAGCATGTCGCTGGCGCGCGAAGTCGCGCGCAAGGGCGTGACGGTGAATTGCGTGGCGCCGGGCTATTGCGCGACCGAAATGGTGATGGCGGTACCGGAGGATATCCGCGCCGGAATCGTGGCCCAGGTACCGGTCGGGCGGCTTGGCCAGCCCGAGGAAATCGCCCGCGCGGTGGCGTTCCTCGCCGCGGAAGACGCCGGGTTCATCACGGGTGCGTTGCTGCCGGTGAACGGCGGCTTGTTCATGAGTTTCTGAGTCAAAGCACGCGCTGGCTTCGCGGGCTCGGGAAAAGCGTCGCCCGGCTGTGCGCCTTTAGCGGTTATCCGCAGTGGCGGACACGCCGTGAATCCATCCATGGAGGCTCGACTCGGCATCCATGCCTCGTATGGTCCGCCACTGCGGACGAACCGCACGGCGCCGCCGGTGGATGCTTTTCGGCTCTCGGAGAAGCAACGGCATCCGCGCCGCCACAGGCTTTTCGCTCTTCTCTCAGAAAAGCCACAACACGCGCGCGGCCGCGGGTGCGCCAGTCCGGGGCGTGGGCGTGACGCGCCATGGATGGCGCGTCCGAGCCTACATGGACGTACTTGCGGCGTCCCACGCACCGGAGCTGGCCGCCCGCGAAGCCAGCGCGTGCGATGAAGCTTTCACCCCTCCAACTCTTCCCAACGCACGTATGCCGCGTCGAGCTCGGACTGCGCCTGCGCCAGCGCCGCGTTGTCCGCGGTGATCGCCGCGCTGTCGCGCTGGAAGAACGCCGGGTCTGCCATCGCGGCCGTCAATTCGGTGACGCGGGTTTCCAGCGCCTCGATGCGCGCCGGCAAGGCTTCCAGTTCGCGACTGTCCTTGTAGTTGAGCTTGCGCTTCGCAGCCGCGGGTTCAGCCGCGACTGGCGGCGGAGCAGACGCCACGCGCGCAACCGGCATCGGCGCGGGAACCGCGCGCTGGCGCTCCCAGTCGCTGTAGCCGCCGACGTATTCGCCGACGCGGCCACCCTCCTCCAGCACCAGGGTCGACGTCACCACGTTGTCGAGGAAGTCGCGATCGTGGCTGACCAGCAGCAAGGTGCCGGTGTAATCGGCGAGCAGTTCTTCCAGCAACTCCAGCGTCTCGGCGTCGAGATCGTTGGTCGGTTCGTCCATCACCAGCAGGTTCGACGGCTGCGCGAACAACTTGGCCAGCAACAGGCGGTTGCGTTCGCCGCCGGACAACCGCGTGATCGGCGCACGGGCGCGTTCCGGGGTGAACATGAAATCCTGCAGGTAGCCGACGACATGCTTGGAGCGCCCGTTGATGGTCACGCTGTCGCGGCCTTCGGCGACGTTTTCCAGCGCGTTCCAATCCTCGCGCAAGGTCGCGCGATACTGGTCGAAATAGGCGATCTGCAATTGCGTGCCCTGGCGCACTTCGCCCCGTTGCGGCGCCAGCTCGCCCAGCAGCAGGCGCAGCAAGGTGGTCTTGCCGCTGCCGTTCGGGCCGATCAGACCGATGCGATCCCCGCGCATGATGGTGGTCGAGAAGTCGCGGACGATGGTCTTGTCGCCATAGGCGAATGAGATATTGTCGGCTTCGATCACTTTGCGGCCCGAGGCGCCGGTCTGCGCCGCTTCCATCTTCACCGAACCGGCGAGCTCGCGGCGTTGCGCGCGCTCGACGCGCATCGCCTTCAGTCGGCGCACGCGGCCTTCGTCGCGGGTCCGCCGTGCCTTGATGCCCTGGCGGATCCACGCCTCTTCCTGCGCCAGCATCTTGTCGAAGCGTTCGTTTTCCTGCGCTTCCGCGTGCAGGCGCTCCTCGCGACGGCGCAGGTAGTTTGCCCAGTCACCGGGCCAGCTGGTGACCTTGCCGCGGTCGATCTCGACGATCCGCGTCGCCAACGCACGCAGGAAGCGGCGATCGTGGGTGATGAACACCAGCGCGCCATTCCAGCCCTTGAGGAAACCCTCCAGCCAGTCGATCGCCTCGATGTCGAGGTGGTTGGTCGGTTCGTCGAGCAGCAGCACGTCGGGCGACGACACCAGCGCGCGCGCCAGCAGCACGCGCCGGCGCAAGCCACCGGACAGACCATCGAACGCGGCCTCGCCATCGAGTTGCAGGCGCGACAGCACTTCGGTGACGCGCTGGTCGAGCGACCAGCCCTTGGCATCCTCGATCTTCGCCTGCACCTTCGCCAGCGCGTCGGCATCGATCTCGGCGGCGTGGCTCAGGTGATGGAATTCCGCCAGCCAGTGACCGAGTTCGCCGAGGCCGTCGGCGACCACGTCCCACACGCTGCCGCTGGCGCCCGCCGGCACTTCCTGCTCCATCCGCGCGATGCGCACGCCCGATTCGACCCGCACTTCGCCGTCGTCGGGACGCAGGTCGCCGGACACGAGCTTCAGCAGGGTCGACTTGCCGGCGCCATTGCGCCCGATCAGGGCGATGCGTTCACCGCTTTCAATCGAAAACGTGACGTGATCGAGGAGCAAGGGGCCGCCGACACTGAAGTCGACGTCCTGGAGCGTCACCAGCGACATGGGGAATCCGGAACCAGACAGCCGGCGATTTTACATCTCGGGGGTGTTTTTCATCAGCGCGTCGACGGCTGCCTTGTCCTGTTTCGCGGTGCCGCCCTGCTTGACCTGGCGGTCGAAGGCCTTGTGCTGCCGGCGCGCCGATTCCGGCACCACATCGAGCGAACGGTTTGATTGCATGAAGGCGCGATCTCCAGGCGCCAGCTGGCAATTGCGACTGATGGTCTGCAATTCGTCGGCATTGCTGGCAGCGACATTTTCCAGGTGAACGACCACCGCCAGCGTGTCGCCGAGCGGGTCGAGTTGCCGGCAGACGGCGTCGATCATGGCGTCGCTGCGGTGGATCGCATCCTCCACCATCACGATCAGGTTCTCGCGATCGGCCCATGCCGACGAGCGCACGCCCGGCAACGTACGCAATGCAGCGCGCGCCGATTCGGGATCGATCCTGCGGCTTCCATCGGGCACCTTCATCTCGCGCATGAGCGCCTGGTGCGCCGCCTGGAATTGCTCGCGGGTCGCCGCCTCATTGCCGGATAGCGCCGCCGCATCGGCCGCAAGGACATGCGCGACGACGGATGCCGGATGGCCTGGTTGGCTGGCGCCTGCAGGTTGCGGACGCGTGGCGGGTGCAGGTCCCGCCGACCATTCGGTGCGTGCAAGCAGTGCTCGGAATACCAGCACGAAGCCCAGCATGCAGATCGCCGCGACGATGATCCACGGCCAAGCCTGCGAACGCGGCTTCGCGCGCGACCGCGAGCCCTCTCTCCTGTCCATCATCGCCACTCCCCCGGGCGGAATTCCCTCCGGCAGCCTCGCGCCCGATACAGGCAGCGGCGCCGGTTTTGGCCTATAACGATAGCCCAAGTCCCCCGAGGTCATCGCCATGCGCCGCCTGCTTCCCGCCCTCATCCTCGGCATGATCGCCGCGACGCCCGCCCTCGCCGCGCTCAAGTCCGGCGACAAGGCCCCCGATTTCAGCGCGCCCGCCTATCTCGCCGCCAAGCCGTTCACCTTCAAGCTGGCCGATGCATTGAAGAACGGCCCGGTGGTCGTCTATTTCTTCCCGGCTGCCCACACCGCGGGTTGCAACATCGAAGCGCACATGTTTTCCGAGGCGATCGACCAGTTCAAGGCGCAACACGCCAGCGTGATCGGCGTGACCGCCGGCAACACCGACCAGCTCGCCGATTTCTCCAGGGAAACCGAACATTGCGGCGGCAAGTTCCCGGTCGCCGCCGATGCCGGGGCGAAGATCGCCGCACAGTACGACGCGCTGCTGACGATGAAGCCGGGCTGGTCGAACCGCACGTCCTACCTGGTCGGCACCGATGGCCGCATCATCGCGGTGCATTCCGATCTCAGCCCCAAAGCGCATGTACAGAGCATGCTCGATGCCCTCAAGGCGATGAACGCCAAGCCCGCGACCGCGAAGAAGTCGACGAAATAAATCCGGTCAATGCATCGGCATGTTGATCGGTTTCACGCCGGTCAACATGCCGTGCAGGAACATCGCGAACACGGCGGCGAAGGCGATGCCGGCGACCACGGTGACGAGGGTCATCGCAATGCTTGATGTCGCCGTGGCGTCGCGCGGGCGCTTGCGCATGTCGGCATAACCGATGATCGCCCACAGCAGGAAGGCGCCGAACAGCAACATGCTGTGCAGCCAGCCCGACATCATCAGATGGGCGAACGCCCAGGTCTTGATCCCGAGGATCATCGGATGGCCGAGGCGCGCACGGATCGCGTTGTTCGGCACGTAGGCCGCGACGATCAACACGCACGCGATCACCACCAGCAGCATGCCGACGGGACGCAGCGTCATCGGCGGTTGCCACACCAGTACGGGATGCTGGCGCATCTGGCCATAGCCCCAGATCATCAGCACGAAGAACACGATCGACAGCAGGCTGTAGAGGCCCTTCCACGCCTTCTCGCCCATCGCGGCGATGCGCGCCTCGCGCCAGCCGGGCGCGACGATCCGCAGCGAATGCAAACCGAGGAACCCGAGAAGACCGACCAGGAACCAGAGCATGGCGACGTCCAACTGCAGGGAGCCATGGAGTTAACAATGGTTACATCGGAGATGCAAGCCCGTGCGCCTGTCATTTTTGCGTCGCCGCACTGACACCGGCGATTCACCGTCCGCGCCCAGTCTTGCCAGAGCGGACAGTGGGACAGCCACATGCGTTACACCATCGTCACCGAGACGTATCCGCCCGAGATCAACGGCGTTGCCTTGACCGTGCAGGATCTCGAACGCGGACTGCGCGCACGCGGACACAGCGTGGAGGTGATCCGTCCGCGTCAATCGGACAACGACCAGCAGCAAGCGCATGAAGTGCTGGTGCGCGGC
>JASLDW010000051.1 GCA_030151365.1 Lysobacter sp. | reverse complement strand
CGGACGAGATCCGCATCGAGAACGGACCGATCGATGCCTCGGTCGCCGACTATCTCGAAAGCGTCTACCTCAATGGCCTCGGCGAGTTCGCCTATCGCAACGGCCTCAACCTGCATGGTCGAATCAAATTCCCGCACGCCGATGCAGCTTCGCAACCGGCACCCGCGCTTGGCCTGCGCGAACACGCGCTGGTCGCGATCGGTGGCGGCAAGGACTCGCTGGTCTCGATCGAGGCGTTGCGCGCGGCCGGCATCGACCAGACCGTGACCTGGGTCGGCGGCTCGCAGCTGATCGCGCAATGCGCAGCGCGCACCGGATTGCCGACGCTCAACATCGGTCGCCAGATCGCGCCGGAACTGTTCGAGCTCAACCGTCAGGGTGCGTGGAACGGCCATATCCCGGTGACCGCGATCAATTCCGCGATCATGGTGCTGGCAGCGCTGCTGGTCGATGCCGACCAGGTCGTGTTCTCGAACGAGCGTTCCGCCAGCTACGGCAGCCTGATCGAAGGCACCGGCGAAGTGAACCACCAGTGGTCGAAGGGTTGGGCGGCCGAGCAGGGGCTGGCGAAAGTGGTGCGCGAAACCGTCGCCGCCGACCTGCGCTACTACTCGCTGCTGCGTCCGCTGTCGGAACTCGCGGTCGCGCGCCAGTTCGCGAAGAACGACCGCTATGACGCCTGGTTCTCCAGTTGCAACCGCAATTTCCATCTGCTCGGCGAAAAGCCGACGCAGCGCTGGTGCGGCGTCTGCCCGAAATGCCATTTCGTCTTCCTGGCGCTGGCGCCGTTCGTGCCCAAGCCGCGACTGGTCGGCATCTTCGGCCGCAACCTGCTCGATGACCGCGACCAGATCGGTGGTTACGACGCACTGCTGGAATACCGCGACCACAAGCCCTTCGAATGCGTGGGCGAGGGCGGCGAATCGCGCGCGGCGATGGCGGCGTTGGCGACGCGTCCGGAATGGCGCGAGGACGAAATCGTCCAGCGTTTCCGCAACGAAATCCTGCCGCAACTGATCGGCGATGATCTTGCCATCGAACCGCTGCTCGAACTGAGCGGCGAACACGGCATCCCTGAATCCGTCTGGACGCGCGTGCGTGGGTCATTCTCTGCTTGACGGCAAACGCGTCGCGCTCTGGGGCTGGGGGCGCGAGGGCAAGGCGACCTACCGCGCCTTGCGCGCCGCACCGCTGGCTGGCGGGGATATCCGCTATCCCGATGCGCTGACGCTGTTCTGCAATGCGCAGGAAGCGGAAGATGCGCGCGCGCTGAATGATCCGCTATTGAAGATCGATACCGGAGTCGACGACGAGCGCCTCGCCGCCTTCGACGTGGTGATCAAGTCGCCTGGCATCAGTCCGTATTCGGAGATGGCGTGTACAGCTCGGGAACGCGGCACGAAATTCATCGGCGCGACCCAGCTGTGGTTCACCGAACGCCGCGATGCCGACACCTTGTGCGTGACCGGCACCAAGGGCAAGAGCACGACGACCTCGATGCTCGCCCACTTGCTGCGTGCGGCGGGCAGGCGCATTGCGCTGGTCGGCAACATCGGTGCGCCGCTGATGGAACTGATCGACGGTCGGGCCGATGCCTGGGCGATCGAGCTCAGCAGCTACCAGACCCGCGATGTCGCCGACAGCGGCGTGCGTCCGCATCTCGCCATCGTCACCAACATCTATCCCGAGCACCTCGACTGGCACGGCGGGCAGGAGCGCTACGTCGCGGACAAACTGTCGCTGGTGACCGAAGGCAAGCCGCGCATTGCCGTGCTCAACGCCGCCGATGCCATTCTGTCGCAGTTGCAATTGCCGGACAGCCAAGTCGTGTGGTTCAACCATGCCAACGGCTGGCACATGCAGGGCGACGTGATCCATCGCGGCGACGTGGCGATCTTCGATACCTCGAACCTGCCGCTGCCGGGCGCGCACAACCGCGGCAACCTGTGTGCGGTGCTGGCGGCGCTGGAAGCGATCGGCCTCGATGCCGCCGCACTCGCCCCGCATGCCGCGACCTTCCAGCCGCTGCCGAACCGACTGCAGGCGCTGGGCGAGCGCGACGGCATCCTCTACGTCAACGATTCGATCAGCACCACGCCGCATGCGACGCTGGCCGCGCTCGACCTCTATCGCGACCGACCGACGGTCGTACTGGTTGGCGGACACGATCGCGGGCTCGACTGGCATGATTTCGCCGGGGCGATGCGCACGCACGCGCCGCGCGCGATCGTGACGATGGGGCAGAACGGCCCGCGCATCCACGACCTGCTGGCGCCGATCGCGGCGGAAGGCGGATTTGCGTTGTCGCAGGCGCGCGATCTCGAGGATGCGATGCGGATCGCGCGCGAGGCCCTGCACGGGAACGGGGTGATGCTGCTGTCGCCGGGGGCGCCGAGTTTCGGGCCGTATCGCGATTACGTCGCGCGCGGGCGCCATTTCGCGGAACTTGCCGGTTTCGATCCGGATCGCATCAGCGCGATCCAGGGCATGGGGATCGCTTAGCACGCGCTGTCTCAGCGAAAGTGCATCGCCCGGCTGAGCGCCTTTAGCGGTTATCCGCAGTGACCGACACGCCGTGAATCCATCCATGGAGGCTCGACTCGGCATCCATGCCTCGTATGGTCGGTCACTGCGGACGAACCGCACGGCGCCGCCGGTGGAAGCATTTCGCTTTTCCCTTCTTGAAAGCACAACACGCGTGCGGCCGCGGGAGAGCCAGTCCGGGGCGCGGGCATTGCGCCGTATGGATGCGGCGCATGAGCCTACATGGACGTATTCACGGCGTCCCGCGCACCGGAGCTGGCCTCCCGCGAAGCCAGCGCGTGCGGTGCTTTTTCAACATCCCGGCGCTATTCTCACGCTTTCGCCGAGGGAGAGTGTCATGCGCCGCATCCTGATCGCCGCCGGATTGCTGTTCGCCAGCCTGCCCGCGTTCGCCGCGATGAAGGCCAAGCCCGTCGAATGGGCGGTCGGCAAGGACCGCTTCAGCGGCTATGTCGTCTATGACGATGCCTCGAAACTCAAGCGTCCCGGCCTGCTCATGGTTCCGGACTGGTACGGCGTGACGTCGGCCGCGCTCGACAAGGCCAGGCAGCAGGCGGGCACGGATTACGTGGTCTTCGTGGTCGACATGTACGGCAAGGGCGAGCGGCCCAAGGACGATGCCGAGGCGTTGGCCCAGGTGAAGAAGCTGTATCCGAAGCCGGCGGTGATGCGCGAGCGCATGCAGGCCGCGCTGGATGCGTTCAAGGCGCAGGCGTCATCGGTGCCCTTGAACAGCGCGAAGATCGGCGCGTTCGGGTTCTGCTTCGGCGGATCGTCGGTGCTGGAGTTGGCGCGCAGCGGCGTGAAGCTGGCCGGCATCGTCACCTTCCACGGCGGGCTGCACACCGAATCGCCTGCGACCGCCAATTCGGTCCACACGCCGTTGCTGATCCTCAATGGCGCGGCCGACGACAGCCAGAAGACCGCGATCGTGCCGTTCGAGGAAGAGATGGATCGCGCCGGCGCCGATTGGCAATTCGTCAATTTCAGCGGCGCGGTGCATTGCTTCGCGCTGGAAACCGCCAACAAGCCCGGCTGCAAATACGATCCGCGGGCGGCGCGGCGCGCCTACGCGATGATGCACGCCTTCTTCGCGGGGCGTTTCGCGATCGATTGATCGCGTTGATCAGCGGTCGCGATTGACCGCGTAACGCGCCAGTCCGCGCAACGCGGCGACGGCGTCGTTGTCGGCGAGGCCGTCGATCGCAGACTCGGCGGCATCGGCATAACGCTGCGCGACGGCGCGGCTGTAGCCCAGGCTGTCGTGCGCGGCGATCGCGGCTGTGACTTCCGGCAGCGCCGAGACATCGCCGGATTCGACGATCGCCCGCAGACGGTCGCGGGTTGCGGCGTCGGCGTGCGCCATCGCGTGGATCAGCGGCAGCGTCATCTTGCCTTCGGCGAGGTCGTCGCCGAGGTTCTTGCCCATCGTCGCGGCGTCGGACGCGTAATCGAGCACGTCGTCGGCGATCTGGAAGGCGTAGCCGAGGTGCATGCCGTAATCGTGCAGGGCCTGTTGCGTCGCTGCGTCGGCACCCGACAACAACGCACCGAGGCGGGTCGCCGCGGCGAACAGGATCGCGGTCTTGCGCTCGATCACGCGCAGGTAGGCGGGCTCGTCGGTGTCGGGATTGCGCACGTGCAGCAGCTGCAGCACTTCGCCTTCCGCGATCATGTTGGTGGTGTCGGCGAGGATGCGCTGCACGTCCATCCGTTCCAGCTCGACCATCAGCTGGAAGCTGCGCGAATACAGGAAGTCGCCGACCAGCACGCTGGTGGCGTTGCCCCAGACCGCGTTCGCGGTGCTGCGGCCGCGGCGCAGGTCGGATTCGTCGACCACGTCGTCGTGGAGCAGGGTGGAGGTGTGGATGAACTCGACCACCGCGGCGAGCTGGTGCGCGTCCGCGCCCATGTGCCCGAGCGCACGCGAGGCCAGCAACAGCAGCATCGGGCGCAGGCGCTTGCCACCGGCACCGATGATGTATTCGGCGACCTGGTTGATCAGCACCACGTCGGAGGCGAGGCGGCGGCGGATCAGGGCGTCGACGGCGGCCATGTCGGGCGCCGCCAGTTGCTGGATGGCGGGAAGGGAAAGCGCGGAACGGTCGGTCATCGGGAGGTCGGCCGGGATGCTGCAGCCGATTATAGAAGGTGAACGCGGGTCGCCCCGGCGACGGGAAGAAACCTGACCCGCCATTGCGGCAATGGCCGGGTGGCGGCGGCCGGCGCGCTAGAATGGAATATCCCTGTCGGTGGCGACGCCGGCATCCAATCAACCAATGACCAAAACGTAAGGAGCCAGACATGGCACGCGGAATCAATAAAGTGATTTTGGTCGGGAACCTCGGCAACGACCCCGACACCAAGTTCACCCAGGGCGGCATGGCGATCACCACGCTGAGCATCGCCACCACCACCGTTCGCAAGGATCGCGACGGCAACCAGCAGGAAAAGACCGAGTGGCATCGCGTCAAGCTGTTCGGCAAGCTCGGCGAGATCGCCGGCGAATACCTGAAGAAGGGTCGCGAGGTCTACATCGAAGGCCGCATCGAGTACGGCAGCTACGAGAAGGACGGCGTCAAGCACTACACCACCGACATCATCGCCGATGAAATGCAGATGCTCGGCGGTCGCCCCGAGGGCGGCAGCCAGGGCGGTGGCGGTGGCTACGAACGCAGCGCGCGCCCGGCTCCGGCCCAGCGTCGCGAACCGACGCGCCAGGCACCGGCGGCATCGGTCGCCGATTTCGGTGGCGACTTCAACGACGACGACATTCCGTTCTGAGTTTCCATAAACGGATGCAGACCAGAAACCCCGCCATGCGCGGGGTTTCTTTTTGGCGCGATGCGTTTGTTCAGCTCTTCACTTCGGGTAACTGCTGCATTCAGTAGATTGGCGCCCAAGTGATGAACAGCGAATCACTCCTGAATGCGCCAGTTGATGCGATGAATCCCCGGCCCCCGGCGATTTCCGCGGATTGCGCGCTCTTCCTTGATGTCGACGGATGCCTGCTCGAATTCGCCGACGATCCGTGGAGCGTGCGCGCGTCACCGCAGTTGATCGCGACCCTGGATGCGCTCGAACGACGTCTCGATGGCGCGTTGGCGCTGGTGAGCGGACGCACGCTGGATGCGCTCGATGCGATCTTCGCGCCGGCCCGATATGCCGCCGTCGGTTTGCACGGGCTGGAACGTCGTGGCGATGCCGATGCATCGGCGCGGGATACGCGTCTCGCGACAGTCGTCGAGGCCGCACGCATGGTGATCGACGCCTATCCCGGGGCACTGGTCGAAGACAAGGGGCGCTCGCTCGCATTGCATTGGCGCGCTGCGCCAGCTGCAGGCGCGGCGATCCATGCCTTCGCGACCCAGGCGCTGGCGCAATTGCCGGGGCATCGCCTGGAGCCCGGCAACCAGGTAATCGAGCTGCGGCCGGAGGGCGGCGACAAGGGCGGTGCGATCCGCGAGTTGATGGCGATGCCGCCGTTCGCCGGGCGCATGCCGGTCTTCGCCGGCGACGACCTCACCGATGAGGCCGGATTCGCCGTGGTGAACGCGATGGGCGGGATCAGCGTGCTGGTGGGCGAGCGCCTGCTCAGCGCGGCGACGCATCGTCTCGCCGATCCCCCGGCGGTGCGGGCGTGGCTGGAGGAGCCGCATGAATAACGAGGAGTCGCCATGACTGTCGACGCGCACGCGTCGAATCTCGACCTTGGTGTGATCGGCAATGGCAGTTTCGGTGCGTTGATCGACCGCCAGGGGCGCGTCGTGTGGTCGTGCCTTCCGGCCTTCGACGGCGATCCGGCGTTCTGCGCGCTGTTGTCGCCGCGCGACCAGGAGGGCGGCGATTTCGCCATAGAGATCGAGGACTACTCGCATTCCGAACAGTCCTACGTGCCGAACACCGCGGTGCTGCGCACGGTGCTGCACGACAGCCATGGCGGCTCGCTGGAGATCATCGACTTCGCGCCACGCTGGAGTCGCAACGGTCGCTTCTATCGCCCGGTGTCGATCATCCGCCGCGTCACCCCCCTGTCGGGCAATCCGCGCATCCTGGTGCGCATGCGGCCGCTCGCCGACTGGGGCGCGCGGGTACCGGAAAGCACCTGGGGCAGCAATCACATGCGCTGGCTGTTGCCGCGTTTCATCCTGCGGATGACCAGTGACGCGCCGGTGCGTTTCATCCGCGACGGCTTGCCGTTCGTGCTCGGCCATCGCCTGCATTTCGTGCTGGGGCCGGACGAGACTCTGGATCGTTCGATCGACGGTTATGTCGAGGAGGCGCTGAACCGCACGCTCGATTACTGGCGCGAATGGGTGCGCTACCTGTCGATTCCGCTGGAGTGGCAGGAAGCGGTGATCCGCAGTGCCATCACCCTCAAGTTGTGCCAGTACGAGGACAGCGGCGCGATCATCGCGGCGATGACGACGTCGATCCCGGAGGCCGCGGGCACGCCGCGCAACTGGGATTACCGCTATTGCTGGTTGCGCGATGCCGGCTTCGTGGTGCGTGCGCTCAATCGCCTCGGTGCCACCCGCAGCATGGAGGATTTCCTCCACTACATCTTCAACATCGTGACCCACGAGGGCAGCCTGCAGCCGCTGTACGGCATCGGCTTCGAGGCCAATCTCGTGGAAGAGGAAGTGCCGTCGCTCGCCGGTTATCGCGGCATGGGGCCGGTGCGCCGCGGCAATCTCGCGTGGATCCAGAAACAGCACGACGTCTACGGGAGCGTGGTGCTGGCGTCGACGCAGCTGTTCTTCGACCAGCGCCTGGAACCATTGGGCGAGCGCGCCTTCGCGCTGCACGACGTCCCCGATGCCGGCCTCTGGGAATTCCGCGGACGCGCCGAAGTGCATACCTACACCGCGGCGATGTGCTGGGCGGCCTGCGATCGCCTGGCGCGGATCGGCGGGCGACTTGGCCTGGAAGAGCGCGAACGATACTGGCGCGCGCGTGCCGACATCATCCGCGAGAAAACGCTGGCCAAGGCCTGGCGCGAGAAGGAAGGTCATTTCAGCGCATCCTTCGACAGCGACTACCTCGACGCGTCGCTGCTGTTGCTGGCGGACATCGGATTCGTGAAGGCGGACGATCCGCGCTATGTCGCCACCGTGGATGCGATCGGCAAGCAGCTGCGGCGGGGCAACGGCCTGTTCCGCTATGTCGCGCCCGACGACTTCGGAAGCCCGGAAACCAGTTTCACCATCTGCATGTTCTGGTACATCGACGCGCTGTCGGCGATCGGCAGGAGGGACGAGGCGCGCGAACTGTTCGAGGGCATGCTCAAGCATCGCAACCACCTGGGCCTGCTGTCGGAGGACATGGGTTTCGATGACGGCGAGGGGTGGGGCAATTTCCCGCAGGCGTATTCGCACGTCGGCCTGGTGATGGCGGCGATGCACCTGTCGCGCGACTGGAAGGAAGCGTTGTGAGCCGGCTGGTCGTGGTATCCAACCGCGTCGCCTTGCCGGGCCAGAGCCAGCCCGGCGGCCTTGCGGTGGGCATCGACGCGGCGTTGCGCGCGCGTGGCGGAATCTGGTTCGGCTGGAGCGGGAAGGTGGCGCGCGACGGCAGCGGCGCGGTGAACGAATACCGCGATGGCGCCATTCGCTATGTGACCCTCGATCTGTCCCGGCGCGACATCGAGGATTACTACAACGGATTCTCCAATCGCACGCTGTGGCCGCTGCTGCATTTCCGCCTCGACCTGGTCGACTACGATCGCGCCACGCGCGCCGGCTATCGCCGCGTCAATGCGTTGTTCGCGGAGAAACTGCTGCCCCTGCTGCACGAAGACGATACCGTCTGGATCCACGACTATCACCTGATTCCGCTTGCGGCGGCATTGCGCGAGCACGGCGTCGGCTGCCGCATCGGTTTCTTCCTGCACGTGCCGATGCCCTCGGCTGATCTCGTCTCGGCGCTGCCGGATCATGCGCGATTGTTCAGCGCGCTGTTCGCCTGCGACCTGGTCGGATTCCAGACTGCGCGCGATGCCGATCGTTTTCGCAGTTACGCACGCCTCTTCGCGCGCGCAAGCATTCTCGAAGACGGCGCGCTGCAATTGCCCGATGGTCGTCGCGTGCGCGTCGGTGCGTTCCCGATCGGCATCGATACCGCGCGCATCACCGCGCAATCGGCGGCGGCGGTGAACAAGGCGCCGGTGCGCGCGTTGCGGCAAAGCCTCGGTGGTCGCGCGCTCGCGATCGGTGTCGACCGCCTCGACTATTCGAAGGGATTGCCGGAACGCTTCCGCGCCTTCGGTCGCTTCCTCGAACGCCATCCGGGGTTTCGCGGCAAGCTCACCTTCCTGCAGATCGCGCCTGTCTCGCGCGGTGAAGTCTCCGAATACAAGTTGTTGCGCAACCAGCTCGAAGGGATTGCCGGCCACATCAACGGCAACCACGCCGATCCCGACTGGACGCCCTTGCGCTATGTCAATCGCAATTTCCCGCACGGCACCTTGACCGGGTTCTACCGCGCGGCGGCGATCGGGCTGGTGACGCCGTTGCGCGACGGCATGAATCTCGTCGCCAAGGAATACGTCGCGGCGCAGGATCGCGACGACCCCGGCGTGCTGGTGCTGTCGCTGTTGGCCGGCGCCGCCCTCGAGCTCGATGGCGCGCTGCTGGTCAATCCCCATGACCTCGACGGCGTCGCCGATGCCATCGCGGTCGCCATGGCTATGCCGCTGGCGGAGCGCAAGGAACGCTGGAATTCCCTGATGGTGCCGATCGCCGGCAACGACATCCATGCCTGGTGCCGCGGCTTCCTGACGGCGCTGGCGGACAGTCGCTGACCACGGGTTTATCGCAGCGCAGCTGGACTTGACGGCCGCCAGACCTTAGTTTGTCGGCACTTCCGTCCACGGATCCGCCATGGCCAACCCGCAGAACGCAACCGTGCCCCGCAAGGAATTCACCCTGCGCGGCATCATCCTCGGCATCCTCATCACGGTCGCGTTCACCGCGGCCAACGTGTTCTTCGGATTGAAGGCCGGCTTGACGTTCGCGACTTCGATCCCGGCGGCGGTGATCTCGATGGCGCTGTTGCGCGGGTTCAAGGATTCGACCATCCAGGAAAACAACGTGGTGCAGACGGTGGCGTCGGCGGCGGGCACGCTGTCGTCGATCATCTTCGTGCTGCCTGGCCTGGTGATGATCGGCTGGTGGACGCATTTCCCGTTCTGGGAATCCTTCCTGATCTGCGGGCTGGGCGGCATCCTCGGCGTGATGTATTCGATCCCGCTGCGGCGCGCGCTGGTCACCAATTCCGACCTGCCGTATCCCGAAGGCGTGGCCTGCGCCGAAGTGCTGAAGGTCGGCAGCGGCGACGACAGCAAGGGCGTGGAAGAGAGTCGCGCCGGTTTGCTCGCGGTGATGTGGGGCGCGATCGTCGCTGCGGCATTCGCGGCGGTGGTGGCGACAAAAGTCTTCGCCAGCGATGTCGCCAACTATTTCCGTCTTGGCGATGGCGACAAGGCGCCG
>JASLDW010000107.1 GCA_030151365.1 Lysobacter sp. | reverse complement strand
GATAAGAGGTGGATCCAGTGAGCAACGTAAGCAAGGAAACGAAGGAAAAAATCGCTCGGGAGGAAGCACGCTGGAGCTTCTGGCTTATGGTCGGGCTAGCTGTGCTCGTGGCGGTAGCTCTCGGTGTGCTCATCCTCCCCTCGATCCTCTGAAAATTTCGTAATTTAGGCGCAAAAAGTTGGCTAAAACCGTTGCTTAAAGCGGTCAAAGGGGTATCATAGAACTATGAACAACTCTTGGACCTCTGGCCTTTTCTACGTGCTCGACACGGAGACTACCGACGCGAACCCGCTCGGTGCTCATCTGGTCACGTCGTCTATCGTGAAGTTCTCCGGCGGCGTTCCAGTCGATCGGCGATCCTGGCTCGTTGCTCCCGAAGTTGAGATTTCCGATGAGGCCGTCGAGATTCACGGGATCACCAACGAACACGCTCAGGCTAACGGTCTGAAGCCGGCCGACGCTCTCCAGGAGATTGGCCGGATGATCGCTCAGATCCTCAACGCTGGTATTCCTCTCGTCGTCTACAACAGCCCCTTCGATCTCACCATGGTGGAGGCACAGCTTCGCCACTTCGGGCTCACTTCCCTTACGGAGACCGTGACTCCGGCCAATTGGAGGTTCGTGATCGACCCCTTCGTGCTCGTGAAGGGCTACGAGGCCTACGGAACACGAGAGGGCTCCTGGGGGATGCGCTATACTCTCCCCGAGGTTTGCGCCCGCTACGGCGTCCCCTTCGAGGAGACTCACGATGCTACCGCCGATGCGGTCGGCGCCGGTCGGCTCGCTATCGCTCTCATGGGTGTCGACCACCGGATGAGCTACGCTGGACCCCAGGAGCTTTACACTCTCCAGACGGAGTGGCGTAGCAAGACTCAGGACAAGCTTCGGGAGTACTTCGACCGGAAGAAGATCGACCACGACGGCGTGGACGTTGGGTTCCCGCTCCACTCGAGCTTCCTCGGCTGAAAAGTTTTTCAGATAGACCATTGCAGCCAAAGGTCTCCGGCGATAGGATAATCCCATGATCACTACACCCATTGCGGCCGACGAGCCGGAGAACTTCGATGTGGCAGCTGCGTTCGCGTTCTACACCCGTGAGATGGCTGCTGCCAAGGTTGACGCTGCCTCCGCCGCCCACGCAGTGCCGGCTCGAGCTGCTTCGGCTTTCCGAGCCGTCGCTGCCAACGCCGGCGCCACCGTCGCGGCTGCTATTCAGTGATCTCCGTCGGGACGAGCGCCTGCTTCGTCTGCGAGACGACAGCCATCGTGGTGCTCACGGAGGAAGAATACAGTCGGATTTCCAGCGGCATGGCAGTCCAGGATGCTCTCCCGGATCGCGATGCTGCGTTTCGGGAGCTTCTCGTGAGCGGGGTTCACGAGCACTGCTGGGAGACTCTCGATCTCGGGGAAGACTGATCTTCAGCTAAGCGGAGCCAAACGCAGTATCACGCAGCCAAAAATTTCTCGTGAATGGCCCAAGCTAGGCGTCTATGCTAGTTTGGGCCATTCTTTTACCACCGTTTTTTCGAAAGTGCCACACTTTTTTAGAATATAGTTAGCTTATGGTTAGGGTCACGTAGTAATATGGTTACTACCCGTGACCCTAAAACCGTATCTTTTCGCCTTTACACTCGTTTCCTGTCGTTACGATTTTCCTAGCACGAAGCGACCTAAGGAAAATACGCATGAAGCACTTTATTCGAAAGACGGCCCCAGCCGTTGCAGTGGCGGCCATCGTCGCCCCACTGTCCCTCACAGTAATGGCCAGCAGCGCGAACGCTGCGAGCGCCTCTGCCCAGGCAATTATGGACACAGTCACTGCGTGTAACGCGGCGACGGGAGCGTCGGCTCCGATCACCGCCAACGACCTGTCGGCTGCGAAGCAGAACGTCGATGATCCGGAAACCGAAATTCAGGATGCTCCCGCTCCCACTACTGTGACTGCTCAGGACGCAGCGGAAGCGGCAGCTGACAGCGACAGCGCTGGAGCTGCTGGCGTCTACAACGACACCTACAACTCCTACCAGTGGCAGCTCACTACGTTCCACTGGCAAGACTTCGCGAACCTTACGTTCCCGGCCACCGACAAGGTAAAAGTTGCTGTCATCGACACGGGTGTCATCGGTGGTGGCGCCGACCTTAGCGGTGAGGTTCTCCAGGGCGCCGAGTTCCTTTCGAGCAACGGCACCATCGCTCCTGACGCAAGTCAGTACGAGTCCACCGGTGACGGTTGGAACGACCAGTCTGGCCACGGCACAGCCGTAGCATCCCTTATCGCGGCGAAGGCCAACAATTCGGTCGGCATCGCTGGTTTAGCCCCCGACCAGGTAGAAATACTCCCGATCCGCACCCTCGGTGCCGACGGCAACGGTACTCTCACTAACGCGGCGATCGGCGTCTACTACGCCATCTCCCAGGGCGCTAAAGTCATCAACATGAGCCTCGGTGGTGCTACCGGCACCCCCTTCATGAAAGCTGCCGTCGACTGTGCTGTTTCCCGTGGGATCACCGTCGTCGCGTCTAGCGGTAACGACTCCACAGCTACGAGCATCAAGCCTGTCCTTTATCCGGCTGCCTACGACTCTACGCTAGCCATCGGTTCCACCGACTCTACCGACGCTCGCTCCACGTTCAGCAACGGCGACTCGACGCTAGATTTCGTCGCTCCCGGAACTAACATTCCCGGGCCGAAGGGGGCAAGCTACGTCCTCTGGAGCGGCACGAGCTTCTCGAGCCCACTAGCCGCAGCTTCGGCAGCCCTAATCTACGCAGCGGAGCCCGTTGGATCCCAGGTTTCCCGGGCCGACGTGGTCGCTGCCTGGAAGGCCACCTCTAAGGACCTCGGCGCCACCGGCTACGATACTAGCTTCGGCTTCGGTCGGCTAGATCCAATCAACGCGGTGATCTACGCTAAGGCTCATCCTGCAGCCATACCGGCTCCCGTAGTCGTGACACCGACTCCAACTCCAGAGCCGACTACTGTAGCAACCCCGGAACCTACGCCGGTAGCTACTCCGACTCCGACCCCCTCCGTTGCTCCGGCTTCCAACAGGTACAAGCCCCAGATCATGAGCATTACGGCTAGCGCGAGCTTCCTCGACGCGACGGTTACTGGATACGCTTCCGACAAGGATGCTGGAACTACGATAACATACACCTACGACTTCGGGGACAACACCCCTACAGTCACGACCACGGTCCCGCTCGACAAGATCAAACACAGCTATAAGGCCGCTGGAAATTATTCGATCACCCTCACGGTGAACGATGGCTATTACAACGTTAGCAAGTCAACACCGCTAGTTGTGACAGCCTATGTGTCAGCTCTCAAGAACTGAAACATCATGTATAAGTGAACGGCCCCCACGGTAGATTAGTCCCCTACCGTGGGGGCCGTTCCGCTTTAGGGGAATGATTTAGAACACTCCTTCGTTGAACCCTGAGGAAAAGGATGGACTATGGAAGACTCGTGTTGCTCTCGTATCGATGAGATCCAACTCGCTCAGCTGACGGAGACCGTGGGGAATTGCGGACCACTCCACTGCGAAGAGGAGCGCTTCGCGATAGTTGAGCTCTGCGTCTCCTGTGCGATCCACGGTCTCGAAAGCGGCAAGAACCCTTCCCTAGTGGCCATGAAGCTCTGCGAACAGCTCCTAAGAGATCTCTGGCTAGATCTCGGCAGGGATCGAATTAAAACGTTAAGCTGCTACACTGCTCGGCTTACAGCCCAGTTAGCACTCGATCCGGCAAAACTCAGCGGCTTAGAACCTGCCTAAGATCGAACGTCAAAATCTTATAGGTGTCATTGAGCCTATTGAAATCCTCATCTACGAACGACCCTTTATGGCGGCGCATCGAATTCTTCATGGTAGTGAGAAACTCGGCGCAGTCGTTGATCGCCTCCGACTGTTTCTCACTGTAATCCCTATAGAGGGCGAACTTTCGAAACGCCACGATCCGTCGGCGAGCCTTGTCTTTCTCTTCTCCCTGTAAAAGATCGGTTTTCTCGATCCATTCGTCTAAATTAGTGTTGCTCCTACTACTGTTGCAGCGGAAGCAAGCAAGTGCCATGTTTCCGTAGCGGGTAACTCCGACGATCTCGCTGTCTGCCGGGTTGACTGGAGTGATATGCTCTCCAGTGGCTTGGGTGGGACCGGGAGTCTTCGTCATCACCACATTGCAGTAGCAGCAGCGGCCACCGAAGAAGAGGACGGAGGCCACGTAGCGCTCCTTCGTCATGTCGTTGGCCACTCCGGAGCATAGGGACCGGCGGATAGCAAGTCGGGGAGAATTCCGAGGTATTTCGCTGGAAGTCATCGATCGAACTTCTTTTACGAGTATGGAAGCAAACACTTCGAGGTCGACCTCCGGGCCAAGGAAATCGCGGACGTTCTGGGCGGTCTCACTATCGCTTTCCAAGTAGGAGAGGACCGAAGGGACTGTTTCGTGAGCAGTCTTACCGTAGAATTGCTCCTGAGAGATTATCCCCTGGAAATCGGCGTAGAAGCTATTGAGTAGCTCCCAACTATCGGTAGGGAAAGCCTCAGACAGATCGGCCGCCGCGTCGCGGAACTCGGAGCTGGAAAGGTTTTTCCCGCCGCCGGGACTCACGATTTTAAAAGCTAAAGGAGCGGAATCTTCGTTGCTTTTAGCGAGAATACCTTCGGCCCACGCGACGGCGCCGGCTTCACTCTCGAAGCGACCATGGCTACTGTTGCCGTAGGGGCACGCCCGTACAGTGGCCTTGCAAACCGCCGCTAAGCCGTTGTCGCCGACGTGGTAAAGAGTCTTTTCCATCTTACCTCCAATAGGAACGATTTTCTAACGAGAAGAGGTTCGGAGGAAAGATAGCTTACCGACAGTTGGATCGATGATCTTTCGATAGGATTTGTGAGAAGGAAGGCTTCCCATGGTTGAACGGCACATCGTGATCACTGGAGGACCATCAGCAGGGAAAACCACCGCCCTCGCTTTCCTCTACGACCGGCTATCTGCAGCCGGGTGGCGAGTGCTTGTCGTCCCAGAGCCGGCCACCATAGTCTACGGGAATACTGCCCGCAACGAATCAGAGC
>JASLDW010000132.1 GCA_030151365.1 Lysobacter sp. | reverse complement strand
GAACTGCTGAACCAGCGATGGAAGACTCAGCAGTCTTCCAAGCTCTCTGCAAAGGATTCCACGGGGAGTGACGGGAGCGATTTGGTATGACCATGTCTCCGTTGGCGTATGCCGACTCTCTGCGCATTGGCACGATTGATTACGTCTCACCCGACGGCATCAAAGTCCTTCTGGATATCGAGGCTCCCGACGGCGTAGCGCTGAATACCGGCATTCCGCGCCCATTTCCTCGCGTCAATGGTTATGTTTTGGCTCCGAGCGACCAAGGCTACCTTGTAGCCCAGGTGGAGTGGATAACCATCGAACGCTCTCAATACCCAAAGCGCAAGGGGATGCAGGACTTCGGCTTGGTGGATTTGCCTTACCCGTTGCGGAAGATAAGTCTCAACCCCTTAGGGTGCCTGTTCTATTCAGAAGGGAAGTACGAATTCCGGCGTGGCGTGGAGGCCTACCCATCGGTAGGTGACCCCGTCATCCTGCCCACTCAGGAGCAGCTGCGCGCAATTGTCGAATCAGGCGAGAACAGACGCATCAAGATCGGTATCAGCCCGTTGGCGGCCAATGCCGAGGTTAAGGTTGATCCGGATCGTATCTTCGGTCGCCACTTGGCTGTCTTGGGCAACACCGGCAGCGGGAAGTCCTGCTCTGTTGCAGGATTGGTTCGCTGGTCCATGGATGCGGCACGGAAGGCTCGCAATGGTGGCGATCCGAATGCCCGCTTCATCGTCCTCGACCCCAACGGGGAATATGCCAACACCTTCAGAGGCATGGGAAAAGTGCGGGTCTTTGCCGTCGAGGCGTCTGAAGGCGTTGAGCAGCTTCAGGTGCCTCTATGGTTCTGGAACACCGCCGAATGGAGTGCCTTCACCCAAGCAAGCTTGAAAACACAACGCCCGACACTGATTCAGGCGCTTCGTTCAGTTCGAGATGGTGCAACTGAGGCTGCGGTTTCTCCGAGCCATGAAATGCGGAGATTCCTACGAACATTAGTAAGCGTGATTCAGATTGAGCGCAATGCAGGCAGACCTTGGGCTAACTTCCCTCACCCGAAGAACTTCTTCGAGAAAGTTAAAAGGTGGCAAGAAGGACTTGCAGAAGACGCTTCATTCAGCACGTCGGAAATTGCTGCTCTTGACGCACTAAAGGATAAGATCTCCGCATTTTCAGCTGCACGAGGGGGGCAATATCCAACCTACGACTTCACCAGATCAGAAATCGACGAGTTCCTTAAGCTCGCCCAAGCAGCCCATTCCGCCTTCGGCGGAAGCGATAGCGACGTTCTACCAATAGATGCTGACGTTCCCCGTGCTTTCACCGGTGATCAGCTGCTGCGCAGCGTTGAAGCCAATGCTGAGCTTCTTAACGTATCTGAGTACGTCGAAACGATGTTGATGCGAATCCGAACCATTCTTTCGGATAGCCGCATGAAGAACATCACGAGCGGCAGCGGGGACACCACTCTTCACGACTGGCTGAGCGATCACATTGGTGATAACCAAGCCTCCAACGGCTCGGTCACGGTGATCGATCTTTCGCTGGTTCCGGCGGAAGTCGTCCACATCATCACTGCCGTCATTGCCCGCATGACGTTAGAAGCCTTGCAGCGTTACCGCAAACTCAACAGTGGTAAGACGCTTCCAACCGTACTGGTGATGGAAGAGGCCCACACCTTCATTCGCCGCTATGCGGACGATGCGGAAAATCATAACTCCGCTGCCATTTGCTGCCAGGTCTTCGAGAAGATCGCCCGCGAAGGCCGCAAGTTCGGTCTGGGGCTGGTGCTGTCATCGCAGCGGCCCAGCGAGCTTTCACCCACAGTGCTATCCCAGTGCAACAGCTACTTGCTCCATCGCATCAGCAATGACCGCGACCAGGAACTGGTGCACAAGCTGGTGCCTGACAACTTGCGCGGCCTGCTCCGCGATCTACCGTCCTTGCCATCGCGCAACGCCATCTTGCTGGGTTGGGCTTCCGAACTTCCCGTTCTTGTGCAGATGAACAACCTGCCCGCAGACCAGCAGCCACGATCGACCGATCCCGACTTCTGGGCAGTTTGGTCTGGGGAAAATCTTGGTAGTGCCGAGAATGGACAACTCGTCGAAAGAACCGTCGATTGGCAAGCCATCGCTGCCGACTGGCAGCAGACTTCTTCCGAACAGCCTCAACCGCCTGCGACTGCTCCGGCTGGAAGTGCCGAGGACGACGCCAATCCGTTCTGAGACAACTGCCGGCAGTTGCCTGTCCTGCGAACCGCAACGCGGAGGAGGTGCAGGAGAGGTACATCACGCAGTTTTCGCGCACTTCGATCGATTACGCTAAACTACTGATTCTTAAATACTTTCCGCTTCGCCCGATTTCGCTAACTTTCGCTTGCTTATCAGTAACTTATTGATTTACAAGGAAACTGTTAATCAGGGGGTCGTTGGTTCGAGTCCAACTTCGGGCGCCAGATTCAAAGCCTCGCAGCAATGCGGGGCTTTTTGTTTGCCTAACAGGCCGGAACCCCCATCGACTCCAGCGCTTGCCGATCCGCTTCGATCGCGCGCGCCAACCGTTGCCCCAAGGCATCGGTGACTTGTGCATATGAATCCAGTTCGAAACCCATCATGATTTCGCGGGCCTCGCTGTCGCTCAGCCATTGATTGACGATTCCCAGGAACTCCAGGGAACCGAATTTCTCGAAAGTCACCCGCGATTCCAGCATGCAGTCGGGCAGCAACAGCCAGCCGCAGCCAGCTGCGTATAGACGAAGGTTCATGACGGCCTCCCACTCAACGATGAGCTGCACGGAGGCCCAGAGAGCACGACGAGGTCATTCACCCATCGAGTGCAGGCCCACCCTATTCCCCCCTGCGTAAATTTTCGTTGCTTGCCATTAAGGATGTAACGATAAATGCATCCGCGCTTGACATCGCGTTGCCCGCGAAAGCGCTAGGCTCGTTGCATCGGACAGACCGATGCAGAGAGGAATCCGGCATGCCACGCGGAGACAAATCCAGTTACACCGACAAGCAGAAGCGCCAGGCC